>DLMZ01000040.1 GCA_002479415.1 Firmicutes bacterium UBA7523
ATACTTTCCGGGAATGCAGGTTACTTGTCTTCGGGGCACCAGTACATGCCTTTTCCCTAACGCAAGTAATGGCAGCCTATTTGAATCAGCTCCCATCACTTCAAAATAAAAAATTCGCTTGTTTTGTTACTAAACATTTACCTTTCTACTGGACGGGAGGAAAACAAGCCATCTCCCAAATGAAAGCGATTTGCGAAGCAAAAGGAGCAACCTTTTGTGGAATGGAAATCGTTGTTTGTTTCAAATCGCAACGGGATGAAAACATAAGTAGATGTGTTAAGAGCTTAAGCAACCAAATATCAAGTTCTGTAGAGCTAGTATAGTTTTATACCGTTTTCATATGATCAAGGAATACATACATAACATTAATGGAAACTATGGGAGGTATTATTGTGGGTTTATTCTGGAATTTGATTCAGCAGAGTCAGATAAACAATCAGCACCATAAATCTCAGTCATTAGAACAAAGGATAGACATACTAGAGGATGAGCTTAGAAATACTCAGCAGTTACTATTAAAAACTTTACAGGTGCTGGAGGAGTATACAAATCAAGATATTAATGAAGATGGGATAATAGGTAGGTAAGATGGCTTTCATATTTCGCCTAGTGAAGTTTTATCTGTGATAAGCCAAAATTTACAATTAATGTGCATATCGCTTCTTTTGTTTTGAATAATTTACCAAGCGCTTTTGACAGTGTATTTACGAAAAAATTCTACAGAAAAAATAATGATAATATGCATTGATGCTTATTTATAGAGGAGAAACAATGGATTGCAAAGCTAAAGAGATAACAAGATACTTTAGAAGTGCTGTTGCAGCTCAAGCCAATATGGGTATTGATTTTAAGGTTGATAATTATTATATACTTGAGCGAAAAGAAATAGTACAAGGGATAATTAACCCCACAGCATGCAAAAAAATATTTGCCGAGGCAAAGAAAAGTACGTTTGATGATGAAAACCAAGAAAAGAAGAAATCTCTTGTCAATGTAATCATTTGTGCTAAAACGATTAAAACAATTTTTAATGCAAACAAAAAAGTACAGGATGAAATTGAGGAGCTAACTGGCGTATTTTATATCCCAGCAATTCTTAATACGAAAGGCATACTACTATTTGATGATGGCGACAAAAAACTCCCCTGGTTTCCAAGAGAGTTTTTGACGCCAATGCTTGAACCCAAATTAGCAGTTGGGGATTCTGAAGCAGTAGATAGCTTTATTAGCAACCAAGTAGACAAGATTGAAAATATCAAGTCCTGGTATGATTATGCGGAGTTTTTTAAAGAACTCTATGAGTCTGTGGCAGAATCAGCATTTGAAGATAACTCAATACGTAATATGGATGCCAAAGATTCTTTTGAACTTGAGAACAATGTATATGTATTCCTAGACAAAACTGTTTATTCGACTTTCCATATTATAAACTTATACAATCATTTACAGGAAGATAATCAACCAAAAACGCTTTACGATAGTTTTATATCAACACAAATAACAAAGACGAATACACTTATAAAGAATGATTTGTCAAAAATGCAGATACATTGTGGACAGATGGGTGGGGAGTACCCCCTGTCTCCTTCTCAAAGGGAGGCAGTTAATCATTTTAACTGTATGAATACCGGTGAAATATTGGCGGTAAACGGCCCTCCGGGTACTGGAAAAACTACCTTACTGCAGACTATTGTTGCAGACATGTATGTTAAAAGAGCTATAAAAAGGGAAAAGCCTCCGCTTGTTGTGGCTTCTTCAACGAACAATCAGGCGGTAACAAACATTATTTCCTCTTTCGGAAATATCAAAAGAATTGGGATATTAAACTTGGAAGAAAGATGGATTGAGGGGGTAAATAGCCTTGCTGCCTATTTCCCGTCTTCTTCAAAGGTGAAAGAAGCAAGGAGCAAAGGATATCAGTATACTAATCAAAAAGGCGAATTTTTTGTTTCTGATGTTGAAGACAAAGAAAATATTGAAAAATCGAAGGCTAAACTGATACATAATTGTAGCGAATACTTTGGAAGCCAATACAAAGACATAACTGCCTGCCAAGAGAAATTACATGAAGAGTTATTACTCATCGAAAAGAGCAGAACTACTTTGCTTTCATTGGCTCAGGAAGTCTCTGAATGCGACTTAAACGGTGAAGCGATTGATAAATATCTGGAGAATTTGGTTTTGCAAATTAAAGAAAAACAAACGGCGATTACTAATATTCGCCAAAGAATTAGTGATTGGGAAGGTTGCTACAAAAAGATTCCATTTTTCTATAAGCTGTTGAAAGCTATAAAAAGCTTTTCAAGAAAAATACAAACAGAATTCAGGCTGTTTCTAAACGACGAAGAGCAGAGCTTTATAAACGAATATATGAGCTTTGATGAAATCAAAGAAAAATATAGCCAGTTGTATTCCGAGTGTAATAATGCAATTTCAAACCTTAAGAAGAAAATATCTGTAATTGAAAAAATAAAAATCCGATATGACAACGAATTGGAGTTATTAAAGCAACACAATATTGATTTACATGGAGAAAAAGATGAAAAATATAAGCTTGATCTTGACTATGTAAACGACTTAATCGATATAAACCATAGGTATGTGGAGTTTTGGCTGTCAGTACATTATTTTGAATGCAGGTGGGTTAGCGGAGAGGATCAGTTGTCGGAAAAGCAGAAGGGCACAAATTTTAATAATGTTTTGAACAAGTTTTATAATAGGCTTAGCATGATAACTCCTTGCTTGGTCATGACATTCTACATGCTTCCTAGGCAGTTCCTCGCATTCGGAGAACAAAAAAAATTCTATCTATATAATTACATCGATTTGCTTATTGTTGATGAGGCAGGACAAGTTTCTCCGGAAATTGCAGCGGGGGCTTTTTCTCTAGCTAAGAGGGCTATCGTTGTTGGCGATGTACATCAGATAGAGCCGGTATGGAGTGTGAATCGAGCACTTGATAAATCATTAGCGTTATCAAATGGGGCAATACAGGCCTTAGATGAGTTTGAATTATTAGAACAAACTGGGCTCAACAGCTCTTGCTCAAGTGTAATGAAGGTTGCCGCAAAGTGCTGTAAATATGAGAAATTTGGTGAGAAAGGCCTGTTCCTAAGTGAGCACCGCCGATGCTATGATGAAATTATTGACTATTGTAATATGTTGGTTTACAAAGGAAACCTTCAGCCGATGAGAGGAAAGGGTAAGGAAGACGAAAATCTTGCCATAAAGCACTGGCCTCAAATGGGCTTCAAACAAATTAATACGGAGTATTCAAGCAGAAAAGGCAGTAGCAGATTCAATCAGTTAGAAGCAGAGCAGATAGCAGAATGGTTGAAAAATAATTTTAAACTCATAGTGGATGCTTATCCAAAAGATGCAAAGGAAAATCTGGTAGGAATTATTACGCCTTTTAAAGCGCAGGTCAAATGTATAGAAGCAGAACTGAAAAAACAGATGCCAGATAATCATTCAAAGATAAGTGTTGGTACGGTACATACTTTTCAGGGAGCAGAAAGAAAAATTGTTATACTATCTACGGTGTATGGGGAGCAAGATGGGTGTTTTTTTATTGATGCAAATAAGAGCTTAATGAATGTTGCGGTGTCTCGTGCTAAGGACAGCTTTTTCGTATTTGGCGATATCAATTGCTTGAAGGATACACAAAGCAGTGCTAGTGGAATGCTGAAAAAATGCGTGTTTGAATATAGAATGGAAGAGCCTAATAAAGACAAGGAAGTGGGAGTGTAGGACGATTATGAATTGACTGTGTTGTGTATATAATTTTTCGCCAAAGCAAAGAATAGTTACCACTTAGAATAGTAGTAACTATTTGTTTTAAGCTTCAAAAAAATATAAGAGGTGTCTTCTTTGACAAAGCATTTAATAAAACTGATGCTAATCTTTCTAGGCATAATTTCATTGGCGCTGGGATTTATTGGTATGTTTGTGCCGATATTGCCGACAACGCCGTTCTTGCTGTTGAGCTCATATTGTTTTGCCCGCAGCTCCAGCAGACTATATGACTGGTTAATTAGTCATCGAATTTTTGGTGATTATATTTACGACTACTTAACTTATCGAGCAGTCAAAAAGAGCGCAAAGGTTGGCTCACTTTTACTGCTATGGGCCTCTTTATTGTGTTCGGCAGTACTAGTAAAAATACTCTATGTAAGGTTAGGATTATTTGCAATAGGGTGTTTTGTAAGCATTCATATTATGTTATTAAAAACGATGCCATCTTATCAACATGAAAGGCGAAAGGGTCCTATTAAAGATCCCTTGTAATAAATGTTTTTTACTCAAATTACTCTTAGAAGGAAAATGTCTGTAATCTTTGTATATGACCTCCTTTATTAGGAAAAATAGTATAGAACTAACTTCAAGGAGGAACGGTATGAACCCGGAAAATCCAATCGATAAGCAAGGCAAGCAAGAGCAATTGGCAAATTTTCGTGTTGAACATGATGGAGAAAGATTGACCACTAACCAGGCAGTACCCTTGTCTCACACTGATGATTCCCTTAAAGCCGGTTCACGTGGGCCAACCTTAATGGAAGACTTCCATTTCCGGGAAAAAATTACCCACTTTGATCACGAGCGAATCCCGGAGCGTGTTGTGCATGCTCGTGGGTTTGGGGCACACGGTTACTTTCAGGTTTATGAGCCTATGACCGAGCTTACTAAAGCAAAGTTTTTGCAGAATCCGGCGAAAAAGACACCTGTTTTTGTCCGCTTTTCTACTGTAGTTGGATCAAGAGGATCTGCGGACACAGTTCGTGATGTGCGTGGTTTTGCTACGAAGTTTTATACGGAAGAGGGCAACTACGACCTTGTTGCCAACAATATTCCTGTTTTTTTTATTCAAGATGCGATTAAATTTCCTGATGTTGTCCACTCCATTAAGCCTGAGCCGCATAATGAAATCCCCCAAGCTTCGGCAGCCCATGATACTTTCTGGGACTTTGTTGTAAACACCCCGGAAATAACCCATATGATTATGTGGTTGCTTTCAGACAGAGCGATACCACGAAGCTACCGTATGATGGAAGGATTTGGGGTTAATACTTTTAGGCTTGTTAATGAGCAGGGCAAAGGCAGATTTGTTAAATTCCACTGGAAGCCAAAGCTTGGTGTGCACTCATTAGTTTGGGATGAGTCACAGAAATTGGCTGGAAAAGACCCAGATTATCACAGGCGTGACTTGTGGGATGCAATTAACAAGGGGGATTATCCGGAATATGAGTTAGGTATACAGGTTATTGAAGAAAAAGATGAGTTCACCTTTGATTTTGATATTCTTGATCCAACGAAAATTTGGCCGGAAGAGCTTATCCCTGTGAAATTAATTGGTAAAATGACATTGGATAGGAATGTGGATAACTTTTTTGCCGAAACAGAACAGGTGGCTTTCCATGTAGGTCATGTAGTGCCGGGCATAGATTTTACCAATGATCCGCTGCTGCAGGGAAGACTCTTTTCGTACCTGGACACACAATTAATTCGCCTTGGCGGCCCTAACTTCCATGAAATCCCCATTAATCGGCCCTTAGCATCCGTACACAATAATCAGCGTGACGGTTATCATCGGATGACAATTGATCAAGGGCGTGTCAGTTATCTCCCAAACTCACTTCAGGGAGGGAGTCCTTATCCGGATGCCAGGAATGGCTATATTCACTATATGGAAAAAGTCGATGGCAAAAAGACGCGTGAGCGCAGTGACAGCTTTAAGGATTTTTACAGTCAGGCGAAACTGTTCTGGAACAGCATGTCTCCAGCGGAAAAGCAGCATATTATTGATGCTTTTCATTTCGAGGTTGGGGGCGTTATGGATAAACAAATACGACAGCGTGTGGTAGATATGTTCAATAATGTGGACGGTCAGCTTGCTGTTGAAATAGCCAAGGGAATAGGCTCAGATTCCCCGGCACAACTGGGAGGGTCGCCCGTTACTGCATCATCACCGGCTATAAGTCAGCAAAACACACTCAAAATGGCAAAAACACGTAAGGTTGCTATTCTTATGGAAAACGGTTTTAATTACCCCGAGGTTGCACAGGTAATGGATGCATTGAAAAGATCCGGAGTCCACTGTGAAATTGTCAGTAAATATCAAGGGATGCTTACAAGCGTTGACGGCCGGCAATTGGAGGTTAATAAGAGCTATCAAACAGCAGGCTCAATTATGTATGATGCAGTTTATATCGCCGGCGGACGCCAATGTATCGATACGCTGCTTGGACACGGTGATGCACTGCACTTTGTAAACGAAGCATTTAAACATGCTAAGGCCATAGGAGCTACAAACGAGGGGGTTGATTTGCTTGTTGCCTCTCAGATTAAAGGTTTGCCAATGGCGTCTCCACAATCCCAGGCACAAATAGTAAATGAATTGGGGGTAGTTACCATTCGCAATGTGACAGACATGGCAAATTTTAGTGCAAAATTTATTGAGGCAATTGCACAGCACAGACATTGGATACGGATGGCTCAAAAAGAATTAGTTCCTGCATAGAATAGACAGGGAAATTAAAGACTTTAACTTTCTTTAAGCTTGACTTCTATAGTAAGGCAGTGCGATTGGGCTCAGGAAAAGTATACGTAGGAAAAAGCGGTAGAAATGAATTAAGGGTAATAAAAGGCGAGGCAGGCCAATGACGGCAATTGCCTCGCCTATTTAAATTATTAAGGCTTCTTTTTTCTGAGTTGTTTTAAATGGAAGAGTGCCCTATTTAGCTTAATTTGTACACCTGGGGGGTACGCAGAATACATCACTTGGTTATAATACATTAGGATTAGAAATATGAGGGTTAGCATTAATTAAAACTTTGGAGGCTTACTCCATAACGTTGTGCAATATAATACATAGTGTCTCCGGGTTTTACAGTATACCTGCCTTTACAATAAACCTTTACTAAAGGATGGGTTAAGCTATAATAAAGGCATACATTTTAAGAAGATATAAATGGATAACGAATCCGCTATTGATATAGTGATTTTGCTACTACAGGTCTTTTTTACTGTAAATTCGCTGCGAATATTTCATGGAGATTAAATAAACAACAATCAGGGAAACAACTGCAAGAGTAACAGGCAACCAGGTAAAAATACCGGATAAAGCATAGAAAGTATCAATTGCCATATTGAATGTGCCAGCATAGTACTGTTCGGTTAGAATGCGCGGCAAGAAAAAGAAAGCTAGGAAAAAAAACACAGAGAAGGTACGTATAGCAGCAGTTCCGTATCTGAAGTATAGCGGATAATACAGTGTAACTGCAACAGTAATGAGCGTGAAAACAAAGATGATATCCGTGATTGTTAGGAAGCGTGGCGCAGGTATGGGTAACGGTGTTATGTGTAGTATAACCGCTGACACTGTTAACATAATCATGCCAATAGCAGCATAGGTAAACACATTAACATATTTGGCGGGAGTGTCAAGAATTTTGTG
>DLMZ01000026.1 GCA_002479415.1 Firmicutes bacterium UBA7523
TGTGCGTCGAGGAGTGGAGACGATCGAGAACAAAGAGTAGCGCCGCTTATTGGCGCAACACATTGGATGAAAGGAGGGGACTTATATGCCAAAAACAACTCCCCTAGACAAAACAAGAAACATTGGGATTATGGCGCATATTGACGCCGGCAAAACTACTACCACAGAGCGTATTCTGTTTTATACAGGACGCGTTCATAAGCTTGGTGAGGTTCATGACGGTGCTGCTACCATGGACTGGATGGTTCAGGAACAGGAGCGCGGAATTACGATTACATCTGCGGCAACTACTGCTTCATGGCGTGATCATACTATCAATATCATTGACACACCCGGCCACGTTGATTTTACTGTAGAGGTTGAGCGCAGCTTGCGTGTTCTGGACGGCGCTGTAGGAGTTTTTTGTGCTAAAGGTGGCGTAGAGCCTCAATCAGAAACAGTTTGGCGCCAGGCTGATAAATATGGTGTTCCAAGGATTGCGTATGTAAACAAAATGGATATAACAGGCGCAGATTTCTTTCGTGTACTGGAGTCCATGCGTCTTAGATTAAACGCAAATGTTGTCCCCATCCAAATCCCCATCGGTGTGGAAGAGAATTTCAAAGGTATTATAGATTTAATCCGTATGAAATCAACACTCTATATCGATGATTTGGGCACGAACACTGATGAGAATGAAATCCCAGAGGAATTGCTGGAATTAGCTCAGGAATACAGAGAAAGACTGCTGGAGTCTATAGCAGATTTCGATGATGAGTTGATGAGCCGCTATCTTGACGGTGAAGAAATTGGTGAGGACGAGATTAGGTCGGCACTGCGCAAGGCTACCGTAGCTGTTAAGGTGGTCCCTGTCATATGCGGTTCTTCCTATAAAAACAAAGGTGTTCAGCCTTTGCTGGATTCTGTAATTAATTACTTGCCTTCTCCCTTGGATTTGCCTCCCATGCGCGGATTAGTTCCTGGCACTGATGAAGAGGTTGTCAGAAACCCCGATGTAAATGAGCCGTTTTCGGCCTTGGCCTTTAAGATTATGGGAGACCCTTATGTTGGCAAGCTCACATATATTCGAGTTTATTCCGGCACGATGGAAAGCGGTTCCTATGTTTATAATTCGACTAAAGGTAAAAGGGAGCGGATTGGCCGGGTTTTACGCATGCATGCTAATCACCGGGAAGAGGTTAAAGAACTTTCCGCTGGCGATATTGCTGCCATCGTTGGGTTAAAGAACACTACCACAGGTGATACGCTTTGTTTGGAATCAGATCCAATCCTGCTTGAAAACATATCTTTCCCCGAGCCAGTTATTGATGTGGCTATCGAGCCTAAGACTAAAGCAGACCAGGAAAAAATGTCTCTTTCGTTAAGCAAGCTCAGTGAAGAAGATCCTACCTTTAGAGCTCGTACTGACGAAGAAACAGGGCAGACTATTATTTCCGGCATGGGTGAATTGCACCTGGAGATAATTATTGACCGGTTGCTTAGGGAGTTTAAGGTAGGAGCTAATGTTGGTAAGCCGCAGGTTGCTTATAAAGAAACAATTAAAGGCACAACAAAGGCTGAGGGCAAATTTGTCCGCCAGTCCGGCGGCCGCGGCCAATACGGTCACTGTTGGCTTGAGCTCGAACCACGCCAACCGGGTGAAGGGTATCTTTTCGAGAACAAAATCGTGGGCGGGGTGGTACCCAGAGAGTATGTTCCGGCCATTGATAACGGTGTAAAAGAAGCTATGAATAATGGCGTATTGGCCGGATATCCGGTCATAGATGTAAAGGTTACAGTGTATGACGGTTCCTATCATGACGTGGATTCATCGGAAATGGCTTTTAAAGTCGCCGGTTCCATGGCGTTTAAAAACGGAGTTCTTAAAGCATCCCCCATTTTGCTGGAGCCTGTAATGAAGGTTGAGGTAACTATTCCTGAAGAATATATGGGCGATGTTATGGGTGATATTAACAGTAGGCGCGGTCGGATAGAAGGAATGGAGCCACGGATGGGCTCTCAGGTTATCCGTTCAAAAGTTCCCTTGTCTGAAATGTTTGGGTATGCTACCGAACTGCGCTCACGAACTCAGGGACGCGGCACCTACTCCATGGAGTTTGCTCATTATGAAGAAGTTCCAAAGAGTGTTGCCACCGAAATTATTGAGAAACAAAAAGGTTAATTCTAACTGTCTAAATTTAAGGAGGTTTTAGCATGGCAAAGCAAAAGTTTGAAAGAACCAAACCCCACGTTAACGTAGGCACTATCGGTCACGTTGACCACGGCAAAACGACATTGACTGCAGCGATTACAACATGTCTCGCCGCATCAGGATTTGCAAAAAAGACTGCTTTTGATGAAATTGACAAAGCTCCCGAAGAAAAGGAGCGCGGTATTACTATTTCTACAGCCCACGTGGAATATGAGACTGAAACTCGTCACTATGCCCACGTTGACTGCCCTGGTCACGCCGACTATGTTAAAAACATGATTACCGGTGCTGCACAGATGGACGGAGCTATCTTAGTTGTGTCTGCTGCCGACGGTCCCATGCCCCAGACTCGTGAGCATATCCTGCTTGCCCGTCAGGTTGGCGTGCCTCACATTGTTGTTTTCATGAACAAAGCAGACATGGTTGATGACCCCGAGCTGCTTGAGCTTGTTGAAATGGAAATTCGCGATTTGCTTAGCGAATATGAATTCCCCGGTGATGATATTCCTGTAGTTGTGGGTTCCGGCTTAAAGGCTCTTGAGCATGGCTGCGGTTCCCGTGACTGCCCTGACTGCAAAGTAATCTGGGAGCTGATGGACGCTGTAGATGAGTATATTCCCACTCCCGAGCGTGACCGTGACAAGCCCTTCTTGATGCCGGTTGAAGACGTGTTCACCATTACCGGCCGCGGTACAGTTGCTACCGGTCGTGTAGAGCGTGGAGTCGTTAAGGTTCAAGAAGAAGTTGAAATTGTCGGTTTTGCCGAGAAGCCCCGCAAGACAGTTGTTACCGGAGTTGAAATGTTCCGTAAGATTATGGACTTTGCAGAAGCCGGCGACAACATTGGCGCGTTGCTTCGCGGTGTTGACCGTGAAGAGATTGAACGCGGTCAAGTTTTGGCTAAGCCAGGCTCCATTAAGCCGCATACTACCTTTATGGCAGAGGTATACGTGCTGAAGAAGGAAGAAGGCGGCCGTCACACTCCGTTTTTCCAGGGCTATCGTCCCCAGTTCTACCTGCGGACTACCGATGTTACCGGAGTTATCACATTGCCCGAGGGTGTAGAAATGATTATGCCCGGAGACAACGTGCAAATGAAAATTGAGCTGATTACACCAATCGCTATCGAAGAAGGCTTGCGTTTCGCTATTCGTGAAGGCGGTCGTACAGTAGGCGCCGGTGTTGTAACTTCAATTATTGCGTAATAATTTAGTTAATTCTATGCATTGTTTGGGCTTTTAAGAAGTCTTCATGAGCCTGAACCAACAATGAAGCAAAAGGTTGCCTGTCTTTAAGCCAGGGGAATTTTTGCTGAGTAGTCTGTTAGAATCAGACGAAAAAGGAGGTAAAAGCATGGCAAAGCAAAAGATACGTATTCGCCTTAAGGCGTTCGATCATCAGATTTTAGACCAGTCGTCCGGCAAGATTGTGGAGACTGCAAAGAGGACTGGAGCAACCGTTTCCGGCCCAATCCCTCTGCCGACGGAAAAAAATGTTTATACTGTTATTCGGGCACCTCATAAATACAAGGACTCCCGTGAACAGTTTGAAATGCGGACGCATAAACGGTTGATCGATATTCTTGAGCCGACACCGAAAACCATTGATGCTTTAATGCGTCTCGATCTTCCTGCCGGCGTGGATATTGAAATCAAACTGTAAGAATAATGGGAAGAGCAGTTTAAGGAGGTGCAAAACACGTGCAAAAAGCAATCTTAGGCAAAAAACTTGGCATGACCCAGATTTTTACCGAAACAGGGCAAGTTATTCCTGTAACGGTTGTTGAGGCGGGTCCGTGCGTTATCGTTCAAAAAAAGACTATAGAAGCCGACGGTTATGAAGCAATTCAAGTCGGGTTTGCTGCTATCAAAGATAATAAGATTACTAAGCCCATGGCCGGACATTTTGGTAAGGCCGGACTTAAAGCGAAAAAGTATGTTCGTGAATTCCGTTTGGAAGATACGGCTGCATATGAGGTTGGTCAGGAGATAAAAGCAGACGTCTTTGCCGAAGGGGAATGGGTTGATGTGACCGGTGTTTCCCGTGGTAAAGGGTTTGCAGGCAGCATTAAGCGTCACGGCCAAAGCCGCGGACCGACAACACACGGTTCTCATTACCACAGAGGTCCAGGTTCCATGGGTGCTGTTGACGCAGCCCGCGTATTTAAAGGCAAAAAGCTTCCCGGTCGTATGGGCGGAGACAAAATTACTGTTCAAAGGCTCCAGGTTGTAAGGGTAGATGCAGATCGCAACCTGCTGCTCATTCGTGGCGCTGTACCAGGTGCCCGCGGAGGTTTGTTAACAGTAAAAGATTCGGAAAAAGCAGTAAAATAGCAGTCAGAAGTCAGAGGAAAGAACAGCAGCCGGACAGGAGTATGACTCTGATGTCCGACTTTAGACTCTGACCTCCAGTATAGAAAGGAGGATTTGGGATGCCGAAGTTAGCTTTATATAACACACAAGGCGAGCAGGTTGGGGATATAGAATTATCTGATTCTGTTTTCGCGGTGAAAGTAAATAAAGCATTATTGCACCAGGCTGTATTGGCTTACCAAGCCAATCAGAGACTGGGCACTGCTTCTGTAAAAGATCGCAGCGAAGTTAGCGGCGGCGGACGGAAGCCCTGGCGTCAAAAAGGGACCGGACGTGCTAGACACGGTTCTACCCGCTCACCTATTTGGAAGGGCGGCGGAATTACTTTCGGACCAAAAGGCCGCATCTATAAAGCAGTTATGCCGAAAAAAATGAGACAGTCGGCGCTGAAATCGGCTCTTTCAAGCAAGGTGGAAAATGGTTCTCTGATAGTGCTTGACGAACTGAAAATGGCTGGTCCAAGAACAAAAGAAATGGTTAGCATTCTGTCGAGCCTGAAGACTGGCCGTAAAGTGCTGATTGTCATTGACTCTCCGCAGGAAAGCGTTATAAAGTCGGCGCGCAATATTCCCGGAGTGAAAACGTTAAATGCCGGACAGTTGAATGTTTACGACATTCTTGACACCGACAACCTGGTGATTACACGGGATGCTGTGGCTCAGGTAGAGGAGGTATTTGCTCAATGACGCGTGACGCCAGAGATATTATTAAAAAACCGTTGGTTACAGAAAAATCAACTTTAATGATGGAGCAGGGAAAATATTCATTTGAGGTTGATACAAAGGCCAACAAGGTAGAAATCAAAAAAGCAGTGGAAGAACTATTTAAGGTTAAAGTTAAGAGCGTAAATACCATTAACGTTACAGGCAAGATGAAGCGTATGGGTGCGTTCGTCGGCCGCCGTCCAAGCTGGAAGAAGGCCATTGTCACCTTGGAAGAAGGCAGCAAGCCCATCGAAATCTTCGAAGGGTTATAACCCAGGAAGGAGGGAGATATATAAATGGCAATTAAAAAATTTGTTCCCACCTCTCCGGGACGTCGTTTTATGACCGTGCGGTCGTTTGATGAAATCACTACAACAGAGCCTGAGAAATCTTTGCTGGAGCCGTTGAAGAAAAAAGCGGGCCGCAACGCGCAGGGCAGAATCACCGTACGTCATCAGGGAGGCGGACACAAACGCAAGTATCGGGTCATTGACTTTAAACGGGATAAAGATGGTGTGCCTGCAAAAGTAGCAACTATCGAATATGATCCAAATCGTTCAGCCAACATTGCACTGCTCCATTATGCTGATGGTGAAAAGCGTTATATACTCGCACCTGTCGGCGTTACTGTGGGAACGGAAATTATTTCCGGCGAAACCGCAGATATTAAACCCGGTAATTCTATGCAGCTAAAATTAATTCCTGTAGGTACACTTATTCATAATATTGAGCTTAAAGTTGGTAAAGGTGCTCAGATGGTTCGTTCCGCTGGTGCCTCGGCTCAGCTGATGGCTAAGGAAGGCAAGTACGCACATGTGCGGCTGCCATCCGGCGAAGTTCGTTTGATATCTCAGGAGTGTAAAGCTACAATCGGCCAGGTTGGCAACTTGGAACATGAGAACATTACCATCGGTAAAGCAGGCCGCTCACGCTGGCTGGGCAAGCGCCCCACAGTTCGCGGTGTTGTTATGAACCCTTGTGACCATCCGCACGGCGGTGGTGAAGGCAAAGCGCCAATCGGTCGTAAAAGTCCGGTTACTCCCTGGGGTAAACCGACACTCGGTTACAAAACCAGGCAGAAAAATAAAAAGTCCGACCAGTTTATAGCTAAGCGTCGGAATAAGTAAGCGTTAGGAAGGAGGTCGTCAAGACTTGTCCAGGTCTCTGAAAAAAGGCCCCTATATTGATGCCAAGCTGTTGGCTAGAGTCCAGCAGATGAATGACAAGAACGAGAAAAAAGTAATTAAAACCTGGTCACGCCGTTCCACTATTTTCCCCGAAATGGTAGGCCATACGTTAGCGGTTCATGACGGGAGAAAGCATGTGCCCGTATATGTCTCCGAAGATATGGTTGGCCATAAGCTCGGTGAATTTGCTCCGACCCGCACATACCGCGGACACGGTGGCCATACGGAACGGTCCACATCGTTGAAATAAGGAGGGATTACCGTGGAAGCAAAAGCAACAGCTAAGTATATCAGGATGTCACCGCGGAAGGCCCGCCTTGTGGCTGACCAGATACGCGGCAGAAATGCTCAGGAAGCACTGAGCATCCTGAAGTTTATACCAAACCGGCCGGCGGAGCCGATTTACAAAGTGCTTCATTCCGCCATGGCTAACGCCGAAAACAATTTTGAGATGAACCGTGATGAGCTTTATGTGGCACAGATTTTTGTGGACCAAGGGCCGGTACTAAAGCGTTTTCGCCCCCGTGCACGCGGCATGGCAAGCAAAATCCGTAAGCCCACCAGTCATATCACCATCATTCTCAAGCAAAGGGAGGGATAAGTCTGTGGGTCAAAAGGTAAGCCCGGTTGGCTTTAGGCTCGGTGTAATCCGAGATTGGGATGCCAAATGGTACGCCGATAAAAACTATGCGGACCTTCTCCACGAAGATATGAAGATCCGCAATGCGATTGCCAAGAACTTAAATAATGCCTCCGTTTCTCGTGTGGAAATTGAAAGGGTTGCTAACCGCATTCGTATTTCTATCCACACTGCGAAACCAGGAATTGTTATTGGCAAAGGCGGCTCAGGCATAGAGGAGCTGCGTAAGAAGCTCGAAAAGCTGACTGACAACAAGCAAGTACACATTAACATCATAGAAATTAAAAATGCAGAATTAGATGCTACACTTGTAGCAGAAAACATTGCTGCTCAATTAACAAAGCGTATCGCTTTCCGTCGTGCGCTGAAGCAATCTGTTTTCCGCACTATGCGGGCAGGTGCTAAAGGTGTGAAAGTGATGATTAGCGGCCGCTTGGGCGGCGCAGAAATTGCTCGTACGGAATCATACCATGAGGGGACTGTTCCTCTACAGACTTTACGCGCCAATATCGATTACGGATTTGTGGAAGCACATACAACCTATGGTCGTATCGGCATTAAGGTTTGGATTTATAAAGGGGAGGTTCTTCCGACTAAGCAGGTTAAAACGGGAGGAGGTAACCCGAATGCTAATCCCAAAAAGAGTTAAATATCGCAGACAGCATCGAGGCCGTATGAAAGGCACGGCTCAGAAGGGCAACCAAATTGTTTTCGGAGAGTACGGGCTACAGGCCTTGGAGCCGGCGTGGATTACAAACCAGCAGATTGAAGCTGCTCGTATTGCAATGACTCGCTACATTAAGCGTGGCGGTAAGGTATGGATCAAAATTTTCCCCGACAAGCCGGTAACAGCTAAGCCTGCGGAAACCCGGATGGGTTCTGGTAAAGGATCCCCCGAATATTGGGTAGCCGTTGTAAAGCCTGGTCGTGTTCTTTTTGAACTGGCCGGCGTTCCGGAGGACGTGGCTAGGGAAGCCATGCGCCTGGCAGCGCATAAACTCCCAATTAAAACAAAATTCCTGAAACGTGTTGAAACAGGTGGTGATGGTCATGAGAGCTAAGGAGTTTAAAGAATTCAGCGATGTTGAATTGGACGGCAAAATGTCCGAGTTAAAAGAAGAGCTGTTTAACCTGCGCTTTCAAATGGCCACAGGCCAACTGGAAAACCCGATGAGAATTCGGGAAGTGCGCAAAAATATTGCACGGGTTAAAACAGTCCAGCGGGAACGTGAGTTGAAAATAAACTAACGATGCCGTTGAAAGGAGGCAAAGCTCTTGGAGCGCAGTAACCGTAAAACACGGATCGGCCAAGTTGTAAGCGATAAAATGGATAAGACGGCTGTTGTATCCGTGGAACGTATCACTCGCCATCCTCTGTACGGGAAAATCGTTAGGGTGTCCCGTAAGTATAAAATCCATGATCCCGAGAATGCTTGCAGTATCGGAGATAAAGTAAAAATCATGGAGACAAGACCTTTAAGCAAGGACAAAAGATGGCGTCTTGTAGAAATTATGGAGAAATCCAAACTGTAAAAATTGGATAACGACCTACCTCCAGTAGGGAAAGGAGGCAACCCATGATACAAAGCCAAACATATTTGGCCGTTGCCGACAATTCCGGTGCCAAAAAGATTATGTGTATTCGTGTTCTTGGCGGATCTACCCGGAAAACCGGTAATATCGGCGATGTTATTGTAGCTTCGGTCAAAGAAGCAACACCCGGCGGGGTTGTCAAAAAAGGTGATGTTGTCAAAGCGGTTATAGTCCGTTCCCGGCAGGGAGCACGACGTAATGACGGCTCGTACATCAAGTTTGACGAAAACGCCGCAGTGCTGATTAACGAACAGAAGAACCCGCGGGGAACACGGATTTTCGGACCTGTGGCCCGTGAACTAAGAGAAAAAGAATTTATGAAAATCGTCTCACTTGCCCCGGAAGTGATATAAAGCGCCAAGGAGGTGCAAATATTGACAGTTTCCAAGATGCATGTAAGAAAAGGTGATAAAGTCGTAGTGTTGTCCGGTAAGGACAAAGGTAAAAAAGGTAAAGTGATTTCTGCTATTCCTAGTGAAGGGAAAGTAGTTGTCGAAGGGGTTAATGTAATTAAAAAGCATGCTAGAGCTTCAAAGCATGTGCAGGCAGGTATTCATGATCAGGAAGCGCCTTTAAACAGCGCTAAAGTTATGGTTGTCTGCCCCAACTGCCAGAAAGCCACAAGGATTGCTAAGTCCGTTATGAAAGACGGAAAACGCGCCAGGGTATGCAAAAAGTGCGGAGAATCCCTCGATAAGTAGCTGGAAAGGAGGTACGGACTATGGCCCGGTTAAAAGAGAAATACAACAGCGAAGTGCGGCCGGCGTTGATGGAACGTTTCCAGTATAAAAACGTCCTCCAGGCCCCGCGTTTGAATAAAGTAGTTATTAATATGGGCGTAGGTGAAGCAAAGGAAAATGCTAAGGTGCTGGATGCCGCAGTCAATGATATGGCATTGATTGCAGGACAACGCCCTGTTATCACCAAAGCCCGCAAGTCTGTGGCCAGCTTCAAGCTTCGCGAAGGAATGTCCATTGGTTGCAAGGTTACGCTAAGGGGAGAGAGGATGTATGAGTTCCTTGACAAGCTCTTTAATGTGGCACTGCCTAGGGTACGTGATTTTCGTGGGGTTTCGCCCAAATCGTTTGACGGTCGTGGCAACTATACTCTGGGATTGAAGGAACAATTGATTTTCCCGGAGATTAATTACGACCAGATCGACAAAGTACGCGGTATGGATATAGTAATTGTAACAACTGCTGATAATGATGAAGAAGCAAGGGAGCTGCTGCGAGCTATGGGCATGCCGTTCCGGACAGCATAAATGGAAAAGGAGGGGAAAACGTGGCCAAAAAATCAATGATTGCTAAGGCAAACAGAACCCCCAAGTTTGAAGTGCAAGGTGTTAACCGCTGCAAATTGTGCGGCCGTCCCCGTGCGTACCTGCGCAAGTTTGGTATGTGTCGCCTTTGTTTCCGTAAGCTTGCCCACGAAGGGAAAATCCCCGGCGTGAAAAAAGCCAGCTGGTAGAGGGGATTTAAGGAGAGAAAGGAGGTTCGATTGCGATGACCATGACGGACCCAATTGCCGATATGTTGACAAGAATTCGCAATGCAAATATGGTTCACCACGAGACTGTGGAGATACCCGGTTCAAAGGTAAAGCTTGCCATTGCGGATATTTTAAAGCAAGAAGGCTATATTAAGGAGTTCGATTTCAAGAAAGACAATAAGCAGGGGACCATTCGTATTTACCTCAAATACGGCCCTAACCGCGAAAAAGTCATTTCCGGATTAAAGAGGATTAGTAAGCCGGGATTGCGTGTATATGCGCAAAAAGATGATCTGCCTAAAGTGCTGAGCGGACTAGGGATCGCCATCATATCCACCTCACAAGGGATAATGAGCGATAAAGCTGCGCGTAAAAACGGCATTGGCGGCGAAGTCCTCTGCTACATTTGGTAAGGAGGTAGGAAAAAATGAGCCGCATCGGTCGTAAGCCGGTAGAACTGCCGGCAGGCGTAGAATTTAGCCAAGACGACAATACTGTTACTGTTAAAGGGCCTCTGGGTCAATTGAAAAAAGAATTGCCCCGGTTAATTAAAGTTGAGCTGCAGGGTAATCAAGTAATTGTCAGCCGTGATGAAGATACTAAGGAAAAGCGTTCTCTCCATGGCCTTACCCGTACGCTAGTGGCCAATATGGTTGAAGGCGTAACCAAGGGATATTCGAAAACGCTGGAGTTGGTCGGCGTTGGTTACCGCGCCAATAAACAAGGAGATAATGTTGTTATCTCTATTGGTTATTCACATCCGGTAAATATTGTCCCGCCTAAAGGCATTGAACTGGAAGTTCCCGCACCTACTAAAATAGTGGTTAAAGGAATTGACAAAGAAGCGGTGGGCAGCATAGCAGCAAACATCCGTGCAGTACGTGAACCGGAACCTTATAAAGGGAAAGGTATTAAATACGATACGGAAAGAATTCGCCGGAAAGTCGGTAAGACTGGTAAGTAGTTATTTATGAAATGTTTGCGTCAGATGCAGGCGAGAGTATAGTGTCGCAGCATACTGACGCAGCAGGTGAGGAGGGATATGCTTTGATAACCCGTCAAGATAAAAATGCCGCCCGGAAGCGGAGACACCTTCGTGTTCGCAAAAAATTATCAGGGACTCCGTCATGTCCGCGGCTTAACGTCTTCCGCAGCCTGAAGAATATTTATGCGCAAATCATCGACGATGAAAACGGTGTTACGCTAGTTGCAGCGTCCAGCTTGGATTCCGTAATCGGGGAAGGGAAAGCTTCATGTGGGAACAAAGAAGCAGCCCGTCAAGTTGGCAAGCTGATTGCGCAGAAAGCTGCGGAAAAAGGAATTAAGCAGGTTGTATTTGACAGAGGGGGCTACCTCTATCACGGCCGGATTAAAGAACTGGCTGATGGTGCCCGGGAAGCGGGCCTGGAATTTTAGCGCGAAGGAGGGATAACGGCGTGAATAAATATGATTCCAATAAATCGGAGTTGACCGAAAAGGTCGTCCAGATAAACCGTGTCGCCAAAGTAGTTAAAGGCGGTCGGCGCTTCAGCTTCTCCGCTTTGGTTGTTGTCGGAGACGGCAACGGTAAAGTGGGTGCAGGCATGGGTAAAGCGGGCGAAGTCCCGGAAGCGATTCGTAAAGGAATTGAAGATGCAAAAAAGAATATGATAACAGTTCCTTTAGTAGGCACAACCATACCCCATGCCGTCACTGGCGTCTTCGGCGCAGGCAGGGTTATGTTAAAGCCTGCATCGGAAGGTACCGGTGTTATCGCCGGCGGGCCGGTTCGCGCGGTGTTGGAGTTGGCCGGAGTGCGGGATATTTTGACCAAATCACTCGGATCCGCCAATGCTATCAATGTCATCAATGCGACGATGACAGGCCTGAAAAACTTAAAAAGCGCTGAACATGTCGCAAAACTGCGCGGCAAAACAGTGGAAGAGCTTTTAGGGTAGGAGGCGGAACACATGAGCAAACAATTACGTATCACTTTAATCAATAGTGTAATCGGACGGCCAGAACCCCAACGGCTGACGGTAAAGGCTTTGGGCTTATCCAAGCTTCACCAGTCTGTTGAACATGCGGATACACCTCAAATCAGGGGTATGATCAATAAGGTTATCCACCTCGTTCAAGTTGAAGAAGTTTAGAGGAGGTGTAAGCAATGCGTTTACATGAGTTATCCAGTCCCAAGGGAGCTCGGACTAAGAAAAAAAGACTGGGCAGAGGTATCGGCAGCGGACTTGGCAAAACTTCCGGTAAAGGGCATAAAGGACAGAACGCCCGCTCAGGCGGTGGTGTGCGTCCTGGTTTTGAAGGCGGACAAATGCCTTTGCAGCGTACCGTACCAAAGAGGGGCTTTACTAGTATTTTCAAAAAAGATTACAATGAAGTTAATATTGCCCGCCTCAATATCTTCGCCGATGGTACAATAGTAACGCCTGAATTGTTAAAGCAACAAGGAGTTATTAAGAATAAAAAAGACGGTGTGAGAATTCTTGGTAACGGCAACTTGGAGCGGTCTCTCACTGTTTCTGCACATGGTTTTACCAAAACGGCCGCTGAAAAGATTGAAGCCGCCGGCGGCAAAACTGAGGTGATCTAGCATGCTAGAAATAGTACGCAGTGCCTGGAAAATTAAAGAGCTGAGGCAACGAATACTATTTACAGTGTTTATGTTATTTGTCTATCGCTTGGGTGCACATATACCTGTTCCGGGGGTAGATCCCACGGTATTAGCTGATTTCTTCCAGGGAGATAACTTGTTCGGTTTATTTAATGTATTTGCCGGAGGGGCCTTGGAAAATTTCACTATCTTTGCTATGGGTATTATGCCTTACATTAATGCATCGATTATAATGCAGCTTTTGACGGTGGTTGTACCCAAGTTTGAAGAATGGGCTAAAGAAGGACCGGAAGGGCAGAAAAAACTGTCTCAAATAGTTCGCTACGGCACTGTAATTCTGGCTCTTATCCAGGCAACAGGAATGACAGTGGGCATATTCAAAGCAGCTGTTATTAACCCTAATCTTTTTACGTACCTGACCATAATTATAGCGCTGACTGCTGGAACTGCGTTTTTGATGTGGCAGGGGGAGCTTATTACGGAGCATGGTGTGGGCAATGGAATTTCGCTGATTATTTTCGCTGGGATTGTTTCCCGCTTTGGACCGGGGTTGCTTCAAACATTTGAGCTGACCCGACTGGGTGAGTTGAACATTTTCACCGTCTTGGCTACAGTGATTATAGTCCTTGGTCTGATTGTGGGTATTGTGGCTTTAGAAGAAGGCCAGCGTCGTATCCCGGTACAGTATGCCAAGCGTGTAGTTGGACGGAAAATGTACGGCGGGCAGTCAACGCATATCCCGATGAAAGTTAACCAGTCTGGTGTTATTCCTGTTATTTTCGCATCGGCACTGCTGATGTTCCCGGCTACTATTGCGCAGTTTATTAACCATCCCATAGCGCGGTACTTTGAAAATATGTTCAGAGTCGGGGCACCTGTTCACACGATCTTCTTTATGCTGTTAATTTTGTTTTTCGCTTATTTTTATACTGCTATACAGTTTGATCCTATGAAAATTTCCAATGATATGAAAAAAAATGGCGGCTTTGTTCCCGGATTACGACCGGGCAGGCCAACAGCCGAGTTTCTCGCTCGTGTTTCTAACCGCCTGACACTAGCTGGTGCCGTTGCACTGGCAGCTATTGCCACTATGCCGGTTATTTTGCAGAATCTATTCAGAATAAATGTCATTTTTGGCGGCGTAGGGATGATTATTGTCGTTGGTGTGGTTCTTGAAACAATGAGGCAAATAGAAAGCCACATGTTAATGAGGAATTACCAGGGCTTCATGAAATAATGGAGGCAGGCATGATTACCATTAAATCGCCGAGGGAAATTGAGCTGATGCGACAGGCCGGACGCGTTGTTGCCGAGGTTCTTCAGGAGATATCTGAAGCTGTAAGGCCGGGGATTTCTACGGGAGAACTGGACAACATAGCAGAGCGTCGTATTCGCAAAGCTAAGTGCATCCCGGCTTTTAAAGGATACCATGGTTTTCCCGCAACTATTTGTGCTTCTGTCAACGAAGAAGTGGTACACGGGATACCTGGCGTGCGACGTCTTGTGGACGGAGATATAATCAGTGTTGATGTGGGAGCTGTATTTCAAGGTTATTACGGTGATGCTGCAGCCACGTTCCCAGTGGGTGATGTGAATCCTGAGGCTTTACGCCTAATAGAAGTAACCAAAGAATCGCTTCACCTTGGAATTGCTCAGGCAATCGAGGGAAACCATTTAACGGATATATCGAACGCAGTTCAAACACATGTGGAAAATAACGGGTTTGCCGTAGTGCGTAATTACGTCGGTCACGGCATTGGCAACCAGATGCACGAAGAGCCTCAGGTGCCCAATTTTGGTAAACCTGGGCGGGGGCCGCGATTGCAGGCAGGAATGGCATTAGCTATTGAACCCATGGTTAACATGGGTACTTGGCAGGTCGAAACTTTAATGGATAATTGGACCGTTGTTACATTAGACCGCAAGTGGTCCGCCCACTTTGAGCATACTGTGGCCGTGGGAAAAGATGAGTCCGAAATATTAACCGTTCTTTCCGCTGCCGGTAAGTGAGGGGGGTTGAATAAAAATGATTCAACCGCCGCAAATTGGGCTGTTAGTCCATTCGCTTGCGGGACGTGACACCGGTGAACATTATCTGGTCGTCGGCACAATGGAGCCAAATATAGTTCTCGTTGCCAACGGCTTAAACCGTCCCCTGCATAGCCCGAAGAAAAAAAATCTTCGTCATTTACAGGTTCACAAGAGCAGTTCTGCCGAGTTGGCGGAAAAAATCCGCAACAGGCTGGCATGTGATGATGAGATTGCACGGGCAATCCGTGAAATGGTTGATATAATGGACCATCCCGGGGGAGAAAGGGAGGGAACTGAACCTGATGTCAAAGAAGAAAGACGTTATTGAGGTAGAGGGAACTGTTCTTGAGCCTCTGCCGAACGCTATGTTTCGCGTCGAACTGAAAAACGGTCATAAAGTATTGGCCCACGTTTCCGGTAAAATTCGCATGAACTTCATCCGTATTCTCCCGGGAGACAGGGTATTGGTAGAGTTATCACCTTATGACCTAACACGTGGGCGTATTACCTACCGTTATAAGTAGACGCAAAGAAGGAGGTTTTGGGATGAAGGTCAGACCATCTGTGAAACCCATTTGCGAAAAGTGCAAAATCATCAAGCGCAAAGGCAAAGTGATGGTGATTTGTGAAAACCCGAAGCATAAGCAAAAACAGGGTTAGGTATAATTTGGCAATTGGTTGGAAATTCTAATTTTGTTCTGAGGAAGAAAAGGAGGTGCATCCTATGGCGAGAATTGCCGGAGTCGATCTGCCGCGGGAAAAACGCGTAGAAGTAGCGCTTACGTATATCTTTGGAATCGGCCGCAAGACCGCACAAAGCATCCTGACCGAGACAGGTATCAATCAAGATACACGGGTTCGGGATTTAACTGAAGATGAAGTAAACAGACTGCGTGAGTATATTGACAAAAACAATAAGGTTGAGGGAGATTTGCGTCGTGAAGTAGCGATGAACATCAAGAGATTGATGGAAATCGGCTCATACCGTGGTATTCGTCACCGCCGGGGGCTGCCTGTGCGTGGCCAGACTACTAAAAATAACGCCCGGACTCGTAAAGGTCCCAAGCGTACCGTTGGTGTAAAACGTAAAAAGTAAGGGGGGAAAGACTTGGTTGCACGCAAAAAAGTTACACGTACGAGAAGACGTGAGCGCAAGAATATTGAACATGGTGTTGCTCATATTCTGTCCACGTTTAATAACACCCATATTACCATTGCAGATTTAAAGGGGAATACCATATCATGGGCCAGTGCCGGTACCGTCGGCTTTAAAGGTTCCCGAAAGTCCACACCGTTTGCCGCACAGATGGCTGCGGAAACAGCAGCAAAAGCTGCTATGGAACACGGGCTCAAGGACGTGGAAGTGTTTGTCAAAGGGCCGGGTTCTGGCCGTGAGGCAGCCATTCGTTCCCTGCAAGCCGCGGGTTTGGAAGTTAACATGATTAAAGATGTGACTCCCATTCCACATAATGGTTGCCGTCCTCCAAAACGGCGCAGAGTTTAAATCTATTAGGAGGTGAAAATCTTTGGCACGATACACTGAAGCAGTCTGCAGACAATGCCGCCGTGAAGGCTTAAAGTTATACCTGAAAGGTGAGCGTTGCTATACTGAAAAATGTGGCGTTGATCGTCGAGCGTATCCCCCAGGTCAGCATGGCCAAGGGCGTCGCGGCAAGCAGTCCGAGTATGGTCTGCAGCTTCGTGAAAAACAAAAAGCACGCCGAATTTACGGCGTATTGGAAGGTCAGTTCCGCAAGTATTTTAAAGAGGCAGATCGCCGCCAAGGTATCACCGGCGAGAACTTGCTCCAAATCCTGGAGTCCCGCCTCGATAACGTTGTCTTTCGTCTTGGCTTGGCTCTTTCCCGACCCGAGGCGCGCCAGCTAGTTCGTCACGGCCACTTTGCCGTTAATGGTCAAAAAGTTTCCATTCCTTCTTTCCAGGTACGTCCGGGAGATGTCATTACAGTTCGTGAAAGCAGCCGTGATAAAGGTCGCTTTAAAGATGTAGCAGAATTAATGCGCACTCATGGTACTGTTGATTGGTTGGAAATCGACCGCGAAAACTTAACAGGCAAAGTTGTTCGTTTGCCCAACAGAGAAGAAATTGACATTCCAATTTCCGAGCACCTAATCGTTGAGCTTTATTCACGTTAATAATTGTTGAGGAAAACGAATCACCCTCGCGTAAGCAATGGAATCAAGAAGGAGGGTTTGACCTTGATAGAAATTGAAAAGCCAAAGATTGACCGTGCTCAAGGTGGAGTTGACCCAACGTACGGCAAGTTTATTATCGAACCGCTGGAACGCGGCTACGGCATCACGTTAGGCAATTCCTTGCGTCGCATTTTGCTTTCTTCACTTCCAGGCGCTGCCGTTACTGCGGTACAAATTGATAATGTTCTGCACGAGTTCTCCACTGTTCCCGGTGTTCTTGAGGATACTACGGAAATCATACTCAATCTCAAGCAGCTGTCAATGAAAATTCACAGTGATGAGCCGCAAAAGCTGATAATTGAGTCTGAGGGTCAAGGAGCTGTTACCGCCGGCGATATAAAAATTCCCGCTGATGTAGAGATACTTAATCCGGACTTGCACATAGCCACAATGGAAGAGGGCAGCAAGTTATACATGGAGCTTACAGTTGCCAGCGGACGTGGTTATGTTCCGGCTGAGCGGAATAAGGAATCAGGCCAGCCTTTAGGTGTAATTCCTGTTGACGCATTGTTTTCACCTATTAAGCATGTGAATTACAAGGTGGAAGACACAAGAGTCGGGCAGCATACTAACTATGATAAACTGATTCTTGAAGTCTGGACAGACGGCAGTATAGGCCCTGATGAAGCTATCAGCTTGGGGGCCAAAATTCTCAATAAGCACTTAAGCCTTTTTATTAATCTTACTGAAAAGGTTGATGAAGTAGAGATTGCCGACGAGAAGGATGAAGATGATAAGGCAAAGGTTATGGAAATGACCATTGAAGAGCTGGATTTGTCTGTCCGTTCTTACAATTGCCTAAAGCGGGCCGGTATCAACTCCGTTCAGGATCTGGTGCAGAAGAGCGAAGACGAAATGATGAGAGTCCGCAACCTGGGGAGAAAATCTCTGGAGGAAGTCCAGCAGAAACTGGAAGAGTTAAAGCTGGTATTGCGTGACAGCAACGAGTAAAGGAGGGAGAAGCCATGGTATTAAGAAAATTTGGCCGCCGCAGTGCGCACCGTCGTTCATTGCTGCGTAACCTGGTCACTTCCGTGATTCTCGCCGAAAAGATAGAGACCACCGAAGCGAAAGCCAAGCAAATCCGCAGCATTACTGAAAAAATGATAACCTTGGGGAAGCGCGGCGACTTACATGCCCGCCGCCAGGCATTGGCCTATCTCCTAGATGAAAATGCGGTAACTAAACTGTTTGAAGAAATTGCTCCCCGTTATGAAGAGCGTCAGGGCGGTTATACCCGTATTCTCAAGATTGGGCCGCGTCGAGGAGACGCTGCGCCAATGGCTATATTAGAATTTGTAAAATAAATTGCCGCGTATTCGACAAACGATGAGCTAAGAAAATCGACACTTCTTTTACCGTCGATTTTCTTTATATGTTGAGAAAACGCTATAGGCCGGAGGTAAATATGTCGGAAATCATCCGCGCCGAGGGACTTGAGTTTAGTTACCACAAACATGATGACAGCTTAGCTCTGTCTAACATTAATATTTCCATCAACCGAGGAGAGTTTCTTGCTATCCTCGGTCATAATGGTTCCGGGAAGTCAACACTTGCTAAACACTTTAACGCTCTGCTCCTGCCCAGTGCAGGAGCAGTTTGGGTGAACGGGCTGTGTACATCGGAGGAAGCTAATCACCGGAGTATTAGGCAGTCAGCGGGTATGGTTTTTCAAAACCCGGACAATCAAATAATTGCTGCCACAGTAGAGGAAGATGTTGCATTTGGCCCTGAAAACCTGGGAATACCTTCTGCCCAAATCAAAGAACGGGTTGCAGAAGCTCTGTCTCTGACAGGCATGACATCGTTTCGCCATCACGCTCCCCATTTGTTGTCGGGAGGGCAAAAGCAGCGTTTAGCTATTGCTGGAGTAATAGCCATGCGTCCGCAATGTTTAATATTGGACGAGCCTACTGCTATGATCGACCCTCGTGGCCGTCAGGAAGTGCTTGATACGGTGCGCCGCCTCAATCGTGAAGAGGGTATAACCGTTATCTACATTTCGCATTTTATGGAGGAAGCTATAGCTGCCGACAGAGTTCTAATACTTAACCGCGGCTCCGCCATAATGGATGGACGCCCACGGGAAATATTTCAGTGTGTGGAAGAGCTGCGTGACGTAGGGCTGGATGTGCCGCCTGTAGCAGAGTTGGTCTGGCAGCTACGCCTCGCCGGAGTTGATATAAAGCCGGATATTATGTCTGTGGACGAGTTGGTGGAAGCGCTATGCTATTGAGATTAGAAAATGTCAGTCATGTGTATATGCCTGGCACTCCGTTTGAAGTGACAGCTATTAGTAACATAAACTTAGAAATTCAAAAAGGGGAACTGCTGGCAATTATCGGTGAAACAGGTTCGGGTAAATCTACTCTTGTTCAACACCTTAATGGTTTGTTGTCTCCAACGGATGGAAAAGTTATTTTGGATGGCCGCGAAGTAGGTAAAGATAAAGTAGAATTGGGGAAGATTAGGCGCAGAATTGGCTTGCTATTTCAATTTCCCGAACAGCAGCTGTTCGAAGAAACTGTATATGCCGATGTGGCTTTTGGTCTAAAGAATTTGGCACTGCCTGCAGAAGAAATTAAAAACCGGGTGGTTAAAGCTTTACATTTGGTAGGATTGGATATGGCTGATCTGGGGGAACGTTCGCCGTTCTCTTTATCAGGTGGTCAAATGCGCCGTGTTGCTATGGCAGGAGTTTTAGCTATGAACCCGGAGGTTCTTATCTTGGATGAGCCGGCCGCCGGTCTTGATCCCAGGGGAAAAGCTGATCTGCTACAAAAGGTGGCTTCATTACACAACCAACACGGACTTACTATAGTACTTGTTTCTCACAGCATGGATGATGTCTCTCGGCTAGCCGACAGGCTAATTGTAATGGGATACGGAGAAATTCGTCTTGCCGGTACCCCTGACCAAATATTCGCCTGTAAGAATGAACTAGAAGAAATGGGTCTCTCATTGCCGCAAATGGCACTATTAATGCATAAGCTTAAACATCAAGGCAAAAATGTGCCTACAAACATATTCTCGGTAGAACAGGCTAAAGAAGCTATCCTGTGTATGCTACGGGGTGAAAAAGATGAGCATGTTTAAAAGTATTAATATCGGACAGTATGTGCCCGGTAATTCCCTGCTCCATAAGTTGGATGCCAGAGCAAAGTTTATTGCACTTATTCTATTAATCGTTGCCTTATTTGCTGTTCGCTCCTTTGTCGGTCAATTAATAATGGCAGTGCTCATTCTTATATTATTAAAAATATCGCAATTGCCGTTGCCATACTTTTTCCGCGGGCTTCGTCCTGTGTTATATATTCTAGTATTTACAGCGATTGTTCATGTATTTATGACTAAAGGCGGGGAAACTTTGCTCCAGTTTGGCTTTATATCTGTTGATTCATACGGCGTTTATCTGGGCACATTTATGGTTCTCCGTATAATCCTATTAATTGCTTCCACCTCATTGCTTACACTTACTACCTCCCCCATAGCTCTTACAGATGGTCTGGAATTTATGATGAAGCCGTTGCGCCGTATAGGAGTACCATCGCATGAGATTGCCATGATGATGACTATCGCCCTTCGCTTTATCCCTACGCTAATGGAAGAAGCCGAAAAAATTATGAAAGCTCAGATGGCCCGGGGAGCAGATTTTGAAAGCGGCAACATTTTCCGCCGAGCTAAAAACATGGTTCCTATTCTGGTTCCACTCTTTGTTTCCGCCTTTCGCCGCGCTGACGACTTGGCCATTGCCATGGAAGCCCGCTGTTACCGCGGGGGCCAAGGCCGAACCCGCTTGCACGAACAGGTCACAGCTCCCCGAGACTATTACGCAGTAATATTTTCAGCCCTTTTTCTATCAGCCCTTATCCTGCTAAAAATCTAATGCAGCCTGCAGAGGTGATTTGTTATGCCAAACATTAAACTTACCTTAGGGTATGATGGCTCCAGATATCATGGCTTTCAAATTCAACAAAATGCACTGACTGTGCAGGAAGTGCTGGAGAAAGCTATAGCTGTAGTTTTTTGTGAGCAGATTCGTGTAAACATGGCAGGAAGGACTGACACCGGAGTTCATGCAACTGGGCAGGTTGTCAACTTTCATAGTAGTAATAATATACCGGCAAACCGTATACCATATGCTCTGAATGCTGTATTGCCCAAAGATGTTGTGGCTTACCATGCAGAAATTGTCCCAGATTCATTTCATGCTCGTTGTTCCTCCGTCGGCAAACAGTATACATATCGCATTGACAACAACGAACATCCACAGGTGTTGGGAAGAAACTATTCATTCCATGTCAAGGACCCCCTTGATGTGGGCGTAATCGCCGCCGCCGCTGCACAACTTGTAGGTCGCCACGATTTTGCTTCATTCAGAGCAAGCGGGAGCTCAGTGCGGAGCACTATCCGTACGCTGCACCGTTTAGATGTAGAAGAAGCAGATGGCTTTATCACCATTACAGCTGAAGCCAACGGGTTTCTCTATAACATGGTACGCATTATAACAGGCACACTAATTGAAATAGGCAAAGGGAAAAGACAAGACAACATGGCTGCTATTCTTGAAGCAAAGGACCGAAGAGCAGCCGGCTGGACAGTTCCGCCCCACGGACTTGTTTTACGCCATGTATATTACTAAACATTTTTTTGCGGCACCGGCCGGAATTGCTTGACAGGCCTGGATACTTTATTATAAAATATCTTTGTGTCATTCGTTGTTTCCTGCCCCGTTAACAGCGTTTGCCATAGAGTGCTTGAAGCAAGGAGGGAAAATATGCGCACAACGTTTATGCCTAAAGAAGGGCAAATAGAGCGTAAATGGTACATCATTGACGCTACTGATCGGCCCTTAGGCAGATTAGCCAGCGAAGTCGCCCGCGTATTACGCGGCAAACATAAACCGATTTACACTCCCAGCGTTGATACTGGTGACCATGTAATTGTTATCAACGCTTCAAAAGTTGCTTTAACCGGCAAGAAAGCGGAACAGAAATTCTACTACCGCCATTCAGGATTTGCCGGTGGTATGAAGAAAGTTTCATACGGGACTTTGATTGCATCCAAGCCCGACCGCGCCGTTATGTTGGCTGTCAAAGGGATGCTTCCCCACAACCGTTTGGGTGCTGCTATGCTCAAAAAGCTCCGTGTATATGGCGGCAGTGAGCATCCGCATGAAGCCCAGCAACCCGAAGTTCGGGAATTTTAGGTGAGAAGGGAGGAAAATTAATTGGCACAGATTCAATACTACGGCACCGGACGCAGAAAGAACGCTACAGCTCGCGTAAGACTGCTTCCCGGTGATGGTCAAATTACCATAAACGACAGAAATATTGACCAATATTTCGGCTTAGAAACATTAAAACTAATTGTTCGCCAGCCTCTCAAGCTGACGGAAACACTAGATAAATACAACGTTGTTGCCAAGGTAGAAGGTGGCGGCACATCCGGTCAAGCCGGTGCAATTCGCCACGGCATTGCCCGTGCACTGCTCAAGACAGAAGGCGACTTCCGTCCTGCGCTGAAGAGTGCCGGGTTCCTTACAAGGGATCCGCGGATGGTTGAACGTAAAAAGTACGGCCTGAAGAAAGCTCGGAGGGCACCTCAGTTCTCAAAACGTTAATAACCAGCATCAATTCCAAATCGGAATTGATGCTTTTTTTATACAAGAATAATTTTCTAAAAATGCAGCACACTAATAAAAACTTTACTGGAGGGAAAAAGATTGCCTGATTCATTTACTGTTGGAAACTTGAGAGTAACCAAACTGGTCGAGCAAGATGAAATAGATGCTTTCGTGGCGACACTGACTCCCGCAGAAAAAACTGACGTTAAAGATGTCATCATGGCTCTGCACAGAGAAGGCATGATAGACATCGAGGAAGTGGAAGCGCAGCACAACTGAATAACTGCAAAGCTCCGGCATCCAAACGTATGCAAATACGATTGAATGCCGGAGCTTTTATTATAACTTCTTTTAGAAGAGTAAAAAAACTGTTATACTTAAGAAAATCAATGAAGGAGCCAACCCATGAAATCTGAAACAAATTTACCTGTATATAAAGGACAAATTATAGAGGTTAACATAGAACGATTAAACCATGACGGCGAAGGCGTAAGTAAGTTTGACGGCTTTACCGTTTTTGTCCCCGGTACTGCGCCCGGCGATAAGGTAAGAGCAAAAGTAATCTCCCTGCAAAAAACATATGCTAGAGCCTTACTACAAGAGCTAATCATAAGCTCTCCTTCCCGGGTCTCACCGCCCTGTGAGCATTATGATGACTGCGGAGGATGCCAGCTGCAGCATATCAATTACGAAGAGCAGCTGCTTATAAAGCACGAGCTGGTCAAAGATACATTGTCCAGAATCGGGAAAATCAACGTTCCAGTCCTTCCTGTTCTCGGCATGGCCAAGCCGTGGCAGTACCGCAATAAAGCCCAGGTTCCAGTCGGTATGGAAGATACAGTTAAAGCAGGCTTTTACGAAAAAAGGACACATAAGATTGTTGACCTAAACTGCTGCCATATTCAGCATCCTGCAAATGATAAAGTTGTTCACGCTGTCCGATCAATCTTAAATGAGCTAAAAATCTCCATTTATAATGAGAAGAAACATACAGGTCTCGTTCGCCACATTATCGCCCGTACATCTTTCACCACAGGCGAAGTCCTCATAGTTCTCGTCACAAACGGTCATAAGCTTCCCCATCGCGCTGAAATAATTGAAAGACTTCGTGCCTTAGGCAATATAGCCGGTATTGTACAAAACATAAATACCAAGCAAGCAAATGTAATCCTTGGCAATCAGGATGTCCTACTATGGGGTAACCCTTATCTTCAGGAAAGCCTGAACGGCCTTTCCTTCCATGTCTCTCCCAGATCCTTCTTTCAAGTAAATACCGTGCAGACAGAAGTGCTTTACGCAAAGGTCCGCGAGTACGCCGCTCTTACCGGGCAAGAAACAGTGTATGACCTCTACTGCGGCATTGGAACCATTTCCCTCTATCTAAGTCGCTATGCAGGCAAGGTAATCGGGGTAGAATCGGTGGCCGCCGCCGTTAAAGATGCACGGAAGAACGCAGAGCTAAATGGGATAACTAATGCCGAGTTTCATAAAGGGGCAGCTGAGCAGCTGTTTCCCCAGCTTATTAAGCACGGCGTCAAAGCCGACGTGGTCGTCGTCGACCCTCCCCGCAAGGGCTGTGATGAGAGCCTGCTAGCTGCAATAGCAACTATGGCTCCTCCCCGGATTGTTTATGTGTCTTGTAATCCCGCCACCCTGGCCAGGGATTTAAAATACCTGACAGAGCACGGCTATACCGCAGAAAAGGTACAGCCGGTAGATATGTTCCCGCAGACAAGTCACGTTGAATCGATAATACTGATAAAAAAGGCTGGAACCCCCGTGGCGTAAGGGTTTATGGCACCTAGAAACGACCCTTGAAAAAAGAGAAAACCACTGATAAAAAAAGTGAGCTACTGATAAAAAGAGCACCATAAACTGATAAATACAGAAAAAGGCGGCGTGTTCGGAGAGAACATGGCCGTTTTTTTGTTGATAATTATATTGCCGCAGATAGCGGAGAGTTTAGCAAGAATTACAGCAAAAGGCGAAGCATTTTTTGTAGGGGACTTTTCATGGGAATATTTTCTACAAAAGTAAAGGAATTATCAGAAATAGATAGAAATTAAATCCTACAGGATAAATTTGATATTGAATATATGAATAATGAGTAGCAACTTAGTCTTTTACCCTCGGTTTATGACATATGGCATCGGGAGTGAGAGGAATGGATTTCTTTAAAAAAATAATTACTCGAAAAAAAAGAACAGATTTATTTGAGAAGTTAGGATCCCCACTTAAAGAAGAAAGAGAGAAAGCGATACTTGAAGTTCTAAATACTGACAGATTAAATACAAAACTATTTTACGAGTATTTTTTTACAAATAATGATTACTTAACTAGTAGTATAATACAGATATTAGGGAAATCAGGTTCGGATAATGTAGTTCTTTGTTTAGACTGGTTCAAAGAATACTTTTTAAGATTCCCACATTTATTTGGGGAACCCCCTTTCTTGTTTGAAGAAAAAAACGAGTATATGGATAAGGGTCGTCATGTAGTCAACTCAATTAAAAAAACATTGGAAGATCACACAATTTTGATGTTTTTACAGAGCACATGATTAATATTAATCAAGAGGTAACGAAACTTAGAAAAAAGGCGTTTATCAAATTAAACCAGGCGGGAGACGAAAAAGGAATATTCTATATTAGAGCCTATTTGGAAAGAGAAGATGATGGGTATATTTTAAATGATGAAAGATCAAATTCCGAAGTTCTGCTTTCTAATAACGAAATGGAAAAAGCTGCGGTTATATCCTGTGAAAAAGAGATTAAACAATATCTTACACCACAGGAACTAAATTTAATTTACTATCATAGCTTGTTATGTGAAATAATTGAAATATTTGAGGAACCCAAGCAAGTGGAGAAATTTCATGAACAAGAATTTATGTTAAGT
>DLMZ01000018.1:0-5132 GCA_002479415.1 Firmicutes bacterium UBA7523
TGTGGGTATTATTTTCCGCTTACAAACAAGTAACCACGGGATTATTACCGTGGTTTTTATTCATAATGTGTCCACATGCTGATAACTTTTACAATCAATTAATTCAGGGTATTTTAAGTTGAGTATAGAAATACCTATGCAGGAAGTAAGTGGGAAAGGGGAGAATATATGACATCATCGGTGTGTTTTGAGTTTTAGCTTTGTAGTATGATTTTTCAGTAATGCGACAGGGGGAGATAGAAAATGAGTAATATTAAAAAAGCCGACAGCATTTTTTGCAAAAGAGATAAAAATATAATGAAAAAAAGAGTTTATATCATTATTGTGTTGGCGGTTACCATGCAGTTCAACAGTTTATTTCTGCAAAAAAGTGTAGCTTTCAATAGCTATTCTAATCATAAAGAAACGGAGGTGCTTATATCATATAACCACATAGTTAAGTTTGTAGATCCAGCTATTGAAAAGGCTGTACGGGAGTTGATATGCAGGCCTCACGGTTATATAACTCGCGGTGAAGTGTCCGTAATAAGCGAAATAGCTATTGAAAATGAACAAATAAGAAAATTAGATGATTTAAAGTTGTTTACCAACCTAAAAGGACTGTATATAAATTCTTGCGAACTCAGTGATATTAGTGCAATATCCGGCTTAATTGATTTAACATCATTGGGTTTAAAAAAGAATAGAATAAGTGACATCAGCCCGATTTCTTCCTTGACAAATTTAAAATATTTGAATCTCGAAAACAACCAAATTAAAGATATAAGTACGTTATCAAGTTTGACAAATCTCGAAACAATTTTTTTGGCTGGCAACCAAATCAGCGATATTAGCCCTGTATCTGGCTTGGCAAATTTAAAATTGTTAGATTTAGATGGCAATAGAATCAGTGACATTAGTGTTTTGTCTAGATTTGTTGGTTTAAAATTGGAGCACTTGGGTTTAGGAGGCAACCAAGTCTGTGATATTAGTGTTGTTTCGGGCTTGAGGAGCTTAACATCCTTGTGTCTAACTCAGAATAGAATAAATAATATCGATGCCATATCTGGCCTGACAGACTTAAGATTCTTGGATCTGGCATTAAACCAAATCAGCGATATTAGTGCTGTCTCAGGCTTGACCAACTTGCTTACACTTGATTTAGTTTTTAATAATATAAGTGATATCAGCGCCTTGTCGAGCTTAAAGAATTTAGACACGCTGTGGTTATCAGACAACAAGATTAAAAATATTGATGCTGTTTCCAATCTAACAAGCTTGAAGCAATTATCTCTGGACAATAACGAAATTAGTGATATAGGTGCTTTGTCGGGCTTGAAAAATTTACATACACTGACTTTGACCGGCAATCCAATTACTGATTATTCTCCAACTTTTCATTTGCCGAATTTAGTTCGTCCAGAGTATAATATTCATCTGCAGTTATATAATAGTCAAGCATTTGTAAACGGTATGGCAGTAAGGTTAGCTCAACATCCTGTGCTCCAAAATAACAGAATAATTGTTCCTTTTAGATTTTTAGGAGAGTCATTAGGGGCAGAAGTGTTTTGGGAAGAGTCGACAAGAACAGTTAAGTATAAAAAAGCGCATGTTGAAATACAGTTACAGATAGACAATGACACTGCATTAGTTAACGGTACGGCATTTAAGCTTGATGCTGCTCCTCAGATTATAAATAATGTAACTATGGTTCCCTTAAGATTTATTGGAGAGGCCTTGGCCCTTGAGGTAATCTGGGTAAAAGAAGAAAAGAGCATTATTATAAAATAATAAGCAGACTGTAGACAACACGTATGCTGAAAGGCTAGTCTAAAGTCCGGAGGCATCGGCATACGTTATTATACATGCAGTGTCATTGGCAAACAAATCTACCTGTTTTATGAGGAAGTCCGCTGGTTTATGGATGTTTGAATATGTGCATACATAGATTTTATAACTGAATCAGAGCATTCGTCAAAATCCTTAAAGGGGAAGTCCAAACCCATCTCTTGGTATTTTAAAGTGCAAAGCTTTTTAAAAGGAAGCAGCTCAAGTTTCCGTAGGTTTGAAAACTGTGAAGCAATCGCTGCGATATCCATAATATATTCTTTTTTGGCGGTTAATTCCGGGATAACAACATGGCGGATCCATAGAGGAACACTTAGCTTTTCTGTAAGCTTAAGAAACTCTATCACAGCAGACAAGCTTGCTTTAGTATAGCGGAGATACTCCTGGTCATTGGAGAATTTCAAGTCACAGATAACCAGATCAGTGTGGCGCAAGATTTTGCTTGCGCCTTTTTTGCTGCCAATTCCTGAAGTATCCAAAGATGTGCTGATTCCATTTTCCTTCAGGCAGCGAAACAGCTCGGAAACAAATTGCCACTGCAGCAGAGGCTCTCCGCCGGAAACGGTAACTCCGCCGTTTTCAGCAAAATAAGGTTTATAACGCAAGATTTTTTCTATAACCTCTTCCACACTGTATTCTGTTCCGCCGGCCGTATCCCACGTGTCGGGATTGTGGCAATAAGAGCAGCGTAGGGGACATCCCTGCAGAAAAACAACAAAACGCAACCCTGGCCCGTCAACTGCCCCCAAGCTTTGAAAGGAATGAATTCGCCCTTTCATTACATTACCTCATGGAATGTTCTGGATATAACCTCTAACTGCTGCTGTTTTGATAGTTTGTGAAAATTAACAGCATAGCCCGATACACGTATAGTCAGATTAGGATGCTGTTCCGGATTTTGATATGCATCCATTAAGGTTTCTCTGTTTAACACATTTACATTTAGATGATGCGCCTTCTGCGAAAAGTAACCGTCGAGAATAGATACTAGGTTGCGGTATTGCTCTTCATCATTACCGCCCAAGGCTTTTGGCACTATGGAAATGGTGTTTGAGATACCGTCTTTGCAACATGAATACGGCAATTTGGCAACAGAGTTTAAGGAAGCAAGAGCACCATGCTTTTCGCGGTTGTGCATTGGATTTGCCCCGGGAGCAAAAGGCTCGCCTGCTTTTCTTCCATCGGGGGTAGAGCCCGTTTTCTTGCCATAGACTACATTCGAAGTGATAGTCAAAATCGAGAGGGTATGCTGTGCATTCCTATAAGTTGGTATTTTCTCCAGCGCTTCCAAAAAAAGCTGAATTTGTTCCTTTGCAATGCTGTCTACACGGTCATCATCATTTCCGAAGGCGGGGTAGTCTCCGGTAATTTCGTAATCAGTGATTAGCCCCGAATCGTCACGGATACAACGAACTTTAGCATATTTTATGGCGGATAGAGAATCGGTCATAACTGATAATCCTGCTATTCCAAAGGCCATGAAGCGGCGAACAAAAGTATCATGCAAAGCCATCTGTATCTTTTCATAGGCGTATTTGTCATGCATATAGTGGATGATGTTCATTGCCTTAACATAAGTTTCGGCAAGCCAGTTGCGGTAAGGCTCCATGAGCTCAAGAACTTTATCGTATTGCAGATATTCCCCTTCATAGGGCAAGTATGACGGACCGATTTGTTTGCCGCATAACTCATCACGCCCGCCGTTTATACTCATCAGCAAAAGTTTCGGAAGGTTTACCCTGGCACCGAAAAATTGCATATCTTTGCCTACCCTCATAGCTGATACGCAACAGGCAATCGCATAATCATCACCAAATTCTAGGCGCATGATATCATCGTTTTCATACTGGATAGAATCTGTGTCGCAAGAAACCTTGGCGGCAAAGCGCTTAAAGTTATTGGGAAGCTGCTCCGACCAGAGAATAGTAAGATTGGGCTCCGGCGAAGATCCTAGATTATATAATGTTTGCAGAAACCGATAGGAGTTTTTGGTCACAAGCGTTCTGCCGTCTTCTCCCATGCCTCCCACTGCCTCGGTTATCCACATGGGATCACCGGCGAAAAGCTCGTTATACTCAGGCGTGCGCAGGTGTCTTTCCATGCGCAGCTTGATGATAAAATCATCCACAATCTCCTGAGCATGCTCTTCATCTAAAACGCCATTTTTCAAATCTCGTTCAAAATAAATATCCAAAAAGGTGCTGACTCTTCCCAAACTCATAGCTGCACCGTTTTGCTCCTTGGTTGCGCCCAAATAGGCGAAATATATCCATTGTACTGCTTCTTTTGCATTATGGGCAGGTCTTGATATATCGTAACCGTACATAGCTGCCATTTCTTTAAGATATCCCAGGAATGCAATTTGCTGATATAATTCTTCCAGCAGGCGAATCTGCTCCGTATTTAAATCCTCTTTTCCTATTGTCTCTTGATCTTTTTGCTTTTCCTCAATAAGACGATCAACGCCATAAAGAGCTACTCTGCGGTAATCACCGATGATACGCCCTCTTCCGTAAGCATCAGGCAGCCCTGTTATAATTCCGCTGCGGCGCGCAGCTTTGATTTCATCTGTATAAGCTCGAAAAACCCCGTCATTGTGGGTTGTCCTATAGCGGAATTCGTTTTCGACTTTTTCCGACAGCTTATAACCGTAGGCTTCGCATGCTCTGCGGGTCATTGTCAGTCCGCCAAAAGGATTTACGCCTCTTTTTAAAGGGCCATCTGTCTGAAGACCCACTATAATCTCACTATCCTTGTCTAAATAACCGGGGGCATAGCTTGTCAAAGAGCTAACATTATGAGTATCGATATCGAGAACTCCTCCTGATGCTCTTTCCTGCTGCTGCAGTTTATTCAGCTTATCCATTAGCTTTGTTGTACGCTCTGTCGCGCCGGAAAGAAAAGCCTCATTCCCTTCATAAGGCGTATAATTTGCCTGAATAAAGTTTCTAACATCGATTGTATTCTGCCAGTTTTCACCCGCAAATCCTCTCCATTCCAGACTACTTTTGCTCATCAAATATTCGCCTCCTATTATATTGAAGTATTTATTTTGCTTCTTTACTCAACAGCATTGAATATATCACTTCCACCGGATTGCATTTCTTATGCGATTGTGACAGTGAATACTCCCATGCGGCAGCCAGCTTCCAAGCATGTATCTATTTGAATAAAAAAGGCAACAATTCGAATACTCGAATGTTGCCCAGACGGTCGGCTGATTACAGTTTTTATTCCACTGTGGTTTTCCCCACAATTATCCGTCAGGAATAAAAACACATAATATGTTAATCTCAGTATATTAC
>DLMZ01000018.1:5242-13969 GCA_002479415.1 Firmicutes bacterium UBA7523
AAGTATATTACTTCTCAATACAACTGTCAAGCCTGCTGGGAGGGAAACGAGTGAAGGGCACCATTTTCGGATAAGCTAGACAAAAGGGGTGTTTTTCTTGTATCAATTTGAGCCGTCCAGAGTTCTTTTTGAAGAGAGGGCTCTGGAGTATCCCTTAGGGGCAAGGTTGTGGGAAAGGTTTCAAGATGAGCAGAGAGAAATCCGGCTAATTCCCAGCCATAACCGGGTAACCGGCTTGCCGGGTATTTCCGATGCAGAAAAATTTAGGGAAGCAAAGAAAACGCTGGTTGTGGGAATAAGGCGCACAAAGGAGCTGGCTTCATGCCGCCCCTCAGCCGACTACCAGCTTGTATTGTCCACCAGTTGCCCGGGGATGTGTGAATACTGCTATTTGCATACAACACTTGGCCGTCGGCCTGTGGTGCGGCTTTACGTCAATATTGATGAAATTCTGGCAGAGGCAGCGCGGGTTATTAAAAATAGAAGACCGCAATTCACAGCCTTTGAAGGGGCGGCAACCTCCGACCCGTTACCGCTTGAGCCTTATAGCGGTGCACTTTCTCAGGCGATTGAATTTTTCGCAGAGCAGGAGTTTGGCCGTTTTCGTTTTGTAACAAAATTTACAGAGGTTGAACCTTTATTAAGCTTAAAACACAATAACCATACCGAGATTCGCTTTTCAATCAACAACGAGGAGATAATCCGAAAATATGAGCATCATACGCCAAGGCTGAAGGAAAGGCTGCAGGCTGCCGCCAAGGTAGCCGCAGCAGGGTATCCCTTTGGCTTTTTAATAGCACCTTTATTCTTTACTCCTGATTGGCAAAAGTCTTACACCGAGCTTTTCACCAGCATCTCTGCTTATTTGCCGCGAAATGCCGCCCCCACATTTGAATTAATTACTCACCGCTTTACTTCAAGAGGCAAGGCTAATATAAACGCAGTATTCCCGGCTTCCGACCTGCCGTTGGACGCAGAAGGGCGCAGATTTAAGTTCGGGCAGTTTGGTTATGGAAAATATCTGTACGCTAAGGAAGAAATGGACTTGGCGAAGGAATTTTTCGGTGAGTTAATTCCCCGGTGTTTTCCTGAAGGCAAGCTGCTGTATTTTGTTTAGCTATTGACTATGGGCCTGAAATAAAATACGCTGGAAGCAGAGGAAATTTAAAGAAGGTGTTTGCTATCAGTACAAAGACGGTTTATGTATGCTCGGATTGCGGTTACCAGACTATGAAGTGGGTCGGCCGCTGCTTAAATTGTGAAGCATGGAATACGGTTAACGAATTAGATGTAGATGTTAGTAAAAAAACAAAAAATGCTTCGTTAAAGAAAAAAACTCCTGTCAAGCTGCATGGCATTGAAGCTGGGAAAAGCGACAGGATAGTTACAGGGATAAATGAGTTTAACCGGGTAATGGGCGGAGGTATTGTGAAAGACTCAGTAACTATAGTTTCGGCAAAGCCAGGGGCAGGAAAATCCACTTTGCTGATGCAGGTTGCCGATGATATCGCTTTGCAAGGGCTAAAAGTGCTCTATGTCTCCGGAGAAGAAAGTGAAAGCCAGATTAAAGCCAGGGCCGACAGGCTATTTAATAGAATCAACAATAATATTTGGGTGTTGTCCGACACAAGCATGGACAACGTGCTTACATCTATTCAAGAGCTGGATGCGGATTTAATAATAATTGACAGCATTCAAACTTTTGTTTTAGAGGACTTTCCCGGTTCCCGGGCCGGCTCCCCGCTGCAAACTATGGAATGCGCCTACAACTTGGTCAGGGTTGCCAAAAATCCGGAAAGAGCCAGAGCCGTTATTATGGTTGGGCAGATGAATAAAAGTGATGAAATAGCCGGTCTTCGCGCCTTGGAGCACTTGGTGGATACGGTGCTGATTATAGAAGGAGAAAATGAGGAAGAGCTTCGCGAGCTCTCTGTATTAAAGAACAGATTTGGCAGCACATGGGAAAGAGGTTTCTTTTTTATGTCGGAGCGTGGTATGGAGTCAATAGATAACCCGTCACAATTTTTTATGACTAGAAGGGAAAAGGACGATTTGGTTTCCGGCAATGCTTTGGCAGTGGTAAAAGAGGGCTCCAGGCCGATAATTGCAGAAATCGAGAGTCTGGTTTCCAAAACCTTTTTGCCTTACCCTTCCCGGGTAGGCGATTGCTTAAGAAGAGAACAGCTTAGCACTTTAATTTCGATTATTGAGCAAAGAGGAAAAATTTCTCTCTTTGATAAAGACATAGTGCTGAAAACAACAGGGGGCTTAAAGTTTAAAGAGCCAGCGGTTAACCTGGCCGTTATGATGAGCATTATTTCTTCTTTCTTAAATAAGCCAATCCCCAATAATGTTGTGTTTATTGCAGATGTGGGACTGACCGGGGAGCTGAAAAAAGTGCCTTCTGTTGAAATGAGGATTAAGGAAGTAGACAGGATGGGCTTCAGGAAGGCTTATATAGCCGAAGGAGTGGTAGAGCGGAGTATTAATACGAACGCTGTTAAGATAGTAGAGCTTAAAGGTTTACAGGATGTTATTAGGGATTTGTTTTAGCATTTTATATAAGCATGTGGGGTGATTCTATGTGGCCGCTTATATTCGGTTACTTGTTTATTTTTTTTGCCAGGGTTAGTGACGTTACTTTATCTACTATGCGGATTTTGATGTTAATGCGGGGCAAGTCTGTTAGTGCTGCCGTTATAGGTTTTTTTGAAGTTATTATTTATATCCTGGCCTTGGGGCAGGTTATTGGCAGTTTGAATGACCCGGTTCGTTTGATTATTTATGCGTTAGGCTTTGCAACCGGTAATTTAGTTGGCAGTAAGCTTGAGGAGCATTTGGCCATTGGGTTTGCTACTGCGCAAGTTATTTCCCTGGACAAGTCGGATATAATGGCTGAAAAAATGCGTGAGCAGGGCTTTGGGGTTACCGTTGTTGAAGGGTGCGGCAAGCAAGGTACTCATCATATTTTGCATATACTTTTAAAAAGAAAAGACCTTCCCTGCTTTATTGCATTAACACGAGACATCGATAAGGATGCTTTTGTCAGTGTTATGGATACAAGGCAGATATTTGGCGGCTACTTTAGAAAAATCAAGGCAAAATAACAGCATATCTTTTCTCTCCCGTTCATAACATCTATAAAACAAAAGGGAACGGGAGGAAGCTAAATGCGAAAAGCAATGGTTTTTATGGTATTATTGCTGGGCTTAATGCCTTTACTAAGCGGGTGCTCGCTTTGGGAGCAAGATGTGACGGAACCGCCTCCGGAGGACAGGCCTTCTCAAGAAGACTTTCAATCAAGAGAAACTGTATTTTATTTTCCGGATGCCAGTGGAAGGATTGTTGTTCCCGTTTGCTTTGGGATTCCCTGGCAGGAAGGCATTGCCAGGGCAACGTTAAGCTATGCTATGGAAGGGAAGGTGCCGCAGGAAATTTCTGCTTTGGGGCTGTCTCCCCTGCTTCCTGCGGGAACAGAAATCCTGGGCTTGACTGTTAGCGATGGGTTGGCCAGGGTTGATTTTAACAATGCTTTCCTTAACTATGACATTAGTAATGAAAGAAGCTATATTTACGGCTTAGTATTTACGCTAACTGAATTTCCCACAATTAACCGAGTGGAGATCCTTATAGATGGTAATAACCCGGTGGTTTTACCGGGGGGTACGGTAGCTTTGGAGCCTTTTGACAGAGAAAAAGGCTTGAATTTGGAGGTTGCCGATGCAGCGGGAGAGTCCGAACAAACAGAGCGGGTCGTATTATACTATTTGTATCAGACGGCACAAGATGCTTTTTTTGTTCCTGTTACGCGAGTGGTGGGGAAGGTGGATAACGTTGTGGAGCAGGTAATAGAGGAGCTTCTGGATGGTCCTGCGCCCGGAAGTCCGCTCTTTAGTGCCATTCCGCGCAATGTTTCTTTGGATAGTGTAAATGTTCAAGGCAATAAGGTAACAGTGCGGCTAGCAGGTAGTTTGTCACCCGCCGGAGGCGGGCAGTTATCGGCAGACCAAATACGGGACCAGTTGGCGCTTACGCTTACAGAAATCCCCGGGATTATGGAAATAGAAGTATTGGTATCTGGCCATGCTCCGCAGTTCGGTGCAGGGATTAGTTTTCCGTCTTCGTTCGGCAGGCCGAAGAAGTGGAATTATGTTTCGTCCGGAGGACATGTTGATTCGTTGAATTAAAAGCGATATAATAAAGAGCTGATATGAAGATTGAACAAATGGAGGTTAAGTATGAGAATAGACGGAAGGCGCTCTGATGAAATGAGGCCGCTAAAAATAACCCCCGCTTACTTAAAGTTTCCCGAGGGGTCCGTGCTCATTGAAGTGGGAAACACTCAAGTAATTTGTACGGCAACGGTGGAAGAGAAGGTCCCCCCTTTCCTGCGCGGTGAAAAAAAAGGTTGGATTACTGCCGAATATGCCATGCTGCCGCGGGCAACTCAAACACGCACTATTCGTGAGCGCGGCAAAATCTCCGGCAGAAGCTCGGAGATTCAAAGATTAATTGGGCGGTCTTTGCGCTCTGTCGTGGATTTATCTGCTCTGGGGGAGAGAACAGTCTGGATTGACTGTGACGTGATTCAGGCTGACGGCGGCACAAGAACAGCAGCTATCAGCGGTTCTTTTGTGGCTATGTATCAAGCTTTGGCCGGACTTGTTGCTAGTGGTGCGCTTACTGAGCTTCCTGTCACCGATTATCTTGCTGCTATCAGCGTTGGTGTTGTAGACGGCGATATTCTTTTGGATTTGGCTTTTGAAGAAGATAGTGCGGCTGAGGTTGACATGAATGTGGTAATGACCGGCAACGGCAACTTGGTGGAAATCCAGGGCACGGCCGAGGGGGAGCCTTTTTCCAGAGAAGTTATGGATGGTATGATAGATGTGGCTTCTAAGGGAATTTCGCAGATTATGGATTATCAAAAGAGAATTATTATGAGTGATCTGAAAAAATGAGAAAATTAGTAATCGCTTCAAAAAATATTGGCAAACTAAAGGAATTTCAAAGTCTTTTAGGCGGCAGCTCTTTTAATGTCGTTTCTCTGGACGAGTACCCGGAAATTCCTGAAATAAATGAAACAGGATCTACCTTTGCAGAAAATGCTATTATTAAAGCGGAGGCGGTGGCACGGTATACAGGGGAGCTTTCCCTTGCCGATGATTCAGGACTTGAGGTTGATGTTTTAGACGGCAGGCCAGGTGTTTATTCCGCCCGCTTTGCCGGCGTTCCTTCTTCAGATGAGGCTAATAACCAAAAGCTGCTGGAGATGCTATCAAGTGTTCCTGATGAGAAGAGGACGGCACGCTTTCGCTGTGTTATAGCTATTGCTGCTCCCGGGGTTCCTGTCCAAACCGTTCATGGCTGCTGTGAGGGCTTAATTACTTCCGTGCCCAGCGGTACGGGCGGGTTTGGGTATGACCCGCTTTTTTACGTACCGTCACTGGAAAGAACCTTCGCGGAGCTTAGCCCCGAGCAGAAAAATAAAATAAGTCACCGGGCGCAGGCAATGGCTGCGGCGGTGAAACTATTATGTGAATTTTAACGCTGTTTGCATCCCTTTACCAGTTGCAATTTATTTTTTAGTATGGTAAGATAAATAAGCTTTAAAAAAAACGGGGCGTAGCGCAGTTTGGTAGCGCACTTGGTTTGGGACCAAGGGGTCGCAGGTTCGAATCCTGTCGCCCCGACCATTTTTAGAGTTCAAGATATTTAGTAACGTGCGGGTGTAGCTCAATGGTAGAGCTCTAGCCTTCCAAGCTAGCCACGTGGGTTCGATTCCCATCACCCGCTCCATATTGTTATTCCGTACCATCCAGTGGGGTGGCTTTTTATTATGCAAATGATTTTACGGCGGATGACAAAAGCAGGAAGCTTTAAGGAAAGTTTAGAATAAAGAGAAAAGACAGAAAAGACTAATAGAATGGGAGAGGGAGATATGTCTAGTTTGGTTAGCCAAAAAAAAGGATGGATTGTGGCATTTTCCGGGTTAGGTGTTAACCTTGCGTTAGGGGTGTTGTATTCATGGGGCGTTTTTGCGGCAGCTTTGCGTTCTGCTCCAAATAATTGGACAGCTACTCAGTCTCAGTTGCCCTATATGATTGCTTGTGCCGTATTTGCTTTTCTGATGGTGCCGGGAGGGCGCCTGCAGGATAAAATCGGGCCAAAACCCATTATTATGGCAGCGGGTTTGCTTACAGGTCTGGGCTTTGTGTTTTCCGGCCTATTTATGACAGTATTAGGACTTTCCCTGTTTTTTGGGGTTGTTTTTGGAACCGCTATGGGTTTTGGGTATGCGGCAACAACACCTCCGGCAATAAAGTGGTTTGGACCGCATAAGAGAGGTCTTATTTCAGGCATTGTTGTTAGTGGGTTCGGGCTGGCTGGTATTTATGTTGCTCCACTAACAAGATATTTACTTGCAGCTCATGGAATTGTTAATACTTTTTTTGTTCTGGGGGCAGGCTTCTGCGCGGCCATACTTGTTTTTGCACAGTTTATTTCTAATCCGCCCGCAGGGTACGTTGCTCCTGCGCCGGCAGATAAAATTAAAGAACGGAAAATCCTGAAAATAAACAAGGGGTCCGGCATTGATTATGACTGGAAGGAAATGATTAAGACCCCACAGTTTTTAGGCTTGTGGATAATGTTTTGTTTTGGCACTTTTGCCGGACTGCTTGTTATCGGGCAGTTAGCTAATATTGGCATTGAACAGGCTTCTTTGGCTCCTCAAACGGCAGTGCTGCTCGTGTCTGTTTATGCTCTATTCAACTTTTTAGGGCGGATTGGCTGTGGGTTTATCTCAGATAAGTTGGAGAGAAAAATGACGCTGCTAATTATTTTTGGTATTCAGGTTATATGCTTTGCTTTCTTTTCTCAATTTACAACAACGTTAACGCTTTTTATAGGCACAGCTTTTGTAGCATTTGCATTCGGCGGTATGCTCAGTCTTTTCCCGGCCATTACTTGCGATTATTTTGGCGTAAAAAACCTTGGAGTCAATTACGGCTTAGTGTTTACGGCCTGGGGTGCGGGCGGTGTTTTTGGCCCGCTGCTTGGCGGAATGGTTCGTGATGCAACAGGAGCGTATGGAGCAGCTTTTGCTGTTTCCGCCGTATTAAGCGCGCTGGGAATTATAATAACTACAGTTATTAAGCCTCCTAATCAAGCGGCGGCTAAAAAAGACCCTGTTCCCGTCGGCCTAGTTGCTTGCCCTCACTGTGGAGAAGGAATTAGCTTGCAGTTAAGTGCACAAAAAGCGCAACATTAATTAAATATAACTTCTGCTGTCTGCCACCCGTTTTTTAGCGGGTGGTTGTTTATTTTCCTAGAATATCTAAGCTACAAAAAAGATGCAAAAGATGATAAAATGTTTACTATATTCTAACACCACAGATAATGCTTGTTAAACCCTGACAACTCATGGTGGCAGAAATTGTCCGCCACTGAATCAGTCACAAAGTTACTTATTCAGTAAGCCATAATTCCCGGGAGGAAGTGCTGCTGTGCTGACAAGAGAAAGCAATATGGGTGCGGTGCTTAAGCTAAAGCCACGTTCCGCAGTTTATAAAAGTGAATATTTTTCTCAGGTGGTTAGCACAAAGGAGGGGGCGTTAGTTATAACCATGCCTAATGATAGGGGCAGGCTAATCCCTTTGCCTGTGGGAACTCTGCTTGAGGTATGGTTTGTTAATGGGGAAGCTGCGCCATTTCAAGCGGAGATAATAGGACGTAGTTTCGGTGGGAATCGCACTATTACTATTACTGCTCCGGGAGCTATTTCTCGTGGTGGCAGGGCAGAAATCAACGATCAATCCGGAAAGGTTTTAGCTATCACCAGCGGGAAAGGCGGAGTAGGGAAAAGCACATTGGCTGTTAATATAGGCTTGGCTCTCCAAGGGCTGGGGAAAAGATGCTGCCTTATAGATGTGGATTTAGGCACAGCAAATATTGATGTGCTAATGCGGCTGCAGCCTGTTTTTAATATAAACCATCTTGTTCAGGGAGAGCGGGAGATAGAAGAGGTTCTGGTGCGCGGGCCAAGCGGTATTTTGCTAGTTCCTGGAGGCTCAGGCCTGGAGGATGTGGCAAACATGCGAGAGCGACAGTTTAGCCGCCTTATTTCTGCTTTTAATAAGCTGGAATCATTTGCCGACTATCTTATCCTTGATACAGGGGCCGGAGTTTCAAAAAATGTTATAAATTTCTTATTAGCTGCAGATGAAATACTATTAGTTACTACTCCCGACCCCCATGCTATTATGGATGCCTACTCTCTTATTAAAGTGTTATCTAACTACGAGGTGCAAAGTGGCATTAAGTTAATAGTTAACAAGGCGGAAAAAGAGGATGATGCTCACCGCGTATGGGATACCGTCAGCTCCGTATCCCGAAAGTTTCTAGGGTTGCCTGTGGAGCTTCTTGGCATGCTCCCAGACAGCAAAGCCGTGTCTTCGTCTGTCAGAAGACAGAGCCCTTTTTACCTAGAGGGGAAGAGGGGGCCCGCAGAAAACGTTCTAAAAATGGCGGAGATGCTTTCAGGAGTTTCAGGGCGGCAGAACGAAAAAGGCCTCTCATCTTTTATTCAGAAATTAAAAGAAGTTATGATGGATTCCATCAAGTAATTAAAAATTATTCCAACACTTGATTTATGATGAGATTTCCGCTATAATAAGTTGCATACGCCTGTAGCTCAGCGGATAGAGCAACGGACTTCTAATCCGT
>DLMZ01000018.1:14077-20690 GCA_002479415.1 Firmicutes bacterium UBA7523
GCAACGGACTTCTAATCCGTGGGTCGCTGGTTCGATCCCAGCCAGGCGTGCCACTCTGCACATTATTTTCTCTAGTACGGTGGGTGTAGCTCAGGTGGTTAGAGCACCAGATTGTGGCTCTGGGGGCCGTGGGTTCGAGTCCCATCATCCACCCCATTTTATTTCAATGAGCGGGCGTGGCGAAATTGGCACACGCGCTAGACTTAGGATCTAGTGGGTTTATCCCTTGGGGGTTCAAGTCCCTTCGCCCGCACCAAAAAATCTAAGCCACTTGGCAAGCTTCTTGCCGGTGGTTTGTTTTTTTCTTAATTTTGAGCCGTTTTTATTAAACAACCGAGTTTTTGCTCCGGCTTATAGGACAGTAGCTCTTTCTAATCTTGGAAAGAGTTTCACCCTCTAAATGTGAATAATTATAGTAATATTTTAAAACAATATTTCACATCAACAATATGTGAGGGGTTTTGATATGAAGGATAGAGTTACTGCTGGCCTGATTAGTGGTATTATTGCTGGAATTGCCATGAACATCATAGATTGGATAGCGGTTTTCTTAGGTTTATATCGGGAGAGATTACTAGATTGGGCTGCTGTTTTGCTTTATGGGCATCTTCCTAGAACAACAATGGAAATTGCTTTTGCTCAGTTGTGCCAAATACTCTTTGCAGGGTTTTTAGGATTAATATTTTCATCGTTACTTCTTAAATTCAGTAGTGGCAATTATCTTGTTAAGGGGTGGACATTTAGTATACTAGCCTGGTTTAGCATATATGGTATCTCTATTGCAATAAGACTTCCAAATTTTACACAACATGAATTCTTAGCAACGGTTTCTCATTTTATTTCAGCATCTATTTACGGGCTAGTATTAGCTTATACTCTAAATAAACTTGAAAAAATTAAGATGTCCTCTTGATAATGCACACCTTTAAGTGACAGTATTGATGTCCTTGCTAAAGCCCTTGACATCAGGCTGCTTCATGGCTATACTGTTAATTGTTGAATAGGTGTGCGGAAATAGCTCAGTGGTAGAGCATCGCCTTGCCAAGGCGAGGGTCGCGGGTTCGAATCCCGTTTTCCGCTCCAAACAGATTTTAACGCCAATTGGCGTTTTTTTGTTCTTTTCCCTTTTTTTTTAGTAGAAATAATGATAAAATATTTGTCAGGCTAGTTTTCAGTCATTAGTGAAGGCACAGGTTTAACCTGCAGGCATAAAATAAATACATATAAAAGGAGCATAGCAATGGTAAAATTGGAGAAAATAGACGAAAGTAAAATCGCTTTAGAAATTGAGGTGGACATTCAGACAGTTGAAACGGCACTGGATGCAGCGTATAAAAGTGTAGTAAAGAAAGTAAGTCTGCCCGGATTCCGCAAAGGGAAAGTGCCCCGCTCTATTCTGGAAAGTCGTTTTGGCTCCGAGGTTCTTTTTGAGGATGCTTTAGAAATTCTTGTTCCGGATGCATATGAAAAAGCAGTAACCGAGACAGGTATCAATCCCATAGATCGGCCGGAAATTGACTTGGTTCAAATGGAAAAAGGGAAGCCTTTAATTTTTAAAGCTGAGGTAGAGGTTAAACCCGAAGCGAAGCTTGGTGAATACAAAGGCACAGAGGTAACCAAGGAGACGAGGGAAATCACAGGCGCAGATGTTGACGCTGAACTGGAAAAGCTGCGCGGACAGCACGTTAAGCTTCATGTTGTTGATGATGCTGTAGCAGAAGGGGATATGACCGTTATTGACTTTACCGGCTTCAAAGACGGGGAGCCCTTTGAGGGGGGCCACGGAGAGGGTTATTCGCTGGAGATTGGTTCAAAAACATTTATTCCGGGATTTGAAGAACAGTTAATCGGCATGAAGCTTGGTGATGAAAAAGAAATAGCGGTAACATTTCCCGAGGATTACCACGCTGAAGACTTGGCGGGAAAACCTGTAACATTTAAGGTTAAGCTGCAGGAAATTAAAAGAAAAGAGCTCCCTGAGCTGAATGATGATTTTGCATCTGAAGTTTCAGATTTTGATACTTTGGCTGAATTAAAAGCAGATACTTTGAATAAGCTGAAAGAAACTGAAGAAAAACGTGCCAGAATAGAACTGGAAAATAGCGTAGTTGAGGCAGTTGCGGCAAAATCAGAGGTTGCTTTGCCAAACGTGTTGGTGGAAAAAGAAATTGATCGTATGACAGGTGAGATGGAGCAGTTTCTGCGGATGCAGGGTTTAACGCTAGAAAAGTTTGTTGCTCTTACAGGCAAGAGCATGGATGAGCTTAGAGAAGATAAGCGGGAAGAGGCAAAGTCCCGTGTAAAAGCAAATTTGGTATTAGATACTATTATCCAAAAAGAAGGATTTGCTGCAACAGATGAAGAAGTAGACGAAAAAATAAATGAGTTTGCGAAAAGCTACGGGCAGGAAGTAGATAAAATTAAAGAATACTTTAATGCCCAAGGACAATCAGACGTACTTCGCCAAGAAATTTGTTATCGCAAGGCAATCGATTTTCTTGTTGCAGAAGCAAACGTCACCACAGTTGCCGCTTCCGCAGCAGAGAAAACCGAGTAGGAGGATTCCTTATGAATTTGGTGCCAATGGTTGTTGAGCAAACAAACCGCGGTGAACGATCATATGACATATTTTCCAGACTTTTAAAAGACCGAATCATTTTTATCGGCAGCGGCATTGATGATACGGTGGCTAATCTCGTTAACGCCCAGCTTCTTTTCCTTGAGTCTGAGGACCCCGACAAAGATATTAGTGTGTATATTAACTCTCCGGGTGGTTCAGTTTACTCCGGATTGGCCATCTACGACACTATGCAGTATATAAAGCCGGATGTTTCCACGATTTGTGTGGGGTTAGCTGCCAGTATGGGAGCAGTTTTGCTGGCCGCCGGGGCTAAAGGTAAGAGATATGCGTTGCCTAATTCCCGGGTCATGGTGCATCAGCCTCTGGGCGGCGCTCAAGGGCAAGCGGTGGATATTGAAATACAGGCCAGAGAAATTTTAGGTATCAGGGAGCGTTTAAACGATATTTTGGCTAAGCATACGGGGCAGTCTATTGAGCAGATTTCCCGTGATACCGACCGAGATTTCTTTATGTCGGCAGAGCAAGCAAAAGAGTATGGTTTAATTGATGGCGTACTGGTAAAACGTTAGACTCCTTTAGGAGGGGGATAAAATGTTTAAATTTAACGATGAGAAGGGACAATTAAAATGTTCCTTTTGCGGCAAGACTCAGGAGCAGGTACGCAAATTAGTAGCCGGACCAGGCGTATACATTTGTGATGAATGTATTGAGCTTTGCAATGAAATTATTGAAGAAGAGCTCTCGGAAGAAATGGATCTTGATTTGATTGAGCTTCCCAGGCCTACAGAAATTAAAGATATTCTTGACCAGTATGTAATAGGGCAGGAAAATGCTAAGAAGTCCTTGGCAGTCGCTGTTTATAATCATTACAAGCGTATTAACAGCGAGCAAAAGGCTGACGAGATTGAGATTCAAAAAAGCAATATTGCTTTGATTGGGCCTACCGGTGTAGGTAAAACCTTGCTGGCGCAAACATTGGCCAGGATATTAAATGTGCCCTTCGCCATCGCCGATGCTACTTCTCTTACAGAAGCTGGTTATGTGGGTGAGGATGTAGAAAATATTTTATTGAAGCTAATCCAAGCCGCAGACTACGATTTGGAGAAGGCGGAAAAGGGTATTGTTTATATTGACGAAATTGATAAAATTGCTCGAAAAACAGATAATCCTTCCATTACCCGGGATGTTTCCGGTGAAGGTGTTCAGCAAGCGCTGCTGAAGATTTTGGAAGGAACTGTGGCCAGCGTTCCTCCTCAGGGGGGGCGAAAACACCCTCATCAGGAATTTATGCAAATCGATACCACAAACATTCTTTTTATTTGCGGCGGCGCTTTTGACGGTATTGAAAAGCTAATAAAAAGCCGCATTGGTAAAAAAGGTATTGGCTTCGGTGCGGAAATAGTTTGTAAGGAGGAAAGGAATATAGGCGAAGTGCTTCGCCATGTTCTTCCTCAGGATTTAATTAAGTTTGGTTTGATTCCGGAATTTGTGGGGCGTGTACCTGTAATTGCCACTTTAGAGGCTTTGGATAACGAGGCTTTAATTCGCATATTGACAGAACCTAAAAATGCCCTTATTAAGCAGTACCAAAAGCTGTTTGAGATGGACGGAGTAACGCTGGAATTTAAAGACGGCACACTGGAGATTATTGCTGAAGAAGCTATCAGGCGCAACACGGGAGCTCGTGGACTTCGTGCTATTCTCGAGGGGATTCTCTTGGATGTGATGTATGAACTGCCTGTGCGGGATGACATTGGCAAATGTATTATTACAAAGGAAGTAATTCTGAACCATGAGAAGCCAATATTGGTCACGGCCGATAAAAGAAAAAAGAAAAAAGAAGAATCAGCTTAAACCGTCTTGAACAGGCGGTTTTTTTTTCTCCCTCTGGAAATACTAATGCCAACACTGACACAGATGTATAATTTAAGGGGGAGAATAAATGTCAAATCTTGCACCAATCATGGGCTTTGTGCAAATATTTTTTGCAGTAGTAATCGGTCTTTATTTCTGGAACTTGCTGCGTTCCCAGCAGTCCAGCAAAGTGGCTGTGGATAGAGAGTCGCGCAAGGAAATGGATCAACTCCGCAGGATGCGGGAAATTTCCCTTACGGAGCCGCTAAGTGAAAAGACACGTCCTGCCACCTTTGCAGAAATAATTGGGCAGGAGGAAGGGCTTAAATCGCTGCGTGCGGCATTATGCGGACCTAATCCTCAGCACGTTATCATTTATGGTCCACCTGGAATAGGTAAAACGGCTGCGGCACGGCTTGTGCTGGATGAAGCTAAGCGTAACAACTCCTCTCCTTTTGGCCCTGATGCCAAGTTTATTGAAATGGATGCTACGACTGCCCGGTTTGATGAACGGGGAATTGCTGACCCTCTCATAGGCTCGGTTCATGATCCTATTTATCAGGGAGCCGGCCCTATGGGGATGGCCGGTATTCCGCAGCCTAAGCCGGGCGCTGTAAGTAAAGCGCATGGCGGGATTTTATTTATTGATGAGATTGGTGAGCTGCATCCTACTCAGATGAATAAGCTACTTAAGGTTTTGGAAGATCGTAAGGTTTTTCTGGAAAGCGCTTATTATAATCAAGAGGATAAGAATATACCTAAGCATATCCATGAAATATTTCAAAAAGGCTTGCCTGCCGATTTTCGGATGATTGGAGCAACTACTCGCTTGCCAGACGATATTCCTCCTGCAATCCGTTCCCGTTGCCTGGAGGTGTTCTTCCGTGGGTTACTGCCTGAAGAAATCGGTGTAGTAGCTAAAAATGCAGCTAGGCGGATTAACTTTATTCTGCAAGAAGACGCATTAGATGTCATTAAGAAATATGCCGTCAATGGTCGGGAAGCTGTGAATACTGTGCAAATAGCGGCAGGAATTGCTTTGTGTGATGACAAAAGGAAGACTCTAACTCTCAATGATATGGAGTGGGTTGTCAGCGCCAGTCAAATGTCTCCCCGTCCTGAAAAGAATATCCCTGCTGTTCCTCAGGTAGGTTTTGTAAACGGACTTGCGGTTTATGGCCCTAATATGGGAACACTTATTGAAATAGAAGTGGCCTCCCACCCGGCGGAGTCCGGTCGTGGACAGATGTATGTAACGGGAATGGTGCAGGAGGAAGAAATGGGCAACTCCCGTCGAATTCTTAGAAGAAAGAGCATGGCTAAGGAATCGGTGGAGAATGTGCTTACCGTGCTGCAGGATTACCTGGACTTAAATCCCAGGGACTTTGATATTCATGTAAATTTCCCCGGCGGGATACCTATTGACGGGCCATCCGCAGGAGTTTCCATAGCAACGGGAATATATTCTGCTTTAACAGGAATACCTGTTTTGCATACAGTAGCTATGACCGGAGAAATTTCTGTGAGAGGGTATGTGCGCCCTGTGGGAGGGGTTGTTTGCAAAGTTGAAGCAGCCCGTCAAGCGGGTGCTAAGCGAATAATTATCCCTAAAGATAATTGGCAGCAGGCTTTTGGAAAGCTTAGTGACATCGAGGTGCTCCCTGTTAGTACGTTTGCAGAGGTGCTGGAGTTAGCTTTGCTGAAAAAGGAAAAAAGTTCTGTTCATATGCCAAGCAGGGTGCTCACCGCTTCTTCGGTCTGATGCTGAAGCGGAGCAGTTCGGAGAATAAATCCTTTTTTACTGGATACTTATATTAAGTAGCCGCGTAAAGGAGGATTTTTCTTTGGCAGTCCTATAATGCCAATGGCGTAAAAAGGATATAAGCACTTTTTCTCGAATACTGATTTAATGATTAAATGATTTAAATACTACAAGAATGGAGGGTGAAACTATGAGTGGAAAAGAAAGAGTTTTGCCCCTGCTGCCGTTACGGGGAATCCTTGTTTTCCCCAATATGGTTATGCACCTAGATGTGGGAAGGGAGCGGTCTGTAAACGCCCTGGAACAAGCAATGGTTGATGATAACAAAATTCTTTTGGTAGCTCAAAAGGAAGCCAGGGTTGATGAGCCGGTCTCCGAAGATATTTACAAAATGGGCACAATTGCTCAAATAAAGC
>DLMZ01000018.1:20839-39286 GCA_002479415.1 Firmicutes bacterium UBA7523
CAATTGCTCAAATAAAGCAAATGCTTAAGCTGCCGGGAGGTACTATTCGTGTCCTGGTTGAAGGATTATCGCGGGCGTCTGTCAGTGAAATAGTTGCTGCTGAACCGTACTTTCAAGCTAGGGTCGATGAAGTTGAGGAAGACAACGATAAAAGTGTTGAAGTGGAAGCGTTAGTGCGCAGAGTAATGTATCAATTTGAGCAATATATCAAACTAAACAAAAAGATTTCTCCTGAAACGTTAGTCACCGTTTCAGGAATTGATGAGCCTAGCAGGCTGGCTGATGTTATTGCTTCCCACCTAACGCTGAAAATTAAGCAGAAGCAAGAAATTTTGGAGGCAACAGCATCACTTGACCGCCTGGATAAGCTTAGCGAGATATTAACCCATGAGATGGAGATTCTGGAAATTGAGCGCAAGATAAGTTTGCGTGTGCGCAAGCAAATGGAGAAGACACAAAAAGAGTATTACTTGCGCGAACAGATGAAAGCTATCCAAAAAGAGTTGGGTGAGAAAGATGAGCGGATGGCTGAAGCCGATGAATACAGGGAAAAAATAGCTGAAGCTAAGTTGCCCGAGGATGTGGAAGAAAAAGCTTTAAAAGAAGTGGATCGATTAGGTAAAATGCCGCCGGCAGCAGCCGAGGGCGTGGTAATTCGCAACTATCTTGATTGGCTTCTTTCTTTGCCCTGGCTGGTTCAGACAAAAGATAGGTTAGATTTAACAGTGGCTGAGCAGGTCTTGGATGAAGATCATTATGGCTTGGAAAAAGTAAAGGAAAGAATTATTGAGTATCTCGCCGTCAGGCAACTGGCGCAAAAACTAAAAGGGCCCATTGTTTGTCTTGTAGGGCCTCCCGGTGTAGGAAAAACTTCGTTGGCTAAATCTATTGCACGGGCGCTGGAACGTAAATTTGTGCGCATTTCTTTGGGCGGCGTTCGAGATGAAGCGGAGGTGCGCGGTCACCGCCGTACCTATGTGGGAGCTATGCCGGGCAGAATTATTCAGGCAATGCGGCAAGCCCAATCGCAAAACCCCGTTGTGCTTCTTGATGAAATTGATAAAATGTCTACTGATTTTCGCGGAGATCCTTCTGCGGCGCTACTTGAGGTTCTTGACCCGGAACAGAATAATACCTTTTCGGATCATTATTTAGAAACGCCGTTTGACCTTTCAAATGTAATGTTTATTACTACGGCCAACACCCTTTACAATATTCCTCAGCCGTTGCTTGACAGAATGGAAACTATTTATATTCCCGGGTATACTGAGGAAGAGAAATTAACAATAGCTGAGAAGTACTTACAGCCCAAGCAGCTAAAAGAACATGGATTGAACGAGGGGCAGCTTAATATTTCGGAAAATACCCTGCGTAAAATAATTCGTCAATATACCCGTGAAGCAGGGGTGAGAAACCTGGAAAGGCAGCTTGCTTCAATTTGCCGAAAAGCGGCAAAGGAATTGGTAAGAGACAAGAAGGAGCGCACTGTAATTACCGTGCAAAACATTGAAAAGTACCTGGGTATTCCCCGTTACCGCTTCGGAGTTGCTGAGAAAGAGGATGAGATGGGCGTTGCCACAGGATTGGCGTGGACGGAAGCAGGGGGCGACACCTTGGTTATTGAAGTAACGGTAATGAAAGGAAAAGGCAAGCTATTGCTCACCGGCAAACTAGGCGAGGTTATGCGAGAATCTGCTCAGGCCGGCCTATCATATATTCGCACACGTGCAAAGCAATTGGGAATCTCTGAGGATTTCCATGAGACACATGATATTCATATTCACATTCCTGAGGGCGCTATTCCCAAGGACGGCCCTTCAGCCGGCATTACTATGGCGAGTGCCCTTGTTTCTGCGTTAACTCAAAAGCCTGCTAAAAGTACGGTGGCAATGACCGGCGAGATTACATTGCGCGGTCGTGTGCTTCCTATTGGCGGCGTTAAAGAGAAAGTCTTAGCTGCTCACCGTGCAGGGATAAAAACTATCCTGCTACCGGCAGATAATAAAAAAGATATTTCGGAAATCCCGGATAATGTGCGTCGTAAGCTGGATTTTATCTTTGTGGAACATATGGATGAAGTGCTTAAGCATGCGATTGCGGAGCAAGTAAATGAAGGTTAAGTCCTCCGAATTTGTGACAAGCGCCGTAAAGCCGGAGCAGTACCCTGACACGGCATTGCCGGAAATTGCTTTTGTAGGACGCTCTAATGTTGGGAAGTCTTCTCTTTTGAACTGCTTGATTAACAGGAAGCAGTTAGCTCTTACCAGCGGGAAGCCGGGTAAGACCCGTCTTGTTAACTTTTTTATTATCAACCAAGCTTTTTATTTTGTGGATTTGCCGGGCTATGGTTATGCTCGTGTTTCTCAGGAAATGAAATCTAGCTGGGGGGAGTTTGTAGAAGGATATCTGCGGGACAGAGATGCGCTTAAACTGATTGTTTTCCTTGTAGATGTTCGTCATCCTCCTAGTGCTGATGACTTGGCCATGTATCGCTGGCTAATTCATTTTAATCGCCCCACAGTTATTGTGGCTACTAAAGCAGATAAGGTTTCCCGTATGCATCGTCCTAAACATATTAAGCAGATTAGGGACAGCCTGGGGCTTGGCACAGAGGGGCCGGTGCTTCTTTTCTCCGTAAAGACCGGAGAGGGCAAGGAAGAGTTATGGCGAAGAATAGAGCAATATTTAAATAGAAACTAAGTTTAAACGCGGTAACTTCCGGCACAAGCATCCGCTAAAGTGCCGGAAGTCTTGTTTTCTTGACATCAAAGTAGCCATTAGATATATTTTATAATAGAGCTAGGGGCGGCCTCAGACTGCAAAGCTTACTTTTCAGCTTGTAGCTTGAGGGTTTCCCCGGGTTGGACTTTAAGGAGGATGTTCTATGACTGTTAATAATAATCTTGCGCCGGTTTATTCTCCCGCAGATGTGGAGGACAGGCTTTACAATGAGTGGTTGGAGCGGGAGTATTTTCGTGCTCCGGGAGACTCGACTAAAGAACCTTTTACAATTGTGATTCCTCCTCCTAACGTGACCGGTTCGCTGCACATGGGGCATGCCTTGGATAACACCATTCAGGACATTCTCATTCGTCGTAAAAGAATGCAGGGTTTTGATACTCTTTGGCTGCCCGGTACGGACCACGCGGGGATAGCTACGCAAATTAAGGTTGAAGAACACTTAGCTGATGAAGGGACTAATAGGCATGAACTGGGACGGGAAAAGTTTCTGGAGCGTGTCTGGGAGTGGAAAGAAGAATACCATGCCCGAATTGTAAAGCAGCTGCATAAGCTGGGAGTTTCATGCGATTGGTCGCGGGAACGTTTTACTATGGATGAGGGTTGTTCCCGTGCGGTAAGGGAAGTATTTGTTTCTCTGTATGAGAAAGATCTGATTTACCGTGGGGATTATATAATTAATTGGTGTCCGCGCTGTCATACGGCTCTATCCGATATTGAGGTGGAGCATGAGGATAAGGAAGGGTCGCTGACATTCATACGCTATCCTGTAGCGGAAGAAGACGGGCATATTGTGGTGGCTACAACACGGCCGGAAACTATGCTGGGGGATACGGCAGTGGCTGTGCATCCCAAGGATTCCCGCTACAGTCATTTAATAGGCAAGCATATTCTTTTACCGTTAATGGACAGAAAAATCCCAGTGATAGCCGATGAATATGTGGATCCTGATTTTGGCAGCGGTGCTGTAAAAATAACGCCGGCTCATGATCCAAATGACTTTGCTATGGCGGAGAGGCATGGGCTGCCTTCCATTGTGGTAATTGGAGATAACGGCTCAATGACGGAGAAAGCGGGTAAATACGCAGGGCTTGACCGTTATGAGGCGCGTAAACAGGTTGTAGATGATTTAGATTCTTTGGGCGCCTTGTTGAAGACAGAGCTTCATACTCATGCCGTTGGTCAGTGTCAACGCTGCCATACAGTTATCGAGCCCCTTCTTTCAAAGCAGTGGTTCGTGCGTATGAAGCCTCTTGCCGTGCCTGCCATTGAAAAAGTAAAGAGTGGGGATATTCGATTTGTGCCGGAGCGGTTTACGAAGACCTACCTCAACTGGGTAGAGAATATTCGTGATTGGTGTATTTCACGGCAGATTTGGTGGGGGCATCGTATACCGGCTTGGTATTGCGGCTGCGGAGAAATCATAGTTTCCCTAAGTGAACCGTCAGCTTGTCCCGAGTGCGGAGGCAGTGAGCTTAATCAGGATGAAGATGTTCTTGATACCTGGTTTTCCTCGGCTCTCTGGCCGTTTTCAACGCTGGGATGGCCGGATAAGACCGATGATTTAGCTCATTTTTATCCTACGGATGTGCTTGTTACAGGCTATGATATAATTTATTTCTGGGTTGCCAGAATGATTTTCATGGGCTTGGAATTTATGAAGGAAGTTCCTTTTCATACTGTATATATTCACGGCTTAGTTCGGGATGCGCAGGGCCGGAAAATGAGCAAGTCTTTAGGAAATGGTATAGATCCGCTGGAAATTATTGATCAATACGGTTCAGATACGCTTCGATTTACACTAATAACAGGGCAGGCTCCGGGAAATGACCAGCGCTTTCGCCTGGAGAGTGTAGAAAACAGCAGGAATTTTGCTAATAAGATATGGAATGCGTCCCGCTTTGTGCTGATGAATTTAGGTGATTTTTCTGCTGACCAGGTAGAGCTAACTAATCTTAGCGACGCCGACCGCTGGATTTTGCATCGCTATAATATGACTGTTCAAGAGGTTGGCAGGCTTATGGATCAGTATGAGCTGGGAGAAGCGGCTCGTACTGTATATGATTTTCTTTGGAGCGACTACTGTGACTGGTATATTGAAATGGCCAAGATACCTTTATATGCGGCAGAAAGTGAAGAGGAGAAGAAAACGGTTAGATCAGTGCTCACATTTGTACTGGACAGAACGCTGAGGATGCTTCATCCGTTTATGCCTTTCATTACCGAGGAAATATGGCAAAAACTTCCACATGACGGTGAAACTGTGATGCTGTCTGCTTGGCCCGAGTACGATGCCGAGCTGGATTTCTCCGAAGCATACTCTAGGATGAACACGGTAATGGAAGTTGTCAGGACAGTTCGTTATTTGCGCAGCGAAATAAATCTGCCGCCCGGCAAGAAGGCTGATGTAGTATTGCAGGCGTCCGGCGAAGCGGCTGTTGCTCTCCAGTCAGGTCTGGCAACACTAAAAAGGCTGGCTGCCATTGGAGAAGTTCAAATTACGACGGAATTATCGGAGAAGCCTAAGCAGGCGCTAACGGCGGTAGTGCCCGGTGTTGATATATTCTTGCCTTTAGCTGGAGTTGTGGACTTATCTCAGGAGCTGCTCCGTTTGGAAAAGGAGTTAAAGAAGCTGGACGGAGAGCTAGTCCGTTCCCGTAATAAATTATCTAACCAAGGGTTTCTGGCTAAAGCACCGGATGAAGTCATAGCCGAAGAGAAAGCAAAGGCGGAAGAGTACGCTAAGCTGCGGGAAAAGGTTCTTCTCCGCATTGAAAGCCTGAAATAGCTGCTGGAGGAATGCTGGTTGAATTATTTTGATGCATTAAATTGGATTCACGGCCTTTACCGTTTTGGTACTAATCCCGGCCTTGGCCGTATTATCGAGCTACTAAGGATGTTGGGTAATCCGCAGGACGGCTTGCGGACAATTCATATAGCCGGCACTAACGGGAAAGGCTCAACTGCTGCCTTTCTCGCGTCCATGCTAACAGCGGAAGGTCATCGGGTAGGGCTGTATACATCGCCTTATCTGGAGACGTTTACTAATCGAATGGCTGTTGGTGGTATTGATATTGACCAATCCAGCTTGGCCGAGCTGGCGGAACGGATAAAGCCCATGGTAGATGAAATTGCTTTAACAGAGTTGGGACAGCCCACCGAATTTGAAGTGATAACAGCCATGGCATTTACCTATTTTGCCAGGTGTCGGCCGGATTGGGTAGTAGTTGAAACAGGTTTGGGCGGACGCCTAGATGCCACCAATGTCATTGTTCCCCGTGTTTCGGTGATAACGAATATCGGGTTGGAACACACCCAGATACTGGGAGACTCCATAGCTGCAATCGCCGGGGAGAAAGCCGGTATAATTAAAGAGGGTGTACCGGTTGTTACAGCGGCGGAAAAGCCTGAAGCTCTGGAGGTGATAGAGCAGGCGGCGGCAGAAAAATCTGCTCCTTTATATACTGTTGGCTCAGATATTACCTACACAATAAAGTCATCCTCATTGGACGGGCAAGTATTTGATTATCATAGTAAGCAGGGAACATATGAAAATTTAAAGATAGTTCTGCTCGGAGAGCATCAGATTAGAAATGCTGCAACCGCTTTGGCGGCACGGGAATTGCTTAGCGACGGTGTTATAGACGGGGCAGTTCGCGTCGGATTAGCTGAAGCTCGCTGGCCGGGCAGGCTGGAGGTTTTTTCTCGCAGCCCCCTTGTGCTGGTTGACGGTGCCCACAATATTGATGGTTTTCAGGCATTGCGCCGTGCGTTGCTTAACTTGTCGGCAGGGAAAAAGCTGCATCTGGTAATAGGTGTGCTGGGAGATAAGGCTGTGGAAGAGATTATTTCTTTAGCCGCCCCGTTGGCCACGGCCGGAATGGTTGTCACCAAGCCTGATAGCTGCCGTGCCGCTGATCCGCATGCGGTTGCTCGTATTGCCTCTCGGTATACCTCTCTTCCTGTTGTGGTTGAGGAAAATATTGCAGCAGCCGTAAATAAGGTGCTAGATTGCATGGTTGATGATGAGGCTCTTTGTGTTTGCGGTTCTCTGTATACAATAAGTGAAGCTAGAGAGGCTCTTAAGCTTCGATATAATTCCTAGTCGTAACATTATCAAAATATTCAGAAAATATTAAAGAATTATGTAATGTATGCAGGAGTTTTGTTAATTTTCTCGAATGACTTATTGTTTTACAGTGTTTTAACAAAAGAGGGATTGATTTTTTTATTTTAAGGGGTGAAGTAAACCGTATGAGTTTTAAAACTTTTAAGGGTGGCGTCCATCCCGGGCATTTTAAAAGTGCTACGGAGAAAAAGCCTGTGGTGCCTGCCCGTCCGCCCACAATGGTGGTAATACCTATGGCTCAACATATCGGAGCTCCGTGTGAGCCGCTGGTTGCTGTGGGCGATGAAGTAAGGATGGGCCAAAAAATTGGTGACAGCAAGGGGTTTGTTTCCGCTCCTGTTCACGCCAGTGTATCGGGCAAGGTTGTGAAAATTGATAAATGCAACCATGCTTTGGGTCGTCCTGTTCAGGCCATATATATTGAATCGGACGGGTTGGATACCTGGCACGAGGATGTGCAGCCGAATCATAACTATAATGATTTAACTGCCGACGAGCTAAAGAAGATTATTAGGGAGAAAGGCATTGTGGGCATGGGAGGAGCAACCTTCCCAACCCATGTTAAGCTTTCCCCTCCGCCTGATGCGAAGATTGATTATGTTCTTATTAATGCGGCGGAATGTGAACCGTATTTAACAGCTGACCACCGCGCTATGCTTGAGCGCCCGGATGAAATAATTATAGGTGTGCAGCTTGTTATGAAAGCAGTTAACGCGCCTAAGGCTTATATAGGCATTGAGGATAACAAGCTGGACGCAGTGGAAATTATGAAAAAGGCTGCGGAAGGGATTGCCGGCATTGAAGTTCATGCGCTGCACACAAAGTATCCGCAAGGCGCAGAGAAGCAGTTAATCAGCGTTCTTACCGGACGGGAAGTGCCGTCAGGCGGCTTGCCTTCGGCTGTGGGTTGTGTTGTGCAAAACGTGGGAACCTGTATTGCCATATCTGATGCGGTACGCTTTGGCAAACCGTTGATTGTGAGAAATGTAACTATCACCGGGTCTGCAATTAATGAGCCGAAGAATATGCTGGTTCGTGTAGGCACACTTATTGAGGAAGTTATTGAGCAGTGCGGCGGGTTTAAGCCAAATATTAAAAAGATGGTGCTCGGCGGGCCGATGATGGGATTAGCTCAGCCCGGACCGGAAAACCTGCCTGTTATTAAGGGGACATCCGGTATTCTTTGTTTAAGCGAAGATGAAGTTCAACTGCAGGAAATTGACAACTGTATTCGGTGTGGAAAATGTGTTGAAGCTTGCCCGGTGAGCATCATGCCCCTTTTTATCGGGTCTTCGGTGGAACAAGGCTTATACGAAAAAGCAGAAGCATACAATGCTATGGACTGTATAGAATGCGGTTGCTGCACATATATTTGTCCCGCTAAACGGCCTTTAGTGCAGTGGATACGCATGGCAAAAGGTGACATTGCGGCTAAGCGCCGTAAGTAAACAGCTTGGTAAAGGAGGGAGAACAGATGGAAACAAAGCTTGTAGTATCTTCATCACCACATATTAGAGCATCACAATCTATTCGAAGCGTGATGATTGATGTGCTTGTGGCTTTATTCCCCGCCGCTTTGGCAGGTGTAATATTTTTTCGTTGGGGGGGGTTTTTGACTATAATTCTGGGAATGCTCTCCGCCATGGTTACGGAAGCAATAATTCTTCGAAAAAAAAATATTTTTGGTGACGGCAGTGCTGCGGTAACAGGCTTGCTCTTGGCACTGGTATTGCCGCCTATAGTGCCCTGGTGGCTCGTAGTTATCGGCGGTGCTGTGGCCATAACCATAGGAAAGCATGTGTTCGGTGGTATAGGCAACAACATTTTTAATCCAGCTTTGACTGCTCGGGCCATACTTACGCTTTCTTGGGTAGGGTATATGGTTCACTGGGTTCGGCCTATTGATTTAGCTACATCTGCAACTCCACTGGCGGGAGCGTCGACAAGCTTTTATAATCTTTTCGTTGGGGCTATTCCTGGCTCCTTAGGGGAGACAAGCGCTTTCGCACTAATTCTCGGGGGGGGCTGGCTTTTATATAAAGGGCATATAGACTGGCGGATTCCCGGAGGTTATATCGGCACAGTATTTGTAATGGGTACCCTGCTTAAAAGCAGCGGGAACTTAGCAGGCATGCTTTCTGCCGGGATTTTTCATGTCCTTGCCGGCGGCGTCATGCTGGGGGCGCTATTTATGGCTACCGACATGGTAACTTCCCCCGTTACTCCTCGCGGCAAGTTAATATTTGGTATTGGCTGTGGTGTGATGACGATGCTGATTCGTTTATACGGGGTTTTTCCCGAAGGAGTTACTTTTGCTATTTTGCTAATGAACGCTGTTACTCCTTTAATTGACAAGCTTACTATGCCCAGAAAATACGGAGAGGTGACAAGCTAATGAAAGAAATTGTTAAACTCTCCCTGACTCTGATGATTATATGTGCTGTGGCAGCCGGAGCCTTGGCTTTCACTAACGATGTAACGTCTGAAATTATTAAATATAATGAAGAACAGGCTAAAATGCAATTGATGCAGAGCCTTTTTTCCTCAATGGATGAATTGGAAGACGTAACTGTTGATAATCAAACGGCTACGATAGCGTTTGATGCCGACGGCAACATGCTGGGAGTTTTGGCCGAAGGGCGCGCTGAAGGCTATGGCGGCATAATTCGCTTTAATTTAGCTGTTGATGAGGAAGGAAGAATTGTGGCGCTGGAAGTTGTTCAGCACTCTGAAACACCGGGCTTAGGCGCAAAAATTGTTGAAAAAGGATATCGCAGTCAATATCTAGGGTTAACTGCAGACAGTGATTTTGACGTAGATACAATTTCCAGCGCAACTATTTCTGCCGAGGCCATGGAAAAAGGAGTAAATAAAGCATTGCAGGACATTGTTTTGCGCTTTATGGACGTTGAGAAGCCGGAGGTGGAAAGATGAGTTTAATGAATGATTTTTCTAAAGGGCTTGTAAAAGAGAACCCGGTATTCCGGTTGGTATTAGGGATGTGTCCCACATTGGCCGTTACCGGATTAGCCATCAATGGTTTAGGTATGGGGCTTTCCACCACAGCGGTTCTGCTTTCTTCCAACTTGGTGATTTCAGTATTGCGCAAGGCAATTCCAGAAAAAATTCGTATTCCCTGCTTTATTATAATCATAGCCACCTTTGTTACCATAGTGGATATGCTTCTTAAAGCTTATCAGCCGGCTCTCCATTCTCAGTTAGGGATATTTGTTCCTTTAATCGTTGTTAACTGTATTATCTTGGGCCGTGCAGAGGCTTTTGCTTCAAAATATCCTGTAGTTAACTCAATGGTGGATGGCCTGGGAATGGGCCTTGGCTTTACACTGTCATTGACGTTGCTGGGGGCTGTGCGCGAGCTGTTAGGTAACGGTACAATTTTTTCAGCAAATATTATGGGGGCTGGATATCAGCCGTTCAGGATTTTTTCTTTTCCTCCCGGTGCGTTTATTGCTTTGGGGTTGATGATGGCAGGAATGAATATACTGGCTAAGAAATTTAAGCTGGAGTAAAGGAGGCAGGTTGTGTCTAATATTATTACAATTTTTTTCGGTGCGGTTTTTATAAACAACTTTGTTCTTTCCAGATTTCTTGGTATATGCCCGTTCCTTGGTGTTTCCAAGAAAGTAGAAACATCTATCGGCATGGGAATGGCGGTTACGTTCGTTATGGGCATGGCCTCCATGGTCACTTGGCTGCTCGAGTACTATGTTCTTGTCCCTAACAGCCTGGAATATCTGCGGACCATAGTATTTATTTTGGTAATTGCGTCCCTTGTTCAATTTGTTGAGTTGGTAATTCGTAAGGTGAGCCCTACCCTTTACCAGGCTTTGGGAATCTTTTTGCCCTTGATTACCACCAACTGCGCAGTGCTAGGCGTGGCAATTCTGAATATTCAAATTGGCTATAATCTGTTTGAATCCATTGTTTTTGGTGTTGCTGCGGCCGTTGGCTTTACGTTGGCACTAGTAATTATGGCCGGGATTAGGGAAAATCTGGAGTTAGTCTCCATTCCTGAGCATTTTCGGGGTGTTTCCCTCGCTTTAATTATCGCCGGAATCCTTTCTATCGCTTTTATGGGATTCCAGCGTATGATGTAACCAAGGAGGAATAGACAATATGGTAGGGGTAGCAATTATCACCTTGGGCGCTTTAGGGTTAATATTTGGCGGTGTGCTGGCTTACGCCGCACAAAAATTTGCCGTAGAAATAGACCCAAAGGTTCAGATGGTTCAAGAATACCTTCCCGGCGCTAACTGCGGTGCTTGCGGATATGCCGGTTGTGCTCAGTTCGCTGAGGAAGCAGTAGCGGGAACAGCTCCTATAACCGGCTGTACGCCTGGTGGCAGCGCGGTAGCTGGTAAGATTGCAGAGTTACTGGGGATAGCGGCTCCGGCAGCAGAAGCCAGGAAAGTTGCACAGTTGGTTTGCCTGGGTGACTGTGCGGTAGCCAAGGAGAAGTTTACGTATCATGGCGTTAAGGACTGTAAAGCTGCTTTGATGTTCGGCGGTGGTCCCGGTGCCTGCAGTTATGGCTGTGTAGGCCAAGGTACGTGTGTCCAGTCATGTCCGGTTGATGCTATTACTATGAGCGATAAAGGCTTGCCCATTATTGATAAGGATGCTTGTATCAGCTGCGAAAAATGTGTAGCCGCCTGTCCCCGTCAGGTGATTGACATGGTTAACGTCAATGCCAACTATTATGTGCGGTGCAAGTCTCAGGATAAAGGGAAGCAAGTTAGGGAAGTTTGCGCGCTGGGTTGTATCGGCTGCGGCATTTGTGTGAAAAAGTGTCCGGTTGACGCCATAAAGATGGATGGTAACGTGGCTGTTATTGACGGAAACATTTGTAATAACTGCGGGATATGTGCGGAGGCCTGCCCGCGAAAAACTATAACCTAGTTAAATTAAAACCCCGTATGTTTGTATTACAAACATACGGGGTTTTGTTCTCGTGGGAAATTATATTATTTAGGAAAGTTGCGAGTCTATGCAAGTTCAATTTAACATTAATGCGTAACGCTTCTATTTGATCTAGTAAACAAATACCTGGCATACTCCAGGATGTTTTTATGGTACTTGTAGAGGGCCGCTTTGCCGTAGGCCTTATCCAGGGAAGCATGTGTCGATCTGGAATTTGCTTCGATAAACCAAATATTTTTTTTAGTATCGATAGCGAAATCGATACCCATCTCCGCATATTTTCCATAATATTTTTCGATATACTCATAGACGCTGAACAGAAATCCGTGTACGCGGGAACGAAAGGCTTTCAGTTGACTCTTTGAATAGCCCATTTTTTTTGCAAAAAAATCGTCAAATTTATAAGCCTCTCCGTGGGTCGTAATGGGGGAACCAGGCTGGCCGGAGCGTACTGAAACCCCTACTATTTCCAGGACCCCGTTTCCCTTGTACTGCAGCTCAGCCCTCATATCGATAAGTCTGTGGTTATATTCAATAAGGTCGATACCCTGTTGAATCAGATACTTTTTACCCTGGAAAAAATTATTTACTACATCCAGCAAAGCTTGGAACCCGGATATTAATCTAACTGTTAATAGCCCGTGGCGATAATAACTGTATTGGTAATCTCCGCTAGGCAGAACCTCAACCCGTAAAACATTTTCACCCTTTTTCCCAATATGAGACTTTAGGTAAACGACATTATAGCGCTGAAGCATCTCTTGTATATGATGCGGATGTTTAACCGTCTTAGTCGCGGGAAGATAGCTTTTTATAGACGGATCTTTGGTCATAACTTGATACAATCGCCATTTATTAAAGCGATAATGCGTAATTAATTTTCCATTGTTATTAGTAATTATTTTGCACAATTCTTTAAAAGTTCTATAATACTGTTTGTTAACTCCACACCTTATATATAGAATATCAGGAAGCGGATAATCTCGATGAATCCACTTTTTATGCTTTTCATGCCAGTAGAAACCAGTAATCTTTTTTTCACTCAACTTCACATCTTTGAGTGAAAAAAAGTAGAGTGTATTCTTAACTTCGTTATTGGCCTTAACCATATGTTGGATCCGGGAATTAGCAATTTGCTTTTTTAAATTGGATATTGATTTACTGTTCTCTAACACAGCCATAACAGGTTTCGGGTTTTTATTGTTATTGATATGCAATGAACACAATCTCCTCTCGCATTATTGGGACTATTTTTTTATACGTAGGTAGGTATCTTACTTATTCAATATATGCCTGTGAGATAAAACTGTTATTGTTTTTTCTGCCTTGCGGCCATCCTTCTTTTTTATGTGCTGACTAATAATCTGGAAAATCGTAAACATTGCATAGCTTAACTGAATATATTAAATATAATAATTACTGATCCGGTTATTATCCGGCGGAAAAAGAGGAGAAAAAGCAAGTGAATCACAGCGCAAGCGATAAACACCTCCGTCCAATAATAGGTGTCTTTATAAACAAAAGACTATTACGAACCCGAAAGATGTCCATGTTTGCAAAGAAGCTAAACCAGGCTAACAAAAAGGTAAAATGCTCGATATACTTTTTTACTTCAGAGAGCATAAATTGGAAAATGCAAGTAATTAGCGGATATGTGTTTGACGGTAACAGCAAGAAATGGATGGAGCATCAGCTGCCGTTTCCTGATATCATCTATGATCGGGGGACCGGGTTTCGCGGAGGGGAAAAAGCTGAGGTGAAGGCACTGCGTGCTCGCCTTAAAACGATTCCGGAGATTCAGTATATCAACAGCTGTAAATTAAAAAAATGGCAGGTTCATCAAAAGCTGTCAAAACACAAAGACATAAGCAGATATTTGCCTGAAACAATTTTCAGCCGTGGCATTGATGATATCGGAGCAATGATTGATAAATACGGTTACCTTTTTTTGAAAAGTTCCGGGGGCAGCGGTGGGAAAGGCGTATTTGCCCTGGAAAAGTGTGATCGAGGCTTCTGTTGCTGGTATTATCGGAAAGGCCTTCACCAAAAACGATATGTTTCAGATTTAGGCGGTTTACGTACAGAGCTTAAAAAAATAGGCCTAAAACCTGACAAAATAATTATTCAGCAAGGAATTCGCCTGATAAAATATGAAAACCGCCTTATGGATTTACGTGTCCTTATGGTTAAAGGTAAAGAGGAAATCTGGGATGCTGTCTACAATCAAGCGCGGGTAGCACAAAAGAAAATGGTGATTACTAATGCATCTCTGGGTGGAGAAGTAATGAGATATAACGATATTTATCCTGCTTTGCAAAAAAAGTATTCCGGCATTCCGTCAGAAAAGAAAATTAAGGAAATATGTAAAACTATCGCCTGTCATATCGAAAAGGAATTTGGCCCCTTCGGAGAAATTGGCATCGATATTGGTGTGGACGAGACCGGCAAAGTGTGGTTGTTGGAGGCAAATTCAAAACCCAGTAAATTGCCGGAACCAGGAATCGAAGATACTGTAGGAATATCTCCTCAATTTCTATTGACGCTAGAGTACGCCAAGCTGTTATATTTAAAAAAAACGTGATAGGGTAAGCACAACTTGGTTTGCCGACTTGACTCAAGGCTCTATTATGGTGAGTCCCTCATATCGTAGATATGAGGGACTCACCAACGGATAAATAGATTTTCATTATTACATCTTAAATGTCAGATACTGAGCATAACGAATAACTTGCTCGAGTTGTTTTTTTCTTATTTCTGGTTCGTCAAATTTCATCGGTTTGGCGTTTGCTTCAAATATCCAAGGATACCCATTGCTATCCAATCCGACATCAATGCTCATCTCGCCCAATAAATGGTAATGCTGTTCCAGCTTTTTAGCAACATCAATACATAAACGATATACACGTTGCATGATTTGAGCAGGTTTTTGTTGTGGAAAGACTTGGCGCAGCACATTTTGAGGCGTATCAATGCGACCTCCTCTAGGTATATGCGTGGTAATGCTTTGAGAGTGTGCGGCAATACGTATACCTAGGCCTGATATTTGCCAGTTACCTTGATGGTTTTTTTGTACTAGGACACGACAGTCAAACGGACATCTTGATACAGAAGCCAGGTGAATTGCTTGCTGAACAATATATTGTGAGTTAATCATCTGTTCTCTAATCTTCTGCCAAAGCCGGTAAATATCGACCTCTTTATATTTCTTTAATTGTTTGTCATTAGCATAATAGTGCATTGTAAATGTTTTTTTTGATAGTGACTTTCTGACACGGATAATACCTGAGCCTAATCTATTATCTGTCGGCTTTAAATAGACTGCTTTATGCCGCTTTAACATATTTATCAAGGCTGTTATTGACCATAGTGTATTTGTTTCAGGAATGTATTTCTTAATTTTAGTTGATTTGCTTAATGCTCTGAGAACGCTTTCTTTGTTAAAAAATCCACGATTGTACAATGTAATGCCTTGGTGAGAAAGAAAACGTTGTATACACCGCTGGCTACTTACTTCATTTTCGTGAATCCGATTATGAATACGGTTATACACGATGTTTGGGAATGGGAAAATGCATGTCATCCATTGATTGGTATTTTTATTAAATATTTTTCCACGAATGATTTTCTTTTTCCAATCAACACTGCTCTGGGTAAAGGCAAAGACAATGCCGCCAATTTTTTGTCCAGCATCCATAATTGCTTTATAGTTGTTTAAATTTCCTTTCAGCGATCCATCCTGATTTTCTGCACTTAATATACCGATTAGCGGCCCGAGTGTGGGTTGTTTCCCTAATGCTACTAATGCTTTCATTGGCAATGCTTCCGTTGGTGTTAAAATTTTTTTTTGTATACTCATTGTGACAGGTTTAAGTGGAACACCCCAATAGAGTTTTAAATTTTTAGTTACAGGCTGCTCTTTTGGATCGATATGCCAGGTGCTTCTTCCGTGTTCATATAATAGAGCAAGCGGTATCAAAACAGGCATATAACTTACTCACCTTCTTTATAACTGATATAGTTGTTTTGCTTATTGAGCAGATATTTAGCATATTGTAACAGGGTATGGAATGATTGCCTAACTTTTTTAGGGCCGAACGCATTATACAAAGCAACCTTGGCTGATTTGGAATTACATTCAATTAGCCATAGATGCCCCTGCATATCAAGACCAAAGTCGATGCCTATTTCACCAAACGAACCGTAGGCCTGCTCTACTGCCCGATATACAGTTAGCAAAAAGTCATTGATTTTCCCTTGCAGTACGTCTGCTTTTTGTGCATTTAATTGCATCGTACCTTTCATGAACTTTTCAAGGGGATAATAATCCTCTTTATGAGTATTTGAAGCAATCGGTGAGCGGGGCTTACCTATACGTGCTGTGGTACCGATGACGATGATTTGGCCATTACCATTTTTTTGAACTTCGCTGCGGAAATCAATTATGCATTGCCCGCTTTTTATTAGATCGATAGGTTTTTGAACAATAAATGGATTGTCGCCAAAAAAACGATAAATAATTTTCATTAAATCTGGCTCAGTAAATATTTCGGATAACAGCTTGCCACCTATTGAGTAATAGTATCTAAACTGATTGGGTCCAAGTTTTTCAATACGAATGACCCCTTTGCCACAGCTTCCTCTTCGAGTTTTCACATATACGTGCCTATACTGATTAAGCATTTTGAATATATTCTTAGTAGTGTCTCCTTGAAGTGTAGCAGGTACGTGGGACGAAACTGTATCTAATTTAGATAACCGGTCATACAGATTCCACTTGTCAAAGTAGTGCTGAGCGTTTATATTTTTAATGCCAAGTTTCCTGAATTCATTAATTACTAGCTTTGATTCCCGAGTAGTTCCTCCCCCCCTGTCATACAGTAGGTCCGGCAGGGGGAATTTTTTTTCCTGCCAAATATTTTCCTGATTATTGTAGTATATTCCTTTAACGCATTTTTTCTCAAAGCTAACACCTTTATTTGTAAAAAAATAAAGGATAACACCTATATCTTGATTAGCTTTAGCCAGTTCAATGTAGCGAATATACCGGTGGGAGTTTACAAACTCAGGGTTCATTGTGATTAGATTTTGTGCGTGTGCTTTTCTAATATAAACTCCTATCACAGCGTTTTTCCCTGTGGCTTCTTTTTCTTTTCTGTTCAAGTTATCACTCCTAGCGCATACTTATTGACAGTATATGCACTATCTTGTAAGGCGGAAACTAGATATGAATGGTTATTATAATATTCTTCAATTATTTATACAAATAAGCAAGCTCAGAATGTATTTTAAATGTCTGTAAATGCCAAAATTTACATTTGATTTACTACTAAAATTCTTTTAGTATATAAATAGGATGTTCTTACTTATGTTAAGTCCATTCCTAAATTAATAACGGGAGGTACATATGAAAAAAACATTGTGCAGCAAGACTCTCCTGTCGGTTTTAATTCTCTTTATGGTTGTGTTATTCATTAATGGACAAGCTTTTGCTCAAGTTACGGGTAAGGATGTAGTCAATGAAGTATTAAAGTATGAGGGACAACGCGTTGTTTACGATTCAGCTGCCAGCATACAGTATTTGTATAGTAAAGTGGGAATTAAGCTGCCCGGCACTTTAGATGCTCTGAGTCGGCAAGGTACACTGGTGAAAAAAGGTGAAAAATTAGAACTTGGAGACATTGTTTTTTTTGGAACAAGCTCTACCAGACTAACCTCTGCCGGGATTTTTATTGGTAATAACCAATTCATTATCTCTTATCCGCCATTTAAAACAATTCGGGTAATGAGTTTAAGTTCCACAGACTCTAAGCGCTACTACCTTGGTGCAAGGCGAATTATTAATGCCGGGGGACAAAATCCTCAGAGCAGTATTAGAGAAAAAGTTATTCAGGAAGGCCTGAAGTATGTAGGCACTCCATATCAATTTGACTCAAACCGCTCAAGTACAGCAACGTTTGATTGCTCTGACTTTGTGAGACGAACATATTATGATGCGACAGGAAAGTGGATACCCGGCAATTCAAGAACTCAAGCCGCCTATGTGCAAGAGTATGGTAAAGTAACAACTAATTGGAGTAATCTGCAACGCGGGGATCTTATGTTTTTTATAACTCCAGAAACAGGGAGAATATCCCACGTAGCTATTTATATGGGGGGTGGCCAGATATTGCATGCCACCAGCAGCAGAGGAGTTCATGTCGGTAATATGACTAACTATTGGATTAACCGTTTCCATTTTGGCGGAAATATTTTAGATTAACAAAATACGTTAAAAAATCGTCCACAAGCGTGGACGATTTTTTAGTATGGTGCGCCCGGGTACATCCCCTCACACTATCAGCCAATATTACATACTAATGAGTAAAGCAAAGATGATTTCCTGATATGGAGGTGCATGTATTTGTTATCATACAAGAGCATGGGAAAAAGTGAAAAAGATTACGCGCTTCAATTGGCATGGAGTGAAGTTAACATCAAGCTAAAAAGATTGGATGAATATAAAACGTATCTTATTTATTACAATAGAGAAAGAATAGGGTTTGTTAGTTTTGGTTTCAAGCCAGACAAAACAATTTATATTTATATCCTTGCCTTTGAAAAACATGCTCAAAGGCAAGGTTTTTGCTCTATGGTAATTG
>DLMZ01000045.1:0-138 GCA_002479415.1 Firmicutes bacterium UBA7523
GTCGAGGATCCGGTCGAATACGACATGGAGGGTGTAGAGCAGATCCAGATCAACCCGGCCACCGGCTATACCTTTGCCGAGGCGCTGCGTCATATCTTGCGCCACGATCCGGACGTCGTGATGATCGGCGAGATCCGC
>DLMZ01000045.1:297-31721 GCA_002479415.1 Firmicutes bacterium UBA7523
CATGGTCGGCGAGATCCGCGACCTGGAAACGGCGCGTATCGCCAACAAGGCGGCCCTGACCGGCCACCTGGTGCTGAGCACCTTGCATACCAATGATGCCGCCAGCACTGTCACCCGCCTGATCGACATGGGCATCGAACCCTATCTGCTCAGTTCAACCCTGCTGGGTGTCATGGCGCAACGCCTGATACGTCTCAATTGTCCCCAGTGCCTGGAGGAAGAGACGGTCGATGAGGAAGTGCGTGAGGTACTGCAAGTGCCCACAGATGAGGTGTTTCATCGCGGCGCCGGTTGCGCCGCCTGCAACTACAGTGGTTACCATGGCCGTGTCGCAGTCACCGAACTGCTGCCCATCACGCCGGAAATCGCGACGCTGATTAACGGCGGTGCCAACGTACAAATCATTAAAGAAGCGGCGATTCGGGAGGGCATGACCACCCTCACCCGCAACGCCCTCGCGCTGGCGCGCACCGGCAAGACCTCGCTGGATGAGGTGTTTGCCATCCGCCTGGAGTAAAGTACCCGCACGACAAGAACATGCAGATAAAAATGAAAAAGGCCCACCATTGCTGGTGGGCCTTTCTTGTTTGGCGCGCCCGGAGAGATTCGAACTCCCGACCACCTGGTTCGTAGCCAGGTACTCTATCCAACTGAGCTACGGGCGCTTGAGGACGCGTATTATCTTGATACGACCAAGAGCTGTCAAGAAAACACTGTCATATGGCGGAGAGAGAGGGATTCGAACCCTCGAAGCGGGTTTTAGTCCCGCTTAATCGCTTAGCAGGCGACCGCCTTCGACCGACTCGGCCATCTCTCCGTATTTACTTGTCTTCTCCGCCGGAATAATATGGCGGAGGGGGTGGGATTCGAACCCACGGCTCTTTCGAGTCACTGGTTTTCAAGACCAGCTCCTTAAACCGCTCGGACACCCCTCCCGGACGCATCTCAAAGTATAGCACACCGGGAAACGCTTTGTCAACCGTTGGCTAGCAATAGTTATTTGCCAATATATTCCCCTTTTAATCCTGGTAAATATGGGCGAAGAGCCTCGGGAACAAGCACGGTTCCGTCTGCCTGCTGATAGTTCTCAAGAATGGCCGCTATTGTTCGTCCAACAGCTACTCCCGAACCATTTAGAGTGTGAACAAATTCCGTTTTTGAGCCTTGTGTGCGTCGGAATCTTATGCTTGCCCGTCGGGCTTGAAAATCAACAAAGTTGCTGCAGGAGGAAATTTCCCGGTAAGTATTATATGCAGGCATCCATACCTCCAGGTCATATTTTTTGGCGGCGGCAAAACCCAAGTCGCCGGTACACATAAGCATGGTTCTGTAGGGGAGCTTAAGGCGTTTCAATACTTCTTCGGCGCAGAGGGTCAAGCTTTCCAGCTCTTGAGCTGAGTCTTCGGGACGGGTAAATTTGACCAGCTCTACCTTGTTAAATTGGTGCTGACGGATTAAACCCCGTGTATCACGGCCATGGGCGCCGGCCTCCGACCGGAAACAGGCACTGTAGGCAACATAGTGCTTGGGCAACTCCTCTTCGGAAAATATTTCTTCTCTATGAAAGTTGGTTACCGGTACTTCTGCGGTAGGAATAAGAAAATATTCTGTGCCGGCTACCTGAAAGGCATCCTCCTCAAACTTAGGCAGTTGACCTGTGCCTACCATACTGTTGCGATGCACCATAAAGGGAGGAAATATTTCAGTATAGCCATGCTCACCAGTATGTAAATCAAGCATAAAATTAATTAACGCCCGCTCTAGCTGTGCTCCCAGCCCTTTATAAAACGCGAATCGTGCACCTGTTACTTTGCCTGCTCGTTCAAAATCAATAATATCTAAGCCAGCCGCTATCTCCCAGTGAGCTTTTGGAGTAAAGTCAAACTGTGTTGGTTCTCCGAAAAAGCGTACTGGGACATTTTCTTCCTCACTATGTCCCACCGGTACTTCTGAGTCGGGGATATTGGGCAGTGTTAGCAAAATTTCCTGCAATTCATCTTCCACAACTCTAACTCTATTGTCTAACTCTTTGATTTGCTGAGACACGGCGCGCATTTCCTCGATTACGGCTGATGCATCCTCACCGCTGCGCTTCATACTCGCTACCTGTTCAGAAACGGTGTTTCGCCTGCTTTTTAATTGCTCCACTTCGTGAAGCAAGCTTCTGCGATTGCTGTCGATATCAGCGAAGCGGTCAATGCCCGCTTCTTCACCTTTGTCCTGAAGAGCTTTTTTTACAACTTCTAAATTATCTCTGATAAATTTAAGATCAAGCATATTTTTTCCTCCCAAGCTTTATTTTGTTTCAAAAGTAAGCACACACTATCAAATAGTCCTTTTTGCGTTATAATGAAACTATCATAATATAGGGGCGTGAAATTTTTGAGTGTTTTCCTGATAGCTTTTTTCGCAGTTCTGTTTGCAGAAATGGGGGATAAGACACAGCTTGTAACGCTTTCGTTGTCGTCAAGGTTTCCTCCGCGTCAAGTTCTGGCTGGCGCGCTTGGAGCGCTCGCGGTCATCACAGGATTAGCCGTTGTTCTGGGCGAATATTTAGCAGACCTGTTACCGCAGAAAACAACCTTATTAATTAGCGGACTTTTTTTCTTGGCTGCTGCCGTCTACATTGTTTTTAAAAAAGACGACAGTGAAGAGGTGGAAACACGCGGAAAGAATATAACGGCACAGACATTTGCCATGGTTTTCGTTGCAGAGCTGGGAGATAAAACGCAGCTTGCCGCAGTTGCTCTTACGGCAGCCTATGGCATGCCTTGGACTGTCTTCCTTGGGGCCATGGCAGGACAGCTTGTTAACCATTGTGCAGCCGCTTATTTAGGTTCAAGATTTTTATCCCGGCTGCCCGCAAAAATAATCACTGTTTCCAGCGCTGCTCTTTTTTTTGTATTTGGCATTATTTTTATATTTACTTCTTACCAATGAAAAACATTGCTACATTTCCTGTGGTGCCTCGATACCAAGCAAGCAGAGACCGTTAACAAGAACCTGCCGCACAGAGTCAATCAAAGCAAGGCGGGCGCTACGCAAATCCTCTTCGGCTTGGATTACCGGGCACTGGTGATAAAATTTATTGAAATCCCTGGATAGGTCAATTAAATACCGGGCCACAATAGATGGCTTGTATGTTTCTGCCGCGCGAACAATGACATCGGAAAAACGGGCTAAACTCCGAATCACAACTTGCTCTTCCTCAGATACGAGCAGGCGGGCATTGAATAGTGCCGGCCTGCCACCTGTTTTACGCAGAATACTGCATATTCTGGCATGAGAATATTGAATATACGGTGCGGTCTCACCGGAAAAATCCAGAATTTTTTCCCAGTCAAACTCAATATCTTTCACCCGATCATTGCTCAAATCCCCAAAGATTACGGCGCCAATACCGACCTGACGCGCTACTTCGGCTTTATTCTCCAATGACGGATTTTTCTCACGAATAATTTGCTCAGCTAATTCGGTAGCTCGATCCAAAACATCTTCAAGAAATACTAGCGTACCTTGGCGTGTAGACATTTTTCCGTCCTTAAAACGAATAAGGCCGAAGGGAATGTGGAAACAGTTATCGGCCCATTCATACCCCATTTTTTTCAGAACAGTGAACACCTGCTGAAAATGAAGAGCTTGGTCGGCCCCTACCACATAAAGCATACGGTCAAATTTATACATTTGACTACGGTATACGGCTGCACATAAATCTCGGGTAGCATAAAGGGTAGCACCGTCCTGCTTACGCAGCAAGCAGGGAGGCATCCCTTCTTGCTCCAACTCCACTACCAAGGCGCCCTCCGACAGACGTGCCAGGCCTTGTTCCTCCACAGCGCTCACTGTATCGTCCAGCATTTCGTTATAAAAGCTTTCGCCTTGATAAGAATCAAAGTTCACGTTTAGAATGGCGTAGACACGCTTAAACTCCGCCAAACTTAAGCTTCTGAAGCGCTGCCAAAGGTCATGAGCCTGTTTATCGCCGTCTTCCAATTTCTTAAACCACGCCCTCGCCTCTTCTTCCATAGAAGGATTGGTCTCTGCCTCACGGTGGAATTTAACATATAGCTCGTAAAGATAAGCAATGGGGTTTTCTTCCAGACGATCTTCTTCTCCCCATGTCAAATAAGCAACAATCAGCTTCCCAAATTGCGTACCCCAGTCACCCAAGTGATTTATCCCAACGGAACGGTAACCCAATGCATTAAATATTCTGTATAATGAGTTACCAATTACAGTTGAGCGTAAATGGCCCACTCCAAAAGGCTTGGCAATATTGGGTGCTGAAAAATCTATGACCACCGTCTTTCCTTCTCCTACGGAAAGTCTGCCATAGCAAGACTCTTCTTTGAGAACAGCAGCCAGCGTTAATTCTGCCAGCTTTTCTCCGTTACAAAAAAAGTTTATATACGGCCCATGAGCTTCAATGCGTTGAAACAGTTCACCCATAGGCAATTTTTCCGCCAAGTCTGCCGCTATTTTCGCCGGCGAGCTTCTTAACTGTTTTGCCAGCTTGAAACAGGGAAAAGCAAAATCACCCAACTCCGGGTTGGGCGGTGTTTCCAAATCATTCTCAACCTGTTGTCTATCCACTGAAAGAAGCCGGGACAGCAAGGCTGTTATTTCGTCTCTGAATATTTGCATTAAATAAGTCCTCATTCCTGCTTTTTGCCAATATTATACCCAAATAAAGGCCAGCCTGCAAGCAAACGGAAACTTTGTTTGCGATTAATCTCAAGCTTTAATCCTCAAGATTAATAAAGTACGGTCGGGAAAGAGTTAATTGCCACGGCAAGAACTCTGCGGGCTGGGGTAATTGCTTCCCATTGGCAGTAATGCGTACTGAAACATAAGGAAGATTTTCAGCAATGCTTAATGCGAATGCATCCCTTAGAGCGGCGGCAAGAGCTGCAGCCTGTAGATTTTCCGCCACAATGGAGGCAAACTCATCATTGAAATCAAGGGCAACAACATTGTCGTGTATGTCCACACTATTTAGCTTAACGTTATCAGGCAAAAAGTCAGCGCTTTCATTTAGAATATGTGTAACTAATGCTTCAGCTAAAGCTCTTTCCTTTAAGGGTAAAAGCTCTTTTGAAACAGGAAGCAAATACATGCGTGTTCCGGAACTAATGGGAATAAAAAGCAGATGTTCATTACCCTCACGCCCAAAACGCCTGGGATTATAGGCTTTGTCAATCAGGATACCTTCCTGTCCGAATGTTTCTTTGTCTTCACCGTCTACAGTAAAACGTATTTGTTCCACTGTTGGAAACTGGCTGATAGTAAGAAGCAATGAATCCAATACTCCCATTAAAAATGTTGTTCCGCCCATGCCGTCCAGAGATGCTGGCAAATCAACCAAAACTATCCCGTCTTTTGTTATCGCTGAAATTTGTGCATCTTTGGGAATTGTACGCTGCAGTTGGCTTCCTTGTACCGGACCCCGAATTAATTCCGTAATACTAGGACGAAGCAGAGACTGGGTCCGTTTTATTCTTCGGGTAACAGGCACAAGCAACTGAGCAGTCTCTTCGAAAAAGAATAGAGTTAAGAGGCTTTCCCCTTCCTCCCGCTCGAAATATACAGGGGCATAATAATCTTGCAAGCGCTGAGGCAATAATGCTGCAGCTTCTTCGCTGGAAGCCGTATGCTTTGAAATATTTAAAAAGTAAATGCTCCCATCTTCCAAGCCGAGTACAAGCATACTTGCGCTGGCAGCAAGAGCCATGCGTCGAGTCCTGCCCGCCACCTCAAAAGCACTGACTTCTGTCCCTTTGTCATTATAAACCAAAATTTGAGTCGCATCATCACGATACTGACGCCAGGAAGATACCAAAATCTGCTTTCCGTTAGCCGACACTAAAACATCAGAATCGTCGGGAAGCCTTTTGCTCCAAAGCAATTCTCCCTCATTGTTAAAGTAGAGAAAATCCTGCTGCTGTGTTGCCACATCAGAAATTAAAGCTCCCACAAATAACCCACTTGCTGCCATAACTATTTGCCTAACCGGACCTTCTGCTCTATATTGCCATAATTTCTGCCCTTTACTATTATATATTGCCAGTTCATCTTCCCGGGAAACTGCCAGAGTTTGCCCGCCATCGTCAACAGAAAGGTTTGCGCAGTCAGTAATCTTCCAAATTTCTTTTCCGTCACCATCAAAAGCGGCAAGGAATTCAGTTCCCTCTTGGCGGTAATTTATAAATACTGAATTGTCATCCCCGACAATTTTAGCTGCCAAAATCTCTTCAAACGGAGCTTCCCAGCGAATTTGTCCGTCTTTGTCCAGCAGTGTTATCCAATTAATATCTTGCGACTCCGAAGAGAAAAAACCAATAAGAATCCACTCCCCGTCAGAGCTTACAGAAAGGGAGGCGATGGAAGCATTGAAGTTCTGCTCAAAGCGTATTGTCCCGTCAATATTTAATAAAACCAGCTCGCCAAGGGACGTGCCTATCACCATAAAGCGACCTGCGGGATCAAGATATGTCTTGATAGGCTGAGACAAAAACGACTTTTCCCAGCGAAGCCTGCCATCTTGCTCCAGCAGATAAGCAGAACGTGAAGCAGAACCCGCCGCTGCCAAAGTCCCGTCGGCTGTCACCGACAAATCATGAATTTGAATATCGGCACTTTTTATGGAAAACATCCCTTGTACTGTTTGCGTTTCTCCACTTGACTCCCCGAGAACTAAAGGCTCAATAGGGTTGCCGACTGCAGGCTGCTGCCGACTGCACCCCGTGGTCCACAACAAAAGACTCACCAGCGCTGTCACCATGTATATTTTATATCTGTGTAAAATCCTGCTCATGCTGCACCTCATCACGCAGTTATTTAAGCTATAGCCCGTGCCAAAGGAATTGTAAGAATAAACCTGGATCCCTGACCACCTTCGCCATCCTCAACCCGAATTTTGCCACCATGCCGGATAACAATCTCTTTTACTATAGCCAACCCTAGGCCTGTCCCTCCCTGTTCGCGGGAGCGAGCTTTGTCAATTCTATAGAAACGCTCAAAAATTTTATCCTTATGCTCTGTAGGAATGCCGTAGCCTGTGTCTGTAACTGATAAAGCAAGCTCTTCCCCTTCATTATACAAAGCAACAATAATTGTTCCCCCTGCAGGAGTATACTTAATTGCGTTATCCACCAGATTGAATAGAATTTGCTTAATCTGATGAGCAGAGATATAGACGGGTGAAGCTTCGGGCTGAACGGAATATTGTAGGAGTATCCCTTCCGTTTCCGCTCTTTTTTTCAACATTTCCAAAGTTGCAGCTACGGCCGGCACAATGTCGGCTGACTGCATAGTGTCATCCATTGATACTCTGTCAATCCTGGTTAAGTCCAGTAAATTCTCTACCAGATGCATTAACCGTTCCAGCTCCATATCAATATCGGAAAGGAACTCTTTTTGTTCCTTGACATCAAGAGTGTATTCCTTAAGTGATTTAACCATAATGTTTAAAGACGTAAGCGGCGTCCGCATTTCGTGGGAAGCATTAGCCACAAAATCTTTAAGTTGCCGAGTCATTTCCTGCATACGGCTCGACATATGGTTAAATTGAATTGCTAAGCGACCAATTTCGTCGTTAGATTGCACAGGAACGCGCTGATTTAGGTCTCCCCGAGCCATATTTTCTGTTGCCTGTGTCATTAGCTCTATTGGTACAGTAATGTGGTGAGCAAAAAGCGCACCTAAAAATGCTGCCAGTAAGATTGCTACCGCTGTAGCAACCCCTAAAAATCTGCGGATATCTTTTAAAATTTGATAAACATGGTTAAGCGATGATGAAATAAATACACTGCCCAAAATCGTATTCTCTGATATTATGGGAACTGCTATCTGCATAACCCATTGATTGGACTGCTGAGAAAACTGAACACTCTGCCCAACTTCACCCTCCAGCGCTCTAGATATTTCATCCCTGTTCAATAAAGAATTAAGAAGCCCACCGCCGACACGTAGTGAGTCTCCCACCACACGCTGCCGATGATCAGTAATAATTACTCGGGACCCAATTTGGCGGGCAAAATCCTCTGCAAGTGTAGAAACAGTGCCAATGTCCGGGCTTTCCTTCATATACCCGGAGGAAAACTCAGCCACTAAATTTCCCGCGCGCTGCATTGTTTCAAAATGGTAAGAAAGATAATACTGTTCAAGTATATTAAGAAGGAAAAAAGAAGTTAGCGCCATGACCACCAAAATTAAAGCTAGATATGTGACGGTGAGCTTGGTGCGGATACTGTTAAACATTATTTTCCTCCCGGAATTTGTACCCGGCTCCCCATACAGTAAGGATTAACTGAGGTGTTGAGGGATCTTGCTCTATTTTTTCACGTAAATGCCGCATGTGCACATCTACCGTTCTCGCATCCCCATAATAGTCATATCCCCAAACATGCTCAAGCAGTTTTTCTCTGCTAAAAACCTGACCGGGATGACTGGCTAAAAGACTAAGCAAAGCAAACTCCTTGACTGTTAAATCCACATTCTTGTCACTAATTTTAACCTTATGCTGCAGCAAATCAATCTGCATATCTCTAATACTGATAACCTGCATATTGGCAATACCCTGAACAGATGTCTGTGATCGACGCATAATTGCTTTCACCCGAGCAGTTAGTTCTCTAGGATTAAATGGTTTTGTCATATAATCATCCGCACCCAGCTCAAGGCCTAAGATTTTATCTATATCTTCACCCCTGGCGGTAAGCATTATTATAGGCACTTCACTTTCTTTACGTATGGCGCGGCACACTTCAAAGCCGTCTAGCCCAGGAAGCATCAAGTCTAGAACTATTAAGTCGGGAGCCTCTGCTTTAAATACCCGCAGAGCCTCTTCTCCGTCGTAAGCCGTAGTTATTTCATAGCCTTCTTTTTCTAAACTAAATCTTAGCCCTTTTACAATTGTTTTTTCGTCATCAACAATCAGAATACGTGACAAGCCTATCCCCCCTAGCCATCAATTCCTGGTACACATCTCGAACTTTCTTCATATCTTCCCAAACGGGACGCTTAAGGGATTGATTTCTCAGCAAAGCTGCCGGATGGAAAGTTGCCATATAGCGAATGCCGTCTTTCTCGCGCCAAATTCCCCGCATTGCACTAATTTTTTCTTCAGTATCCATTAACGTTTTAGCAGCAACAGCGCCAAGACAAACAATAATCTTTGGCTGAATTATATCTATCTGCCGCATTAAGTGAGAAAGGCAGGCTGCCGCTTCTTCTGCTTTTGGTGTTCTGTTTTCCGTCGGCCTGCACTTAACAATATTTGCAATATATACTTCTTCTCGATTAAGCTCTATAGCTGCCAGGATTTTGTCCAAAAGCTGGCCGGCTGCTCCAACAAAAGGCAGTCCCTGCTTATCTTCCTCAGCACCCGGGGCCTCACCGACAAACATCAGATTAGCTTGAGGATTGCCTTGACCAAAAACAATGTTATTGGCGCTTCTTCGTAAATCACAGCGATTACAGCCAGCCATCCTTGCCGCCAGCTCCTCTAAGGATTCAAGCCGCTTTGCCGTTCTATTGTCATAGGAAAAGACAGGCGTTAAAACCCGGGAGCTGCCCGGCGCTAAAAGGTCAAAAAGAATCTTTTCCGACACGCTATATCACCCCGTAAAGAAATTCAACAAAGAACTCTTTTCTCCTTGTTTGAAAGAGATGCCAAATAAGAGAAGAGAAGGAATCCTTCTCTTCAAAGTAATTTTCTACAGGTCTGCATTAATACACTTCAATTAACAGCCTGAATATTTATTTTTAAAGTTTTCTACCATACCCACAAAATATCTGTGCATCCTAATATCGTCGGTTAGTTCGGGATGAAATGCGCTTACCAGCAGATTGCCCTGCCGGGCTGCTACTAATTCCCCGTTACAATAAGCCAAGGGCTCCACGTTTTCCCCTGTCTCAGTAATCAGCGGTGCCCGAATAAAAACAGCGCAATAAGGCTCTTCTCCCAGGCAAGGAATAGATAAAGGAATTTCAAAGCTTTCACGCTGACGACCGAAAGCATTGCGAGCAACAGTAATATCCATTTGTTCCAAGAGATGCTGATCTCGGCCCTCTACCCGTTTTGCCAGCAAAATCATTCCGGCACACGTTCCGTAAACCGGCTTACCCTCTGAAATCATACGGATAATACATGCTCCCAAGCCAAAACGCTCCAGGAGCTTGCCTATTGTTGTGCTTTCACCGCCAGGAATTATCAAACCGTCTAAATCCTCAAACTGTTCTTCTCTTTTAACAGATACAACCTCAACACCACATCTGTTTAAGGAAATCACATGCTCACGAACGGCGCCCTGAACACATAGAACCCCAATTTTAAGATGCAAAACTACCAGCCCCGTTCCTGCATCCGTTCTCCTTGGCCTATAGTTGATATTTCCAGGCCGGGCATAGCATCATCTATTCCTTTGGATATTTCAGCCAAAGCTTTAGGGTCATCATAATGCAGTGTGGCATCAACAATTGCCTTAGCCATTGCTTTTGGATTCTTGGATTTAAAAATTCCTGAACCAACAAAAATGCCGTCACAGCCAAGCTGCATCATTAAAGCCGCATCAGCAGGCGTGGCGATTCCTCCGGCAGCAAAGTTAACCACCGGGAGTCGGCCCAATCTTTTAACCTCTCGCACAAGCTCAAATGGTGCGGCAATGTTTTTGGCGAATGTCATTAATTCATCATCTGGCGTATTAACTAGCTTTCTGATTTCACTCATTACCATACGAATATGACGAACTGCCTCAACCACATTACCTGTGCCAGGCTCACCCTTGGTGCGAATCATAGCGGCACCTTCCCCGATCCGCCGCAATGCCTCACCCAAGTTGCGCGCACCGCAGACAAAAGGCACAGTAAACTCCGTTTTGTTAATATGAAAATCCTCGTCCGCCGGTGTTAATACTTCGCTCTCGTCTATATAGTCAACACCCAGTGCTTCAAGAATTTTTGCTTCTACGAAGTGACCTATTCTGGCTTTTGCCATAACGGGTATTGTAGATACATCCATAATTTTTGTAATTATATCAGGGTGAGCCATTCTGGCCACACCCCCGGCAGCTCGAATATCTGCAGGCACACGCTCCAACGCCATCACAGCAACGGCACCTGCTTCTTCAGCAATTTTTGCCTGCTCAGGTGTGGTTACATCCATAATTACTCCGCCTTTTTGCATTTCTGCAAGGCCGGCCTTTACTCTAAAAGTTCCTTGTTCCACCATTTTTAACTAATCCCCCTCCAAGTAAGCCCTGTCTCGAAACAGTTATGTTTATTTTGATAATATATTCTACTATACTTTCTTTAAAAGGACAAGCATAGCTTTGAAGGGAAGGAGCTTAATAAATGGTTGTCTTACCCTTAATCTTAGCCGAGATTACCAACAAAATTAGCAGTACGCCGCCAGCCATCATAAAGATTGAGGTTATGGATCTATCAACGCTTTCATCCGCGAGCTCATCTTTTGCCGGATTTTCTATCTCCTCATCCTCACCCTCGACCGTAGTCGGCACAGGTACATCTGTTCCAGTATTTTCACTTAGAAAACGATTGAACACACCGATAAATTCGGCCTCCCCGTAATCCTTTAGCGCCGCACCCAGATAAAGCTCTGAAACCTGATTTTCGTTCACATATGCAGCCCAGTTGAAATCTGCCACAGGAGCAAGCCGTCCAAATTCGTTTGCTTTTAGAAAAACAAGAAGACGTGTGCCCACAGACGGTGGGGCAATAATTGATGAGTCATGTTCCGGCAAAGGAATAGCAATACGCGCCATGCCAATATTTCCTTTATAAACAGTTTCCACTGCCAACACAAATTCGCGATGGGGATCCTGGCGCAATTCTTTAACTTCGCCTATTAAAACATATTGAGAGTAATCCAGCATTTCATCCGGAGAAAAGAATACGTATTTTGCTGAAGAATAGCTTGTAGAAAACAATAAAATAGTAAGTGCCAGAATAATAATGCGCTTCATGATGTCACCTCTATATCTGAAAAGTAGTCTCCAGACCGTTTTTTTGATCAAAACGTTTAATCGCAAGATTAATTAGCTCAGCTATAAGCTCCTCGAAAGAAACTCCACTGGCTTCCCAAAGCTTCGGATACATACTAATGGACGTGAATCCAGGCAGTGTATTGATTTCATTGACCCAAACTTGACCCTTCTCATCATCAACAAAAAAATCTACTCGTCCTAGCCCTGCACAGTCCAGCGCTAAAAATGTTTTTATTGCCATTTTTTTAATCTTCTCCTCCATTTCTGGAGAAACCTTTGCAGGAATCACTAGCTCTGAGCTGTCATCCAAGTACTTTGCTTTATAATCATAAAAATCATTACAGGGTATTACTTCGCCAAGAACCGAAGCCGATGGCTCTTCATTCCCTAACACACTGCATTCCACTTCTCGGCCCGTTAGATGCCTCTCAATTAAAACACGCCTGTCATAACGGAGAGCATCCGTTATTGCCACAGCCAGCCCTTCCCTGTCATAAACTTTGGAAATACCCACACTAGAGCCCAAATTGGATGGTTTAACAAAGCAGGGATAGCCTATCTTCTCCTCTATCTGCGAAAGAAGATCATCTTTGTTAGCATCCCACTGATAAACTGAAAACCATAGATAATCTCCTACAGGGAGGCCTTCCTGCTGCAACACTGCCTTCATCATAATTTTGTCCATCCCTACAGACGAGCCAAGAACACCGGCACCTACGTATGGAATCCCTGCTAGCTCCAGTAACCCCTGTACTGTCCCATCTTCACCATAAGTGCCGTGCAATACCGGAAAAATCACATCTACAGGTAAAATATCTCCGGAATTTTCACCGTCTAGTACAAGGAGCCCTCCAATAGCGGGATCAGGCAATATAGCAACCCTGTATTTATTTAAAAGCCACGTGCCCTCACGGGTAATTTTCACAGGAAGAACCTCAACGTTATCCTGTTTTTGCAACGCCTCAATTATTGATGCCGCAGAACGTAAGGATACTTCGTGCTCTCCTGAACGCCCCCCAAACAATACAGCAATAGTTTGCTTGATCATACACTTTTCTCCATATTCAAGCGACTTACTCCTCTTCTTTCTCCGCTTTAGCTGCGGCTATTACTTGCTCTGCCGAATGGGCAGGAACTTCCTCATAACGATCAAACTTCATACTAAAGGAGCCCCGGCCTTGAGTCATGGAACGCAAATCAATAGCATATTTTAACATCTCAGACATTGGCACGTTTGCCCTTATTTTTTGAATACCGTTTGAAGGCTCCATACCAAGAATTCTACCTCGGCGGCTGTTCATATCGCCCATAATGTCGCCCATGAACTGCTCGGGAACAACTACTTCAACGAGCATTACCGGCTCTAGCAAGACTGGCTTAGCTTGCTCCACACCTTTTTTAAACGCTAAGTGTGCAGCAATTTTAAAAGCCATTTCTGAAGAATCAACATTATGGTAAGAACCATCATATAGAGTTGCTTTAATATCAACAACGGGATATCCGGCAAGAACTCCCGCTTCCAATGCTTCTCTCAGCCCCTTTTCTACCGCAGGAATATATTGACGCGGGACTGACCCTCCAAATATCTTATCTTCAAAAACAAAGTGCTCTCCGTCTTCAAGCGGCGAAAATTCAATCCACACATGGCCAAACTGACCACGCCCGCCAGATTGTTTCTTGTGTTTACCTTCAACTTTGGCAGTGCCCCGAATCGTTTCTTTATAGGGAATCTTCGGCAGCTTTAATTCTACATCTACGCCGAACTTACTTGCCAAGCGGCTGGTAATTATCTCTAGGTGCAATTCTCCCATACCGGAAATAAGCGTTTGTTTTACCTCGGTGTTTCTCTCCATACGAAAAGTCGGGTCCTCTTCAAGAAAACGGGCTAACCCAGTAGCCACCTTATCTTCTTCCCCCTGCTTCTTTGGTTCCACCGCAAATGTTGTTACAGGCTCCGGAAATTCAATGGGCGGCAGTACCACATCACAGTTTTTATCGCACAAGGTATCCCCTGTTGTTGTAACCTGCAATTTGGCTACAGCGGCTATATCCCCTGCAGGCACCCGATCTAGGTTAATTTGAGTTTTACCCAGCATTGTAAATACTTGCCCCAGTCTTTCCGCTTTATCTTTGTTTGCATTGTTTACCTGACTGTCACCTTTAAGTGTGCCTGAATATACTTTAAAGTAAGATATCTTACCTACGAACGGATCTGCAAATGTTTTAAAAACCAGCGCCGAAAGCGGGCCGGAAGAATCTATTTTAATAGCAGTATCCTCTCCACTGTCTGCTTTCTTCCCTTTAGCCTCTCCAATATCGGCAGGTGATGGAAATGTGCCGGATATCATATCTAACAACAGTTGTGTTCCTATATTTTGTGTGGCTGAGCCGCAAAGAACAGGAACAATTTTGCCTGCAAGGATCCCTGCCCGTAACCCGGCAGTCATTTCGTCGTCTGACAATGGTTCCCCCTCTAAATACTTCATAATAAGATCGTCGTCGCTTTCAGCCACCACTTCCATTAGTTTTTCTCGATAACTATCTGCAATAGCGGTAAATTCTTCTGGTATGGGTCCTTCCATTACTTTTTTGCCATCTGCCTCAAAAGTATAGGCCTTCATTTTAACAAGGTCGATAACACCTTTCAGTGATGATTCTGCTCCCATAGGAACTTGTACTGGTACTACATTCTGGCCAAAAAATCCTTGTAAATTTGCTAGTGTTCGATCATAATTTGCATTTTCCCTATCCATTTTATTGATAAACACTAACCTGGGCATATTATTTTCATTTGCATACGTCCATACTTTTTCCGTTCCTACTTTTACACCGGAAACAGCTGATACAATAACTACTGCTGCATCTGCCACCCGCATAGCTCCGGCCACATCGCCGATAAAATCAAAGTATCCCGGAGTGTCCAGTATGTTTATTTTTTTGCCGCCCCATTCAATTGGAGCCAATGAAGTATTAATTGTTATTTGCCGTTTTACTTCTTCAGGATCAAAGTCTGTAGTTGTTGTGCCGGTATCCGACCTTCCGAGGCGAGTAATGGCCCCGGATGTGTAAAGCATCGCCTCGGCCAAAGAGGTTTTTCCTGCGCCGCCGTGCGAAATCAAAGCGACGTTGCGGATTTGTTCGGTTGTGTAATTTTTCACGCCAATGCCTCCTCAGACTTAATAGAAATTATATTATGGTAATTTCCTAAGCTATCTTCGACTAGCCGTTAATGAAATCCTTCTCTAGCTGTAAATCTTTCTCAAAATAGAAATTGATTATCATAAAAAATAAGAAGGCATCGAATTGATGCCTTCTTATTATATGTCTTATTTTTCATTATTAGTCTGTTCTTCCTTTTTTTCAAATGCTACCTGCTCGTTACAAGTAGGACACTTTTTGGGTTTGCACCGCGCTTCCCGCTCATAACCGCATTGAGGGCACTTAAAAACAGCCAAAATGTTCACCTCCTCGGAGAATTAAACATTATCTGAGCTTATCCGCCACTGTACGTAAGCAATTAATCCGCCTTTATCCATAATTTCACGCATAAAGGGAGGAAAAGGAGCTGACTTATATGTTTCCCCGGTTGTCAAATTGCTAATAGTACCGCTCTCCAGGTCAACGCTAACCTCGTCGCCCTCTTTAATTTTTTCCGCTGCCTCTGGGCTTTCCAAAATAGGGAGACCAATGTTAATTGAGTTGCGGTAAAAAATTCGAGCAAAGGAGTGGGCAATTACACAAGAAATACCCGCCTCTTTAATAGCGATAGGAGCATGCTCACGTGAACTGCCGCAGCCGAAATTTTTCAAAGCAACGATTATTTCACCTTTTTTCACTTTGGAGGGGAAAGACGCATCTGCGTCCTCCATTACATGCTTAGCCAATTCCGCAGGATCTGAAGTGTTAAGGTACCGGGCAGGTATAATTGCGTCTGTATCAATGTCTGCACCAAACTTCCAAGCTTTTCCTTTCATCACAGCACCTCCCATGGAGCTGAGATTTTTCCTGTTACTGCCGAAGCTGCTGCTACTGCAGGGTTGGAAAGATATACTTCACTTCCCACATGGCCCATGCGTCCTACAAAGTTGCGGTTAGTTGTAGCCAATGCTTTTTCACCCTTGGCTAAGATGCCCATATGTCCGCCTAAGCATGGACCGCAAGTAGGAGTGCTTACTACCGCTTCCGCATCTAGGAAAATATCTATCAAACCTTCGTGCATTGCCTGTCGGTAGATATTCTGAGTGCCGGGGATAATAAGTAAGCGCAAATTCTTGTGAGCCTTCTTTCCTTTAAGAATCTCAGCTGCTATACGCAAGTCTTCCATCCTGCCGTTTGTGCAAGAACCTATGACTACTTGATCAAGAATAACTTCACCTGCATCGCTAACACCTCGTGTATTTTCCGGCAGATGCGGAAATGCAACCTGTGGCTCAATCTCGTTGCAGTCAAAAGTATAGACTTTTTCGTATTCTGCATCTTCATCAGCATAAACCGGCTCAAACGCCCTCTTCGCCCTTGGAGTTACATAAGCCAGGGTTGTTTCATCCGGAGCAATAATTCCACATTTAGCTCCCGCCTCAATGGCCATATTGCTCATAGCTAGCCTGCTGTCCATGGAAAGCGCTGTGATTACAGGTCCCACAAATTCCATAGAGCGGTAAAGAGCTCCATCAACACCAATCTTGCCAATCAAATATAGAATTAAATCCTTACCGCTGACCCAGGGGCCAAGCTTTCCGTCAAATATAAACTTTAAAGTTGGGGGCACTTTAAACCAAGCTTCACCAAGCGCCATGGCCGCAGCCATATCGGTACTGCCAACGCCGGTGCCTAATGCTCCCACCGCACCATACGTACAAGTATGAGAATCGGCGCCGATAATAATTTCTCCAGGCAAGGTCAAGCCTTCCTCAGGAAGAAGAGCATGTTCAATGCCCATACGGCCTACTTCAAAATAGTAAGTAATATCTTGCTCTCGCGCAAACTCGCGGAGTATTTTACTCTGTTCCGCTGATTGAATATCTTTGTTTGGCGTAAAGTGATCGGGAACCAGGGCAATACGGTCCTTGTCAAAGACTTTCTCTACCCCAATCTTTCTAAATTCTTTTATTGCCACAGGTGCTGTAATATCATTTCCCAATACCAAGTCTACCTTGGCATTCACTAATTCACCCGGCCGTACATTATCTCTGCCGGCATGTTTGGCCAGGATTTTTTCTGCTATGGTCATTCCCACGGTTATTTCCTGCCTTTACAATTATTTAGAAATCTTCTTTTGCGTCAATCCAGGACATCATCCTGCGCAGCTCTTTACCCACTTTTTCAATGGAATGTTCCTTTTCAATGCGGTCAGTTGCATTGAAAAAGGCGCGGTTAGCCTGATTCTCCAAAATCCAGTTGCGTGCAAAAGCTCCTGTTTGAATTTCAGACAGTATTTTTTTCATTTCCTTACGAGTTTCATCTGTAATAACCCGTTTGCCTGTAACGAAATCCCCGTATTTTGCAGTACCGGAAATTGAATAGCGCATATATGAAAGACCTCCCTGATAAATCAGGTCGATAATCAGTTTCAGTTCATGTAAGCATTCAAAATAAGCGATTTCGGGCTGATATCCAGCTTCAACCAGCGTATCAAAGCCTGCTTTGATAAGCTCAGATAAGCCGCCGCAAAGAACAGCCTGCTCGCCAAATAAATCTGTCTCTGTTTCTTCCCTGAATGTTGTCTCTATAACTCCAGCTCTTGTACAACCAATCCCTTTAGCATATGCCAAGCCTAATTCTAAAGCTTTGCCGGAATAATTCTGATAAATAGCAATCAACCCTGGAACCCCGGCACCTTCTGTATATGTACGGCGAACTAAATGACCCGGGCTTTTCGGCGCAACCATAAAGACATCCACATTAGCAGGGGGTACAATCTGTTGAAAGTGTATGTTAAAGCCATGAGAAAACACTAGAGCGTCGCCCTCGTTAAGATAAGGTTTAATGTCTGCTTCATAAACCTGCCGCTGAGTTTCATCCGGCAACAGAATTTGAATAACACTGGCCGCTTTAGCTGCATCAGCCACAGTCATAACCTTTAAGCCGGCAGCTTCGGCTTCAGCCCAGCGGCTGCTGCCCTTACGCAGCCCGACCACCACATCAATTCCGGAATCTTTCAGGTTTTGAGCCTGGGCATGCCCCTGGCTTCCGTAGCCCATAACAGCTACTGTCTTTCCTTGTAACAGCTCAAGATTTGCATCTTGATCATAAAACATTTTTAACATTATTTTTGCCTCCCATTATTTTAGTATCGCTAATCAACACACCTTATTAAATTGTGCATATATACAGCTGATGTTGTTATTTATTAAAGACTGCTCCAGTGTTAGCGGAAGTAACCTGCTTGGCATATCTTGCCAAATACCCCTTTGTAATTTTAGGTTCCGGCAGTTCAAGCGAACTTAGCCGTTCCGCCAACTCTTCTGCAGAAATATCTATATCAAGACGACGGTTAGGAATATCCACAATAATTGTATCTCCTTCGCGTACTGCCGCAATCGGCCCCTTCTCCATAGCTTCCGGAGAAACGTGTCCAATAGAAGCGCCTCGGGTAGCTCCTGAAAAACGTCCGTCTGTAATAAGCGCTACATCACGATCTAAGCCCATCCCGGCCACAGCCGATGTAGGTGTAAGCATTTCCCTCATCCCCGGGCCGCCCTTAGGACCTTCATAGCGAATAACAATAATATCACCCGCTTTAATTGTACCACTCAATATTGCTTCTACAGAAGCTTCTTCACTGTCAAAAACCCGAGCTCGCCCTGTTTTCTTCATCATTTCAGGTGCCACTGCACCCTGCTTTACCACAGCGCCGTCAGGAGCCAAGTTGCCGCGCAATACGGCAATTCCGCCGCTTTCACTAAACGGTCTGTCCAGAGGGCGAATAATTTCATCATCCAGAACAACAGCCTCGGCAAATTGCTGCCCTGTAGTAAGACCACTGGCGGTTAAACTGTTTTCGTCTAACAAAGACCTTTCTGACAATCTTTTCATCACTGCTTGAATACCGCCAGCAGCAGCCAAATCCTCAATATGGTTATCCCCTGCAGGTGATAATTTGCAAAGCTGAGGCGTGCTCCCGCTAATATCATCAATTAAATCCAAATTCAAATCCACTCCGGCTTCATGAGCAATGGCCGGCAAGTGCAGTACGGTGTTTGTAGAGCAGCCTAGCGCCATATCTACGGTTAATGCATTACGAAATGCACTTTCAGTAAGGATTCGGCAAGGAGTTAAGTCTTGCTTAACCGCCTCCATTACTTGTATTCCAGCTCTTTTTGCCAAACGTAGGCGAGCAGCCGATGTAGCCGGCACAGTTCCGTTTCCGGGTAGTCCCATCCCCAAAGCTTCGGTAATACAGTTCATTGAATTGGCTGTAAACATTCCGGCGCATGATCCACACCCGGGACAGGCGCATTCTTCCAACTCACTTAATTCCTCCGGTGACATCTTACCAGCTTTCACTTTACCTACACCTTCAAAAACATTGCTTAAATCAACAGCTCGCCCGTGAAAACGGCCGGCTGCCATAGGCCCGCCGCTAACAAAAACAGCAGGCAGGTTCAAGCGTGCCGCCGCCATGAGCATCCCGGGGATAATTTTATCACAATTAGGGATAAAAACCAGACCGTCAAGAGGATGTGCGTTAACCATAACTTCCACAGAATCGGCAATTAGCTCCCGACTTGCCAGCGAATAGTGCATTCCCTGATGGTTCATGGCTAAACCGTCACAGACACCTATTGTAAAAAACTCCATAGGTGTACCGCCTGCCATGCGAACTCCTTCCTTAACTGCCGCGGCAATTGTATGCAGATGCTTATGCCCAGGAACAAAATCGCTGGCCGAGTTTACAACACCAATTAGCGGCCGTTCCATCTCCTCTTCAACCCATCCCATTGCTTTCAGTAATGAGCGATGAGGCGCTCGTTCCAATCCCTTTTTCATTTTATCGCTGCGCATCCGGTTTCTCCTCCCTTAATACCGTATACTACTCTACACGAAACTAATAGATAAATCCTCTCGCCCAAACATTGAGGCCGAGAGGATTTACCTTCGGCGTTATCTTAATCCTTTCGCCAAAAGAGAGCTATTCTTTTAAGCTACGGGATAGGCCAGAATATCTAATTCTTCGAATAAAAGCTCCGAATCCAATGTATAAAGCAAACCAAAGTCGGCTTCTTTTTTAGTTGGCTTTTCGGAGGGTTTCGCTTCAGGTGAAAAACCGCATTTTTCCGACTCACAAATTGGCGGTTCCAAGCCACTGCGTCTTTTAAAGAACGACTCAGCAACCTGCGGGAATATGGCGTATGAAATCACATCTTCCTGACTTTCAGCCATTTCTCCTATCTCTTTGGCCGCATCCTCCATTTGTGGTTTTAATAAATCAGCGGGACGACACAATGAAGGTTCTGCATCACCTAGCACCTTTTTTTGTAACTCCGCATTCATTGGCGCAGGTGAACGACCGTAAAGGCCGCGAATATAATTTTTTACCTCTGTGGAAATCATCTTATAGCGCTCGCCGAGCAAAACATTGACCACCGCTTGACTGCCCACAATCTGAGAGGAAGGTGTAACCAGAGGAGGAAAGCCTAAATCCTCTCTCACACGAGGAACCTCCTGCAATACTTGTGGCAAGAGATGGCTTGCTTTTTGCTGTGCCAACTGAGAAGCAAGATTGGAAATCATTCCACCGGGTATTTGATAGGTAAGAACATTGGTGTCCACTCCCAAAGCAATTTCAAGCGGAATATGATAATTCTTTCTAATATCTTTAAAAAACTCACTTGCTTTTGAGAGCAATGACAAATCCAGCCCAGTATCATATTCTGTTCCTTTGAGTGCCGCCACAATGCTCTCGGTAGGAGGCTGAGATGTACCCAGTGCCAGCGGTGAGCAAGCAGTATCTACCACATCTACACCGGCCTCAATCCCTTTTAAATAAGCCATGGAAGCCATACCACTGGTATAATGGCAGTGGAGCTGAATTGGTACATCAACAGTTGCTTTTAATTGGGTAACCAAGTCGTATGTATCATACGGTGAAATAAGCCCGGCCATATCTTTAATAGCAATGGAATCCGCGCCCATATCAACCAACTGCTTAGACAGCTTAACAAAATACTCCAAATTATGAACGGGAGAAAGTGTATAAGAAAGCGTTGCCTGAGCGTGAGCTCCCTCCCGACGGGTCATCTCCATTGCTTTAGACATATTGCGAACATCGTTTAAAGCATCAAATATTCTTATGATATCAATGCCGTTTTCCACCGCTTTACCAATAAAGGCTTCAACTACATCGTCGGCGTAATTGCGGTAGCCCACAAGGTTCTGTCCCCTCAACAACATCTGCAGCTTTGTCTTTTTTAGAACAGAGCGCAACATACGTAAGCGTTCCCAGGGATCTTCATCCAAGAAACGCATACAACTGTCAAAAGTAGCACCGCCCCAAACCTCCATAGAATGAAAGCCGATACCATCCATTAGTTCCGCAACACCAAGCATATCCGCAGTCTTCATCCTGGTAGCCATAAGAGACTGGTGTGCATCCCTAAAAGATGTGTCCGTAATTTTTACAGGCCTTTTTTCTGTCATCGAGGCACCTCCCTGTTACCTATACTACTAAGCATCTTTTACTTTTCAACAAACCCTAATCTAGGTATCTTTTTAAGTATGCTAATAACTATATCATTTTTTTTCAAACTATTCAATAATAAACTATGCTTAGCAAGCATGCAAAACTAGCGCAAAGCTTGCTTTGCCGCTCCTATTCCAGACAATCGTCCGCCTGTAATCATTTCACTAAGAACTAAATCTAAAATAGCGCTCTGACCATGCAATCCAACAGTAAAAATTTCCGTTGCAAAAAGGCCGGAAACTTCCCCGTCGCCTCCCAATACCCGATACTCTTCATCTACCTGCAATTTCCCCGTTGGTACGGAAGCTAACTCAAGAACAGCTACATAGTAAGGAGGTAATAGTTCTATAGCAATCTGTAGCAAATCTTCCTCATCAAGCCCATATTCAACCGCCAGACTAGACAAATTTTCAAAATAAACAAAGTTATCATTCAAATAATATTTGCTTGAATCAGCTAAAACATATATTTTTCCGCCGCCGGCACTAATTATCGCTGACAAGCTTCCGTCCGAAGAAAGCGGCTCTCCTGTTTTGCTTATTAATAAAGCCCCTGGAAAATTTACCTCTACTACCCTTGCCCCTGACGGTGAATATACTGGAAATTTGGGAGTATGCCCGCGATCTTCTGTTTTTGCACCTGCAGCCACGGCCATATTAATACCGACTCCATAACTGTCTTCTCCGTTAGCCAGTATTATTGCCTTGCAGCGAAATTCAATTTCTTCGTCGCCGTCCTTCAGAATTATTCCTGCAACTCGTCCCTTTTCCATTATAATTCTCTGCGGCAACAAATCCCTGGAATAACCGCTTAAAAGTCTTTCCAGACCTTTTTGAATTGATGAAAAAACAAAGTTTTCTGCTTGCCCCACAACAGGAAGATGCAGCCCCGGCGATAACTGCGGATTGTACAGCTTTGAAAAAATCACTCCTGTAACTTGCTCCAGCCATAACAGCGCTTCCGCAGACTCCTGGCTAAGGCGAAGAATTTGTTTGTAATTTCCTTTTTCTTTACCTGCCAAAAAAATTTCCTGTGCCATATCCTCAGGAGAATACATAACTTCCTGCTCTGCTTGAGTCATCGTGGCCGATGCCCAAAATGCAGGGGAAAATGACGGAAATTCCATGAAGCCAGAATCCTTTAACTCCAAATAAAAGACATCAGCTCCATTTTCCGCAGCAGTTAGAGCAGCGGCAGCGCCAGCCAAGCTATTACTTATCACAACCACATCGTAACTGTGCGGATGCTCCGGGTACACCCACGGCTCCTGGAACAAAGAATATCGGCCGATTAGAAAAGCTATTGCCAGCAGTAAAACATAGGGGAATATCCTGTTTATCACAGATTTTCTGCGTTTACTCATGGCTTTCCTTCCTTAATCTTCGTTTTCCTCCGTTATCACCCTAGCTATGCTAACTACTCTATCTCCTTCATCCAAGCGAATCAAGGTAACTCCTTGAGTATGACGTCCTTGCACGGATATTTCGGATATTCCCTGCCTGATAACAACGCCTTTGGCTGTAATTATCATAATTTCATCTCCGGGGCGAACTACTTTTACACCAACCACCGGTCCGTTTTTCTCCAGTACGCGGATTGTGTATATTCCCTTGCCTCCCCTTGTCTGTGTACGATAATCACTAAACGGAGTTCTCTTGCCAAATCCATTCTCTGTAACGACCAAGACTTCCGTTTCTTTCTCAAAATTAGGAGATACTGTTTCCAAAGTTATAACCTTATCTCCTTTAGCAAGATGAATTCCACGCACACCCCTGGCAGTTCGTCCCATGGGCCGAACGTTTCCTTCTTCAAAGCGAATAAATAACCCATGGTATGTAACCAGCGCAACATTGTGCTTGCCATCAGTGAGACGAACATCAATAAGTTCATCTGTTTCACCTAGTGTTAGTGCAATTAAACCACCCTTGCGCGGATTATTAAACTCTTCCAAAGGTGTTTTTTTCACATAACCCTCACGGGTGGCCATAAACATAAATTGTCCTTTATTAAAGTCCTTTACAGGGATTACTGTAGTAACATGCTCGCCGGGCTCCACAGCCAGCAGGTTTACAATGGCTACGCCCCGAGCCTGACGGCTGGCCTCTGGAATTTCAAAAACTTTAACCCGATACAATCTACCCCGGTTTGTAAAGCAACAAAGATAATCGTGAGTAGAAGCAATAAAGACATGCTCCACAAAGTCGTCACCTTTTGTTCCCATTGCAGTTACGCCACGTCCGCCGCGGCGCTGTACCTTATAGGTTGTTACCGGTAATCGCTTAATATAACCGTTATGTGTCAGTGTAACGACCATATCTTCTTGCGCAATTAAATCTTCGACAGAAAAATCATCTTCGTGGGCAACAATACTTGTCCTTCTGTCATCGCCAAACTTATCTCTGATAATTTGCAGCTCTTCTTTAATAATTTGATAAACTAACCGCTCATTTGCTAGTATTTCACGCAAATAAGATATCTTTTTAATGAGCTCGAGGTACTCCGCTTCAAGTTTTTCTCTTTCCAGCCCTGTTAGGCGCTGTAAACGCATATCTAATATTGCCTGGCTTTGAATTTCTGTTAGGCTAAACTTTTCTATTAACCCGTTTTTTGCTTCTTCTGTGGTACGGGAAGCACGAATAAGCTTAATTACCGCATCCAAATTATTAAGTGCAATGCGTAAGCCTTCTAGAATATGGGCACGTTCTTCCGCTTTGCGTAAGTCATATTGTGTCCTTCTTGTGATAACGTCCTTCTGATAATCAAGATAATGAGTTAGTATTTCACGTAAATTTAATACCTTTGGCTTGTTATCAACCAAGGCTAGCATAATAATACCAAATGTTTGCTGCAGTTGAGTAAATTTAAATAATTGGTTTAGCACAACCTGAGGATTTGTTTCTCTTTTTAGCTCTATTACAATACGCATCCCGGTGCGATCTGATTCGTCTCTTAAGTCAGTAATTCCCTCCAGCTTTTTTTCCTTAACAAGTTCGGCGATTTTTTCGATTGTCCGTGCTTTATTAACCTGAAAAGGCAGTTCAGTTACACAAATTCTGGATTTACCGTTTTCCATACGCTCTATCTGTGTGAGCGCACGTATTTTAATGATTCCCCGCCCGCTGCGATAAGCACTGCGAATTCCTTCCCGCCCTAAAATCATTCCCCCCGTGGGAAAGTCTGGTCCTTTGATATGTCCTAAAATTTCCTGATCCTCACAGTCAGGATTTTCAATCATATGAATAATGGCATCAGCCACTTCCCGTAGGTTGTGTGGAGGAATATTTGTAGCCATTCCCACAGCAATACCGGAAGACCCGTTTAATAATAAATTAGGAAAACGGGACGGCAGAACTACTGGTTCTTCAAGTGTATCGTCAAAGTTCGGTCGATAATCTATAGTTTCTTTTTCTATGTCTGATAACATTTCGCGGGTTATTTTTGCCATTCTAACTTCAGTGTAACGCATTGCTGCGGCGGGGTCACCGTCCACAGAACCAAAGTTGCCGTGTCCGTCTACTAGAGGATAGCGGCTGGAAAAATCCTGAGCCAAGCGTACCATTGCATCATACACTGCCGTATCACCATGAGGATGATACTTACCAAGAACTTCACCGACAATACGTGCAGATTTTTTATGCGGCTTTTCCGGCCACATTCCTAGTTCATACATAGCATACAAAATACGTCTGTGCACAGGCTTCAAGCCATCGCGCACATCCGGCAACGCACGGCTCACAATTACACTCATGGCATAATCCATAAATGAATTTTTAACTTCTTCGTGAATAGGCATCGGCAATATTTTACCGTGGGTAAATTCCATTATCCTCATTTCCCTCCCTTACAAGCTTCTTAAATATCCAGGTTGCGAACATCTCGGGCATATTTCTCAATAAAATCACGCCTTGGTTCTACTTTATCACCCATCAAAACAGTAAACATATCATCGGCACGAATTGCGTCTTCCATGGTTACTTGAAGGATTGTCCTTTTTTCCGGATCCATGGTTGTAGACCAAAGCTGCTCCGGATTCATTTCCCCCAGACCTTTATAGCGCTGCAAAGATGTTCCTTCCCTGCCGCCTAATTCTTTATAGAGCTTGTTTAACGCATCATCAGTATAAACATAATGTTCCTTCTGCTTCTTTTTTAGCAAATACAACGGTGGTTGGGCAATATAAACATAGCCGGCATCAATAAGCGGCTGCATATAGCGATAGAAAAATGTTAGTAGCAGAGTGCGAATATGTGAACCGTCCACATCTGCGTCAGTCATAATAATAATTTTATGATAACGGGCCCGGGATAAATCAAAGTCGGTGGAAATTCCCGTTCCTAAAGCTGTAATAATTGTGCGAATTTCCTCATTGGCCAGTATTTTGTCTAAGCGGGCTTTTTCCACATTGATAATTTTTCCTCTAAGGGGTAAAATTGCTTGGAATTTACGGTCACGCCCTTGTTTTGCAGAACCGCCAGCAGAGTCACCCTCAACAAGATAAATTTCACACATTGATGGGTCACGACTCACACAGTCGGCCAACTTACCTGGTAGTGAAGTAATTTCCAGCGCGCTTTTGCGCCTAGCCAACTCCCGAGCTTTACGCGCAGCTTCTCTAGCTCGTGCTGCACTTACTGATTTTTCGATTAAACGACGCGCAATTGCGGGATTTTCACCAAGAAATGTGCCAAGCTCCTCATAAAGAAATGAATCTACTATTCCGCGCATTTCACTGTTACCAAGCTTAGTTTTTGTCTGGCCTTCAAACTGAGGATGCAAAAGCTTAACGCTTATTACAGCTGTAAGCCCTTCTCTTATATCTTCACCGCTTACATTACTTTCATTTTCTTTTAATAAATTATTTTTTCGTGCATAATCATTGAAAAGGCGGGTCATTGCAGATTTAAAACCCATTTCGTGGGAACCACCCTCATGGGTTCTAATATTATTAGCAAAAGAAAGAATCATTTCGTTATAACCGTCATGGAACTGAAGAGCAATTTCAACCTGGCAGCAATCCTCTTTTTCTTGTTCCAAATAAATAACCTTTTTATGGATTGATTCTTTGTTTTTATTTAGGTACTCAACAAAAGATTTAATCCCGCCGTCGTATTTATAGCTTTCTTGTTTCTCTTGTCCCAAACGAGTATCTTCAAGAGTAATTCTAATTCCCTTATTTAAAAAAGCTAATTCCCGTAATCTTTGAGCCAGAGTATCATATTGGTAGTTAAGTGTTTCAAAAATTGAACCGTCTGCTTTAAAAGTTACTTTTGTACCTGTTTTTTTTGTCTTTCCTACAACTTTTAACTCTGTAACTGGTTTTCCCTGCTCAAATCTCATATTGTAAGTTTGGCCTTCTCGCTGTACTTCAACCTCAAGCCACTGAGAAAGCGCATTTACCACAGAAACACCTACACCATGCAGACCGCCGGAAACCTTATATCCTTCACCGCCGAACTTACCTCCAGCATGAAGAACAGTCAGCACTACTTCCACTGCCGGCTTCTTCATCTTTGGATGTTCACCAACAGGAATACCGCGGCCATCATCAACAACGGTAATGACGTTATCATCACCGATGCTAACATGAATATTTTCGCAAAAACCGGCCAACGCCTCGTCAATACTGTTGTCCACTATCTCAAAAACTAGATGGTGCAGACCTCTAGGTCCAGTAGATCCAATATACATAGAGGGACGAAGCCGCACTGCTTCTAAGCCTTCTAAAACTTGAATTTGTGACTCATCATAGTGGTTGTTATTTGTGTTATTATTATTATTTTCTTCTACCACAATCTTAACCTCCCAGTTGCCTTCGGTGAACTAATTACGACTAACTGAATAGCTCAGTTAGTCAGATAGTTATTTGTCGAAGATATTTTCCTGAAAACGTTTCTTTAACGTGCCCGGAGCTATCGGAGAATAGCTTACTCCATTATTTACAACAATGAATGATTTCACTTCTTCTTCGTCTTCCGCTATTTTTATCTCTCTTGTTGCTTGCAAAAACTCCTTGTTGCATTGCTTTTCTTTAATGCGAATATCAAATATGCCAACTATGTCTTTAACAGCTACGGTACGGGAACCCCCAATATGTAAAAACATTATGCTTCCTCCCTATATTATTAGATATAGCTTTATTATTTTTAGTTTTCCCTTTTTTATCTTTCTGCACTACAGCAAGAACAATATTCTTCATGTACAAGTGAATCAACGGGCATGCCGCAATGCTTGCAAGGTAGGCAACCTTTCTCCAAAAGCCAATTGTTTTTCTTTTTTTGTGCTATATAAAGTTCCCTTACTTTACCCTCCAAGTCAGTAGAAAGCCCTGTTTCTCGAAGCATTTCATCTATTTTAATTAAGTCGCTTTCTTCTAGCATTATTTCACGCCAGTTTTCACGTGGTAAATGAATATCTGTAATTTCAGGTTCCGGGGGACAACCCCCTACTTGAAAACGAATATCTTTCAATAGACGTGTTCCTGTTAAACGATGTAACTGAGTAATAATTTTTTTTCTTTGAAGAGAAAGGTGCTGCGCCCAAACAGAGTCGTTTACCCAAACAAATAGTATTCCATTATCAACAGATAATGCCCTGCTCTTCCGGGAAATTTTTTCTCCAACTGCTGCGGGCCAAGCATCGATAAGCATTTGTCCTTTTATTTTTTTAGCTGACGGAAGTTTACTCAATGTTTTTTTTAGGACTTCGCCCACAGTATTCAATTATTTCACCTCTCCACCAACTACTTGAAATAATTTGCCTGATGCTTTTATTTTTCCAAGCTTATCTGCTTCTGTCCCGGAAATAAAGATTTGGATGCGGCTGTCTAAAACATCTAACAATGCATTTCTCCTATCTTCATCTAACTCGGAGAAAACATCATCAAAAAGTAAAACGGGAAACTCTCCTGTCTCCCCTTTGATAAATTCCAGTTCCGCTATTTTTAGGGAAAGAACTAAAGTTCTTTGCTGTCCTTGTGATGCAAAAAAACGTGCATCACGCCCGTTTAAAATAAAATAAAAATCATCACGATGAGGCCCTGTTAAAGTTTGTCCCAAACAAGCCTCCTGTTCTTTTTTCTCTGATAAGTTATTTAAAAATAATTCTGTTAATAGCGGTAAATCTGTATAGTCTTGATCTTGAGCCATAAAGGATGAATGGTAATTAATATCAAGACTTTCTGTTCTTTTAGTCAGTCGTCGCTGTGCCAGTCTTGACAATAAGCTTAAGCGACGGATAACAGAAAATCTTTTACTTACTATTTTTGCTCCAAGTAGGGCAAGCTGTTCATTCCAACCGATAAGTTCATCCGAACCCAGTATTTTTTTACGATGAGTTTTTAGTAAATAATTTCTTTGCCTCAATACATGCTGATATCTATTAATCTCGTTTTCGTAAACAGGAGAAACTTTACTAATTTCATCATCTATAAATTTTCTCCTAATACCCGGAGCACCTTTCACAATGGCTAAATCATCAGGAGTAAAAATAACAGTAGTTAGTTTTCCCGTAAAATCCCTTTTCTTCTGCATCAAGCCGTTAACACTATAAGTTTTTTTTCTATCTGCTGCATGAAGGCTAATCTGTAAAGAACTTTCTCTGTGAGAGTAGCCTACCTTAGCTGAAACTGAGCAATTATCTTTTCCCCATAGTATTAACTCTTCTTCATTGCGAGTACGTAGAGATTTTCCTGTTGCTAAAAAATTGATACCTTCAATTAAGTTTGTCTTACCTTGACCATTGGCACCGATAAACAAATTAAAATGATTGTCAAAGCTTAGTTTAAGACATAAATAATTGCGGAAATTATGTAATACAAGACTATCAATTCGCAATATCATTCTCCTTTATTTCAGGATCTACCCTAATAGGGAGAACAAGGTAGATATAGTCTTCATGTAAAGAGTCTATAAAAACACAAGGTTTATTCTGGCCGTTAATCTTTAATATACAATACTCTCCTTCGCAAACTTTGAGCATATCAATAATAAAGCGCATATTTAAAGATAATTCCATATCTTCGCCTTGATACTGCACTTCAACTGTTTCTTGAATTTTACCGTATTTTGATGCGGCCCGAATAGTAATTATTCCCTCACTTATAGAAATTCTGGCAATATAGTTCATTCCCTCGGAGAGTAAAGCCGCTCTTTCCAATGCATGTAAAAAAGGTGTAATCTTAATTAAAGCTTGGCCTATGAAATTCTTTGGAATTACTCTTTCAATGTTGGGAAAGTTTTCATCTAATAATCGTGAAAATATTTTTCTTTCCCCAGATGAGAGAAGAAGTTGGTTTTTTACAATTACTCCTTCAATTGTTTTTTCTTCTTCCCCAAAAATTCTGATAACCTCTTGAAGGTTTTTTGCTGGAACAAGAATAGATATTTTTTTTCCGCTAAAAGAAACAGGACAGGACGTAGCCGCTAATCTAAATGTATCCGAAGCGGCAAAAAATAGTTCACTTTCGTTAAATGTGAGATATATTCCAGTGAAAGCTGGTTTTCCTTCATCGTGAGATACTGCAAACAATGTTTGTTTTAATGCTCTCTTAAAGTAGGCAGCTTCTACTTGAAAGCTATATTGTGCTTCTTCTGGAGAAAATTCGGGAAATAATGGGAATTCTTCAGCAGATAAGCCGTAAATTTGAAATTCAGACTGTTCACTTTTAATCTCGGTAAGAAAGCTATTTTCGTCAACGGATATATCAACAATGTCTCCAGGTAAACGCTTAATGATTTCAATTATTTTAGCAGGTAATACAACTTTTCCCGAGGCTTCATGGGGAGCAGTAAAAGATGTGCGAATACCAATTTCTAAGTTTGTAGCAGCAATAGTCACTACCTCATCACTGCTTTCCAATAGTACTCCTTCAGGAACTGAGGTATTAATTTTTCCGGGAACTGCTTTTGCTACTGTTTGCATATGTTCTGCCAGCAAAGCTCGTGATACTGATAGACGCATTTTGCACCTCCAATTTTTTGGCATATATTAAACTGTTATTAATATAATATTATTTAGCAGTAATAGTATTAAGGGATGTGTATACTGTGTAAAAGCGTTTTTTTGCTATACTGTACAAACCTTCGCAGCTGTGGACGGCTTAGTGGACAAACCTTCTTTTTTATCCACATAAAACACATAATCACAACTACAAGTATTTTATTAATAGGATAATAACAAAATATCATCACTTTATCCACATTTTATTAACAATTGTTAATTTTAACGATTATTTGTTCGATGATTGATTTAAGCTGGGAATCATTATTTATATCAGCAGTCATTTTTTTATGCGCATGCATTATTGTTGTATGGTCTCGTCCCCCAAAATCTTCACCGATTTTGGGCAGAGATGCGTCTGTTAATTCTCTAGCAAGATACATAGCAACGTGCCGTGGCAGAGTAACATTTTTTGTTCTTTTTTTTGCTCTTAATTCATCAGGTTTTACAGCAAAATGTTCGGCCACTTCTTTTTGAATCTGTTCGATAGTAATAATCTTATGTTTATTCTTATTGTCAATAATCCCTTTTAAAGCTTCTTCTGCCAAAGATACATCTATTGAGCGGTTTGTAAGTGAAGAATAAGCTATTACACGAATAAAAGCACCTTCAAGCTCACGAATGTTGGTAACGATTTTATCAGCAATAAATAGCATTACATCATTACTAATGGATATTTTTTCTAAAGATGCTTTCTTGCGCAAAATAGCAATCCTTGTTTCTAAATCAGGTTGTTGAAT
>DLMZ01000045.1:31928-32730 GCA_002479415.1 Firmicutes bacterium UBA7523
GTATGGAAAAACTCTTCCTGAGTTTGTTCTTTGCCGGCCAGGAACTGAATATCATCAATTAATAAGATATCGATATTACGGTATTTATTGCGAAAATCTACGGTCTTATTGTCACGAATTGAATTAATAAATTCATTAGTAAATTTCTCGGAAGAAATGTAGACAACCTTGCAAGAAGGAGTTGCTTCTATAACATGGTGTGCAATGGCATGCATAAGATGAGTTTTCCCTAATCCCACACCGCCGTATATAAAAAAAGGATTATATGCCCTTGCCGGTGCTTCAGAAACAGCTAAAGAAGCTGCGTGAGCAAAGCGGTTACTGTTTCCAATTACGAATGTATCAAACGTGTATTTAGGGTTTAGCCATACAGAATTTTGTAATGCAGTAAAATCATTATTTATTCGCGGCAAAGCCACTTCTTCATTAACATTGATACAATCATCTTGATGATTTCTCGGGGTAACAAACTTAACTTGACAATTAAGATCTGCTACTTCAGTAATTGTTTTATCTACTAACTCACTGTAGTGTCCCTGCAGCCAGTCTCTTGTAAAATCATTAGGAGCACTGACTACAAGAGTCTCTTTATTAAGTGAAACAGGCCGTGTAGTTTTTAACCAAGTTTCAAAGCTTGGTTTGCTGACTTTTTTCTCAACTTCAACTAGAATATTTTGCCAGAGTTCAAATAAATCTTGTTCCATTATAGACTACCTCCTGAATTAAAAAAACAGAGCGTTAGTTATTAACAAAAAAAATGGTTTTATAATCGACTGAAAAACAAATTATCCACAATTATGCA
>DLMZ01000045.1:32831-40098 GCA_002479415.1 Firmicutes bacterium UBA7523
CAATTATGCATAGTTATTAACATTAATTGTGGATAAAGCACTAAATGCTTATTTCACAGTAAATTTTCCATCTAAAAAAGAAACGTATCCACATTGTTATTAACAGGATAATAAACGTTAATTTTTTGCTATTTTGCATATTAATATTAACAAAAACCAATCTTTGCTGCAATAGCGATTACTTAATAATCCTAGGTCTTAAACCTTGACATTAAATAAGGAAAAAGTTATAATCTGTGTGATATGGGCAAGGATAACTTTATCTATAGCTTGGTAGGAGGTGCAATAAAGAGTGAAAAGAACTTTTCAGCCAAAAATAAGAAAAAGAAAACGCATACATGGTTTCCGCAGCCGTATGTCTACAGCGGCAGGACGCTTAGTTATTAAAAGACGGCGTGCTAAGGGAAGGAAAAGATTGTCTGCATAATAATGGAGTTATTTTATGAAAAAAAGCGGACGCATAACTAAAAACAGAGAATATAAAGAAGTTTTTCAGCGAGGGGTTTCCTGTGCTACACGGGGCCTGGTTCTCTATAAAGCAGCAAACAATCAAACCATAAACAGAACAGGATTTATAACAAGTAAAAAAATAGGCAACGCAGTAATACGTAACCGTGTAAAGAGGTTGCTCCGGGAGGCCTATAGAGTTTATGCCGGTGATATTAAGACAGGATATGACCTAGTCTTTATTGCCCGTTTGCCGGCTGCCGAATTTGATTTTAAACAGGCCGCCACTGACATTAAGCGATTATTGCAGAGAGGTGGCCTGTTTGATGTTAACAGACTCCCTGCGGTGCATAAATAATGAAATATTTTCTATTATTTATAATTAGATTCTACAGAAATGTCATATCTCCTTTAAAGCCGTCAACATGTCGTTTTGACCCGACCTGTTCACAATATGCGCTGCAAGCAATAGAGCGATATGGTGCCTATAAGGGATTTATGTTCACGGTTAAACGGGTGATTAGATGTCACCCGTTTAACCGTGGCGGATACGACCCTTTGGAGTGACTATTTTTTTAATGTAATATTAACATATGATGCAATACCCCCTACAAGAGGAGGCTAAACCATTGATTGATACTATTGCTGGTTTTTTAGGCGAAATATTACTGATTATTTATAACAACACCGGGCAGAACTATGGGCTTGCCATTATTTTGCTAACTATTTTCGTGCGTTTTGTAACATTTCCGCTAACAAGCAAACAGTTATCAAGCGCCAAAGCTATGCAAGAAATGCAGCCTGAGATTAAAAAATTACAAGAAAAGTATAAAGATGATAAAGAAAAATTAAACAAGGCCACAATGGAGCTTTGGAAGACTCATAAAGTTAATCCGGCAGCCGGATGCTTGCCTTTGATTCTTCAGTTTCCTATTTTAATTGCCATGTTTCGCTTACTGCAGGAGCCGGCACTTTTAGAAGGAATTGAAAATGTTGTTTTTCTCACAATGAATATGACCATAGCTACAATTGCCGATGGCGTTTGGCAGACAAACCCCGGATATTATATTATGGTTTTATTGTCCGGTATTACAACATATTTACAGCAAAAGTTGACTATGACCGATAACTCACAAAAAGCAATGATGATTATGATGCCGCTAATGCTGCTAGTTTTTAGTGTGCGCTTTCCCGCAGGATTAGTGCTTTATTGGGTTGTAAATAACCTTCTTTCCGTTGCTCACCATTTTCTTCTCAATAAACTCTCAGCGAAGGGAGCGGTAAGTGAGAGATGAAGTCTCTGGAGGTAAGTGGAAAAACAAGAGAAGAAGCTACTCAGAAGGCACTGAATGAGTTAGGTATTTCCATTGAAAATGCTTTGGTTGAAGTACTGACTGACTCAAGTCCTGGTTTGTTTGGAATTATTGGTTCTAAGCAAGCTCGTGTGCGTGTGACTGAAGTTATATCTCCTAATCAATATCTCAGTGATTTTATTATTAAGATTATGGAATATATGGGAGTCGAGGGAAAAGTCGAAGCCGAAATTACCGATGAAACTTTGTGCTATAATGTTACCGGGCAAAGAATAGGTATGCTTATTGGGAAGAGAGGGCAGACTTTAAACGCACTGCAATACCTTATAAATGTTGCCTATCATAAAAAATATCCTGCCCAAAATATGCGCGTGGTTTTGGATGTCGAGGGATATAGAGAAAAAAGAGAACAAACATTGCGGAATCTTGCGTTGAATCTTGCAAGTAAGGCTGTAAAATACCGTAAAGAAGTGGTATTGGAGCCAATGACACCGCAAGAGAGACGCATTATTCACTCAGTTTTACAAGACAATGTATCAGTGAGCACATATAGTCAAGGTAATGAACCTTATCGTAAAGTGGTTATTGCACCGAAGTAATATTTGATAAAAGAGACCGCGGCTCAAAAGGGCAGGCGGTTTTTTTAAGAGGTGGAAATATGCTTGAGGACACCATAGCTGCCGTTTCTACTCCTCCGGGAGAAGGCGGCATAGGAATAGTTAGAATCAGCGGGCCTAATGCGATAAAAATAGGCGGGGCTGTTTTTAATTTTAATAAACTGATAAAGGAACCACAGAGTCATCGTCTCTACTATGGATATGTTAAAGACCCTGAAAGTGGTATGTTGATAGATGAGGCGCTCATTACCTTTATGCTTTCTCCTAACACTTATACAAGGGAGGATGTTGTGGAAATAAATTGCCATGGCGGTGCTTTGCCGTTAAGCAAAACTTTGGAGCTAGTATTGGCCGCGGGAGCCCGTATGGCGAAGCCAGGGGAATTTACACAAAGAGCTTTTATCAACGGAAGAATAGATTTGGCTCAGGCCGAGGCTGTTATTCAGCTTATTCGAGCAAAAACAGAAACAGCAATGATGCTGGGAATGGCTCAGTTACAAGGACGGCTTTCTAGAGAAATTAAAGAAATAAGTCAAACATTATTAAGATTATTGGCTCATATGGAAGCATCAATAGACTTTCCCGAACATCAGGATGTGGAGGATTTAGCTCGTGAACAGGTGTTAAGAAATATTGAGCCGGCACTGGCGCGGCTTAGTGCGCTGCTGGAAACAGCCGATCACGGTCGTATTCTTCGAGAGGGTATACGTACGGCGATTGTGGGGCGGCCTAATGTGGGTAAAAGCTCTTTATTAAATGCATTATTAAAAGAACAAAGGGCTATAGTTACAGAAATTCCCGGCACCACACGGGATGTACTTGAAGAAAGTATTAATTTGGGCGGAGTTGCGTTAACTATAATTGATACAGCAGGTATCCGTGAAACAGCAGATCAGGTCGAAAGAATCGGCGTTGCTCGCACACGGGAAGTACTGGAAAAAGCGGATTTAGTTGTTTTTGTTTTGGATGCATCTCAGCCATACTCATCTGAAGACAGCGAAATATTAAATGCAGTAGGAGATAAAGCATGTATTGTTGTTGCGAATAAAACTGATTTATTAATAAACGCAGATGAACAACTTTGCAGCCTAATTAAAATAGTTTCTCCGCGAACACTAATACCACTTTCTGTTTTGCATGAATCGGGTTTAGAAAAACTGGAGACAGCAATAGTTGATGCTGTTTTTCACGGTGAAGCAAAGTTACCTGAGCATACCATGGTTACTTCTGTCAGACATAAAGATGCGCTTCGCAGGGCACAGCAATCATTGAACGAAATGCTGGGTGCACTGAAGGAAGGCTTTGCTATAGATTTGTTGGCCATAGATTTGCACACAGCTTTGGACTCGCTAGGAGAAATTACCGGAGAAGCAGTGAGTGAAAGCTTAGCAGAAGAAATATTCCGAGCTTTTTGTATCGGCAAATAGTTAGATTACGGGGTGAGTAATAATGACTTATGCGGGCGGAAAATATGATGTGATTGTCATTGGGGCCGGCCACGCAGGCTGTGAAGCAGCATTGGCTGCCGCCAGGCTCGGGTGCCGCACATTGGTGTTAACTATTAATTTAGATGCTGTGGCTCTTATGCCGTGCAACCCTGCTATTGGCGGACCGGCCAAAGGTCACTTGGTTCGTGAGGTAGATGCATTGGGCGGGCAAATGGGTGCCGCTATCGATATGACTAGGATTCAGATAAGGCTTTTAAACACGGGAAAAGGTCCTGCCGTACACGCTCTGCGTGCCCAAGCCGATAAACTGCATTATCAGAGGTTAGTACGTAGTGTATTGGAGGAAAACGAAAATATACACCTTCAGCAGGCAGTAGTTGACAAGATATATGAAAAGGGCGGTCGTGTAATTGGTGTGGGCACCCAGACAGGTGCTTTTTTTGAAGCAGGAGCAGTTGTTCTTACAACGGGAACATATATGAGCGGTAGAATAATAATTGGCAGCCTTAATTACAAAGGAGGGCCAAACGGTCAGTTAACCAGCGGAAAATTGTCCGGGAGCCTTAAGAAATTAGGGTTATCCCTCAGACGTTTCAAGACAGGAACGCCTCCACGTGTTCATAAAGATACTATTGACTTTGAAAAAATGATGATTCAGCCAGGTGATGAAAAGCCGCTGACTTTTTCTTTTATGGGAGATGTAGTTTCTGGTAAGCAGGTGCCTTGTTGGTTAACACATACTAATGAGAATACACATAAGGTCATACAAAACAACCTTCATCGCTCTCCATTATATTCAGGAGACATCAAAGGAGTGGGGCCGCGGTATTGCCCTTCTATTGAAGATAAAGTTGTACGATTTCATGACCGTCTGTCACATCAGGTGTTTTTGGAGCCTGAGGGACGTGATACAGCTGAGTATTATGTGCAGGGGATGTCAACAAGTCTGCCTGAAGATGTGCAGATTGCCATGCTCCGTACAATCCCTGGCCTGGAAAATGTTAAAATCATGAGACCTGGATATGCAATTGAATATGATTGTCTTGACCCAACACAGCTTAAGTTGACGCTGGAAAGCAAAATTGTGGCCGGGCTATTCAGTGCGGGGCAAATAAATGGCTCTTCAGGTTACGAAGAGGCGGCTGCTCAGGGAATAGTAGCCGGAATAAATGCAGCGCACTTTATTAGAGGTGTTGAGCCGCTAATTATAGATAGATCTGCAGCGTATATTGGTGTACTTATTGATGATTTAGTTGTAAAAGGAACACAAGAGCCATACAGGATGATGACATCACGGGCTGAGTACAGGCTTTTATTGCGTCAGGACAACGCAGATGCGCGACTTACGCCTCTAGGCCACAGAATTGGGTTAATATCTAACGAGAGATTTAATGCTTATATTCTGAAATACACTGCTGTTGACAATGAAATTAAGCGAATGAAGGAATCTGTCATTTTGCCAGAAGAGCGTGTTAATTTATATTTGGAAAATAAAAAAAGCAGTCCGCTCATCGGACCTGTTAGCGCTGCTCAGCTATTAAAGAGGCCAGAAATTAATTATGATGATATTATTGCGCTTATAAATGAGGATCACGGTGCTCAGCAACCCGATGTTGCTGCTCAAGTTGAAGCACAGATAAAGTATAAAGGGTATATTGATAAGCAAATGCAGCAAGTAGAAAAATTTAAGAAATTGGAAAATAAATTACTGCATCCAGAAACTTTATATCGAACAATAGAGGGTATATCCAGAGAAGCTGCAGAAAAACTGGATAAGATAAAGCCTCGTTCTATTGGACAAGCTAGCCGTATTTCGGGTGTTTCTCCAGCAGATATTTCTGTATTGCTGGTTTATCTGGAGCATCAACGGCGCAAGGAGGAGAAGCTCCATGTGGAGTCGTCTGATAACACTATGCGCTGATCGTAATATATTGTTGCCGCTTGAAGCGCCACAGATGTTTTCCCTGTACTATAACTTATTAATAGCGGGAAACGAAAAGTGTAATTTGACAAGAATTACTAACCCAAAAGAAACTTTAATAAAACATTTCTTTGATTCACTGCAGCTCTTGACCTGGAGCCCTAATCCCCCAGGTCCTATACTTGATGTGGGAAGCGGTGCGGGGTTTCCCGCTATTCCATTAAAAATAGCTCGACCGGAAATTCCCATAGTTATGATTGATTCTTCAAAAAAGCGAGTTGATTTTCTAAACGAAAGCGGTGCAGCGTTGGGCTTGAAAGATTTTACTGCTCTTCACGGCCGTGCCGAAAACATAGCTCGTTTGCCTGAGTTTCGTGATAAATTCAGTTTGGTAGTGTCGCGGGCGGTAGCCCGCTTGCCTCTGCTCCTAGAGCTGTGTATTCCGTTTGTGGCACCCCATTCTTTCTTTGTTTCTTATAAAGGGCCTGAAGCGGAGCAAGAGAGGTTGGAATCGTCAATTGCGCTGAAAGAGCTTCATAGCCGCCTGGAAAAAAGCATGAACTATATTCTTCCTGACAATATGGGAGAAAGAACATTGTTGGTTTTTTATAAAGACGGAATGACTCCGGCCAGATATCCGCGAAAAGCAGGCATTCCTGAAAAAAGACCGCTATCATAAAAGCGCGCTGTTAGGCGTGCTTTTATTTATTTTTTCTTAAGTAATTAACTAAATGGCAGGATATACCTATGAAATGTCGAAAGATAATTATAGTATAGGAGGTTAGATTGGAGGAATATAGATGAGCGATGCTTGGAAAACCCTTATAAATGTTGGAGAAAGCGATATCGATCATGGAGAAGTACAGCGTATTTTAATTAATAATATTCGACCCAATCCTTTTCAGCCACGCAAAAGTTTTGATGCAGTGAAAATCGAGGAGTTAGCTCAGTCAGTGCGAACATATGGGCTTTTGCAGCCGATTTTAGTCAGAAGAGATAAGAATGGACAATTCCAGTTAATTGCTGGTGAGCGACGGCTTAAGGCATGTAAGTCTTTAGAGTGGACTCATATACCGGCAGTAATTAAGGATTTGTCGGATAGTGCAATGGCTACAATTGCACTAATTGAAAACTTGCAAAGAGAGGATTTAAATTTTATCGAAGAAGCCGAAGGCTATGGCAGATTATTAGAGGAGTTTGGTTTGACACAGGAGGTTTTGGCGCAAAGGCTAGGTAAATCTCAATCAACCATCGCCAATAAACTTAGGTTGCTAAAGCTGCCTTGTCGCGTTAAAGAACTGCTATTATCTCAAGATTTGTCAGAGCGACATGCCAGGGCTCTTCTACGACTGCCTGATGAAGATATGCAGATAAAAGTCGTTAATGAGATATGTAATCTCGGCTATACTGTGAAGCAAACGGAAAAGAGGGTAGATGAGATTGTTGACAGTGGAGTTGATGTTCCGGCAGCTAAGGACCGAAAAAAGTAATAATTAGAGATATACGAATATTTCTTAATAC
>DLMZ01000045.1:40181-42164 GCA_002479415.1 Firmicutes bacterium UBA7523
TTCTTAATACAATTCGTCAAGCAGTTTCTATTTTGGAAAATGGAGGCCTAGGTCCTAAAATGATAGAAAAAGACCATGGGGAGTTTTTGGAAATAACAATTCGACTTCCTAAAAAGAGAGAAAAGGCGGTGGGCAAGCATATCGCAGCAGAAATCGGCGAAGTGCTTCCAGGATAATAGCATGACAGTTGTTTGCCTCTCTTCTCCATATTACTATGTACAAGTTTTAATGTTGTTATTTGTTGTCTAGAACGCTGTTTGGCAGGAGACGGCAGGTGCGGCGCGAATATATTGTACAGCAGAGAAGTGAGAGGTGTTGATTATGAAGAGAGTCATTGCTATTGCTAACCAAAAGGGCGGCGTTGGGAAAACAACGACTTCTGTTAATTTAAGCGCTTATTTGGCTGCGGCAGGGAAAAAGGTGCTGCTGTTGGATATTGACCCTCAAGGAAATGCGACAAGCGGAATAGGATTAGAAAAGAGACAGATTAAGGCCTGCATTTACGATGCTTTAATTAATGATGTGCCAATGGAGAAAGTTATTTATAAGTCTTCTTTAGACCGACTTGACGTAGTTCCTGCCACTATCCAGTTAGCAGGTGCAGAAATCGAGTTGGTTCCGACCATGTCTAGGGAAGTACGGCTGCGACGTGTGTTGGAAAGTGTTAGGGATAAGTATGATTATATAATTATTGATTGTCCTCCGTCTCTGGGTTTGTTAACAATAAATGCTCTGACGGCGGCTGATACTGTTCTTGTGCCTATTCAGTGTGAGTATTATGCTTTAGAGGGGCTAAGTCAGTTAACGAATACTGTTAAGCTGGTACAGAAGCATTTGAACAGCAGCTTGCGTTATGAAGGTGTTCTTTTAACCATGTATGATGCCCGGACAAACTTAGCTTCGCAAGTGGCTGATGAAGTGCATAATTTCTTTGGTAGTGAGGTTTTTGAAGCTGTTATCCCTCGTAATATTCGCTTAAGTGAAGCGCCAAGCTATGGGCAGCCAATAATCATATATGATGAACGCTCTAAAGGTGCTGAGATGTATCAATTATTGGCAAAGGAAGTGATCGCCAATGAACAAAAAAAGATTGGGTAAAGGGCTTCAGGCTCTGATTCCCGAAATAGAAGATGTCCCTTTGTCAGATGCTATTGAGATACAAATTAATGTAATTAGAGTTAACCCTCATCAGCCTCGTAAGTGCTTTGATGAGGGAAAACTGGATGAATTGGCGCGTTCTGTAGCACAACACGGTATACTCCAGCCGTTAATTGTGAGACCTTTTGGTGAATTGTATCAATTGGTTGCCGGTGAGCGACGTCTCCGGGCAGCTAAGATCGCGGGTCTTTCCAGTGTTCCTGTAGTTATCAAGCCCCTTTCTGATCGAGAGATGATGGAGATAGCGCTGATTGAAAATTTGCAGCGTGAAGACCTTAACCCTTTGGAGGAGGCCGAAGCGTATCAGCGCTTGATGGAAGAGTTTAACTATACTCAGGAACAACTGGCAGAAAGGGTGGGTAAAAGCAGGTCGGCTGTGGCAAACACTTTGAGGCTAACGGCACTGCATGCCGAGGTGCGCAAGGATGTGGCCTCGGGAAAGCTTTCCGAAGGCCATGCGCGTGCTATTCTGTCCCTTCCTCTGGAGAAACAGCCGGACGCTTCTAAAAAGGTGGTAGAGTTAGGATTGTCTGTGCGAGAAACCGAACGGATGGCAGGCCAGGAGCAGCGCCGAAGAGCTGCGGGCAAACAGCCGGTTCTGAAGGACTCGTATCTTGCAGACCTCGAAGATCGCTTGCGCGCCCATTGTGGCATGGCGGTAAATGTCCGCCTTTCGCCAAACGGCAGTGGTAAGCTGGAGGTTCATTTCAGTGACCAGGACGAGTTGAATCAGATATGTGATTATTTGTTGCAAGGGTAACACAACTGCCGGAAAATTTGTAAATCGCAAACAGCAGATACTACAAGCTCCTGTTTCACGTGAAA
>DLMZ01000045.1:42336-70640 GCA_002479415.1 Firmicutes bacterium UBA7523
TTTCACGTGAAACAGGAGCTTGTTCACGCACAAAAATTAAGAAAAATTAATTGTTCTAAGAGGGTTTTTCTTTCTGACGTCGAAAATAACGGAGGGAGAGTTTAGGAGGGTACAAATGAACTTAAATATGGACGTATATATTATTGCAGCGCTTGCTGTTTTTGTTATTTTATTTGTTTTTGTTTTGTTTTTGTTTTATAAAGTGAGTGGTCTTACAGCTCGATACAATAGATTTATGTGTGGCAGGGATGGTGCAAGCTTGGAGGGCCAGCTGGCTGAGATATGTGCCCGGCTAGACAGCCTAAAGGCGGATGTGTCCGGCAACAGTGTGAAGTTAAAAGAAATAGCTGGTGTTCTCAACACGGCTACGCGGGGAATTGGCGTTGTCCGGTTTAATGCCTTTCAGGATACGGGCAGCGACCTTAGTTTTTCTGTGGCTTTTCTTGATGCACATAAAGATGGGCTGGTGATAAGTAGTATTTACGGCAGGGAAGAATCTCGGACCTATGCAAAGCCTGTTAAAAACGGCCAATCTCAGTACCAGTTGAGTATGGAGGAAAAAGAGGCGGTCTGTCGGGCGGTTGATTCGCTGAAGCAGTTGACGGTCCAGTAAATGTAGTGAGGAGCGATTATGCGGAATAAGTTTTTTACTATTTTAATTGTTTCCGACGGCGGAAAAGCACCTACTAGCTTTAGTTTGTCACAAAAGGCAGTCTATGTTTCCAGTACTATTGCTTGCCTTGCGTTTCTCAGTGTTGTGGGTTTGGGGTTTTCTCATGGACGATATGCTCGGCAGGCAGCACAGATACCTATATTGCTAGGGGAAAATGCTCGTGCTACTGAGGATGTTAGGCGCTTGGAGGGGGCGCTGGATTCTATGGTTTGGCAAATGGCTGAATTGGAGAGTCTGGGCAGAGAGGTTCGCGATATTGTCAGTGGCGAAGATGCGCAGCGCGATAGTTCCGGGTTGTCCAGCCGAAGCAATGTCAGGGACGAAAGCATAACAACAGATGAAGCTATTGCGTATTTAAAGGAGAGTATACCCGCAAAGGTTGAGGAATTGTCCCTATTGAAAGATGATGCTCTCGCGTATCGGCTGGAATTAGCGGCAACGCCAGATTATTGGCCCGCGGACGGCAGGATTACTTCCCCCTATGGAATGCGCAGGGCGCCAATGACGCGCAGGTATTCTATGCACACCGGTGTTGATATTGGGGCGCCACATGGTACTCCCGTTATGGCAGCAGCAGACGGAAAGGTTTCGGTAGCTAGATATCGCGTAGGGTGGGGTAATTTAGTAGTTATTAACCACGGCACATATACTACATATTACGCTCATTTGAAGAGGTTTTTGGTAAAACAGGGGGACAAGGTGGAAAAGGGACAGCTAATTGCAGAGGTTGGCAGCACAGGATACTCAACAGGGCCTCATCTGCACTTTGAAATACATAAGAATGGAAAAGCTATTGATCCTTTAACTATACTAGCAGCGGAGGTGCCAGGTGTTGGGCTTTAAAAAACAAACAATGCCGACAGCGGAAAAGATTCTGACCATTATAGGCGGAGATACTGTTATCACCGGAAAGGTTCAAGGTGGTGGACCGCTTCGTATAGATGGGAGAGTGCAGGGAGAAATCGATATCCATGGCGATGTTATTATTGGTGAGAGTGCTGTGGTTGAAGCATCGGTTAAAGGGAGAAATATTCAGGTGGCGGGCAAAATAGTGGGAAATATTGCCGCAAATGGTTGCTTGGAAATAATAACCACCGGTGTTGTTCAGGGTGATGTAGATGTGCATACATTCAAGGTTGATGATGGTGCTGGCTTTCATGGTTCATGCAAGATGCGTGTTCCATCAGAGATTGTCGATGATTCAGAGTGATTCTGCTTCAGCAAGCTGAAACGTCGGTATGAGACTATTTACGGCTTAACTGAAAGGCCACCTGCGATAACGCATAGAGGTGGCACCCGGAGTGAAGAGTTAATGAAAATAATATTTGTTTAATTAGAGCCGCTGTTTGCTGAACAGCGGCTCTTGTCTCTGTGTTAAGCGGTGACATAGTAAGTGTACATTCCGAATAAGCATATCATAGTTAGCTGCAACCAAGCTTGCTAAATGGCTCTAAGCTCTTTATATGGCAAGCGATATAGGAGTTAACCTTTAAAGAGAGTCATTTTGCTAATTTTTGATATTTCCCGGGAAATATCAACAAAAGATGCGGGGGTGGATGCATGTCTTGGATAGACTTGCTTGCTCTAACGCTTACACTGTGGACGGCTGTAAAGGGCTATGTCAGAGGGGCCTTCGTATCTCTATGCTTCTTTATAGCCACAGCAGCTGCCATAGTTACCGGAACAACATTTCATCCTCATCTTTTTGTTTATTTGAATAAGGAGTGGCAAGCTGTAGAAATTGTGAGCGTCTTTATTGCAAATCAAGTTACAGTTGTGTCTGCTTCGTTTTCGCAAGGATCCACAGTTGAATTTCTACCACCGTTAGCAGAGAGGGCTCTCTTAAGGATAGCACCAGAGCTTGCCGTTGTTTACGTTGTAGGCAGGGAATCCCCTAATGCTTTACTGTCTAATTTGGCAATTCGCTTTTTTTGTGTTGCCGCCTTATTTGTTATTGCCTCAGCTTTCGGATCGCTATTAATCCGTATCAACAAGCAAAAAGCCGGCAATTCGATATTTGGAGAGAAGTATAAAGTAATTGGTCTGACCATAGGTATGATTCATGGAGTTCTGATTTCCGTAATAGTTTGCATTGTCTTAGACGCTGTTAGTTGTATTGCGCTTTTCGTGTTTTTACAGCAAGATTTAAGAGGTTCTTATTTATATCAAATCTCGGTTGCGCTCATTCAGAATGTTATCATCTAATATTGCTAAAGAAGGTTATCCGGAGTTAACTAGTTTAAGAAACGGAAGCATTGGGCGTTGGGGGAGACTCTGCTTCTCCTGACTGAACGGGATTTAGGATAAATAATAAGATATATCCTCTAAACGGCAGGATTTTGCTCAATATAGGAAGAACTAGACCATGGTATCCTTAAAATACTTTGATTTGAATTGGAGGTAAGTAAATTGCGTATAGTGTTATTGGGAGCCCCAGGTGCGGGGAAAGGGACGCAAGGGGAAAAGCTGGTAAGGAAGTATAACTTGCCGCATATATCTACCGGTGATATTTTTAGGGCTGCTATTAAGGAAGGGACAGAGCTGGGGATGAAAGCAAAGGAGTACATGGATAAGGGAGAGCTAGTCCCGGACGAATTAGTGTGCGACATTGTTACAGAACGTTTAATGCAGCCTGACTGCAAAGAAGGGTTTATGCTAGATGGTTTTCCGCGTACGGTAGGGCAGGCAGAAGCTCTAAGCGCTGCTTTGGAAGAACGGAATATGCCGCTAACCGGAGTAGTTAATGTTGATATTAATTTGGACGATTTATTGGACAGGTTGACTGGGCGCCGGGTGTGTAAATCGTGCGGAGCTACATATCATATTAAGTTTAATGCTCCCAAGGTTCGTTGTGTCTGCGATATTTGCGGTGGAGAGCTGTATCAAAGGTCGGATGACGCAGAGGAGAAAACGGTAAAGCAGAGGCTTGAGGTATATAGGAATCAGACGGAGCCTCTCACCGCATACTATGAGGAAAAGGGCATATTGTTTAGTGTTGATGGCTCAAAAGAGATTGAAGATGTGTTTAAAGATATTACATCAATACTAGACAGTAAAAAATAAGTCAGACTTTTAAAGGTGAAAGCATGCAAGAGATTTTTCCACAATTAAGCGGAGAGCTGTTAAGTGCTCTGATTTTCGACTTGGCTGTTGTTTGGGGTACAAGGATTATCAAGGTTTTGGTGATTCTCTTTCTGGCCCGCTTTGCGTTGCGCTTTGGCAACAGCATGATTTGCAGGTTATTTGATACTAATGGACAGTCAGCGCTCCTTCCTGAGAATAAAGCGAAAACGATTTCTGTGCTACTTACATCAATCTGGAGATACTTTGTATATGCCTTTACAATTATTCTTGTTTTAACCGAACTGGATATTTTTGACATAGGGCCCATTCTTGCAGGTGCGGGAATTTTTGGCTTCGCCATAGGTTTTGGCGCTCAGAATTTGGTTCGCGATATAATTTCAGGCTTCTTCATCATTTTAGAGGATCAGTTTTCTGTTGGTGATTTTATTACTACCGGCTCCTATACAGGAGTTGTTGAAGAACTCGGTCTGCGTATCACAAAAATAAGAGACTTTAGCGGGGAACTGCATATCATTCCTAATGGTCATATTGAAGTTGTTACCAACAAAGGGCGGGGAAGTATGCGAGCGCTGGTAGATGTGGGTGTGGCATATGAGGAAAAAATAGACCATGTAATCTCCATCTTAGAAGATGTGTGCGTCCAGTTTGCTGAAAATGAACCTAATGTGGTAGAAGGTCCCATAGTCCAAGGTGTGGTAGGGCTTGATGACTCTGCTGTGGTTATTCGCCTTTCAGCAAGAACAAACAGTATGACACAGTGGCAGGTTGAAAGGGATTTGCGCAGGCTAATCAAAAACACCTTTGATGAGAAAGGTATTGAAATTCCCTACCCCAGGCGGGTAATTTATAATCGGGGGAATGATAAGGGAGCTGAACTTGATGGCTGAGTATGTCCTGGGCCAGCGTGTTCGTATGAAAAAGGCGCATCCTTGCGGTGGCAATGTATGGACTATTATACGTATTGGCATGGATTTTCGTATAAAATGTGTTGAATGTGGGCGTAGCGTACTGATTCCTAGGGGGAAGTTTGAGAAAAGCGTTCGTGAAGTTTTGCCAGATTCAACAGAATAATGGCTATAATATTGAAACCGCCCTTGCCAAACAAGTTTTGTTATGGTACTATATGGTTTGTACTTCCCTGCTCCCGGCGTGAACGGGGGCCAAAGACCATAGGGAGGAGGTGAATAGGCCATGACAAAGTACGAGACTATGTATATTCTTAAGCCCGAACTCGGGGAAGAAGCATATGACGCCCTTGTTGAGAAGTTTAAAGGTGTTATTGAAAGCGAGAAGGGTGAAGTTACAAATGTGAATCGCATGGGTCGACGTAAGTTGGCCTATGAGGTAGATAAAAAGTTCCGCGAAGGGTACTACGTGCTGTTTAATTACACTGGCCAAGCCAATGTAACTAATGAGCTTGAGCGGAATTTTAGGATTTCAGACGATGTAATCCGTTACCTCATTGTAAAAGAAGAAGAATAGAAGCCGGGGGTGAGGAGTCATGCTTAACCGCATTGTCCTTGTCGGGAACTTAACAAAAGACCCGGAGTTACGCTACACACCTGCTAATGGTGTTGCAGTTGCCAGCTTTACGGTGGCAGTTAACAGGCGTTTTAGCCAGAAGAAAGAAACAGATTTTATTCCCATAGTTGTCTGGCGTGCTCAGGCGGAAAACTGTGCCAAATATTTAGGTAAAGGCAGTATGGTGGCAATTGACGGGAGGCTGCAGATCCGCTCCTACGAAGACCGGGAAGGTCAGAAACGGACAATAGCGGAAGTTGTGGCCGATAGTGTACAGTTTTTAAGTACAACCGGCAATAAAGAAAAGCGTTTCTCGGATGATGCCCCTCCGCCTTACGACGACTCAATGATTGGGGAAGATGATGTGCCTTTTTAATGGGCAAATGGTTTTAATTTAACTAAGGAGGTCTGCACCATGCGAAAGGAACGCGGTCGCAGGAAACGCAAAATTTGCAGCTTCTGTGTAGATAAAGCAACGAGTATTGACTATAAAGTAACTGGAAAGCTAGCTCGCTTTATTACAGAACGGGGTAAAATTTTACCGCGCCGGATATCGGGAAACTGTGCGAAGCACCAGAGGCAGTTAACTATGGCTATTAAGCGGGCTCGCAATATTGCCTTGCTGCCCTACACAGCTGAGTAGACTTTATATGTCGGTATAAAGCATATTGCTTTACCATCGTGTAATTTTAACACAAAAAGACGCTACTACATACGTGGCGTCTTTTATTTTATGTGTCTAAAAAAGCGCTGCTTCAATTAAGGATATCTTGCATTGATAGATAAAAATTAGCAAGAGAACTGTATGTTCCATGGGCAGGAGAAAGTGGTTTTTGTGCAGAACAATTAAAAATGGAATGTGGTTTGTTAAGGAGGATTCTTTGATGAAGGTGATTTTAGTTCAGGATGTAAAAGCCCTTGGTAAAAAAGGGGAAATAAAAGAAGTAGCTGAAGGGTACGCGAGAAATTTTTTGATGCCTAGAGGCCTAGTAGTTGAAGCTAGCGGTGGACATTTAAAGGAGCACCGAAGCCAGGAAAAACGGCAGGAGGAAAAAGCGGCAAAGGTTCTTTCAGCAGCAGAAGCGCTGGCAAAAAAGATTGCAGGGATGACTCTTGAAATCATAGTTAAAGTAGGCGAGGGTGGCAAGCTTTTTGGTTCTGTGACCAGCGCTGATGTGGCCAAAGCCCTCGGTGAAAAAGGATTCGCTGTGGATAAAAGAAAAATTGAATTAGGAGAAACCGTAAAAACTTTGGGTACTTATTCTGTCCGTATTAAACTACACCCTAATGTGGATGCTCACTTAGATTTGGTAGTAAGGACATAAGAGGAGAGAATAATGAAAAAGACGTTGACAACAAGATTTCCGCAAAATGATATGGTCGGGAAAGATCAGCTAAAACGAGAGATCAACGCTATTTATGCTTTGCTTTCCGGTATGATTGGTGCGGATAAGCTAGTTTTGAAGGCTGGGAAGTTGGAGGCGCTTACCTTACTGCGCTCGCGCAAGTTGGAAGACCGCATTCTCGGATTGCAGCGGATAATATTTGAAAACCCAGCTTTAGAAAAAACTCCGGAGCCGCAAGAAATACCAGAGATTTTGCAGTCTCTTTATGAAGAATTAGCTGATCAAATGGCTCGCCGTACAGTGGAAGAATCCATTGAAAGAAAAATTGCTGAAAAAATGCAGGAAAGACATGAAGAGTATATTCAGGAAATTAAGCGTCAATTGCTCAAAGAGCAAGGAGGTCCGGAAAATCCTCAGACACTAAAAAAATATGCTCAATTGGAAAAAATGAGACATCAAAAACTTAATAAGACTGTTTTTGAAATTTTACGCCCGAAGACGCTTGAGGAAATTGTGGGACAAGAAAAGGCTGTTCGGGCTCTAATGGCCAAGCTTGCTTCACCGTATCCGCAACATATGATTATTTACGGACCACCCGGAGTGGGTAAAACTACCGCAGCCAGATTAGCATTGGAGGCAGCTAAAGGATTGCCTGAAAGTGTTTTTGACCCCGAGGCTCCGTTTGTGGAAGTGGACGGTACAACTTTGCGTTGGGATCCCAGAGAAACGACAAATCCGCTTTTAGGTTCAGTACATGATCCCATCTACCAGGGAGCAAAGCGCGATTTGGTAGATGGCGGTGTGCCTGAACCTAAACCAGGCCTTGTTACTGAAGCACACGGAGGGATCCTCTTTATTGATGAAATTGGCGAACTGGATGTCCACTTACAAAGTAAGCTGTTAAAAGTGCTGGAAGATAAAAAGGTAGAGTTTGATTCGGCGTACTATGACCCGTCCGACAATCAAGTCCCTCAATATATTCGACAGCTTTTCGAGGAAGGAGCTCCCGCGGATTTTATATTGATAGGCGCTACAACGTGTTCCCCCGAAGATATAAACCCTGCCCTTCGCTCACGGAGCACATCTGTATTCTTTGAGCCGTTAACGCCGGATCAAGTGCGCTGCATTGTAGAAAAAGCGGCGGAAAAGCTCGACGTATGTTTGGAAGAAGGGGTAGCCTCAACTATCAGCGAGTATACTACAGAAGGTAGGCAGGCTGTAAACCTTTTGGCTGATTCATTTGGCCTTGGTCTTTATAAGGCTTCTCAAAAAAAAGCTCAAAGCTCTATAGTCATTGATAGGCAAATGGTGATGGAGTCACTGCGCTCAGGGAGGTATTCTCCCAACACACTAAAGAAAAACATAAAGGGCGCAATGCCTGGAAAAGTGTTCGGGCTTGGTGTAAGTGGCTATCTGGGCAGTGTGCTGGAAATTGAAGCAGTAGCTTTTCCGGCACGAGAGCAAGGAAAAGGGACAATCCGCTTTAATGAAACAGCAGGCAGTATGGCACGAGATTCGGTGTTTAATGCTGCGGCTGTAATCAGGCGATTATCAGGTGAAGAAATAAGTAACTTTGATCTTCATGTCAATGTAATAGGCGGTGGCCGCATCGACGGTCCTTCTGCAGGTTTAGCTACAGTAATTGTCCTGCTTAGTGCAATAAAGGGCTGGCCTGTAGCACAGAACGTTGCTGTTACCGGTGAAGTTTCTTTACAAGGGGCAGTTCGTCCGGTCGGCGGGATATCGGAAAAGCTTTATGGTGCCCGACTTGCCGGCATCTCCACGGTTTTGATTCCCGAGGAAAATAAGGATGATGTTACCTTTGCTATGGACGGCTTAAAAGTAGTTCCTGTGGCTTCTGTAAGCGAAGCTCTGCCGTTTGTGTTTGAAGATATTAAGGAAAAGATTCCCCACTAAAAGAGGTGTTCCAATGACCGCGAGTTTAGAGCGGATTCCGCCGCAGAACATTGAAGCGGAGCAGTCGGTGCTTGGTTCAATGTTGATTGACAAAGATGCAATTATTACCGCGTCTGAGTACTTGAGTGTCAAAGACTTTTATCGTGATGGGCACCAAAAAGTCTTTGCTTCTATGACTGCTTTATCTGAGCGAGGCGAACCTGTAGATTTAGTTACGCTGGTTGAGGAGCTGGGACGGCACAATCAACTTGAAAATATTGGCGGGATGTCTTACCTGACTACATTGGCCAATATTGTTCCCACAGCTGCCAATGTGGCATACTATGCTCGAATTGTCCGTGATAAGGCTGTGCTTCGTTCAATGATAAATGTTGCGACACGTATAGTAACCAGGAGTTTCGAAGCTGCTGATAACGTGGAAGAAATTCTGGATGAAGCGGAAAAAGCTATTTTTGATGTATCTCAGCGTTCAAGTTCTCAGGGATTCTCTAGTATGAAGGATATTCTAAAGGGAGCTTTTGAACGCATTGACAAGCTTTGGGGCAACAAAGGTGGCGTGACCGGAGTGCCAACCGGGTTCCCAGATTTGGATAATATCACATGTGGATTTCAAAATTCAGATTTGATTATTATCGCAGCTCGTCCTAGCATGGGAAAGACTACGCTGGCGCTAAATATCGCTCAGAATATTTCGGTTAATGAAAAACTTCCGGTTGCAATATTTTCTCTGGAAATGTCCAAAGAGCAGCTTGTTCAGCGTATGCTTGTTGCTCAAGCTAATATCGACGCTCAGCGCTTGCGCCGTGGCTATCTTTCCGATGAAGACTATCCAAAGCTGACCAGGGCTGCGGGGCCGTTGGCTGAAGCGCCTCTCTTTATCGATGACACCGCAGCCATTTCTATTATGGAAATGCGGGCCAAAGCGCGCCGTCTTAAAGCAGAACATGGGCTAGCTGCAATTTTTGTCGATTATCTGCAGCTGATGAGAGGCAGTGAGCGCAGTGAAAATCGTCAGCAAGAAATTTCCGGCATTTCCCGCTCGTTAAAAGCTCTGGCTAAAGAATTAGAAGTGCCTGTAATTGCATTATCGCAGCTTTCCCGTGCAGTAGAGCAGCGAGAAAAAAAACGACCTATTCTCAGCGACTTGCTGGAGTCTGGAGGCATCGAGGCTAATGCCGATGTTGTTGCTTTTATTTATCGCGAGGGATATTATAACCAGGATATGGAAAACAGGCATGAGACTGATATTATTATTGCCAAGCAACGTAACGGCCCTGTAGGCAGTATTCAATTATACTTTAAGGAAAGTCATAACAAATTTCTCAGCATTTCTCGTGACCACGGTCAGGAAGGTCAGCGCCCTGCTTGACAAAAACAGCTTACTCTGCTAAACTACCCTTGGTAAACTATGAAAAAGGTGTGTGTGCAAATGTAAAAAAACTCAAATGGAATGAATATTCTGTTTGAGTTATTTTTTGTAGGATGGGAGTGAGCTTATGTCAACAGTTGTGTTGATTGGATCGCAGTGGGGAGATGAAGGGAAAGGAAAAGTAACAGATTTTCTGGCGGAAAAGGCTGATGTGGTCGTTCGTTATCAAGGGGGAACCAACGCGGGTCATACTCTAACCGTGGGAGACGACGTCTTTAAGCTTCATCTAATTCCATCGGGTATTCTTTATCCGGGGAAAAGATGCATTATTGGCAACGGGGTTGTCTTGGACGCAGCAGCACTTACAAAAGAGATGGCAGGGCTGCAGGAGAGGAACATAGATTTATCTCAGTTGCGTATCAGTGACCGGGCGCATTTAGTCATGCCGTACCATAAGCTTTTTGACGAGCTGGATGAGGAGCTTCGAGGTAAAGCTAAGATAGGCACGACACTTCGGGGTATCGGGCCGGCATATATGGATAAAGTGCACCGTGCAGGAATGAGAGTCGCTGATTTGCTTGATGAGCGTGAATTTCGTGGAAAGCTTGCGGCACTTTTGGAAGGCAAGAATTTGCTGCTTACAAAAGTGTATGATGCCAAGCCGTTTGATGTTGATGAGATTTTTGAAGAATACAGGCAATATGCGGATACTCTCCGGCCATATGTTACCGATACCAGCTTGCTTTTGGATGAAGAGATTCGCTCGGGGTCTAAAATCCTCTTTGAGGGTGCTCAGGGTACCATGCTTGACCTTGATCATGGAACCTATCCTTTTGTCACTTCTTCTTCGCCTACTGCTGGAGGAGCTTGTATGGGAGCAGGCGTGGGTCCCACTCGCATAAATCATGTGCTGGGAGTGGCCAAGGCATATACAACCCGTGTAGGAGATGGCCCGTTCCCTTCGGAGCTACATGATGAAATAGGGGATAAAATTAGAGAAATAGGCCGTGAATATGGTACAACTACTGGGAGGCCGCGGAGAATAGGCTGGCTTGATGCCGTTATTTTACGTTATGCCACCAGGGTTAACGGCCTTAGTTCTCTTGCTCTGACACTGCTGGATGTTCTAACCGGACAGGAAACAGTTAAAATATGTACTGCGTATCGTTATAAGGGTGAAGTTATCCATCATGTTCCGGCTATGCTGGGTGCACTGGATGAGTGTGAGCCTGTTTTTGAAGAATTGCCCGGCTGGCATGAAGATTTGACAAATATAGATTCTTTTGAAGATTTTCCTGTTGCCGCAAAAAACTATGTGCAGCGTGTTGCAGAGCTGACTGATGTTCCGGTGGCATTGGTATCAGTAGGGCCTAAGCGTAAACAAACTAAAATTCTCATAGATATTTTTTAACGTCTTAACATTTTAGGCCAGATGCATATAAATTAAGCATTGACAAATAGCCATAAATATTGTAGAATGTTTTTCTGTAGGGTAGCGTGAGCCATTAGCTCAGTCGGTAGAGCACCTGACTTTTAATCAGGGTGTCGATGGTTCGAGTCCATCATGGCTCACCAAAATTTAGGCCCCTTGGTCAAGCGGTTAAGACACCTGCCTTTCACGCAGGTAACGGGGGTTCGATTCCCCCAGGGGTCACCAATTAGTGAGATTAAAGAGGCCGTAAGGCCTCTTTTTTTAAAAAAATTTAATAATTGATTAACTATTAGCAGGAATACAAGGGAAAGATGCCGAATAGTACGCGTGGCCCTTAAAAGAAAGCCGGAAACAGCGGTGCTTACTACGAGGTGTTATATGGTATTTTCTGCAATACATAAACTTATTGGACATGTTTGCAAAAATAGCAATGGTAAAAAAATTGGTGCTGTGTTTTTAATTGCGGTAGCCCTAATTGTGGTGGCGTTTAAAACTGTTTCAGGATCTCATGTATATGCGGTTTATTTTGATGACCGGGAAATAGGATACGTGCTTGATAAAGATGATATATTAGAATATGTGGAGCAGCTTCATCACGAAGAATCAGAACGTTACGGTTTGCAGGTTAATCCGCTTAACGAGGTTCGTGTTGTAAGAGTAAAAAAATCGGCAGGCATACAACCAAAGGAAGCAATTGTTAAGAACCAGTTGCGTGACATAATGGAATATGATGTGTATGCGTATGCAATTATAGTAAATGGCAAACCGACTTTGGCTGTTCGTTCCATTGAAGAATATGATGAGGTAATAGAAGAACTAAAAGGTGCATATGTTAGCGGCAAAGATAATTCTGTAATTCAGGCTGTAGTGCTTAATGATCAAGTAGAGGCCCGTCTTACACAGGTTGATCCCAATGCTTTATATAGCGTTGATAAAGCGGCTGAAATTTTGCGCCGCGGCACTGACAGGCAGGAAACATATTTGGTTTCCCGCGGAGACTCTCTTTGGACTATAGCTAGGAACAATAATATGACAATAAATGAAATTCAGCAGGCTAATCCTCAATTAGGTAATTCAGATCGTCTGCAGCCCGGAGAAAAGCTGAGCTTGGTTGTTGCAGATCCTTATGTTAGTGTATCTGTAACTGAAGAAATTGTGGTAAAGGAAAAAATTCCTTTTGAAGTGAAATACCAAAATGACAGTAATATGTATACCGGGGCTACGAAGATTATAACTCCGGGTAAGTATGGATATAAAGAGGTTACATACCTCGTTACCAAGACTAACGGCAACGAAGTGCACAGGGAAACGATTAATGAGGTGATTGCTGAGAACCCAAAGGCTCAGGTTGTTGCAAGGGGAACCTTAAAAGCTCCCGTTGCAGGTACTGGACGTTTTCTCTGGCCTGTGGCTGGAGGAGGCAGGATTACCTCTCGTTATGGTATGCGTGGCTCTCGTTTCCATGCAGGGGTGGATATTGGCGCATCTACAGGTACAGCTGTGCTGGCCGCTGATTCCGGGGTGGTCACTTATGCTGGCTGGGCCGGGGCATATGGCATCTTGGTAACTATTGACCATGGGAATGGCTACGTAACTAAATATGCTCACAATTCATCCGTTCTTGTGTCTGTAGGGCAGAAGGTGACTAAAGGTTCACAAATTGCCCGTGTTGGCAGCACAGGAAATTCTACGGGTCCGCATCTGCATTTTGAAATTCTGCGTAACGGCTCCACCGTTAATCCGCTTAGCTTTTTCTAGCAGATTAAGCCCTTAAACGAAATAAAGCAGTGAACACGGAGCAAATAAACCCAACTCGAAGGCGTGTCGTGAATTTATAAGCCTAAGCGTTGGGTTTGTTGTTACTAATAATCTGTCACAAAATAATAACTTCCTGTAACATACCTGCAATATATTGCAGGTATAATGAAATTAAGTTTAACCCCCTCTTAATATATTTTTTTGACGACGTGGTACCTCCACGTTTTTTTTTTGGAAATTAATGATTGAATAGGGTATATACCAAAAAAGAAGGAAATAAACTTATGTCGGAGAATACGTATGAAAACATACAATTGAGGTGTGACGATGACGCGCGGAAAAATTCTTGTAGTCGATGATGAAAAGCCGATTGCAGAAATCCTGCGCTACAATTTAGAGCAGGAAGGTTTTGCCGTAGTTTTAGCATATGACGGTGCCGAAGCGTTGCAAAAGTTAAGACGAGAGCGACCTGATTTAGTATTACTAGATGTAATGCTGCCTAAAAAGGATGGTTTTGCTGTTTGCGGTGAGATTCGCAGGTTTGATAACGTGCCGATTATTATGCTCACAGCAAAAGACGCTGAGCTTGATAAAGTATTGGGGCTGGAACTTGGAGCAGACGACTACGTTACCAAGCCTTTTTCAGCTAGGGAAGTGGTTGCCCGCGTAAAAGCACAGCTCCGCCGCTTTCAATCGAATGATCAAGCTGGAGAAAAATTAGTTTATCACAATCTTATTTTATATACAGATCGAATGGAGCTGGCAAAAGACGGAGAGGTAATTGACCTGACTTACAGAGAATACTTGCTTCTTGAGTATTTATTGCGTAATGCCGGGCTTGTCTTCAGTAGGGAAAAATTGTTGGAGGAAGTCTGGGGCTATGACTTTTATGGTGATGAACGAACTGTCGATGTAGCTATTCGCCGATTGCGAGAAAAAATTGAGGATAGCCCAAGCGATCCACAGTATATCGCAACAAAACGGGGAGCTGGATATTACTTTAGGAGAAAAATGTATGTTTAAAAGTGTGCAGTGGAAAATTGTTTTTATCTATTCGCTGCTAATACTGTTTGCAATGCAGTTTTTTGCTGTCTTTCTTAGTCAGTCTCTGGAGAGATATTATGTTAATAATTATTCCAAAAACCTGGAATCTCAGGGCCTTCTGCTTGCGAATTTTTTAGAGCGGTATTTAATGGCCGGAGATGAGGGAGAAGCTGTTGATGATCTGGTTAGGGAATATTCCCGTTATGCGGGAACAACCGACATTATCGTTCTTGATGCATTCGGCCGCGTAATTTCTTCTTCCCGTATGGATGATGATTTGCGCGGCCAACGTATTATCCAAGAAGAAATTACGCGTGCATTGACAGGAAGCCGCAGTGATGCGATTCGAATGGATCCGGAAGCTCAGGAACAAGTCAAATATCTGGCTTTACCTATAAGATCCGGAGAAAAAATATTGGGAGTAGTATATCTTATCGGTTCACTGGGGCCTATTTACAGCACCTTGCGGGAGGTGCAGTATATATTGCTTACCGGTGCGCTTCTTGTTATTGGCGTTACGGTACTTCTGGGGTTTATATTAGCAAAAACAATAACCGGCCCCATTAAAGAAGTAACATCAAAAGCGGCTCAAATTGCTCACGGTGATTTTCGTCAGCGAATCAAGGTTCGCTCTGAAGATGAGATTGGGCGTCTGGGAGAGGTATTTAATTATCTTTCCCAGCAGCTTGATGGTACACTTCAGGAAATTTCATCAGAAAAGGGGAAGGTTGAGGCAATATTAAACCATATGACAGATGGTATTGTTGCGTTAAACAGGGACGGGCAACTCCTTCACTTAAATCCAGCAGCACGCAAGCTGCTGCATATCCTGGAGAATGAAGTGCCGTCTGCCGAAGCTCTGTCTTTTCTCGTTGCTCGTGTGGATTTAGCGCAATTGTTAAACACTGGAAGGCAGGAGAGTAGAGAGTTAATTCTAGAACCTCATAAGTCTCTGATTATGGCCAACTACGTACCTTTCCATACTCCGGAAACTCCCTGTGCGTCCGGATACTTTTCCGGTGTTCTGATCATCCTGCATGATATTACTAAAGAAAGGGAGATTGTTCGTATTCAGCAGGAATTTGTAGCGAACGTTTCTCACGAATTGCGAACACCGCTGACTACACTAAAAAGCTATACTGAAACATTACTTGGGGGAGCTATGTATCAGCCGGAAACATGCCTATCATTTTTGAGTACAATGGAAAAAGAAACTGAAAGGATGGTACGGCTTGTTAAAGATTTGCTTGTTCTTTCCCAGTTTGATTATCATCAGGTTACTTTGAGAATGAATATGCAAAACTTGGATGAACTGATTTTAGAAGTGATTCATGAGCTTCATGTCAAGCGAGAAGATAAAGAACGCATTGTAAGCATAGATTTGCCTAGTCGGCCGGTGACTTGCCGCATTGACCGAGACAAAATTAAGCAGGTATTAATAAACGTAGTGCAAAACGCTTTTAAGTATACGTTACCAGGCGGCCGCATTGATATTAGCCTAGAGGACACTACTGATGCGGTAGCAGTGTGTGTTTCCGATGATGGAATTGGAATTCCCAAAGAAGATAAGGAGCGGGTTTTTGACCGTTTCTATCGAGTGGATAAGACCCGTTCCCGTGATTTTGGCGGCACTGGTTTGGGCTTGGCAATTGCAAAAGAAATAGTGGATGCTCACGGTGGTGGCATCTCCATTATTAGTGATTCCGGCAGTGGGTCGAAAATAACAATTTCTTTACCTAAGCAATTAACTGTAGAAGGGGACGCAACTAAATGGGAGAGCGCCTAAAAACAGTGGTTCTAGTATTTTTGGTAATCACTAGCATTATCTTAACTGGACAGCTTCTTTTTCGCTTACCTGCGCTGGAGACAGCCGTGCCTCCTGCATATGAACAGCTAGTATTTGGTGAGTTGCGTCCGGTAACAGAGCATCTTAAGCCCGCTCTTCATTTTAATACCGGGAATGAATTGCGAATGCTCCAGCCTTGGGATAAGGGGTATGACACTGCCTGGGAAGTATTAAATAAGCTGCTTTTATTGAACGGAGTGCCTGAAGCTTTCCAACCATTAGAGGAGGAAAATAACCAATTCCTCAAAGATAGGGATGCTGCACAGGTAAAATTGCATTTTTCTGTTTCGTCACCTGTTTCGTTGTGGAATTCTTCTTTTCGCCTACACGAATTAATAGTGGATTCTCTATACTGGAATAAAGCGGAGCCTGGTTTAGTATGGTTACGTGATGGTGAACGTTGGCTGCGCAGTGAGCTTCATGCTCTTCCTCAGGATTTTTTAGAAAACATATCGATTGTATTTAGCGAAGCACCAAAACATATTGTCACCGAAGCAAAGGACTGGGAGCCTCTTCGGGTGCTTCCCGGTAAGATGTTGATTCTGCCGGATGCTCCGTTATTGCTGGCTCCCAGGCGGATAAAAAAGGAAGAATTGAATACAGACAAGCTATTGCGCAGTATTTTCGTAGATACCGCTCTGGTAAGGCGTATTGAAGAGCGGGATGGAGCGTTTATCTATACAGACGGTCAAAAGGGATTAAGATTTTATGATCATGGAGAGTTGGAATACACATCACCTAAAAGTGAACCGGGCTTTGAGGAAATGGAGCTTGCTTCAGTAATGCGCAGGTCTGCCCAGTACTTGCAGCTATTAGGTGGTTGGCCCGAACATATATATTTAGACGACGTAATCGCCGCGGAGAAATCGGTATGGAACAGGCAGCAAAGGGACACTTACTATGTAACTTTTGTTTCTGTACAGGAAGGTATGCCTTTAATTGGAGCCAGAGCTCCAATAACATTGCATTTTTCCGATCGCGGAGTAGTTTACTACAATCGGCAGATAAATCTCCTTGGCGAAGAAACGGCATCTCCTGCCACTATGATTAATCCTAGGTTAATAACTCATGAAGTTATGAATAAAAGTGAACAGGAAGGCTTTAAAGCTTCTCTAATTGATATATATGCAGGGTACTACCTTAAAGAATCTATAGTCTCTCAAGCTGTAGCCCATCCGGTATGGGCAATGGTTTTCGATGACGGCAGAACAGCAGTTATCAACGGGTTCACAGGGAAATTTTTAGTCTGGATTGAATGAGGAGGACACAATGGATTTGTCCAGAGCAAAAACAGTTTTAATAATAGCTTTTTTGTTGCTAAACTTATTTCTTGCTTTTCGTTTATGGCTAATACCGCCACATTTGCAGGCCGGCGTGGTGTTAACAGGAGAAGAAGCCGAACAGGCTAAGAATGTGCTTGTCTCTGCCGGATATGAGGTTTTAACTGCTATCCCGCGTCAAATTCCTCGCCTCTCACTTCTTCATGTTTCCCGCCACCCGCAAGAGCCGGAATCTTGGCCTGCAAGCGTCTGGTGTGATGCTAATGCAAAGCGAGGTGTGGATACTGAAAATGTTTCATTTATAAATGGGGAAGAGACGCTGCAAATAGCTCCGAACGGAGTAGTAACGCTGCATTTTGGCAAGCCTGACAGAGTCTCTACCGGTCACGAATTGCATATATTCATCGAAAGTTTTCTTAAAGAGCGAGGCCTTTGGTCGGAAAGCCTGAAATTCGATATGGCTATGCAAGACGGCTCGCATACCCGCTACCGCTATTTGCAAACCTACCAGGGATTTCCACTGTTCTTTAGCTATACCGACGTTAAAGTAGTAGATGGAAGAATATCAGAAATAAGGCTCTATCACGTTCTTCCCCTGGAATTTACAGGAAAGGAAATACAAACGGTTTCGGTTGCTGAAGCTGCGGATGCTTTTGTCAAAGCTGCTCAATTCTCCGAGGTAAAAAAAATTATTGACATCTCGCTAGGATATTATAGTCAAGATTATGACGCAAAGCGCTGGGAAATTGTCCCGGTGTGGAGATTTGCGTTGACGGACGGCACAGTCTTCTATATAAACGCATTTACCGGGGGCGCTGAATTATAGATAAAATTCTAAATAAACAGGAATTCTTTTGTTTATAACGAATATAGCACTGTTGGAGCAACTTTGTGTCTCTCGCTCGAATTTACAGCAATATGACAACACAGCATGCGTTCTTGTGGATAAACGGGAGCAGCACGCTTGTACTTAGGAGGCCTATATATGCCTAAACTATTGATTGACGGAGGCCGTGGTCCTTTACGGGGCACAGTTAAAATAAGTGGCGCTAAAAATGCTGCTGTGGCAATTATTCCAGCGGCTATCCTTACCTCAGCTCCGGTTCGAATTGAGAACTTGCCGGATATTAATGACATTCAAGCACTGGTGGAAATTTTAGGGTCCTTGGGTGTCTGCGCACAATGGAAAAGTTCTTCGGTTCTTTCTGTGGATGCTTCAAGATTGGACAAATATAAACCACCGTATGAGTTAGTTAAGAAGCTGCGCGCTTCATACTATCTTATCGGAGCTCTGGTGGGGCGCTGCGGCCGTGCTCATGTTCCTCTACCAGGAGGGTGTGATTTGGGCCCGCGGCCTATTGATCAGCATATTAAAGGATTAACCGCCTTGGGTGCTGAAGTTGAAGTAGAGCATGGCATTATAAAAGTTGAAGCAAAAGAACTTGTTGGTGCCAACATATATCTTGATATTGTCAGCGTTGGAGCCACAATCAATATTATGCTGGCTGCAGTGAAGGCAAAAGGTAAGACTGTAATCGAGAATGCAGCCAAAGAGCCGGAAATCGTAGATGTTGCTAACTTTTTAAATGCTATGGGTGCTCAAATACGCGGTGCTGGTACTGATGTAATTAAAATAACAGGTGTGAATGAGCTGGGTTCGGCCAACCATTCTGTTATTCCTGATCGCATTGAAGCGGGGACATATATGATTGCTGCCGCCGCAACCGAAGGCAATGTGCTGCTTTGTGATGTTATTCCTAAGCATGTCGATTCAGTTATAGCCAAGCTTAGGGAAATGGGAGTGACTGTTGAAGTTACGGATGATCAGGTTCGAGTAATCGGAAGTCGCTTACCGCAAGCTGTAGACATAAAAACTTTTCCGTATCCGGGGTTTCCTACGGATTTACAGTCCTTGGCTATGGTGCTGCTTACTCAGGCTAATGGCAGCAGCATAATAACGGAAAATGTATTTGAAGGACGTTTTAAGCATGTAGATGAATTAAAAAGAATGGGCGCCTGCATAAAAGTTGAGGGGAAAACAGCAATTATTGAGGGTTGCAGCCATTTGTCAGGTGCACCGGTATGCGCAACCGATCTTCGTGCAGGAGCTGCTTTTGTGTTGGCGGGCATGCTGGCCGAAGGGAAAACAGTTATCAGCGATATTGAGCATATCTATCGAGGCTATGAAAAAATTTGCTGCAAGCTTAATGCCTTAGGGGCAAATATTACTGAAATAGACTAAAGGCGGATAATAATGCGAATTGTTCTTGTTCGTCACGGGCAAACAACAGCAAATGCCGAAAATCGTTTTCAGGGTCAGATCGATTTTCCTCTTAATGAGCTTGGAGTACAGCAGGCAGAGAGGTTGGCAGGACAGCTTAATAAATACAATCCATATCGTATTTTTACAAGTGATCTTAGGCGCAGTATACAAACTGCAGAACCGACAGCACGTTTATTGTGCCTTAAACCCGAACAGTCCCCCATATTCCGTGAATACTCCTGGGGTGAGCTCGAAGGGCTGTCTTGGGCGGAAATAAAAGAGCGTTATCCCGCTCTTTTCTCACGTTTGCGACGCGATTTACGGAGTGCAGCTATTCCTAATCAGGAGCCTCTAAATATTTTTCGTAAACGTGTGCAAAAAGGTTTATCAATGCTCCTTAGCTCCGGTGGCTCTCAGACGGTGGTGCTTGTTGGACACGGACGCTATTTGAATGCTATGGTCGTGGAATATCTAGGGTTAGACTTTAACGGGCCGTGGCCTTTTTCTTTTGCTTCTGCCGCAGTGACTGTTTTGGAAGAAGTGGCTGAGAGGCGCAGGATTATAAGATTTAACGAAGATTTTCACCTTACAAAGTAGACAGCTTATAAAAGACAAATATTTTCTTAATTTAATTAAAAAAATACATATTATTTCCATATATTTTTGGTATAATTAACTTCAAAGGTTGTTTTTGGAGGGATGGGTTTATGGACTTTTTTAACGGCTTCACAAATGAACCAAAAAGAACAAGCCTGTTTAGCGTATTAATGACAGCCTTGCTCGGTGCTGTTCTGGGAGGTTTGCTTGTAGCTTTTATAATATTTCAGTTTATCAATCCTAATGCTGCTAAATCGCTTCCGGACCCAGTTTTCCCCCAAGAATCCAACGATACTATTCCCTATACGCAAAGAGATTTGCCGGAGTATCAGAATACAGCTATAGTTCATGCTGTAGAAAGGGTCCTCCCCACCGTTGTAGGCATTACGAACAAAGCAATGAACTATGATTTCTTTCATGGCCGAACTATCTTAGCTGAGCGTGCTACTGGCACAGGCGTAATAATTGACCAAAATGGATATATTGTCACTAATAATCATGTTGTGGACGGTGCTTATGAGCTAAGCGTCACATTAAGCAACGGAGAAGAAATTCCGGCGCTTTTGGTCGGAGCCGATCCAGCCACAGATTTGGCGGTTGTTAAAATTGAAAAAAGCAGCTTGCCAACAGCTCAAATGGGAAACTCTGATAATCTTGCTGTAGGTGAGGCTGCTATTGCTATTGGCAACCCACTGGGAATTGCTTTTTCGCAAACGGTTACAGTAGGCGTAATCAGCGCCAAAGAACGAGCAATAAACATAAATGAGCATAACTTTAATTTTATTCAAACCGACGCTGCTATTAATGACGGCAACAGCGGCGGGCCCCTTGTTAACTTAAACGGAGAGGTTATTGGGATTAACACAGCTAAGATTAAAATATCCGGCGTTGAAGGGATGGGCTTCGCTATCCCCTCCAACACAGTTAAAATGATTTCTAGGGATCTGATACGTCACGGCCGTATCATTCGCCCTTGGATTGGAGTATACCACGGCGGAGATGTGGATGAATCTCTCGCTGCACAACTGCAGCTTCCTGTAACACATGGGGTGCTAATTCAGGATGTAGTTGCCAACGGCCCGGCTCAACGTGCCGGGATCCGCCGCGGAGACGTTATTGTGGCCATGGCGGGACAAAATATTTCTAAATTCAGCGACATGCGCCGCATAATTTTTGAGCACGAAGTTGGGGATGAAATTGAAGTGACTTTTTTCCGCGACCGTCAAGAACAATCAGTAACTATTCGTCTTGCCGAGCTTCCTGAATCCATTAATTAAATTTGCATATATGTTTCGGCAGAAAGCTGAGTTTGGAATAGGCCGATAAAGGAGGCGCTCAATGTACGTTGTCTGTGAAGATCATCTTGAACAAGCAATTGAAGAGTTTGTCGATGTTTATGAATCGCCCCCCGACCTTTACCATTTGGATAAAGTCAGCTTTACCGAGTGGACGGCTCCTCAGCACTGTGATTTTTGTGTCCGTTCCCCAATATTTCTCGTGGTTTAAGTGAGGGCATAATGCAGATATCAATACTTTCCGTAGGCAAGATCAAAGAAAAATATTTGACCGCAGGCATAGCAGAATATGAGAAAAGATTGTCGGCATATGCCAAAGTGGTTATACAGGAAGTTAAAGATGAAAAAACTCCCGATAATGCTTCATCTGCAGATGAAGCATTATCGTTAGAAAAAGAAGCAATTCGTTTAGAATCTCTAATTAAGCCTGGAACTTATCTAATAGCCTTAGCCATAAAGGGCAGGGATTTCTCTTCGCCGGAATTGGCAGCCCACATTGAAAACTTAGGAACTACAGGCAAAAGCCATATTACTTTTCTTGTCGGCGGTAGTCTTGGCTTGTCGCCCCGACTTTTAAAAAAAGCAGACTTGCTCCTTTCCTTTTCAAGCTTGACGTTTCCCCACCAGCTATTCCGCCTCATGCTTCTTGAACAAATATACCGCGCCTTTAAAATAATCAAAGGCGAACCATACCATAAATAGAAATAAGGCGCTAAATCTGGCATTACTGCATGTTGCTGTCTATCATATCAGCTCGCTAATAAGAAAAAAGCTGAACGGCAGGGCACTATGACCATGTTCAGCTTCTTTTACAGAGCGCAGAGGTACTATTGAACTGATACTACGAAGCGTATCATATATGACTACATTAGATTGTCCATTGATTGTGGACGATGCCGACTAAATACCACTCTCCGTTAAGCTCTTCAAAGACTAAGCGCAGGCTTTTCCAATCTAAGCCGATGTACTGAGGGTCAAACCCGGTAAAATGGAACTCAATAAATACGCCGTTGGGGTATGCCTGGGCAATATTGTTAATGGAATTCCCAGTGCCGATTTCTACATTATTTCCTATCATATGAGGGTTGGCAAAATCCACATCATAAACAAACATGCCATAATAGTCGCCGAAAGTCAGTTGAATGGGATCTCCGGTTCCGTCAAAATAACCCCAATTATAAAGCTGATTGTTTTGTAAAAGCAGGGAAGTCTGCTGAGAGGTGAAAACCAAGTCATCCTGCAGACTCACATATGAATATGGGGTAAATCGTACCCCTTTATTGGGGTGGACAAATAAAGACAGCGCTTCCATGTCCTCAGCTTGCAATGTTTCCGCAACAGCCATTGCTGTGCATAAAACAGAGTTCGGCTGCAGCGAGTTTATTTGTGCTTCCAGCTCGGAGATTTGCAACAATAATGATTCATTTTCAGCCTTTAAAGCCTCAAGAGTGACATCGGTTGCATCGTTTGAGGAGCATCCCGATAAAAAAAAACACTTAAAATGAGTATTGTTGTAACTGCCAGATAAAGCTTTCTTTTCATTAAAACCACCTCCTGTTTGTATTTTGTCCCGAATAGCTTAACTAATGTTCGCTACTGCAACTTGATTACGGCCGTTTTTCTTGGCTTCATAAAGTGCTTTGTCGGCAAATTCGATTATCTCCTGGTATGTAAGCGTTTTATGTGGTTCTTTATAGCAGAGACCCAGGCTTATAGTTATACGAATATCTGCTTCTGGCAAATTAAATATATGGTTTTCAATTCTTGTTCGCATTCTCTCACAAGCTCGCAGCGCATCCTCTTTCGTGGAATTAATAAAAACAATGCTGAATTCTTCCCCACCGTATCTTCCTACGATATCTCCTTGACGAACAGACTTTTTGAGAAGTTCCGCAACATTTTTAAGTACTATGTCCCCTGACCGATGACCGTAAGTATCATTTACTTTTTTAAAATGGTCAATATCCGCCATAATAAATGACAGGCCTTGTTCAACGCGTTCATGTCTCGCCAACTCATTTTTTAGTAAATCTATTAAAGTGCGGTGGTTATATAACCCTGTTAATCCATCCTTAAGGCTCATTTCTTTAAGCTGATCCAATTGATTTTTAAACCGTAGCGCGGATTTAACCCTGGCAGTAACTTCAATTTCTTCGATGGGCTTTTTAATATAATCAAAAGCACCTAATTCAAGAGCTTTTTTAATAGATTCTGGATCTGTTCGTGCAGTTATAATGATTATGGGGATATCTTTAGCAAAATAATTTGCCTTCAAAAGCTTGCATACTTCGAATCCGTCAATAACAGGCATAATTAGATCCAGCAGAATAATATCCGGCAATTCATTCTCAACAAACCCAACTGCTTGTGTGGAATCTTGTAGCGCGTATGTCTCGTACCCCGCATTATCTAAAATATCTGTGAGGACCTTTAAGTTAAAAGCATTATCATCTACTACCAAAATCTTTTGGCGCATACGGCCTCACCCCCCCTATAATAGAACGCATACCTATAATACTCAATTTAAGTCGAAATAAGACGAAAAAGCCTGTACAATAGATGTATTCTCCAATGCCTAGTAATTATCCTTGTAGCATGTCTATATGTTAAATATAAACAAAAAAATTAATTTGGTTGTATTTATTTTAAAAATATGGTAATATTACAAATAGCATTAAAAAGAAGAGAGCGATCGTACTGAAAGTTTGTAAAGAGCATCAAAGAATGACGTTATTCCTCTTTTTGATTCAAATTATTTTTAGGAGGCAACAAAAGTGCAAGGAAAAGTAAAATGGTTTAATGCAGAAAAAGGTTTCGGTTTCATTGAGAAAAATGATGGTGAAGATGTGTTTGTACACTTCTCAGCTATCCAGAGTGAAGGCTTTAAGACCTTAGAAGAAGGTCAAGAAGTTGAATTTGATGTTGTTGAAGGCAACCGTGGCCCCCAAGCGGCTAACGTTGTTCGTATATAAGTCAAATTAAACTAAAGGCATTTCCGTTTAACGGAAGTGCCTTTTTAATTTGTGGAATAGAAAAGGTATTAACTAATTAAGTTATACTTTTTAGGAAAAAAGGAAGAATATTATGGTAAACACTAATATGAGGTGATGCTATGTATAAGAAAAACAAATTGACTGAGACGGTTGTAATTACAGCTGTGATAACAGCGCTGCTAGCATCTGGTATAACATACCTTTTTGTAAGTCCTGCTCAGAAGAATACACAGATAACAAATATGCAGGCCCGCGTAGAGTCTTTAAAAGAAGAAAAAGCGGCGCTTGCTGCTGAAAAGGAGCAGTTGGAGATTAAAAATACAGAGCTAAAGGAAGAAATAACCGTATTGAGGGAGCAAACAACGGTTGCTGAAATAAACCGCAAGCCAAAAGCTGGGTGGGAAGCCTATTTCCCAACGATGGAAACAACGACGCTAGCCGGACGGTCTGTGACAGATCTGCGAGAAATTCTTGGAGAGCCTCCTGTGCTAGTGCGAAGTATTGCGACAAATCCGCAGTTTAACAGAGAAATATGGGTATTTATGCCTTTTGATCAGGACCCTACAGGCCTGTATCTATTTTTTAAGGCCGGCCAGCTTATTGGCAGCCGGCTTGATGAGTTTCCGGGCTTACATGGTTCTGGGTTGTTAGATGATGTAAATTTTTGGTCATAACGTATAAATATAAGTCTGCGGTGCAGGCTGCTTAAACCTCATTTAGCTTATCTTTGAACAGTCTGAGTGCCGAAATGTTGAAATACTGTTCGTCTGAAGGTAGTCAGGAGCTTTAATATATGATATAAATTTATACATAAGACTGTTTCAAGTTAAACGAGGTGATACCCGGTGAAGTATATAGTTGTATTAGGTGACGGCATGGCAGATTATGCAGTGCCGGAGCTTAATAACCGCACGCCCTTGCAGTGTGCGCATAAGCCTTTTATTGACGGCTTGGCCGCAAAGGGAATGCTAGGAATGGTGAAAACTGTTCCTCAGGGAATGGCGCCGGGCAGCGATACGGCCAATCTATCTGTTATGGGATATGACCCTGTCGTTTATTATAGCGGCCGCTCTCCTTTTGAAGCGGCAAGTATGGGTATTCCAATAACGGAGTCGGATATTACCTTTAGATGTAACCTGGTTACTCTCTCAGAAGAAGAAGTATATGAAGAAAGAGTTATGCTCGATCACAGTGCTGATGAAATTTCTTCTGCCGAGGCAAAAGAAATTATTGCGGAAGTGAGCAAAGCTTTTGCCACCTCATATATAAAATTTTTTCCGGGTATCAGCTATAGACATCTGATGCTTTGGGAAAATGGCCCTTATGATTGGCGGCTTACCCCGCCGCATGACATAATAGGCAAAAAGGTTGCTAATTTTTTGCCTGCAGGAAAAGGCAGCGAAACAGTGACTGCTATGATGAAAAAAAGCGCGGAATTTCTTATGAATCACCCTGTTAACAGGGAAAGGCTGAAAAAAGGATTAAGGCCAGCCAATTCCATTTGGATTTGGGGAGAAGGGAAAAAGCCTTTACTGTCAAGCTTTACTGAAAAGTATGGACTAAAAGGTGCAGTGATTTCCGCTGTGGATTTAATAAAAGGTATAGGACTTTGTGCCGGGCTTGAATCTATAGATGTTCCGGGCGCCACAGGCAACATACATTCAAACTTTAAAGGTAAAGCGGAAGCAGCTTTGATTGCTTTGCAAAAAGGATTAGATTTTGTATATATTCACTTGGAAGCTCCGGATGAATGCGGCCATCGCAGTGAAATAAGCAATAAAGTAAAGTCCATCGAGCTTATTGACAGTGATGTGGTTGGCAGCCTGCTGAAGAGTTTGGATACAGCCGGGGAGCCGTATAAGCTTATGTTTCTCCCTGACCATGCTACACCGTTATCTCTTCGTACCCATACAAGCGATCCGGTTCCCTTTTTAATATATGACAGCGAAAATGAACAGCACAACTCCGGCTGCACGTATGATGAAGCTTGTGCCGCTAAAAGTGGGTTAAATATAGAAAAAGGGCACGAACTTATGAATTTTTTCTTAAAGAACTTGGAGGCTAAGCTATGACACAGCTCTATTATAAAAGCACTCGGGGCAATGGGGAGCGGGTAACATCTGCGGAAGCAATTTTGCAGGGTATTGCCAAAGACGGTGGGTTGTTTGTTCCGCAGTCATTCCCTTTTTTGGAGATGCCTTGGGAAAACCTGCAATCGTTAAACTACAGGCAACTTGCGTATGAAATAATGAAGCTTTTTTTCACTGATTTTACTGAAATCGAATTAAAAAAATGTATTGAACAAGCTTATGATAAAAAATTTGACGCGGCAGATATTGCTCCGCTGCAAAAAAAGTCTGACGTCTATTTTCTTGAGCTTTATCACGGGCCTACATTAGCTTTTAAAGATATGGCACTATCAATTTTGCCCCATCTATTAAAGGCAGCAGCTCTTAAAATGGGTGTAAATAAAGAAATTGTTATTTTAACAGCAACATCAGGTGACACAGGGAAAGCTGCATTGGAAGGCTTTGCTGATGTTGAGCACACAAAAATAATAGTGTTTTTCCCGGAGCATGGAGTTAGTCAGGTGCAGAAAAAACAAATGACTACTCAGACTGGGCAAAATACATACGTTATTGGGATTGAAGGCAATTTTGACGACGCTCAGAGCGGAGTAAAAAATATATTTACCAATTCGAAGCTGCTGCAAGCGATGGAAGAGCGAGGCTATATGTTCTCATCTGCTAATTCTATTAACATCGGCAGGCTAGTACCTCAAATTGTTTATTACTTCTATGCGTATCTACGTCTTTGTGCATCCGGTGATATTGAGCCTGGAGAAGATATAAATTTTGCGGTGCCAACAGGCAACTTTGGAAATATCCTGGCAGGCTACTATGCAAAAAAAATGGGTTTACCAATAAAAAAATTAATTTGTGCTTCTAATGAAAATAAAGTTCTTTATGATTTTTTTGACACGGGTACTTATAATAAGAATCGAGATTTTATTGTTACCTCATCTCCATCTATGGATATACTTGTATCCAGCAACCTGGAGCGGCTTCTTTATCATATCGGCGGAGAAAGCGGCGCACTTACAGCCCGGTTGATGCAAGAGCTGTCAACCTCTGGCGAATATGTTATTCCTGACGAAATGAAATCCGAGGTCGATTGTTTTTGGGGCGGCTATGCTTCTGAGAGAGAAACCGCCGACTCCATACGTGAACTATTTTCATCGTCAAGCTATTTAATTGATACTCATACTGCTGTGGCTTATTCTGTTTGCCGTGAGTATAAGAAAACCACATCTGATCCGGCAAAGACCATTATTGTTTCCACTGCCAGTCCTTATAAATTTCCTGCCGCTGTAATGAAAGCCATCGAACCCCGATTTGCGTTTGCCGATGAATTAGCGTTGTTGCTGGAGATGAGCAAGCTTACCGGACAGGATATTCCTGCTGCTATTAAAGATATTGGCAGTCGTCCGGTACTCCATAAACAAGTGTGTGAAAAGGAAGAAATGCAGGGACAGGTAGAAAAGATTCTGGGGATCTAAGAGATAGTCCATTCGTTTATATAATTAAAAGAAAGGAGGCCAAGCAATGGCCAAAGAAGAGTCGTTCGATGTTGTTTCCAGTGTTGATTTGCAGGAGCTTGATAATGCAATAAATCAAACAAATAAGGAAATTAGCCAGCGCTATGACTTTAAGGGCAGCAAAGCAGAAGTGGCTCTTGAGGGAGAAAATTTAAAAATAAGCGCCGAAGATGATTTTAAGCTAAAAAGTGTAATCGATATTTTGCAAAGCAAAATGATTAAAAGAAAAATTCCTATAAGAAATTTGGAGTACGGTAAAGTTGAGGCTGCAGCAGGCGGGACAGTCCG
>DLMZ01000045.1:70820-71064 GCA_002479415.1 Firmicutes bacterium UBA7523
GTCCGGCAAATTATTAAAGTACAGCAGGGAATTGAAACAGAGAAAGCAAAAAAAATAGTTAAAGATATAAAGGGGCTAAGAATTAAAGTTCAGGCACAGATTATGAATGACCAAGTGAGAGTGTCCGGCAAAAGTCGTGATGATCTTCAGGCTGTAATTTCCGCATTAAAAGAAAATGATTACGAGTTGGAGCTGCAGTTTGTTAACTACCGATAATTTGGAGGGTGTTTAATTAATTATTTCC
>DLMZ01000045.1:71214-113397 GCA_002479415.1 Firmicutes bacterium UBA7523
ATTTCTTACTTTCAGCAAGCCCTTATTTGTCAAACTTGACGAAATACGGTCATTCTGTTATGCTTATCAAGCAAACGGCGCCTGGCACAAAATAGTCAGGCGGATTTTATGTTCAGTAAGGAGAACAAACAAATGAAAACATTTAATGATTTTGGGTTGAGCGAAGCTTTAGTCCGCTCAATCAGCAATATGGGTTTTGAAGAAGCAACTCCCATACAGGAGCAGGCTATTCCCGCCGCCTTGGCAGGAAAAGATTTAATAGGCCAAGCTCATACCGGCACAGGAAAAACAGCCGCATTCGGCGTGCCTTTAATTGAGAAGCTGGATATTAATTCCCCACATATTCAGGGTATTGTAATCGCGCCCACCCGTGAGTTAGCGGTGCAAGTGGCTGAAGAGTTAAATAAAATAGGGCAATATAAAGGTGTTCGCACATTACCTATTTACGGAGGACAAGATATCACCCGCCAGATTCGGGCGTTGCAGAAGAAGCCGCAAATTATTGCTGGAACACCTGGAAGGCTTCTCGATCACATCCGCCGCAGGACAATTCGTCTTAATGAAATTAAGGTTGTTATTCTAGACGAAGCTGATGAAATGTTAAATATGGGCTTTATTGAAGATATAGAGGCCATTCTTAAAGAAGTGCCTCAAGAGCGGCAAACTTTGTTATTTTCAGCAACTATGCCTGCTCAGATTCAATCTTTGTCTAAGCGCTTTATGAAAGACCCTCAAATGATTAGCGTTAAATCAAAAGAGGTTACTGGTCCCAATACGGAGCAGTATTATGTTGATGTGGAAGAAAAGCAGAAGTTTGATGTCCTTTGCCGCATAATGGATATCCAGTCCCCCGAGTTAGCTATCGTGTTTGGCCGTACTAAGCGGCGTGTTGATGAGCTCTATGAGGCTTTAAACAAGCGAGGATATTCTGCTGAGGGTATACACGGGGATTTAACTCAAGCTAAGCGTGACAGTGTAATGAGGCAGTTTAAGCAAGGCAGCATTGATGTTTTGGTAGCTACTGATGTAGCAGCTAGAGGTTTGGATATTAGCGGCGTTACTCATGTTTATAATTTTGATATACCTCAAGACCCGGAGTCATATATTCACCGCATTGGTCGTACAGGTCGTGCGGGGAAAACGGGGCTTGCCGTAACTTTTGTTACTCCCAGAGAGTTCAATCAGCTTAGAACAATTGAGCGCTTAACTAAGCGTAAAATTACTCGGCAGACAATCCCTACTATGAAGGAAGCCATTGTGGGTCAACAGCGCATTGCCATAGAAAAATTAGTTAAAGCTGTGGAGATGGAAGATGTTTCCCATTATCAAGTGTTGGCAGCAGACTTGTTAAAAGAATACGAACCGGCAACAATTCTGGCAGCAGCGCTGAAAATGTTGACAAAAGAACCAGACCAAACACCGGTAAAGCTTACTGAAGAAGCCCCGCTTTGGACCAAGAAGCGCAGTGACAACAGAGGCGGCGGGCAGCGCGGCGGATATCGCGGCTCGAACAACAATCGTAACGGCGGCAGTCGGCCACAAGGCAGAAGGCCTAAATACTAAATAATATATACATGCAACCTGGGGACGGTTCTCAAGAACCGTCCCCAGGTTGCACGGAAGGAGAATAATCATGAACAACCCTCTTGTTACTATTGAAATGGAAAACGGCGGTATTATTAAAATTGAGCTGGATCCTCAGGTTGCGCCTAATACAGTTAAGAACTTTGTTTCGCTGGTGCAGTCAGGCTATTACAATGGTTTGATTTTTCACAGGGTAATTCCCGGCTTTATGATTCAAGGCGGTTGCCCTCAGGGTAGCGGCATGGGGGGGCCGGGCTATCGCATAAAAGGAGAATTTGCTATTAACGGAGTTTTTAACACCCTGGATCATGACAGAGGAGTTATTTCAATGGCCAGATCTGCTCATCCCGATTCAGCCGGTTCTCAATTCTTTATTATGGTTGGCAAAGCACCCTATCTTGACGGTCAGTACGCAGCATTCGGCAAGGTTCTTGAAGGTATGGAGCATGTCGATAATATTGTAAGCACAGAAAGAGATAACAGCGATAAGCCGCTGACTTCCCAAGTTATGAAAGTAGTTTCGGTTGAAACTTATGGTGAAGATTTCGGTGATTTGGAAAAAATGAGCTAAGAGAACATAGGCAGTCGCGTTGGAGGGTTTTATGCTTAGCGAAGTATATTTAGATAATAGTGCTACCACAGTAGTAATACCCGAGGTTGCGGCAGCAATGCAGGAAGCGCTGACAAAAAACTACGGAAACCCGTCTTCTTTACACAGAAAAGGGCTGGATGCGGAGAGGGCTATTACTGCTTCACGTCGTATTATGGCTAAAGCATGTTTCGTGAAGGAAGAGGAAATTTTCTTTACCTCCGGCGGCACCGAAGCTAATAACGTCGCTATTAAAGGAGTGGCTCGCCGTTATAGGCGGCGTGGCACTCATCTGATTACCACAAAAATTGAGCATCCATCTGTACTGTATGCCTTTAGAGCCTTGCAGAAGGAAGGCTTTACTGTTACCTACCTGGAAGTGAACCGGGATGGGTTAGTGCGTACGGAAGATGTAATGGATGCAGTTCAAGATGACACAGTTCTGGTCAGCGTTATGCATGTAAATAACGAAGTAGGCACTATTCAGCCTATAGAACAAATAGGAAAGCAGTTAAAGTCAGCTAAGAAAGAAATAATTTTTCATGTGGATGCTGTGCAGTCATTTGGCAAGTTGCCCGTGCTACCCGATAACTGGCAAGCAGATATAGTATCATTTTCCGCCCATAAAATCCACGGACCTAAAGGAGTAGGCGCTCTTTACTGTAAAAGCGGCATTACTCCAGATTCTTTATTTCATGGAGGAGGGCAGGAAAAAAGCCTGCGGCCGGGGACGGAGAATACAGCGGGAATTGTAGGCTTTGCAGAAGCGGCCCGCATTGCTATGCAAAAGCGTGAAGAAAATGTGCAGCATATGGCTTGTTTGCGTCAGCGGTTACTCGACGGAGTTAAAACTATTCCCAATGTGGTTTATAACGGGACTCAAGAAGCTGCGCCGCATATTTTCAATCTTACAGTCTCGGGAGTAAAGGGAGAGGTGCTCGTCCATTCCTTGGAAGAACACGGCGTTTATATTTCAACCGGTTCCGCCTGTCATTCCCACCGTACAAATCCCAGCCATGTATTGCAAGCTATGGGATTAACGGAAAAAGAGATTGAAGCATCGTTGCGCTTTAGCTTTTCCCCTTACAATACTGTGGAAGAAATAAATTATGCGCTGGAGAAACTGCGGAATATTACTGCAAGTCTGCGCTTGTTTACACGGAGGTAGTAATGAAAGCACTATTCTTAATTCGGTATGGTGAAATAGGCCTCAAAGGCAAAAACCGGCATTTTTTTGAAAATAAATTGACCTCCAATATTAAAAGAAGCTTAATAGATGTGGCAGACTGCCGTATCCAGCATTATCGCGGGCGAAATTTTGTGGAAGTAATAAATGGAGATTCAGCCGCTGTTTCCTCCAAGCTGCGGCAGATATTTGGCATAGTATCTTTCAGTCCGGTAGCCACAGCAGGCTTAAGCATGGAGAATATTAAAGAGGTGGCAGCTCGGGAGCTTGGCAAGGTTGCTAAGCCGGGTATTACCTTTAAAGTTGAAACAAAGCGGGCTAACAAGCGCTTTCCACTGCGTTCGCCTGAGGTTAGCTGTGATGTGGGAGAATATTTGCTGGCCAATACTTCCGGCTTGGCTGTAGATGTTCACCATCCCGATTATGTGCTTGATGTGGAAATTCGCGATCATGAAGCGTACATTTATACTGAAAGAATTCCGGGCCCGGGAGGCTTGCCTGTGGGCGCTTCGGGAAAAGGCCTGTTGCTCATTTCCGGTGGAATTGACAGCCCCGTAGCTGGTTGGATGGCTATGAAACGGGGTGTGACCTTAGATGCGCTCCATTTCCACAGCTTTCCCTTTACCAGCGAGCGTGCTAAGGAAAAAGTGGTGGACCTTACAAAGATTCTTTCCGGCTATGGCAATAAAATTAATCTCCATGTGGCTCATTTTACAGAAATTCAAAAAGAGCTGCGACAGAAATGTCCGGAAAAACTTACTGTAACTTTGATGCGCCGCATGATGTTTCGTATCGCTGAACGGCTTGCGGAGCAAAGAAACGCCTTGGCGCTTATAACAGGAGAAAGCTTAGGTCAAGTAGCCAGTCAGACCATGGAGAGCATTAATGTAATTGAAAAAGTCACTACAATTCCTGTCTTCCGTCCACTCATTGGCATGGATAAGGAGGAAATTGTTAATATTTCACGACGTATCGGTACCTATAATACTTCTATTTTGCCATATGAGGATTGCTGTACAGTTTTTCTCCCAGAATTCCCTGTTACCCGTCCTCGTCTCACAGATGTAGAAGAAGCCGAAAAAGCTTTGGATATTGAAGCTCTTGTCAATGAAAGCCTGGAAAAAACCGAAACTATCGAAATAAAGCACTAAAAGTCCCCTGGGTAAGGATTCCGGCATCATCGGTTTGATATAATTTCCTTACCCACAAACAACCCCGGCATCCTCGACGTATACTAATACGTCAGCGGTGCCGGGGTTGTTCAGTAAGAAAGCTTAAAGAGCTTTTAATAATATTTTATTATGTAAGATTGCTAATAAATGCTTCTATTCTCTCCATCCCTGTTTTTATATCATTGAGGGCTAGAGCGTAGGAAAGGCGGACGTAGTCCGGTGCTCCGAAGCCTGTTCCCGGAACCACTGCCACCTTTGCGTGTTCAAGTAGCAGAGCAGCAAAGGAATCGCTGGAATCAATAATTTGCTGATTATGACAACGGCTAATAATACCTTTTACATTCATAAAAACATAGAACGCACCCACTGGTTCTATACATGATAGGCCGGGTATTGAAGATATCTTTTTAACCATGTAGTTACGGCGTTCAGTAAAAGCCGCTTTCATTGTTTCAACGCAATCCTGTGGGCCTTGCAAAGCGGCTATAGCCGCTTTTTGTGCAATAGAATTAGGATTGGATGTGGCGTGGCTTTGTATGCTGCCCATAATTTTAGCTATACTCATTGAACACGCAGTATAGCCAATCCGCCAGCCGGTCATGGAATAGGTTTTTGAAACGCCGTTTACTATAATAGTCAGGCTTTTAATGTCATCACCTAGAGAAGCAATGCTTACATGCTCACATTCTCCGTAAATAAGCTTTTCATAAATTTCGTCGGAGATCACGATAAGATTATTTGCTACAGCAAATTTAGCAATTTCTTCTAGCTCTTTCCGCGCGTATACTTGCCCTGTAGGATTATTGGGACTGTTAATAAGCACTGCTTTAGTCTTTTGCGTTAACGCTGTTGAAAGTTCATCCACAGTTATCTTGAAATTATTTTCTTCCTTTGTGGGGACAATTACCGGGATTCCATCGTTTAGCTTGACAATTTCCGAATAGCTCACCCAGAATGGAGCGGGAATAATTACTTCATCCCCTGGGTTAAGGATGGCGGCAAAAACGTTGGAAAGCGAATGCTTCGCTCCGTTACTTACAACAATTTGTCCAGGCTCGTAGTCAAGGCCGTTATCTCTTTTTAGCTTTTCACAGATAGCTTTTTGTAAATCTAACGCACCGGCCACCGGAGTGTATTTAGTAAAGCCTTGTTGTATTGCTATAACAGCAGCTTCTTTAATATGCTCCGGCGTATCAAAATCGGGCTCTCCCGCCCCGAAGCCTATAACATCAATTCCTTGGCTCTTCATTTGCTTAGCCTTAGCATCTATGGCCAAAGTGGGGGAAGGACTGATAGATTGTGATTTTGTTGACAGCATTTGCTTCCACTCTCCTTTTAAAGGCGTATACCGGTACTGTACTATGCGTTGTTTTTTCGGAAATCGTCCATGAATTCTGCTAGAGTTAAACAACCTTGCTTGCTCATAGCATTATATGCGGAAACTCGCATTCCGCCAACAGACCGATGGCCTTTTAGTCCGGTAAGATTCCGTGCAGATGCTTCATGCAAAAACTTTTTATCCAGATCTTCATTTGGCAGGCGGAAAGTAATATTCATCAGAGAGCGGCTGTCTTTGTCTGCATGTCCCGTATAAAAATCACCTGTATCGATAGCTTCATATATGTACCCGGCCTTCTCGGTGTTATGCTGCTCGATGGCGCTCAGACCACCCGCTTCATTAATCCATTCCAAAACTAAACCAATCATATAGATGCCGAAAGTAGGAGGTGTATTATATAGGGAATCATTTTTAGCATAAATATTGTAGTTTAACATATCCGGGAGGTTTAAAGCAGCATTGTCTAACAAATCCTGACGGATTAGGACAACCGCAACGCCGGATGGCCCCAGATTCTTTTGGGCACCGGCATATACCATGCCGAACTTATTCATGTCCAGTGGGCGGGATAAAATATCGCTTGACATATCGGCTATCAGTGGAATATTTCCGGTATCGGGAATATAGTGCCATTGTGTTCCAAAAATTGTATTGTTTGTGGTAATATGGGCAAAGGCTGCATTGCTTGTTAGCTTAATTTCGTCAGGTCGGGGTATGCGCCGGAAGGTTTCCTCTTTAGTAGTGGCAGCCACATTTACGTGCCCCATTTTCTTAGCTTCCTTGTACGCTTTTTCTGCAAAGCTGCCGGTAATGATATAATCAGCGGTTTTGCCCTCTGTTAGGAAGTTCATCGGAATCATATCGAATTGCATGCTGGCGCCGCCTTGAATAAAAAGTACGCGGTAGTTATCTCCCACTCCTGCCAGTTCCTTGATCAGGCTTTCCGCATTTTGTATAATAGACTCGAACTCTTTAGAACGGTGAGAGATTTCCATTATTGACATGCCGGTGCCTTTATAATTCAATAGCTCGCTTTTTGCCTTTTCCAGTACGGATAACGGCAACGTAGATGGGCCGGGGTTGAAGTTATAAACTCTATTATTCATAGATAGTACCTCCATTAGGAGAATTTCTTTTTATTATAATCTATAATCGACATTTACCACAAGATTAAATTTTCTCCCAAATATAAGGGCGCTTTAAAATAAGCGATATTAGGATGATTTTTGGGTGAGTGAACGTTGGAAAAGGATTTCTTAGCAATCTGTGGAAATACTTAAATTAGATATATAAAAAAGGAGGCGGAAAATTGTTCTTACGCAGAATGGAAGTTGGCTCATTTGCCGCCAATTGCTACCTGGTTGCTTGTGATGAAACACGCGAAGGAGTTATTATTGATCCTGGCGCTGAAGCGCAGAATATTCTAAGTATGGTAGAGAAAGAGAATATTAGGGTAAAATATATCATCAATACACACGGGCATGTTGACCATGTGGGCGCCAATGAAGAAGTTCGTGCGGCGCTGGGTGCACCAATTCTTATTCATGAAGCGGACGGCGAGCTCTGTCAAAACCCCCATACAAGCCTTGCTTATTTTATCGGCAAAGAGAAGCTGGCAGACCCAGATAAGCTGCTCAAAGGCGGCGACATTATTAAAGCAGGGACTCTCGAATTTAAGGTGATTGAAACCCCAGGGCACACCAAAGGATGCATTGCTCTGTCAGTTGATGATGTCCTTTTTACCGGTGATACTCTATTTCAAGGTTCGATAGGCCGTACTGATTTGCCCGGCGGTTCTTTTGAAGAAATTATTCGCTCCATCAAAGAAAAATTGCTGACATTGCCGGAAGAGACGATAGTTTATCCCGGTCACGGCAGAGAAAGCACTATTGGAGAAGAGAAAAATAATAATCCGTTTTTACGCTAAAATAAAGCCGGCCTTATTTAAAGGCCGGCTAATTAATTGCGTTCGCTAAAACCATCTGCTGTTCCAGTGCCATTGTCCCTCGGGAGGGCAGTGTGGGCAAAGAGGCCAACGGCAAATTTCTGTAGGTTCTGTTCCTGAAATGAAAATCTCCGTAATTGGTTCTAAATCACATCTGGGGTTATGCAAAAGGCCTGTTTCGGGACAGATGAGTGCGGATACAATGCCAGCTGGTTGTTTAAAATCACGAATTTCCGTGCTTCTAAGCGCTTCTCTCATAAAACTGGCCCAAGCTGGCCCTGCAATGCGGGAACCTGTCTGTCCCCAGCCAAGTGATGAGTTGTCGTCATTGCCAATCCAGACGGCTGCAACCAGATCCGGTGTATAGCCTACAATATAAGCATCCCGATGATCTTCCGAGGTGCCGGTTTTTGCCGCTGCGGGCCTGTTTAGCAAAGCACTTAGCGAGGCGCCTGTTCCTCCCGGACGCAGCACATCGCGCATCATGTCCGTCATTAGATAAGCAATTCTCGGGTCTAGGACCGCTTTACGTTCAGGGTGAAACTCAAAAAGTGTTCGTCCTTCTGAGTCGGTGACTCTGGTAATAAACATAGGCGCAACGCTGACTCCCTGATTTGCAAAAGGGGCATAAGCCACAGCCATTTCCAGCGGAGTTACATTTGATGTGCCAAGCGGCAGTGAGGCCACAGGCGAGAGTTTGCTTTCTATTCCTAATCGGTTTGCCATTTCCACTGTTTTTTGAGGCCCGATGTCCATGTGGGTTTTAATGGCCGCAATATTGCTGGAGCGTGCCAGAGCAGCGCGAGTTGTTAATGGGCCGTAGAATTTGCCGTCATATTCACTGGGTTCGTATGGTTCGGCCAAGCCGGGGATTTGATAGCTTACCGGCTCACTTACATGGATGGTAGCAGGTGTATACCCGTTTTCCAGAGCTGCTGCAAAGGTAAAAGGCTTAAATGCCGAGCCGGGAGACCGGCCCCTCGTTTCTCCCGTAAGTGGAGGAATGGCTCTGTTGAACTGGCTTGTACGAAAATCACGACCACCCACCAGTGCCCTAACAGCGCCGTTTTCAGGATCTATGGCAACGATGGCAATTTGAGGCTGGTCACTATTCGATGTTTGTCCTGTAAACAGATTGGCTGCGGTGTTTTCAGCGGCACGCTGCATATCCTTGTCAAGAGTGGTATAGACATGCAGGCCTCCGCGTGTTACTAACTCAGGTTCATTAGGGAACAGAAAGGCTAATTCTCGCTGTATTAGGAAATCAATAAAATATGCTCCTGTTTGCATTTCGGTACGTACTGCAGTCCTATCTTGCAAAACAATTTCTTCAGCCAGAGCATCCTCTTTCTCTCTTGGGGTAATATATCCCTGTTCGACCATTCGTGTGAGCACGGTGTTTTGCCTGCGCTTTGAGGATTCAAAATTTAGCCAGGGGGAATAGAAAGCCGGGCCCCGAGGTATTCCTGCGAGCATAGCTGATTCTGCCAAAGATAAGTCTGCGGCAGGCTTGCCGAAATACGTTCTGGCCGCTGCTTCCACGCCGTAAGCTGAATGCCCGAAGTAAATTGTGTTTAGATAGCTTTCCAGGATTTCATCTTTAGTAAGCTTTTGCTCTAACTGCAGTGTGAGCAGCAGCTCCTGAGCTTTACGCGTTAATGTTTTTTCGTGGGTGAGAAAAAGGTTTTTTGCTAGTTGTTGGCTAATAGTGCTGCCCCCTTCGGCAAAGCGCCTTTCCTGCAAATTGCGGTACATTGCTCTGAACAAGCTCTGTATATCTATGCCGAAATGATTGTAGAAGCGATGATCCTCCACGGAAATAAATGCTTCCTTTAAATAAACGGGTATTTCATTTAGAGATATTTCAAAACGATTTTGCTCGAAGCGGGTTGTAACTACTTCATTGTTGAGATCATAGAAGGATGTAGTCAAAGGAGTTCGCATATCGGGGATATCATCCATGCCGGCCACAGTATAAGCTAGAAAGGCTAATGAAGCAACGGAAAAAATTATTAAAGCCAGAATTGTAGTTGTAATTAATCTGGTAATACTACGCATATACGCACCTCCTTAAACTGTTTTTTAAGAAACACATTTTGTTATAAATTATTGTTTATTTTTTGATTTCTTTTTGATATAATGCTAAGGATATGCTGGGAAGTTAAAGCAAGTTTTTCTTCCAGTATATGTACTAAATAAAATAATAACATTATTGAGGAGGCTTACCACCATGTTACCTACCCCCAAAAAGTTTAAAATTGTTGCCGCAGCAGCGGAAGGATCGCATAAGTTAACTGCTTTTGACAATGCATTGCTAGATGCCGGAATTGGCAACGTTAATCTTGTAAGAATCAGTAGTATATTGCCTCCATCAGCAGAACAAGATCAAGAACTGTTCTTGCCACCTGGCTCCCTGGTTCCCACTGCTTATGGATCCATTGTTAGTGATGAGCCCGGCACAAAAATTGCTGCTGCTGTCGGTATTGGCTTTTCAGAAGATACCTTCGGCGTTATCATGGAGTTTTCCGGTATATGTTCAAAAGAGGAAGCGGAAGAGAAAATAGCGTCAATGCTTAGAGATGCTTTTGAGAACCGTAATATGCCTTTGGTTAAGACAGAAATTCTTGCTGTTGAACATGTTGTTGAGAGCACTGGGTGTGCGTTTGCGGCGGTTGCTCTCTGGTACTAGGTTTTCATATATTTTGAGATAGGGAAGGGATCAGCAGATGGAGCTTTGGTATACTGAGAAACAGACTCCGGGATTGGGAATTACTTGTTTGACAACGGAGACGCTTTGCCATTTTAAAACACCTTTTCAGGATTTAGCAGTTATTGAAACTGTGCAGTTTGGCCGGATGCTGGTTTTGGACGGCATGGTGCAGACTACAGAAAAGGATGAATTTGTTTACCATGAGATGATTTCGCATGTTGCTATGCAGGCCCACCCTAATCCGCAGCATGTTTTGGTAATCGGCGGCGGCGACGGTGGAGCTATTCGTGAAATATTGAAGTATGACACAGTAGAGACGGCTACATTGGTAGAAATAGACGAGGCAGTGGTAGAGATGTCAAAAAAATATTTGCCCACTATTTCCGCAGGCTTGACTGATTCCAGAGTTACCGTTCTTGTGGAAGACGGTATTGAGCATGTAAGGCAGTCGGTTGGAAAATATGACGTGATTCTAGTAGACTCTACTGAGCCGGTTGGTCCGGCCATCGGTTTGTTTGCCGAAGAGTTTTATGCCAATATTTATCGTGCATTGAAAAAGGACGGTATTTTTGTGGCGCAAACCGAGTCTCCGTTTTTTAACAGGGATTTGATTCGTAATGCACATGCTCGTATTAGCCGTGTTTTTCCTGTGGCAAAATTATATTTAGCCAGCATTCCCACTTATCCCAGCGGATTATGGAGCTTTACTGCAGGATCAAAATGCTACGATCCGGAAGTATGCGGGGAGAAAGAGATTCAGGCCAAATACTATAATCATCAGGTTCACCGCGGAGCTTTTTGTCTGCCCAGTTTTGTAGGTGAGCTTTTGGAGGAAGAAAAATAATGTCCCGTTTGTTGGAGCTTTGTGAGTGCAGCAGTGGATTTATGGCTTCCTGCCCCGACTATAAGAATAGCAGCTTAGTAATTTTCGGTGCTCCAATGGATTTTACGGTTTCGTTTCGTCCGGGATCGCGCAGCGGTCCCCAAGCTATTCGCTTGGCTTCGCCCGGGTTGGAAGAGCATAGTCTTTACTCGGGAAAGGATTTGCGAGATGTGTCTTTTTATGATGCGGGAGATGTTCTCTTACCTTTGGGTAATGTCGGTCGTTCTCTTGACTTGGTAGAAGAGGCGACGGCGACCATTCTGGACGATAAAAAGATTCCGCTGCTGCTTGGCGGAGAACATCTGGTAAGCTTGGGAGCCATGCGGGCAGCGGCGCAGCGCTTTCCCAATCTAGCCGTTATCCATTTTGATGCTCACGCGGATTTACGCACCGATTATATGGGAGAAGCAAATTCTCATGCGGCAGTAATGAGGCGGGCTTTCGATGATTTAGGCGTTGAGCTTTTCCAATATGGGATTCGTTCAGCTACTGCAGAGGAGACAGCGTTTGCTAAACAGCATACCCATTTTTATCCATTCCATGTATCGGCGCCGTTGAAGGAAACACTAGCATTGTTAAAAGGTCGTCCTATATATGTTTCCATTGATATAGACGTGGTTGACCCGGCATATGCGCCGGGAACAGGCACGCCGGAGCCGGGGGGCATAACATCTGCGGAATTACTGGATTCTTTAGCGCTTCTTTCTCAATTGAATGTAGTTGCTATGGATTTGGTGGAAGTGTCACCCGCCTATGATCCTGCAGGAATTACCGCAATGCTGGCAGCTAAAGCTGTCCGAGAAATGATTCTGTCGTTTGCCAAGTAACCTGGTTTCAGCTTGCTGAAACCAGGTTATACCCAAGGGGAATAAATTATGATAAAGAAGAAAGGGGGAAGTGTTGTGGGTACAAAGTATATTTTTGTTACCGGCGGCGTTGTATCGTCTCTGGGGAAGGGGATTACCGCGGCGTCGTTAGGCTGTCTTCTAAAATGCCGTGGGTTAAAAGTGACGATTCAAAAGTTCGACCCCTATATCAACTTTGATCCCGGTACTATGAGCCCTTATCAGCATGGGGAAGTGTTTGTAACAGATGACGGTGCCGAGACTGATCTTGATTTGGGGCACTATGAGCGATTTATTGATATCAATTTGACGAAAAGCTCCAATGTGACTACAGGAAAGATATACTGGTCAGTTATCAGCAAGGAAAGAAAAGGGGATTTTCTCGGGGGAACCATTCAGGTAATCCCTCATATTACTAATGAAATTAAAGCACGAATAATGCGTGTAGCCCAACAAACTCAAGTAGATGTCGTTATTACTGAAATTGGCGGTACCGTAGGCGATATTGAGAGCTTGCCTTTTTTGGAAGCGATACGACAAATGAAGAATGATGTGGGCCGCGATAATGTGATGTATATTCATGTTACTCTGATTCCTTACTTAAGCAAGTCGGGAGAGCTGAAAACTAAACCAACTCAGCACTCAGTAAAAGAATTGCGTTCCATCGGTATTCAGCCAGATATTATTGTTTGCCGAACTGAAAAATCGCTATCTAAAGAGATTAAAGACAAGATTGCCTTGTTCTGTGATATAGATGCTAACGGCGTGATAGAAAATGTTGATTTGGAAACCATCTATGAAGTTCCGTTAAAGATGCATGAAGAAGGGCTTGACCAAATTGTTACTCGTAAGTTGGGGTTGGATCGGGTTCAATGTGACCTTTCTGAATGGCAGTCATTAGTAAGCCGCATTAAAACTCTAGAGAAGAAAGTGACCATTGGCTTAATCGGGAAATATGTTTCACTTAGAGATGCATATCTTAGCGTAGCAGAAGCTCTTTTCCATGCCGGCTTTGAAAACGACTGCGAAGTGGATATCCGCTGGATTCATGCGGAGGAAGTTGAGAAACTGGGTGCGGAAGCTTTGCTTAGTGAAATGGACGGTATTTTAGTGCCCGGTGGCTTTGGGGATCGCGGCATTGAAGGTAAAGTGGCCGCTGTAAAATATGCCAGGGAAAATCGCATTCCATTTTTCGGCATATGTTTGGGGATGCACTGTGCTACCATTGAGTTTGCCCGCAACGTATGCGGCTGGAGGGATGCTCACTCCACTGAGTTTAAGCCCGCATCCAACTATCCTGTTATTGATCTTCTGCCAGAGCAAAAAGATGTTGACGAGCTGGGCGGCACCATGCGGCTCGGCGTTTATCCGTGCAAGGTGGAAGAGAACACATTTACAAGTCAGGCGTATGGTGAGGCAATTATCTATGAACGCCACCGCCATCGCTATGAGCTGAATAATGTGTTTCGAGAAGAGTTGGTGAAAAAAGGCTTTGTTGTGGCAGGAACATCTCCAGACAGTCGCTTGGTGGAAATTGTGGAGATTAATGATCATCCCTGGTTTGTGGCTACCCAGTTCCATCCCGAATTTAAGTCCAGGCCAAATCGTGCTCATCCTTTATTCAGGGATTTTATCCGTGCTTCACTGGTTTTTAGCCAACAGCAGTAATAGTTGAACCGCTGTTTAGACATTAGTGTTTTTGGGTTGTTTTCTAAAAAAAAAGAGGGTATACTGTTGACATGAAAGGAAGGTGTAAAATGACACATAAAATTAATGAAGAATGTATTGCTTGTGGTTCCTGTGAGCCGGAGTGCCCGGTAGATGCTATTTCCGAAGGGGATCCCATCTATGTAATCGATGCTGAAACATGTATTGATTGTGGCGCTTGTGCGGAGGTTTGCCCTGTGGAAGCTATTCACCAGGAAGATTAGCAAAAATTAGAACTAGATAAAGCAAAGACTCTAAACTGATCAGGGTAGTTTAAAAAAGATTATTGTGCTCAGCCATCAGCCCCGCTTCGCAAGCATATACTATATGTGCTCATGATGTCGGGGCTGATAGGATTAACAAGCGGTATTTCACCTACGGAGGTGCTTTTTATTGATAGGTAAAAGGCTGGTTATCGCAATAATTTTTGTATCGGTCGTCTTTACTGCGATTGTTGCGGTGGGCAGAATGATTCGTCCGTTTTCTTCCCAGTCTGCTTCTGGGCTAGGAGGCAGCCAGATTGCCCTCGTTTATCTTGAAGGCGCGATTTCCGGCGGCCGCGGGCAGAATACATTTTTAAGCGCCTCGGGAGGGGCTGATGCTGTTATTAAGCAACTACAGGAAGCTCGCTTGGACTCCAGTGTGGCCGCGGTAGTTTTACGTATTAACAGCCCCGGCGGCAGTGCCGCCGCTTCACAAGAAATACATAATGAAGTGTTGCGTATCCGAGAAGCGGGGAAACCTTTGGTCGTTTCTTTTGCCGATGTTGCCGCTTCCGGAGGTTATTGGATTGCCAGCGGTGCTGATGCTATTGTAGCCAATCCGGCCAGCATAACCGGCAGTATCGGGGTTATTATGGAAATATATAACCTTACGGAGCTTTATGAGATAATGGGTATTGACAGTGAGGCAATAAAAAGCGGGGAACACAAAGATATGGGTAGTGTTTCCAGGCCTCTTACTGCAGCTGAACGGGAAATCATTCAGGCTCTGGTTGACGATATATTCGAGCAATTTATTGATGTAGTTGCCGAAGGACGGGGATTATCCCGAGAAGAAGTAAGGTCTTTAGCCGATGGTCGTATTTTTACGGGACGTCAGGCTATGTCTCTGGGACTGGTGGATCATTTGGGAGATCTTGCTGTGGCGGTGGACTTGGCAGCCGAAATGGCCGAAATTCCTGGCAAACCGCGTATTAAGGAAATGGGCGGCAGAAAATCTTTTTTTGATTTGTTTTTAAATGGTGCGACTATCAATATGCCTTTGCCGTCGCCTTGGCCGCTGAAGTCCTTTGACGGCGGAGAAATATTGCCTCGGTAATCATTAAGAGGGAGGGGTAGCGTGAATCAATTTATTGATGATTTTTACGATATTTTGTTCAAGCCTGCAAGAGGAGTATCTCGAATAGTTGCCCAACGTTCAGCTTGGCACGGCTTGCTGGTGTATTTAGCCGTTTCTTTAATTTCAGCAATGGCTGGATATGTTGCAGTTGATTTAAGAAATGTTGCCGAAGAATTATCGGGAGTTATGCCCCAGGAGACAGTGAACCTGCTTTTGCAGTCATTGCCGCTGTTAAACGTGATTACCATATTAGTATTTTCCCCTATCATTCTCTTTGTTTGGTCGGCCATATTACAGTTTTCCAGCGAGCTTTTAGGAGGTCAAGGACGCGGTGTTTCCCTGGCTGCCGGGGTAGGCTATGCACAAATGCCTTATATAATTCTGGCACCGCTGGGCCTCATTTCCCGTTATTTGTCTATGGATATAATGGGATTAGCCGGCTTTGCAGTCTTTGTCTGGTCTTTTTTGCTTAAGATTGAATGTATCCGTGCTGTTCATAATTTTTCCAAGCGCAGAGCCGTGTTATCATATTTTTTGCCTCTGCTGGCAACGGTAGCCGTGTTTATAATCTTTTTTTTCTTATTAGGGGCGTTTCTTATGCCGTTGCTGTCGGAGCTTTTCCCTCTCTAGAGTCAAGCGGCCATCTATCATCCCCCACTGTATAATGCCGTATTTACAAGGAGAACTTATAAATAAATACGGATTAGGGGGTATGATGATGTTCTTTCGTTTTCGCAAGTCCCGTACCGAAAAAATTATGAACTGGTTATCGGGAATGCTTAAGGCAATGAGCAAAATATTTAAGCGTATACGATAACATTACCGTTTTTGCAAAAAGATGTAAAAAAAAGAGGAGAATGCCTTCCGAACGCGAATAGGATATTCGCAGGAATCTGCTGAAAATTTTCTTCGGGAGGCGTCTCTATGATAAGTACAGTTATGGTTGTCGATGATCGTATTGGTATTCGTAAACTACTTTATGAAGTGCTGCATGGTGCTGGACACAATGTTATCACTGCCGCCGGTGGAGGCGAAGCGGTTAGAATTATCAAGGATGAAACTGTTCATCTGGTACTTCTTGATATGAAGATGTCGGGAATGGATGGTTTGGAGACATTAACCCGCTTAAAAGAAGTGTGTCCCCAGGTAATCATTATAATCATGACAGCCTACGAAGAATTGGAAGTGCTTAAGGAAGCGGCGCGGCGGGGAGCTACTGGGTATATTTCCAAGCCGTTTGATATTGAAGAACTAAAAGAAGTGGTCGCATCTAAATTACGGGCAGTAAGTGCTTAATCGTATCAGGAGGAGTTAAAATGCCGTTTGTAACACTTCGTGAAGTGTTGACCGATGCTCAGCGCGGCGGCTACGCCGTTGGAGCATTTAACACCAATAATATGGAAATTGTTCAGGCCATTGTAGAAGCTGCAGAAGAGGAAAGGTCTCCAGTTATCCTGCAGGCCAGCCAAGGGGCTTTGAAATATGCAGGTATTCGTTATATAACTGCTATGGTTTCTGCTGCTGTGGAAACGTCATCGATTCCGGTTGTTCTGCACCTGGATCACGGCACAAGCTTTGAGCAAACCATGCTTTGTCTGAAGCATGGTTTCACGTCTGTGATGTTTGACGGTTCCAAGTATTCTTTAAAAGAAAACATAGCCGCTACACGAAAGGTTGTAGAAGTGGCCAGTGCCATGGGATTATCAGTTGAAGGAGAACTGGGTAAAATCGGAGGGACAGAAGACGATATATCCGTGGATGAGCGAGATGCAGTATTTACTAATCCCGATGAAGCGAAGCAGTTTGTGGAAGAAACGGGTGTGGATGCTCTTGCTGTTGCCATAGGTACGGCTCATGGTACATATAAAGGTGAACCCAAGCTTGATTTTAATCGGCTGGATACAATCAATAAGATTATAGACACTCCTATTGTACTGCACGGAGCATCAGGAGTTCCGGCGGAGAGTATACGACGTGCAATATCTTTGGGCGTCTGCAAAATAAATATTGATACCGAGCTGCGGTTAGCATTTACCCGTGGAGTGCAGCAAGCTGTGACCGGCAATCCAGGAGAATATGATCCGCGGAAAATTATTGGGCCTGCAAAAGAAGAGATGAAGGCTGTAATTAAAGAGAAGATGCGTTTATTTGGTTGCAGCGGAAAAGCATAGGGGGAGATTAAGATGAAGCTATTTCTCGACACCGCCAACCTACATGAAATTGAAGAAGCGTCGTCTTGGGGAGTAATTGACGGAATTACCACAAATCCCACCCTCGTAGCAAAAGTTGGGGGCGACTTTAAAAAGTTGCTGGCGGATATTTGTCGTATAATCCCCGGGCCTGTTTCTGCTGAGGTTATCGCCACCGATGCCGAAGGAATGGTGAAAGAGGCACGGGAGCTGGCTGGAATTGCACCGCAGATTGTTATCAAAGTGCCAATGACTGCAGAAGGCTTAAAAGCTGTGGTGGAGCTAAAAAAGCTAGGAATCCCTACTAATGTTACTTTAGTGTTTTCTTTCAACCAAGCATTGTTGGCAGCAAAAGCCGGCGCAGCTTACATTAGCCCGTTTTTAGGCAGGCTTGATGATTTAGGGCACGATGGTGTCGCGCTAATAGCGGACATATCCCGAATATTTAGTATGTATGCCATTGAAAGTCAAGTTATTGCCGCCAGCATCCGCCATCCGTTGCATGTAGCGGATGTGGCAAGCGCAGGCGCAGATATTGCTACCATACCTTTTTCTGTATTAAAGCAAATGTTTAAGCATCCGCTTACAGATTTAGGGGTGGAGCGGTTTTTGGCAGATTGGCACAGTGTACAGGGGAAGTAGAGAAGTAAATTAGAGTTTAAACCGGGGGGAGAATTTAATATGGAAAGAGAGCTGGCTCTGGAATTTGTTAGGGTTACTGAGGCTGCCGCGTTAGCTTCAGGACGATTAATGGGTCGCGGGGACAAGGAAGCTGCTGACCAGGCTGCAGTGGACGCTATGCGCCGTGTATTTGATACTGTGCATGTCAGTGGTACAGTTGTAATCGGTGAAGGTGAAATGGACGAAGCTCCCATGCTTTATATTGGGGAGAAAGTAGGTACAGGTGTTGATCCCTGTGTGGACATAGCTGTAGATCCACTGGAAGGAACAAATCTGGTGTCTAAAGGTTTACCTAACGCTCTTTCTGTAGTTGCGGTTGCACCCAAAGGCTGTTTGCTCCATGCTCCCGATATTTATATGGAAAAGATTGCTGTGGGTCCTCGCGCTAAAGGCTGCATTAATTTGGATGCGCCTGTGTCAGCTAATTTGAAAGCGGTAGCAAAGGCTCTTAAAAGAGATGTTCGTGATCTTACAGCAATTATTCTTGACAGGCCTCGCCATGCAAAAATAATTGCGGAGATACGGGCTGCAGGCGCTCGTGTTAAGTTAATTACAGATGGCGATGTTTCCGCAGCTATTGCCACTGCTATTGAAGATACCGGTGTAGACATCCTTTTTGGCACAGGCGGTGCGCCTGAAGGAGTTATTGCTGCTGCGGCACTGAAGTGCTTAGGAGGAGAAATGCAGGGACGGTTAATGCCCGATGGAGAACAAGAGCTGCTCCGTGTTAACAAGATGGGACTAGAAGATGCAAATAAACTTTTGATGTTGGATGACCTGGTTATGGGGGACGATATTTTCTTTGCCGCCACAGGCATTACAGACGGAGATATGCTGCGTGGAGTACGTTATCACGGGCATACAGCTAAAACACACTCTTTAGTTATGCGTGGAATTACAGGTACTGTCCGTAATATTTCCGCAACCCACTTTTTAGAGAAAAAGCCCCATTTTGTTGCTCGCTCTGCTGTTCACTTGCAGGATTAACCTCAGCAAGCATATACAAAGTCAAAGAGGCGATTTTATGACAATGCTTTGGATACAATTTATAGCTAGTGCTTTTTTAATAGTATTGGCGGGAACAAGGTTGACGCGCAGTGCTGAAACCATTGCAGAACACACCGGCCTGGGAACTCTTTGGGCCGGTGTGTTTCTATTGCCTTTAGCCACGTCACTTCCTGAGCTTGTGACAAGTTGGCGCGCTGCCGCAATTTTTGCTCCGGACCTTTCCCTAGGGAATGTTTTTGGCAGCAACATGTTTAATGTGGCTATCATTGCTTTGATTGATTTAACTCATGGCCCTACCCCCATTCTCGCCCGAGTTAGTCAGCGACATATTTTCACCGCAGCTATGGGGATTATTATCACCTGCTATGTGGCTATTACCATGATTATGCCTATTTCGGTACGTATTGGCTGGATAGGCTTAGAGACTCTTGCTCTGCCCTTCTTATATTTTTTCAGTACCTGGCTTATGGCTCGTTTTGAAAAAAGACATGCATGCCAGGACGGAGCTGTTAATTTTGCAGAAACAGGCCAATCTTTGAGACAAGCTATTAGTTGGTTTCTGGCCGCTGCCGTTATAATTATTTTTGCCGGAACATCACTGGCCGATGCTGGTGATGCCATTGCTCTCGGCACAGGGTTGGGCAGAACGCTGGTCGGCTCCTTCTTTATTGCTATTACCACTTCCTTGCCGGAAGTTGTCACAACCTTTTCCGCCGCACGCCGTGGGGTTTTTGATATGGCTATAGGCAATATTTTCGGAGCAAACCTGTTTAATTTGGTGATTATCTTCTTTGCCGATGCTTTTTACACAGGCGGCAATATCCTTAGTGTTGGGAGCCCAACTCACTTAGTGACCATGTTTATGTTTGTCATATTGACATCCATAGCTGTGATAGGCCTTATTTATAGATCGCAGCGCTGTTTCGTTCGTTCAGGCTATGACTCCATAGCAATTCTTGCGGGGTACATATTAGGAATGACATTGCTGTTTTTGTCCTGAAGAATCTCATAGCACGAAATACTATTCTTGAACATTAAAAAGGCGGAATTATTAACACTTAGATATTCAGCATTTGGCTGAATATTTTTTTTTTTAATGGGAAAACTTTACTGTGTCCATAAACTATGCATGATAATGCTGAACTTTTTTTGTTTTGAGGAGGTATATACGTGAAAAGTAAGTATAGATATAATTTGCTTTTGTATTCTGTTACTACCCTGGTCCTGTTATTATTAAGCGCGTCCCCCGTTTTAGCTTCAGAGATACAGGGGCCTGTTTATATGCGGCAATTAACAGTCTTTGCAGAAAAGCAGCATGAAGCCCGCAACGCAGTGATTGAGCACAGAGTAGTACGAGGTGAAACACTAGGAATAATTGCAGCAAAGCATAACACCACAGTTCCCCGTATAATGGCGGATAACGGCTTGGTTAACTCCAACTTTGTCCGGGAAGGCTGGGTTCTTTACATTGTTAAGGGAGACATAACAGTTTCCCAGGCGGCCCATAATTCGGGAGTTGTCCATAAACTAGTGCGTGGGGAAACGGTCTGGGACCTAGCCTTGCGGTATGGTGTCGACATGAATAATATTATTGCAGCTAACAATATTAATGATCCCCATCGGTTGCGCGCCGGTCAGGAAATTATTATTCCCGGGGCAGGCTTTGCTGCTGTAAAAACAGTAGCCACATCTAAAAATGATTTAATGATAGCTTCGCGTACAGTTGCCCGTACCTCCAGCTTTACTTGGCCTGTACAAGGAAGGGTCTCCTCAGGCTACGGACCACGTTGGGGAAAGTTCCATCACGGCATTGATATTGCTGCTAAGACTGGAACTACTATTGCTGCTGTGGCGGCAGGGACTGTAATAGAGGCGGGTTGGCGCACCGGCTATGGTTATATGGTTCGTATTAACCATCATGATGGTTGGGAATCACTTTATGCCCATGCTTCAAATGTTTACGTAAAAAACGGTCAGGTGGTTCAGAAGGGAGAAAGGATAGCTGCGGTAGGGCAAACAGGAAACGCAACCGGTCCTCATCTTCACCTGGAAATGATTCTTGAGGGCACGCATAAAAATCCGATAAAATACCTTCCCTAAGGCAAATACATCGTTAAGGTTCAAAAAGACGCAATTTCAAGAGAATTTGCGTCTTTTTCGTTAAACATATTGCGTACGAGCTGACCTTATGTTATCATAGTATACGTGGATTTTTGAAGTTAGAAAGAGGTGAATCAAGTGAAAGAGAATATACATCCAAAGTATGAAAAGGCTACTGTGTCATGCGCTTGCGGTAGTTCCTTTGAAACAGGTTCAACTAAAAAAGAACTAAAAGTGGATATCTGTTCCAGCTGCCATCCGTTTTTTACGGGTAAACAAAAGTTTATCGATACCGGCGGTCGCGTGGAGCGGTTTAAACGTAAGTACGGCATGTAAATTGAGAGAAGCAGCGTCTGACGCTGCTCTTTTTTTAAACCAAGATATGTTAACAAAAGGCGGAGCTTATAGTCACAGCCGGGACGGAGGGAAGAAAAATGTCAGCTAAAATCGGCGGTCAGGCAGTAATCGAAGGGGTCATGATGCGCCACAAGCAAAAGCTAGCTATTGCAGTGCGTAAGCCGGACAGCCAGATATTTCTTCATCAAGAAAGCTTGGCTTCGGAAAAAAGGATGGCCTTATGGCGTCTTCCTGTGTTCCGAGGCATGGTAGCCTTTGTTGACGCGCTCGTCTTGGGTACCAGAGCTTTAACGATTTCTGCTAATCAGGCATTTGAAGAAGAAGAGGAAGAACTTACCGGCTGGCAGCTTACGCTTACCATAATCATTGCCATGTTTATGGGAATTGCTCTGTTCTTTTTTCTGCCTACTCTTATTGTTCGGTTTATAGCCGATGGCTCAACTGTTCGTCCTTTATTATTGAATTTACTCGAAGGATTAATTCGTATTACAATTTTTGTGTGCTACATTCTCATTATTTCAAGAATGCAAGATGTTCAGCGTGTATTTCAATATCACGGGGCTGAACATAAAGCTATAGCTTGTTTTGAGTCCGGCTGCGATTTGAATGTTGAAAACGCCCGTAAGTATACAACGCTTCATCCGCGGTGCGGAACCAGCTTTTTATTGCTCGTTATGGCTACAAGCATTCTGTTATTCTCGTTTTTCGGTTGGCCTAATTTGGCGTATAGGCTTATGCTCCGCTTAGCTCTATTGCCCATAGTTGCCGGCATCTCTTATGAGCTTATACAATTAGCGGGACGCTATCGCTTTTTCTGTTATCTAACAGCCCCGGGCTTATGGCTGCAAAGGTTAACAACTCGTGAACCCGATGACAGGCAGTTGGAAGTCGCTATTCATGCGCTCCAGTCAGTATTGCCTGTTAATTCGGGCTTACTGGATAACCCAAAAAATGCTTCAACGACTGAGGTGTAATTTATGTTTGATAAATTAGAGGCAACAGAAGAGCGGTATATTTTGTTGGAGCAGCAAATCAGTAATCCGGAAATAATTTCCCGCCAGGACGAATGGCGCAAGCTTACAAAAGAACACTCACGCCTCACTGATATAGTTGTCGCCTTTCGGGAATATAAGGAAGTAGTTCAGAATCTGCTTGAAGCCAAAGAAATGCTGCAGGAAAGTGGTGACGATGAAATGTCCCGCTTTCTCAAAGAAGAAATCACCGTTAATTCAGAAAAAAAAGAAGAACTGGTCCAAAAGCTGAAAATGCTGCTGCTGCCTAGGGACCCTAATGATGACAAAAACGTTATTGTGGAAGTTCGTGCCGGTACAGGCGGTGAAGAAGCAGCCTTGTTTGCGGCCACTCTGCTGCGAATGTACAGCCGTTATGCAGAGCGCCGGCGGTGGCGGATTGAGATTCTTGATTCTAACCCTACCGATATTGGCGGCTTTAAAGAAGTTGTCTTTGTTATTGAGGGGCAGGGTGCATATAGTCGATTGAAGTTTGAAAGCGGTGTTCACCGTGTACAGCGGGTTCCGGAAACAGAATCCGGCGGCCGTATTCACACATCGGCAGCTACTGTGGCCGTTCTTCCCGAAGCGGAAGAGGTTGAAGTGGAGATTAATACCAACGATTTGCGGATAGATGTGTTTTGCTCCACCGGCCCTGGCGGCCAAAGTGTTAATACTACACAGTCCGCAGTTAGAATCACCCACATGCCCACCGGCATCGTTGTTTCCTGTCAAGACGAAAAGTCCCAGCTTAAAAACAAAGACAAAGCCATGCGTGTGCTCCGTTCACGGATTTATGAAAAAGCCCAGGAGGAGCAAGCCGCACTAATGGCTCAGGCGCGCAAATCCCAAGTGGGTAGCGGAGACCGCAGTGAGCGAATCCGCACATATAATTTCCCTCAAGGGCGTGTATCCGACCATCGAATTGGCATGACTCTTTATAAGCTGGAACAATTTCTTGACGGAGATATAGATGAGATGCTGGATGCGCTAAATACTAACGAGCAAGCCGAATTGCTCAAGCAGGTGGATAAAGGATGAGCATAACAACAAAAGAAGCCCTGCAAAGGGCTTCTTTTTTACTAAGGCAAGCAGAGGTTGAAAATCCGCGCCGTGAAGCGGAAGCTTTGTTCTGCGCTTGCTCCGGCCGGTCCCTTGCTCATATCTATGCCCACGGCGAGGAAGTTTTTCCTCTGGATACGCTTGTAAAGTATTTTGAATGGATTAAACGGCGCGCCGCCGGGGAACCCTTCGCCTATATCTGCGGCGAGCGGGAATTTATGGGTCTTCCTTTTTGGGTGACGCCTGATGTATTAATTCCCCGTCCGGAAACGGAAATATTGGTAGAAGCAGTCGTCAACGAGCTGAAGGATTATTCCGCGCCCCGTATTTTGGAGATAGGGACTGGCAGCGGTGCCGTAGCAGTTATGCTTGCCGTGCTTTTGCCTGCTGCCCGGATAACCTCCGTGGACATATCACAGCAGGCTTTGGCAGTTGCCTCAAATAATGCGGTGCGTCATGGCGTTACAGATAGGGTAAGTCTTCTTGTTGGAGATCTATACACTCCAGTGATTAAGGCTGAACATATTAACGCTGTAGTTAGCAATCCCCCGTATATTCCTACTGAGGAAATTGAAAGATTAGCTTCTGGGGTAAAAGACTATGAGCCGCGACAGGCGTTGGACGGTGGCGCAGACGGTCTCGACTTTTACAAGCGCCTTACTTCGGGGTTAAGCTTTTTCCCCGGCTTGCCTGAGCTGCTTGCCTTTGAAGTCGGGGCAGGCCAAGCTCAGGGAGTGGCAGCGTTCTGCCTTAAAGCAGGCTACAACAAAGCCTGCCAAATCAAAGACTTGGCAGGCATAGATCGTGTTATTATCGCTACCCGGAAAAAGCGGAACCGGTAGGTTGATAGGAAGATGCAGTGTAACCAGCAGAACCGTCCCCGTGGATTAAAGCAATGCGCTTTTTTCACCATACCCTGTAGGCCGTTCAAAAAAGATGCAGTGCGCGAAGCAAGCAGTACCGGCCCGCAGGCGTATTAATAATACGTCGAGGACGCCGGGGCTGAGTAGCGACAAAGCAATGCGCTTTTTTCAACGGGCTACTTAAGTTGAGTGCCTGTAGATGTTATAGACAACTGCCCATGCTTAACTCCCTTGACGCCAATTAGCTTGTCTGCTACAAGCCGGGCTTGTCCTGCAGGGCCTTTAATGACAAGGACCTCCAGACAATTATTATGGTCAAGATGGACATGGGTGGTTGAAAGAATCATATCATGGCAGTCATGCTGCATTTCTGTTAGCTGATTGCTTAATCCGCGAACATGATGGTCATATACTAAGGTTATGGTTCCCGCTACCTCTTGGCTTTCATCCTCCCACTCCAATTCCACAAGCTTGTTGCGAATCAAGTCGCGCACGGCTTCTGAACGGTTTACATAGCCTTGTGAAACAATTTTTTTATCAAAAGCCTGAAGTAGTTGTTCATTCATTGAAATTCCAAAGCGGACTAATTCAGTCATGTGTTTCCCTCCAATCTAATATAGCTAAATTTCTCCTTCTACAAAAAAACTCCTGCAATCCGGGACGGCCTCTAAGCATGTAAAAATTTAGAGCCGTCCCGGGTTGCATGTTTATGCGAAGAAAAATTTGGCAATACTACCCTGTAGGAAGATTAGGGGGGATTTTGATGCAGACTAATAAGGTTAATATTTGTGGATTAAACACATACAAGCTGCCTGTGCTGACAAACACAAAAATGAGAGAGCTGTTTCGCAGAAAGCTTGATGGAGATGTGGGCGCCAGGCAGGAGATTATCAGCGGAAATTTACGTTTGGTGCTTAGTGTTCTTCAGCGTTTTAAGAACCGCGGGGAAAATATTGACGATTTGTTTCAAATTGGGTGTATAGGCTTGATGAAAGCGGTGGACAATTTTGAGCTAGGGCACAATGTCCATTTTTCCACGTATGCTGTGCCAATGATTATTGGTGAAATTAAGCGCCATTTACGTGATAATAATGCCGTTCGTGTCAGCCGTTCGTTAAAGGTTTTGGCGCATCAAGCGCAGCATGCTCGGGATCTTCTTATCAGAAAGCTGCTGCGAGAGCCAACTATCGGGGAAATTGCGAAAGAATTAGGTGCTGCGCCGGAAGAGATTGTTGTCGCGTATCAGGCATGCAATGAGCCCGTCTCCCTGTACGACCCGGTATTCAATGATTCGGTAGATCCTGTCTATGTTATGGATATGGTAAGTGATACAAAAAGCTGTGCTGAGGCCTGGGTTGAAGATATTGTGCTAAAACAGGCGTTGGAAATTCTTTCGGATCGTGAGCGGCTTATTTTAGAATCAAGATTTTTTGAAGGTCGCACACAGACGGAAATTGCAGACGAAATCGGTATTTCTCAAGCGCAGGTTTCGCGGATTGAAAAGGCAGCACTGCGCCAGGTTCGGAACTATTTGATTGAGAAGGAAGATATATAATGACAGTATTTAAAAAAATAATATGCTTAGTGTTTTTGGCAGCTTTTATGATATCCCTTGTTTGGGGAACACACGTACAAAAAGAGGAAGAAGCGGCTGCTCTCCTGCGTCTTCATGTAAGGGCAAATAGTGATTCAGCGGCTGACCAGGCTTTAAAATACCTAGTAAGAGATGTAATTCTTCAAGCCCTTGATATGCGGTTGGCAAACGTGCAAAGCAATGCCGAAGCAGAGAAGGAAATTATCCAGGCGCTCCCTGGCATTTTAACTCTTGCGGAAAACACAATCAGGGACGCCGGGTATGATTATGCTGTGAGTGCAGATCTAGGTGAAGCAGATTTTCCTACGCGTGTTTACGGAGAAAGTGTGTATCATGCAGGAAAATACCGTGCATTACAAATTTACCTGGGAGAGGGACGCGGAGAAAATTGGTGGTGTGTTCTATTCCCACCTCTTTGCTTCATTGAAGCTTCTAAAGATATGGCAGTTTCCGTCTCCAGTGAAACCGAAATTATTCGACCAAAATCCAGATTATTTGAATGGTGGCAAAGATACTTTCGTATACAATAGATTGGCGGTTGAAAATATTTCCCCCATACATTATAATAAACACGGTATCTGTCTGCTGTAAAAGTTGATAAAATATGCGAGTATTTCGACAAGTCGAAATATATCGTTTTTGGGGGAACAAGTATGGTCTGGACTTTAGTGACCCAGCTTATTGGTGGGCTTGGCCTTTTTCTTTTTGGAATGCAATTAATGGCTTCGGGATTGCAGAAAGCAGCGGGGGACAGATTACGCAGAATACTGGAGATTCTTACGGCCAAACCGATTATTGCGGTTCTTACAGGGGTTGCGGTTACCGTTTTAGTACAGAGCAGCAGCACTACCACAGTTATGGTGGTAGGTTTTGCTAATGCAGGGCTTATGACTCTTCCTCAAGCTGTGGGTACTATCCTTGGCGCAAATATCGGCACTACCGTTACGGCGCAAATCGTTTCTTTCAGTATTTCATCCATTGTCTTTCCAGCTATCGGCATAGGTGCGGTACTTAATTTTTTTGGCAAGAGGCGTACATATAAATATGTTGGACAAGCAATTCTTGGCTTTGGCTTATTATTTCTTGGCATGTCCACAATGTCCGCCGGCATGAAGCCGTTGCGCGAATTGCCGTACTTTATGAACTTAATGGCTTCCTTTGGGCATAATCCTTTGCTAGGTGTACTTATTGGCGCTGTTTTTACTGCGTTAGTTCAGTCAAGCAGTGCATCTACAGGGTTAATTATTGCCATGACTCTGCAGGATATTCTAGTACTGCCTGCGGCCGTAGCATTAATTTTGGGTACTAACGTAGGAACTTGTATAACGGCGCTTCTTGCCAGCGTTGGCACTTCGCTCTCTGCCAGACGTGCAGCCATTGCCCATATAGCTTTTAATATCTGCGGAGTTGTCGTCGCTTTATTATTGTTTCGACCGTTTGTTAATATCGTAGCTGATACGGCATCTTCCGTTACTAGGCAAGCTGCTAATGCCCATACAATTTTTAACATATCCAGTACTCTGGTAGTATTGCCCTTTTTTAAATATTTTGTAGCATTAATAACTCGCCTTGTTCCCGGAGAAGAGGTTTCTCTCGAAATGGGGCCTAAGTATCTGGATAAGCGTATTTTGAAGACTCCCGCTGTGGCTATTGGCGGGGTACGGCAGGAATGTTTGCGTATGGCCGGGCTGGCTCGTGAAATGGTCCGTGATTCGCTGCAGGTTTTTATTAAAGAGGATAGGAAGCTTAAGCAATATCTCGAGCAAAAAGAGGAATTGCTGGACAGCTTGGAGAAAGAAATTACCATCTATCTTGCGGAACTAGCTCAGCATTCCCTTACCATCGAACAGTCGCAAAGCGTTGCCGGCTTAATGCATGCTGCCAATGATTTGGAGCGTATTGGTGACCATGCTCATAATATTGTCAGGTTGGCGGAAATTAAGATGGAAGATGGTTTGGTTTTTTCGCAAAAAGCTGAGCAGGAGCTCAAAGAAATGTGCGAAAAGGTCGATGATATGATAGGCAAAGCAATCACAGCCTTTGCCAAGGAAGATATGCCCTTGGCCCGGGAAGTAATTAAGCAAGATGATGTGATAGACAATCTGGAGCGGGATCTGCGCAAGGCTCATATAGGCAGAATTAGCAATAAAACTTGTTTCCCTACCAGTGGAGTTATTTTTTTGGATGTGTTAAGCAATTTCGAGCGTATCGCTGACCATGTAACAAACTTTGCTCAGGTGGTTGTCGGAGAATTCTAAGCGGGGTGGTTGCATTGAAAAAGGAGCTTGAGCGTATTCGTGAGCAGCTTAAAGGACATAAAATGACGCCGCAGCGTCGTGTTGTGGTGCAATCCCTGCTGGAAAACCCCGACCAGCATTTAAGCGCTGAAGAGCTTTACATTCTTGCCAAAGAAAAGGATGCAGATATAGGGCTGGCCACAATTTATAGAACATTGGATTTGTTGGAAGAGTTGAAAATCCTTCATCGCCACAACTTCGGTGACGGACGGAGCCGCTATGAGCTTTCGCAATTGCAGTCGGAGCATCATCACCATCATTTGGTATGCTTAACATGCAGTAAGATTATTGAAGTAGAAGAGGATTTGCTTCAGCAGCTTGAATTTCTCATAGAAAAAGAAAAAGGGTTTCGTATTATAGACCATAGGGTGCAGTTTTATGGGCATTGCGAGACATGTGATGAGAAGAAAAATAAAGTTTAAGCTATGGAGGGGAAGATGATTTTAAAAAGAACAAAGGCAATGCGTTTCGCATGCCTATTTTTATTTTTGCTTGCAACTGTATTTTCCGGCCCCACTTACGCTGAGGAACTGTCATTTGATGATAATCTCGAGACAGTAGCTTTGCGAGGCAAGGTTATTTCCGTTGAAGACATTGAGCCTGACGAGTCGATGCGGAATTTTGTGCAGATGGAACAACTGGCTGTTGTTGAGATAACACGGGGCCCGCACAAAGGTGAAAATCATACCGTGCATAACATGCTGACAGGGCATCCTCTATTTGACATGTATTTGACAGAGGGGCGGCATGTCATTCTTTGGGGAGAGCTAGATGAAAGCGGCGAGATTCTGCAGGTTTTTTTGCAGGATTTTGCAAGAGATGTATATTTGTATCTGTTAATCGGGCTGTTTATATTGGTTTTGCTTTTGGTCGGGAGGGTGAAAGGGCTTTATACAATTATCACTCTGTCGGTCACGATTTTTGCCGTATTTAGGATTCTTCTGCCCATGCTGCTGGCAGGGTATTCTCCTGTTCCTGTTACCATCGTTGTGGCAGCATTTATAACAGCTTTTACCCTTGTGTTTATCAGCGGCTTACAAAGAAAAACTCTGGCTGCAGCAATTGGAACCGTGGGAGGAGTCTTGGTCGCCGGTCTGTTAGCGCTGCTCATTGGCGGCGCCGCTAATTTAACAGGCTTTTCCAATGAGGAAGCACAAATGCTCCTTTTCATGGAAGGCGCGCATATTGATGTGCGTGGTCTGCTGTTTGCCGGGATTATTATCGGTGCGTTAGGCGCAGTAATGGATGTTGCTATGTCCATATCTGCATCAATGACCGAAGTATATTGTGCTAATCCTTCGCTTTGCTTTAAGGAGTTATTTAAATCGGCAATGAATGTAGGCCGAGATATTATGGGAACCATGGCGAACACACTAATTTTAGCGTATGTGGGCACTACAATTCCACTTTTGCTCTTGTTTATTGGCTATGAAACACCATGGACAACCATTATAAATCTTGATCTTGTTGCTACCGAAGTGGTGCGGGCTTTTACCGGCAGTATAGGCTTGGTAGCGTGTATTCCTCTAACAGCTTTGGCTTCAGGGATGCTTCTTGTTCGTACAAATAACAGAAAGCAGTGATAAATTGGATTGGCCAAATGAAATGGGCACTCTTGTGCTTGATGCTCTTGATCCCGACGAAGGCATTTTCGCCATCCGTCGTGCCGCCGACATACTGCGTGCGGGAGGACTGGTAGCTTTTCCTACGGAAACAGTATATGGTTTGGGTGCTCATGCCCTAAGCGCCAAAGCTGTAGCCGGTATTTTTGCGGCTAAAGGACGTCCGGCGGATAATCCGCTCATAGTTCATATCTCCGGAGCTGCGGATATGGACTCTTTGGCTCAAAACATCCCCAAGGAGGCGTATCTGCTTGCCGACAGGTTTTGGCCCGGTCCTCTTACCTTGGTATTAGAGAGCCGCCCGGAGGTGCCGACTGAAACCACAGGTGGACTAAATAGTGTGGCTCTCCGCGTTCCGAATCACCCAGCATCTTTGGCGCTTTTAAAAGAGGCTGCAGTGCCCGTTGCCGCTCCCAGTGCTAACCTTTCCGGCACACCGAGCCCCACATCTGCCCGTCATGTGCTTGATGATTTAGCCGGCAGGATAGATGCGGTGTTAGACGGCGGCTTAAGCGGTGTGGGCGTGGAATCAACGGTATTAGATATTCGTAACGGCCGGCCGCTGTTGTTGAGGCCGGGCGGAGTTACCAGTGAAGAAATTGCGGCTGTTTTGGGCAAGGAATGTTTTCAGGCAAATTGGCGTGAGGGTATGACTGAGCCCCCTCCTTCGCCGGGGTTAAAATACAGCCATTATGCGCCGCGGGCGCCCCTTTATCTTGTCAGGGGACAGTCTGAAGCTGTATTGGCTAAGATGCTGGAACTGCATCATTATTTTCAAGCCAGGGGAGATAGAGTGGGCTTGCTTCTTAGCCGCGAATCAGCCTGTAAATTTAATTCGGAGCACCTGGAGGTGCTGGGCAGCCGCAAGAATTTGGGGGAGCTAGCTGCCAACTTGTATGCTGCGCTGCGTCGCTTTGATGCGTGGAATGTTGATGTCATTATCGCTGAAGGTTACGAGGAAAAGGGAATCGGGCACGCATTAATGAACAGGCTGGCAAAAGCCGCGGGTCCCCGCGTAATAGATGTGGAGTGAGGCGACATGGAAAAACAGCTATTAATCGTTTGTACCGGGAATACTTGCCGCAGTCCATTTGCGGCAGCGTCTGCCAGGTCTTGGCTTAACCGTCTGGGAATCAGCGGGTGGGCTGTGTCTTCAGCAGGGCTGGCAGTGACTGCTCCGTCACCGGCCAGTGATATTATGCGGACGGTGGCCAGTGATTTTGGGGAAGATTTATCTAATCACCGGTCGCGTCGGTTAACTACGGAAATGTTGAATTGTGCCGATTTGGTTTTAGTTATGACCGCACATCAAAAAAGTTTCCTTTTGCAGCAAAGGCCTGATATTGCCGAAAGAGTTTTTACTCTAGCGGAGTTTGTCGGTCATTCCTCTGATGTGGCGGACCCTTTCGGCGGCAATCTTGATATATATCATCAGACCGCCTCTGAGTTGCTGGAATTAACAAGGCTGGCGGCAGAGAAAATACAAAAAAAGGAGGACAGGCGCAGGAGTTTGTAGCAGCCGTAAAGAAAATATATCTGCGCACAACGCTTATATGAAAATTGCAATTGCTAGTGACCATGGAGGATTTAAGCTAAAAAGCTATCTGGTTGCCTACTTAAAAGAACGGGGATATTTATTGCAGGATTTCGGCGCTTCTTCAGAGGAATCTGTAGATTATCCGGATTTCGCGCTTAAGGTTGCGCAAGCAGTCTCTGGAGGGCAATGTGCACTGGGGATTATCTGTTGTGGTACCGGTGTGGGGGTCAGTATAGTAGCCAACAAAGTTCCCGGTATCCGGGCTGCCCATTGTCATGATACATTCTCGGCCCGCATGTGCCGTGAGCATAACGATGCCAATATTTTAACGTTGGGGGAACGGGTCATTGGCGTCGGCTTGGCGGCAGAAGTAGTGGAAGCATTTTTGAATGGTAAATATGCCGGCGGGCGTCACGCTTGTCGTATAGATAAAATAATTGAAATAGAAGATAAGTATTTGCGCCGGGATGAAGGTCGCTAAGGAGGAGCACAATGTCGATATTGAACGAATTTGACCCGGATATAGCCCGGGCTATCAATCAGGAATACAACAGGCAGCAGAGCCATCTGGAACTTATTGCTTCGGAAAATTTGGTCAGCAAAGCTGTGTTGGAAGCGCAAGGATCGGTTTTGACAAATAAATATGCCGAAGGTTATCCAGGCAAGCGTTATTACGGCGGCTGCGAATTTGCGGACGTAGTCGAAACCTTGGCTATCGAGCGTGCATTGGATATATTCGGCGCCGACCATGCTAATGTTCAAGCCCACTCCGGAGCCAGCGCTAATTTGGCTGTCTATCTTGCCGCATTAAAGCCGGGGGACACCATACTGGGGATGAACCTCTCCCATGGCGGGCACTTAACTCATGGCAGTCCCGTTAATATTTCCGGGAAATATTTCAATGTTATCCCCTATGGCGTAGATAAAGACACCGGCCATCTCGATTATGATCAAGTGGAAGTATTGGCTAAAAAGCATAAACCCCGGATGATTGTGGCTGGAGCCAGCTCTTACTCCCGCATTATAGATTTTGCCGCTTTTCGTAGGATTGCGGACATGGTAGGCGCATGCTTAATGGTGGACATGGCTCACATAGCCGGTCTTGTTGCAGCCGGGCTTCATCCAAGCCCCGTTCCCCATGCGGAATTTGTCACCAGCACAACTCATAAAACTTTGCGTGGCCCCCGCGGTGGCTTAATTCTATGCCGCCAGGAATATGCGGCAGCTGTGGACAAAGCAATATTTCCTGGGTTGCAGGGAGGTCCCCTGATGCATGTTATTGCCGCCAAAGCTGTTGCTTTCAAGGAAGCACAGCAGCAGGAATTTATTAAATATCAGCAGCAGGTTATCACTAACGCTAAAACGCTGGCGGAGCGTTTGATGGAGCACGGGTTTACCTTGGTTTCCGGCGGCACCGATAATCATTTAATGCTTCTAGACCTTCGCAGTAAGAAGCTTACCGGGAAAAAGGCTGAAAAGCTTTTAGATGAAGTAGGTATTACTGCTAATAAAAACACCATTCCCTACGACCCAGAAACGCCTTTTGTGACCAGCGGGTTGCGCATAGGGACTCCCACCGTTACCTCTCGGGGTATGAGTGAGGAGCATATGGAAATTATCGCTGATTTAATCAACGATATTTTAACAAATCCTGATAATGGGGAAATTAAGGAGCAGACCAAGCTTAATGTCGCGAAGCTTTGTTCATCCTTCCCCGTGTATGCATAGAATATTTATGTAGGGAAAGCAGAGAGGGTGAAACGATGCGACCGTCGTGGGATGCTTATTTTAAGGAAATTACAAAGGTGGTAGCTACCCGCTCTACCTGCCTGCGGCGTCAGGTAGGCGCCCTTATCGTTAAAGAAAAAAGAATTTTGGCTACCGGGTATAACGGAGCACCAAGTGGGTTGGCTCATTGTCAGTCTGTGGGCTGCATCCGCCAGGCTCATAACATTCCCTCGGGCGAAAGGCATGAGCTGTGTCGAGCTTTGCACGCCGAGCAAAACGCTATACTACAAGCGGCATTATACGGATTTTCTATTCAAGGGGCAACTATTTACTGCACCACACATCCCTGTGTAATGTGCGCTAAAATGATTATTAACACCGGCATGAAGGAGGTTGCCGTCATTGCGTCTTATCCGGATGAAATGGCTGTGGCTCTTCTTGAAGAGGCAGGAGTTACCGTCCGCTATTTAAACAGTGAAGGCTGTGAGATATCTCATGAGTAAAAATCTTCACGCAATGGTTGTTTTCGGCACGCGTCCTGAAGCGATAAAAATGGCTCCGCTTGTTTTGGAGCTTCAGCGTACTGCAGGAATTAAAACATCGGTTTGCGTCACGGCGCAGCACCGGGAAATGCTTGACCAGGTATTGGATATTTTTAAAATTAAGCCGGAATATGATTTAAATATTATGCAGTCCGGACAGACTCTGGGCGAGATTACTACAAGAGCGCTTACCGGCCTGGAAAAAGTATTCCGTGAGGCAAAGCCGGACATTGTATTTGTCCATGGTGACACGACTACTACTTTTGCTGGCGCATTAGCCGCATATTACAGCCAGATTCCTGTAGGCCATGTGGAAGCAGGTTTGCGAACAGGACAAAAATATGCTCCCTTTCCCGAAGAGCTGAACCGGAAGCTTACCGGCGCCATAAGTGACCTGCATTTTGCACCAACAGCCACAGCCAGGGAAAACCTGTTGCGGGAAAATGTTCCCGCCGAAGAAGTTTATATTACCGGCAATACCGTTATTGATGCACTCAAAGTGACCGTGACCCCTAATTACCTTTTTTCCAGAGCAGAGCTAAACGATCTTCCAGAAAACAGACGGATTCTGCTGGTGGAAGCGCATCGTCGGGAGAATCTCGGTGCGCCTATGGAAGCTATTTGCCGCGCCATTAAGCTTATTGTGGAAGAACATGACGACATTGAGGTGGTTTTTCCTGTCCACAAGAATCCGGCTGTCCGGGAACCGGTCTATCGCCATTTGTCCGGGGTGGATAGAATTAACCTTATCGAGCCTCTGGATGTGGCTGATTTTCATAATCTAATGCAAAGATGTACTTTACTGCTTACCGATTCCGGTGGTGTTCAGGAAGAAGCTCCGGCGTTGGGTCGGCCTGTACTTGTATTAAGGGAAGTTACAGAGAGGCCTGAAGCGGTGGCAGCAGGCACGGCGGCTTTGGTTGGTGTAAATGAACAGCAAATATTTAATAGCGCAACAACATTGCTTAGAGACAAGGACGCTTATCTACAAATGGCTACAGCTGTAAATCCCTATGGGGATGGCAATGCGGCAGCAAGGATTGTGGCTGCGATATGCTGGCGTTTCGGTCTGACTGATGTACGCCCCGCGGACTATCATCCGTAATAATTATCTCATGAGGTGAGATATGTCTCATAATCTTCCCGGCGGCAAAGGCGGGCTGTATTTCTCCTTAGCCCTTAGTGTAACTTCTGTTGCAGTAATCTTGGCGTTTACGGTGGATGAAAACACGTTGGAGAGCGTCTTAAAGTTTAACCCTTCATTTTTGGCTTTGGCAGGCTTAATGGCTCTTTTCACCTGGATTCTGGAAGCCCTCCGTATTCGTAGTATAGCTAGGGCAATGGGCTACCACGGGCCTTTTCGTTTGCGCGATGCAGTTCGCGTTTTTCTGGTGACATATTTTTTTGCCGGAATGACGCCTATGGCTCTTGGCGAATGGCCGGCGCAGCTCTATACTCTGTGTCGCAGCGGCCTTTCTGCGGGAGAGGCAGCTGCGGTAGCACTTGTTCGAGGATTTTTTACAAAGCTTGTTTTTGTGACACTTGCCGCATTTTTGCTGTTTTTTGACGGCAGGGCAGCTGGCGGCACCGGCATAGTATTTCGCTTGTTCCGCTATACATTTTGGGCAATTACTGTTACTACGGGAATATACCTTTTGCTTCTCTGGCAGTCAGGCTTGGCTCATTCCTTACTAGAGAAACTGAATCGCTCCCATCGTTTTCAGGCGTTCTATGAGCGTCGGCCCCGTGTTCGCAGATTTATCGGTAAACTATTGACAGAAGCAGCCCAGTTTGAAGAGACGGTTCATCAATTCAGCCGCAAAAATACCTTGCTATTTTTACTACCCTTGCTATATACATTTTTTTTCTGGGGAGTCTTTTATGCCATAGGCCCCGTACTTTTGTTGGGGCTCGGTGTTTCCGTTGATATTCGCGCCGCAGTTACCTGGCAAATTATGATTATGTTAATGATACCTTATATTCCTGTCCCGGGCGGCAGTGGTGCTGCAGAGTTTGGCTTGGCCACTCTTTTTGCCGCTTTTGTGCCGTCTCATATCCTTGGCGTGTTTATTATTACATGGCGGTTTTTTACTTATTATTTATATATGATTTCCGGCGGTGTCATTGCTTTTGGTGTGAGAAAGTGAATCGTAATGTTGCAGTAGTCTTTTACATGCAAAAAATAAATATTGTGTAAATATTTCTAATCAGGGTACAATTTTGAGAAGGGATTCCGGTAAACCTGTCGAATATGAATATGGTCAATCAGGAGACAGGCACTCTTACACCATATTCGCAGCTGGAATTTCAATAAAAGCCGTAATATTATTTCTACATATCTTAAAAGATGGTGTGTAAATGTTTAAATCCGAAGATATGTCCAGCATAGGAGTGGCTATAAACTTAGCTCTCACAATTTCTTTACCGCTTGTTGGCGGTATTTTGCTGGGCCAATATCTCGGGCGCCGGTTTGACAATGAGTTCCTCACTATCTTGGCTGGGGTAATGGGGGGGCTTTTTGTGGGGTTTAGGCAAGCCATAAGGATGTTGCTTAAGAAGTAGCTTCTCTGTGAACCTAACCCCTATTTACTGTGTCCTGCCGGAGCGGCCGCCGGCATCATTTAGATATTTTAATGAACTTGGAGGAGGTGAAGCATTTTGTTGGTGGAGATTATTAAAGATATCCGTACCGCAGAAGAGAAGGCGGATGAAATTAAACGGCGTGCTCAGGCCGATGCGCGAAAAATCGTCCAGGAAGCTGAACTCAAAGCGGTGGAAATCTTTCAGCAAAGCGTAGCTGCGGCAGAAGCAGGAAGCCGTGAAATTATTGTTACGGCTGAAAAAGAAGGACAGAGCCAGGTTGTTCCTGTTCAGCAGCGTACGGCTGAGGAAATCCAACGAATTATAAGTGCTGCACGCAGTAAACAGGAATCAGCGATTTCGCTGGTTATGGAGAGGATTGTGAAAACTGATGGCGATAGCTAAAATGAAAAAGGTTTATCTCATCGCTCACCAGGCAGAAAAAGACAATGTCCTCGCCATACTGCAACAGGTAGGTGTTTTGGAGGTCGGTGACCTGCAGAGCAAAGATGCGGAAAATGAAGTTTGGGCCGAGATGGTGGAAAGCGACCAGGAGCAAGAAGCGCTGCAGGATTTGGAAAGCCGCTTGAGCGAAGTTCGCTTTTCCCTGGACTTTCTTCACCGCTATTACCCTGCCAAAAAAAGCTTGATGGATTCCCTGGGAAGTGCAAAAGCCAGTATTGCAGTCGATGAGTTTTCCGGCAAAGCAGCTAAGTGGGCCCAAATTAGTGACGACGTTTACAAGGCTTTGCGTAAAGTAGACGAAAAACTGATGTCACTGCGTAATGAGGAAACACGCTTGCATAACCTTAAGCTGCAGTTGGCTCCCTGGGCCAAGCTGACGGCACCGTTGGAAGAAATTAAAACATCATTAGCAGTCCAATTTGAATTGGGAGTTCTTCCCTCGGCTGAATTGGGTCGTTGCCGTGAAGCCTTGATTTCTCTTGCGCCGGAGGGGTACTTAGAGGAAGTCAATGTCACCAGTGGTGAAGCCTTTGTTTTCCTAGCTTATGCTAAGGAAAGCGCAGAAGCTGTACAAGCTATGCTAAAACAGCATAACTACAACAAGCAGGTGTTTCCTCCTTTAACAGGAACTCCCGCTGAAAACCTGGCTAAAATCGAAAAAGATTTAGTCGAAGCGTCCAAGCAGCGCGAAGAAGCGCTTGCCGGTGCGGGTAAGCAGGTTGAACATCGTGAAAGCATGAACTTTTACTATGATTACTTAGTGATGGAGCGGGATAAGAAGCAGGTTGTGGGCAACTTTGCTCGTACCGGTAATTCATTCATTGTTGAAGGTTGGATTCGCGAAGAAGATTTGCCGGAGCTGGATAAGCGTTTGTCGGCTGCTTGCGATACTGTTGAAGTAGTTTCTCGCAATCCGCTAGAAGGGGAGTTCTTCCCTGTGGCGCTGGAAAACAAAAAAACTTTTGCACCTTTTGAGTTTATTACTCAGCTTTACGGGACTCCAAGTCCACATGGGCTTGATCCAACCCCTGCATTAACGCCGTTCTTTATAGTCTTTTTCGGCTTGTGCATGACTGACGCTGGGTACGGTGTGGTTATTGCTCTCCTTGCCGCCCTTGGCTTATGGAAACTGAAGCTGGGCGATACGGGACGGAAGCTGATGTGGGTTCTTTTGGCCGGGGGCTTGTCTACCATTGTATTTGGTATGCTGGTAGGCGGAGTGTTTGGAGCAGAGATTTTAGGCGCTCCTTACCTGTTTAGCGCACTGGTTGATCCCATTCGCATGTTAATTTACGCTTTAGCACTAGGCGTAATTCAGATTTTCTACGGTATGGCTATTAAGGCTTGGTGGAGTATTAGAGAAGGAAAAATTCTTGATGCAATTTTTGATCAGGGAATGTGGTATCTGCTAATTATTGGCCTGATCCTTTTAGGGGCCGTTCCTGATTTTGCTCAAGTCGGTAAAGTCATGTCTATAGCAGGTGCCGCTGGTTTGGTGCTCACTCAAGGAAGGACACAGCCCACGATTATCAAAAAGCTGCTCTCAGGGGTGTTGTCTCTCTACGATATTACCGGGTATCTCAGTGATGTGCTTTCGTACTCTCGTTTGTTGGCTCTCGGTCTTGCCACCGGCGTTATCGCGTTGGCAATTAATACAATGGCTGGGTTGCTGGCAGGCTCGGTAGTAGGATTCATCGTCATGGTTATCATTCTCATCGGCGGGCACACATTTAACCTGGTAATTAATACGCTGGGTTCCTATATTCATTCCAGCCGCTTACAGTATATCGAGTTCTATAACCGCTTCTACGAAGGCGGCGGCCGGACATTTGTCCCCTTCCGCTTAAATACACGACATGTGGAAGTCCAGCCTAAGTGGCAGGAAAACAAATAAGCTCAGCGCTCATGCAGGCTGTGCAAATATATAACCCAAAAATCAGACAGGGAACAAAAGGAGGCTAATTATTTAATGGAAGCTTTATTGCAAATGGAAGGTATTGGTTTAATTTTAGCTATTGTTGGAGCAGCTTTTGCTGTGTTGTTGGCGGGAATCGGTTCCGCTATTGGTATTGGTGTTGTAGGCCAGGTGGCCGCAGGTGTTGTTACTGAGGATCCGGATAAGTTCGGTCCCACCCTCTTGCTGCAGGCTCTGCCCGGCACACAGGGTATTTACGGCTTGTTGACAGGCTTTTTGATTCTTCAGCGTACCGGTCTTATTGGTGGTGCACCCGCTGCATTAACTGCTTCTCAAGGGTTCGCCGTATTATTTGCTGCTCTGCCCATCGCTTTTGTAGGCTTAATGTCAGCTATTGCCCAGGGTAAAGCTGCTGCCAGTGGTGTACTTTTAGTTGCAAAACGTCCTGAGGAACTTGGTAAGGCCATTATTTATGCTGTTATGGTCGAAACTTACGCTGTATTGGCGCTGCTGATGTCGATCATGATCCTCTTCAGCATCCAGTTTTAAGGGGGGCTGCCTGATGCCAGGAGCCGAGAAGCTCATTGAAAAAATCTTAGCGGAAGCCAACAGTCAGGCTGAAACAGTATTAGCCGAAGCAAAGCAGCGCGCGGCAGAGATTTCTGCCAAAGGAGAAAAAGAAGCTGAAGCTAAAAAGAAAAGCCTGCTGGAAAGCGCGAGAAATCAGGGCGAGGAAAGAATTCGCCGCGCCCACACCATCGCTGAGCTAGATGCCCGCAAGTCAATTCTGGCAGCGAAGGAACAAATGATTGAGGACACTTTTAAGCAAGCAATTGAGCGTTTGCAAAAAGTAGCTAATAAAGAGTATGAGGACATAATTTTGCCTATGCTCATTTCTGCAGCGGAAACGGGCACTGAAGAAGTTATCGTTGCTGCTGCCGACAAGGAGCGCTATACACCGGAATTATTGTCCAAAGCGAACAAAGCCCTGGAAGCTCAAGGGAAACAGGGCAAGCTAACTCTGTCTGCACAAACCCGTGAAGGGAAGGGCGGCTTTATCCTGCGTGCTGGTGACTTAGAAATCAACAGCACATTCGACGCCATATTGCGTATGCAGCTTGATAAGCTGGAGCCAGATGTTGCAGAAATACTATTTGCGTAAACTTATTTAAGAAACTTATCGTGGTTGGTTTGAACGCAAGAAGTCGGAAAGCCGACGGCTCACCGACTTCCCACTTCTGACCTCCAGTTGAAAGGAGGCTTGGAGCGTGCCAAGTAACGACCATTATGCTTACGCGGTAGGCCGCGTTCGCGCCATGGAAACACGGCTGTTGGACCGCAGTAAAATCGACCGGATGGTCGAAGCTAAAAGTGCCGAAGAAGCACTGAAGGTTTTAGGCGAGAGTGAATATGCGGAGTACCTAGCGGAGCTGGGCAGTGTTCATGAATTTGAAAAAATGCTAGAAAGTGAGCTGCGCCGCGTATTTTTGGAACTGCGTAATATTTCTCCGGAGCCGGAGCTTGTCAGCCTTTTCACACGTAAGTTTGATTACCACAACTTAAAAGTCCTTTTTAAGGCTAATAAGTTAGGTGAAAAAAGGGACGAACTTTTAGTTCAGGAAGTGGGGAACATTCCCATAACTGAGCTGGCTCGAGCCGTGAGCGACGATGATTTTAGTAATCTGCCGCCGCAAATGCGCCAGGCTGCAGAAAAGCTGTCTGAAAACTTCCGTTTGGAAGCAGATCCGCAGCTTGTGGATTTGCTTTTGGACAAAGCGATGTACGCGGAAATTTCAGAAAAGGCTCTAGAGTTGGACTCGTCATTCCTTAAGGATTATTTTATATACCTTGTGGACTTGCTCAATGTTAAAACCTATCTAAGAGTAAAGCGCATAAACCGTCCCAAAGAGTTTTTGGAGCAAGCGCTGTTACCCTTTGGTGAGGTTGATATGATGAAGCTTGTACAATTGGCAGAGCCCCTGGAAGTTCTTATTGATCGTCTTATGTTCAGCCGCTATGCTCAAGTAATTGAAGAGGGGATACAAGCTTATCAAAAAACTGATACGCTAACCCGTTATGAAAAGCTGGCGGACGACTTCCTGATAAACTATGTGAAAAAAGCTAAATATCTCACCTTTGGACCAGAGCCCATTATCGGCTATATACTGGCCAAAGAAAACGAACTGAAGCTCATCCGAATTGTTATGGTCGGCAAGATTAACAATCTGCCAACGGAAGAGATTAAGGAAAGGTTACGTGATGTCTATGTATAAGGTCGCGGTAGTCGGCGATAAAGACTCCATTCTGGGTTTCAAGGCGCTTGGTGTAACCACTTACCCAGTAACCGGCGGCGACGAAGCAGCCCGCGCCCTCAACACAATTGTGCGTGAAAAGGTAGCTGTTGTCTGCATTACAGAAGGCGTGGCGCAGCTTATTATGCCTCAGATTGAAGAACTCAACAAAAAGCTGCTGCCGGCCGTCGTGCTGATTCCCAATAACCAGGGGTCGTTAGGGTTGGGTATGAAGCAAATTAAAAAGAATGCAGAAAAAGCCATTGGTGCTGATATTTTATTTGGGAAAGAGGGTAGTTAGCTTTGACCAACACAGATAATGTGGGTAGAATAATTAAAGTTTCCGGCCCGCTTGTTGTGGCCGAAAACATGCAGGGCGCGAAGATGTATGATGTTGTCCGCGTTAGTGACAAGCGCCTCATCGGTGAAGTTATTGAAGTGAGAGGCGATCGTGCCTCCATCCAGGTATACGAAGAGACTAGCGGACTTGGACCCGGCGAGCCGGTGTATTCCACAGGTATGGCTCTTAGCGTAGAACTTGGACCAGGATTGGTTGAGTCTATTTATGACGGTATCCAGCGTCCCTTGGATGTTATCTGGAAGCAGGTAGGGGATAGAATCGCTCGTGGAGTGGAAGTTACTTCCCTGGATCGTGAACGTAAATGGAATTTTATTCCCGCTGTAAACGTAAATCATGTTGTGGAGTCAGGCGATATTATCGGTACTGTCCAGGAAACCTCTCTGGTTGTGCATAAAGTAATGCTTCCTCCCGGCGTAAGCGGTAAAGTTGTAGAGATTAAAAGCGGCGAAGCCACTGTGGAAGACGTCGTAGCTAAAGTGGAAAAAGACGGTGTAGTCACTGAAGTGCAAATGATGCAGAAATGGCCTGTCCGTCTAGGTCGTCCGTATAAAGAAAAACTTTCTCCCGATGAGCCTCTTATCACAGGACAGCGTGTTGTAGACATGTTTTTCCCTGTAGCTAAAGGTGGCGCTGCTTGTATTCCTGGGCCTTTCGGCAGCGGCAAAACGGTAACTCAGCAC
>DLMZ01000045.1:113533-113874 GCA_002479415.1 Firmicutes bacterium UBA7523
CGGTAACTCAGCATCAGCTGGCTAAATGGGCTGATGCGGAAATTATTGTTTATGTAGGCTGTGGTGAACGCGGTAACGAAATGACCGACGTTCTTAACGAATTCCCCGAACTAAAAGACCCCAAGTCAGGCGAACCGCTGATGAAGCGTACCGTGCTTATCGCCAACACATCGGACATGCCTGTTGCCGCCCGTGAAGCTTCCATTTATACCGGTATCACCATAGCCGAGTATTTCCGTGATATGGGCTACAGCGTGGCGCTCATGGCTGACTCCACTTCCCGTTGGGCGGAAGCGCTCCGGGAAATCTCCGGTCGTTTGGAAGAGATGCCTGGTGAAGAA
>DLMZ01000045.1:114039-114290 GCA_002479415.1 Firmicutes bacterium UBA7523
ATGCCTGGTGAAGAAGGGTACCCGGCTTACCTGGGTTCCCGTGTAGCTGAGTTTTACGAGCGTGCCGGTAAAGTCGTCTGCAGCGGTCAAGAAGGCCGTGTAGGTGCACTGACAGCGGTAGGAGCCGTTTCACCTCCCGGCGGTGACTTGTCCGAGCCTGTTTCTCAGAACACACTGCGAATCGTAAAAGTGTTCTGGGGTTTGGACGCATCACTGGCGTATCGCCGTCACTTCCCTGCCATTAACTGGCT
>DLMZ01000045.1:114442-114731 GCA_002479415.1 Firmicutes bacterium UBA7523
ACTTCCCTGCCATTAACTGGCTTCTCAGCTATTCTTTGTACACCGACACCTTCGATGAGTATTACCGGAACAATTTCGGCACCGAATGGGTTGAGATGCGCAGTGAAGCAATGCGTATTCTTCAGGAAGAAGCAGATCTGGAAGAAATCGTTCGCCTGGTCGGTGTTGACGCCCTCTCGGAAAAAGAACGCCTAACTCTGGAAACAGCTAAATCCCTACGGGAAGACTTCCTGCACCAAAACTCATTCCACGAAGTTGACACATATGCTTCCATGGAGAAGCAGTTTAA
>DLMZ01000041.1:0-1918 GCA_002479415.1 Firmicutes bacterium UBA7523
CGAATCCCTCTCTCTCCGCCATAAACAATACGTCAAAATGGATTATATCTAATTTTGACTAATATAAAGTCTTTCGACTTTCTGAAGAAGTATCAGAAAGTCTTTTTCCGTACAAAAAATTTAAATTTTTTAGTTTTTGCTATTGACAAACAGAAAGACTCATGAGATAATTGACTTAACCAAATCCCGAGAGGCAAGAAAGTTCCGGAAAGCCCAAGAGGCAGCGCAAAGGTGAAGTATCACTAGGGTGAGAAAAACAGGTGCGTGTAGTCGAAAGGGAAGTAAAGTAACGTGTGGTTAGTTGTTCCGAATGGAGAGATCCAAGAAGGTGCGCTGCGCGCGGAGCTGGAAACGTTTGTACCGGGTGTGAAAGGCAGGCTACCTTAGTAGATGCTTGAAGCACAAGGGGTTTCCACCGGAGACTGAAAGTCTGTTGGGATTTGGCATTTTTATTCTTGAATCAAGGTGAAAATGTCCAGCAAGTTGCGGTATTTTTCATGATAATCCAGGCCGTATCCTACGGCATAAACATTAGGTATTTCGAACCCTTGATAGTCTACCGGCACATTGACAATGCGCCTGGCAGGTACGTTTAAAAGAGTGCAGACCCGTAATCCAGCCGGATTGCGGGTTTTTATATTGCGCAGCAAATAATTTAATGTAAGCCCGGTATCCACAATATCTTCCACAATTAAAACCTCTTTGCCTGAAACAGAAACATCTAGGTCTTTTGTAATTCTCACAATTCCCAGCGGATCAGAATCATGACTGTAATTTGAAATAGCGATAAAATCCAGAGTAAATGGAATGGAAAGATGTCTGCTCAAATCCACTGTAAAATAGGCGCTGCCTCGTAAAACGCAAATAAGCACCAGTTCTTTCCCTGAATATTCCTTAGACAGCTGCATACCCAGCTCCGCAATTCTAGCTTCGATTTCTTCTCTTCTGAGTAAAGGATCTAATCGGTAGGACATTGGCTCCTCCATTCGGCCAATTAATCATCAAGGCCAAATTTTTTTAGCATACTATGATAATCTTTCCCGTAAACAATCTTTACATTAACTTCAGGATATAGCTCCTTAAGTCGGCGCAATTTATTATTCTTTTTCCATATCAGCTTTTGACGCTGCGTTGTGAGCTCCACATACATTTTTTGCTCCGGCAAATAAAAATCCGGGGAAAAAGCTTCTGTTACTCTGCCTTCTGCATCCCACTGCAACGGGAAAGTGTCCGGTTCGTATACCCAGGGGATATTATAATAGTCAAGTACACGGGCAAATTCTTTTTCGCTGGGATGCATAAAGTTAGCCATCCCTGCTTTCTTTGTTTCCTTCTTCTGCTGTGGCTTATCGAATTTAGAGTTCTTTGCCTCGTCAAAGCTGGCAAAGGCTTGAAGCGCTATTTGAGCAGCATCCCGGGGGGATATTTTCCCAGTATTAATAATAAGGTCATACAACTCCAAGTCAAGCAAGGAATTATCAAAGGCTTGACGAATATAGCGTTTTTTCCGCCGATCCCGCTCACGAACCAGCAAGCTGGCAGCCTTTTTTCCCAGACCATAGATTTCCCTAATCCACTGCACCCGCTGGCTATACTCAGCTCGTATATACAAATGAAAAGCATCTGGCCTGTTGCGAAACAGAAATTGGCCTCCACGTCCCAACAAAACGATGTTTTCCTTTTCAGCAATACCCATAATATATTCATTAAGCGCCGTCAGATAAAAGCGGCGTTTCTTTTCCCATTCAGCCGAGTCATCAGCCTGCTCGTCAAAACGAATCATCTGCGCCGGTAATCCCAGCTCTTTCAGCCCCTTGGCGATAACATCCTGGTTAACCAGCAAAAACCCAAGTTTTTTAGCTATCGTTTGGGCAACCAGTTCACCCCCGGCGCCAAACTGCCTGGAAATAGTAATTAC
>DLMZ01000041.1:2117-2744 GCA_002479415.1 Firmicutes bacterium UBA7523
CCGTAGCTCAGCCGGATAGAGTAACTGACTACGAATCAGGAGGTCGGAGGTTCGAATCCTCCCGGGCGCGCCATTTATTGAAATTAACAGCCAATGCATAGCGCATTGGCGACTTTTTTATCTGTAGTTTATGAGGGATGGCTTTGAAGGATCAAGATTTTATGCGCGAGGCGTTAAAAGAAGCAAAAGCGGCCTACCAAAAAGGAGAGGTGCCAATCGGCGCTGTAATTGTCCGGGACGGCCAAGTTATTGCCCGCGGCCATAACCTCCGTGAGGAGCTGTCAGACCCGACGGCTCACGCTGAAATCGTAGCTATGCGGGAAGCAGGCAAAGCTCTCGTTGGCTGGCGACTGCCTGGTACCACGTTATACGTCACTATAGAACCCTGTCCCATGTGTGCCGGTGCCCTGGTGCAAGCTCGTGTGGCCCGCGTCGTTTACGGTGCCGCCGACATAAAAGCCGGTGCGGTTCACTCACTCTATAATATCACAGAAGACGACCGTTTAAACCACCAGCTGGAAGTCACCGGCGGAGTCCTGGAAGAAGAAGCAGCCGGTCTGATGCGGGATTTTTTCCGCAGCCGCCGCAAACAATCTGATATCTAAAAACGGAGAGATGGCCGAGTCC
>DLMZ01000041.1:2919-3139 GCA_002479415.1 Firmicutes bacterium UBA7523
GGTTGAAGGCGCACGACTCGAAACCAGGCTGGTCAAATGCCTCCAGTAACCATTAGGCTTGTGAGCGTCGGATGGAAGTAAATTTTTCGCAAATGTTAACACTTTGCTCACAGTTTTTAAAAGCGTTTTTCCGCTAATGGCGGTTAAACATATACGGAGGGGTATCGAAGTGGTCATAACGGGGCTGACTCGAAATCAGTTTGCGAGCAATCGCACGCGG
>DLMZ01000041.1:3333-5059 GCA_002479415.1 Firmicutes bacterium UBA7523
AAAAGAAGGCTTTTGTTTTCGATACAAATTTCATTATTGAAAACCTTAATCTGAAAGAAGTCGTTTCAAATCTTAGTGAAGAATTCACGGTATATGTAACACAAGTTTCGATTGATGAGCGGATATCACAGAAATATCTTGAATTAAAGAAAAAATACGATAAGTTGTTGACATTAACTAATGATTATAAGGGCATTGTGAATATTCGAATAATCACGCCCCTTGACAAAAAAATCGAAGCAGAAAAGGAAATAACTCAAAAAGGATATATTGATTTATTCGGTAAAAATATAATTCCTTTCGCATCAGATAAAGCCACTTTTTCAAAAATTTTAGATAGGGTCTACAAAAAAATACCGCCATTTTTATCTGCTGACGGCGCCAGTGATAAAGGATTTAAAGACTCTTTAATTTGGATTTCTTTACTAGATTTTTTCCAAACAGTTGCCGATGAAGATGACGTAATATTTGTCACAAACGATAATGGCTTTAGAAAAAGCGCCGATGAACTTTGTAAAGAGTTTAAAGAACATACTGGGAAAAATATAACTATAAAAGATAATAGTTATTATAAATCTCTATTTGAAGCAAAAGAATTTGAGACTATTCCAATAAAGAAGGATGATCCTCTACCTGATGTAAACCAGCTACGCGAAAAGGTTTCTAATGTTGTTTATTCTTTATGCGGCGTTGAAAGTCATGATTATTGGGGTAACCCTGATTGGGACAGGACGTTTACTTTAAGTGAAAAAATTGACGCCCCCTACATGGAATATGTATTCACTCATCTAAAACAAAATATTAGAGATAATTTATTTGAGTCAGCAATACCTGCCGACAAGATTCTCGAATTGGATGATAGTGTGACAAATGGTGTTCCAATTCCCATGTCAACTCTGGAAGATGCTCTTTCTTTGTATGAGGAGATTCGTCAGAAACTGCCGGATTTTTTGCCGCAGTTCTACAGTGCTGCTGCAACGATCGTAAATAGAAATTGTGTTGAACCACAAGTAATTACCGCAGAAGAAGATGAGTTGCCGTTTTGATTTTACAGTATAGGTAAAGGTTATAGCGACATGGTACCGAACGCCATGCCGCTTTTTTGTTCTCTGTCAGTAAAGGCTTTGACCAAATCCTGATGCTTCTGCGATGACCTTCGATACTGGCCATATACTCCGCCAGCGATTCTTTGAAATAAGAATTCTACCATAATAATACACCAGCCAGAATTCTACCAGCCAGTGCCAGACGTTACTATCTCTAGTCTGGATGCCGTTTATCGAGAGCGTCAGGTGCTCTGGTGCAGGCCCGTGTGGCCCGCGTCGTTTACGGTGCCGCCGACATAAAAGCCGGTGCTGTTCACTCACTCTATAATATCACAGAAGATGACCGTTTAAATCACCGGCTGGAAGTCTCAGGCGGGGTACTGGAAGAAGAAGCAGCAGGCCTGATGCCGGATTTTTTCCGCAGCCGCCGCAAACAATCTGATATCTAAAAACGGAGAGATGGCCGAGTCCTGTTGAAGGCGCACGACTCGAACTCGTGTGAAGGGAAACTGTCCGTGGGTTCGAATCCCACTCTCTCCGCCACTTTGGGGCTTTTAGCCCCACCAGCAATCCATGGCCTGTTAAAATACGACAGGCCATTTTTTTAAAATAGCGAGGGTAGTCGCCGATGAAAGCATCGAAACAAAAAAAATGGCAACATGAAACAACGGGGTATGACG
>DLMZ01000041.1:5196-10125 GCA_002479415.1 Firmicutes bacterium UBA7523
GGAAACAACGGGGTATGACGGAAAACCCCAGCTATTTGTCGTTAATATATTTGATTACAAAAGGCATAATACCGAAAAGTCTATTTGCTTGACCCAATATATGGTGAGAAACATAGCTTTGATATTTATCGCGTAACCTAGAGAACTTTAATTACACATACGATTTCAGCAATAGAATGCCCCCCGTTGACGGTAATATTATTGATCACTCTCTGTATGGTATAAGACTTATTGAATTCGATGAATACCAGCATTTCACACCGATGAGAGCAGGTAATCAAACTGTCAGAACAAATACTGCCGATTGATTTTCATAATCATTATTTAATGCTTATTGAAACCCAAGATGTTAAGGACAAAATGCAAGCTGTAACACGGAGATCTGGGTTTCGAAAGCCGGCACCTGGGTTTCAATTCGAGAACGGAAGAATGTTTCAACGAGCCTTTTTCGATTTTCTGAAAGACTATGCCCATATATCTGAAGAATATGTTGGCTTTTCTCCAATCATACGATTTACTATGCCTGACTTTGAAGCTATTGGCGGCAATAATTTCTTACACATTCCCGACAATAAATTACATGTAATGATAGACCAACGGCTAAGCAAGCAACTCACATAACGAATATAAACATAAGGAGGTTTGATATAATGGGCAAGCGAAATTTTTGCCGTAATAATTTATAGCCTGTATCTTCATGTCCGTCGTCCAGTTATTGATTATGGTATCGTTATAGTTCGTCAATTTCGTCGCCTGTTTGGTGGTCAGCATATCGGGCATGTACGCCCATTCATCCATCAGAAAAGAAAATAGCTCCTACGGGTCGGTGTTCGGCATCGGAGGACTATGAAGCTGGTTGCTACAAAAAGTGCCTGTTGGAATGATGCTGTTTAGCTCTCCCGCATCCCGCCGCCGCAGAAAACCAGCCACATCGCTGGGCCGAATCTGAAAGCGATGCGTATGCTTGCCCGAATCCATACAGGGAATGACGCCGTTTTCAAGTAGCCATTTCGTCTTTCGTTTGCTGGTATGTGCTACTGCCCGGAACTGCTCCAATGAGAGCCATTCCGGGCAGTTTTTAATAACTCCATATAATCCCTTGTCATAGTCCCCCCTTAACATCATCGTTATCGACATGCCCTGTTCCTGTTCTTCTTCCGGTTCCTCAAGCTCCGAAGCCTCCGGCGTAGCGTCTATTTGCTCCTCAATTTTCGGCTCTTCCTGCTTGCTGAAAGCGGCGCTGATAGCCTTGGCAGACTACTGCTTCGAGCTGAAATCCAGGTGCGAATAAGTGTCCGCCGTGGTGCAAAAGTTGAATGCCCAGTCATTCCTGAATGTGCTTCATCGGAATAACCTGTGTCAGAAGCAGACTGACGCAGGAATGTCTCAAATCATGATTACGGATGACTCTGAATTGATATAGCTTTAAGAGAAACCCGGAGTGGTCGGTAATAAAATTCGGCTTAAAGATTTTTTCCATCTCATCCACGCAGACATAATCGGCGTAAGTCTTGTCGTAGCTTTTCTTAAACAGCTTGCGGTGATATTCCTGCCGCTCTTTTATCTCTTGAAGAAGCGTCCGCACCTCCGGTATCAAAGGCAGGGTACGGAAACTGGATTTTGTTTTCAGCTTATCCTCGGCATACAAAACCTTTTTTTCTCCGGATTTACCCTGCGAGAACTTGTGGTTGATGGAGATAGTCCCCCGCTGAAAGTCAATAGCGCTCCAGCGGGTACCCAATACCTCGCTGCGCCGCAGGCCGTAATAGGCGGCAAGCTGTATGACTACAGCGATGGAATCCTGCTTTGTCGCCTCAAAGAGCACCGCAATTCTCTTCTCGTTATAGTAACCAGCGTTATATTTGATGACCTTCGGACGGTCAACCATATCGGCGGAATTCTTCGGGATCATTTCATTCTTTACCGCATAGTGAAGCGCCTTACAAACAACTGCGTGGTAATGGATAACTGTATTTGCGTTACAACCATCCTTAAAAATTAAATTGTGCAGGGCACAAATATGGGACGGCTCCATCTGCGCCAGCGTCACGCCCAGCATACGAAAGAAGCTGACCATATTTTCATAGCTCTGATAGGTAGTCCGCTCGATGGTCACTCCGTAATTATAAGCCAGTCTTTTACACTCATTTTCTGATGATAAAGGAGCAGAAGCAGCTCCGCAAGGAGGAACTAACGCCAGAGAGCTGCGGCATGAACTATCGCCTGACCTTCGGCACGCCGTCCCAGCTTGTATGGGAGCCGGTAAACCTGCTGGCGGTGCTGAAGCTTAGCTATGCGCTTGCCGCAATCCCGCTCAAAATATGCAAGTCTTGCGGAGAAGTGTATTATAACCCCAACTCCCGCAGCGAGTTTTGCTCGGTCAAGTGCCGGAATAACTATAACGTGAAGGCTTTTCGGGGGCGGCAGAGGGAGTAAAGGATATGGACCCATTGTTCACCTTGTATTATTTTCCTGTTTGCCATATAATCTATAATAATAATAAATTTGATATATTACGATGTTTTAAGACTAGATTTTTACGGGAGGAAAGAAGTATGAGTACATTTGTCGAACTTCCTATCAACCAAATTACAATAGATAAGGAAAACCCGAGAATAGCAAACTATTTAGCCATTCATGATCCAAAAAACATAACCAGCGACCTGATTGCATTATTGCTTGGCACAACAACCTCGGCCTGTGAAAGTCTCCGTGAATCCATAAGGGAAAACGGAGGTATTATTCATCCCATAATCGTTAATAAGGAACCTGATGGTACTTACCGGGTCATAGAAGGAAATACCCGTCTTCAAATCTATAAGGATTTTCTGAATTCAGGAGTCCCCGGTAATTGGAATGTCATTAAAGCGATTGTTTATGATGGTCTTGATGCGGAAAAAATTCATTCTATTCGGCTACAAGCACATTTGGTGGGGCCCCGTGATTGGGATTCGTATTCAAAGGCAAAATACTTGAATTATTTGTACAATGTTGAACATATGCCTATGAACACTCTGATTTCCTTTTGTGGTGGGTCTTCAAAAGCTTCGGAAATTAAGAATATGATCGCTGCTTATAACGATATGGAAACTTATTATCGCCCCATATGTGATGATGATATGCAGTTTGATATCAAAAAATTTCAGGGTTTTGTTGAATTGCAAAGAAAGACTGTGCTAGATGCTGTTATAGGGCATAGGTACAACAAGACTGACTTTTCTAGATGGATACAAGATGAAAAAATCAGTGTTTTGCAGGATGTCCGTCGTATCCCAGATATTCTTAATAGCAAAAAAGCGACTGAGACTTTTTTAAGGGAAAACAGTGCTGAGGCAAAAAAGATACTTGCAGTTGAAGAAATAACATCTGAAAAGCTTAAGGACATTCCATATGAAATGCTGGCAAAAGAAATATCTAAAAGAATGATGAGTATGAGTGTTACTGAGCTACATCACCTGCGTGATGATCCTGAGTATTCGGATAAGCTGAATAGTCTGCGAAATGCTTGTGATGATATACAGAACATCGTTCTTTCAGAAATTGATGGTGAATGAAGATGGCAGAATCTTTTCAGCATCAGCAGCTTGTGCGATTATTAAAAAATGATGTGTTAAAATTAATCCCATCAGGCTGTCAGGGCCTAATCCAGCAGGATACCCCTGACTCCTTGGCTTTACCGGCTAAAACGATTGAAGGCTTTCGGCCGGACATATATTACTGCTTCGAAGACCTATTAATAATTGGCGAAGCCAAGACTGCAGAAGATGTTGAAAGGCAACATAGCCGCTCTCAATATGAGGCATATATGAAAGAATGCGCAAAGTTTCAAGGCAAAGCTGTTTTGATTATTGCTGTCCCTTGGATGGAGCGAGCAGCGGCGAACAATATAGTACAAAACCTTAAAAAGAAGATACAAGGAAGCTACACAACAAAGATTCTTGAGTGGATCGAAGGTGCGGTATGAAAAAAATACATCTTTCAAACGAACCAAAAACCAAACCGAAATTTGATGCTTTTACATACCAAAAGGAAGCCTTTGAGTCCATAAAGGATTTAGAATATGCTGCCGTTTTTCACGAGCAGGGATTAGGGAAAACAAAAATAGCTATCGATACCTTGCTTTACTGGTTAGAAAATTCCTCGATTGATACAGTATTGATAGTCACAAAAAAGCAACTTGTTCAGAATTGGAAGAAGGAGTTTTCTTCTCATACCTATATTAAGCCTGCGATTCTCACAGACGATAAGAAGAATAATCATTTCGTGTTTGTGAGCCCAGCAAGGGTTATTGTAACAAATTTTGAAATTTTACAAGCTGAAAAGAGCCAATTTACTTTATTTCTAAAAACGAGGAACGTAGCAATTATTATTGATGAATCTGCGAAGCTTAAAAACCCCAAATCAAAGCTAACTCAGACATATTTTGAACTTTCAGCCTTATTCAAAAAGAAACTGATACTAACTGGTACCCCTGTTGCCAATCGTCCGTATGACATATGGGCACAAATATTCTTTTTAGATCAAGGCAAAAGCTTGGGTAATAACTTCTCGGCCTTTAAGGAACAAACCGATCTTTCAAATAAACTCTCGGGAAATGAAGCCCTACAGGAGTCTTTTGAAAAAGAACTATTAGGGATATTCGAAAAAATTCGTACCTTTTCTGTTAGAAAAACAAAAAATAGCGGTATCATTTCTCTCCCGGATAAAGTCTATATCCTAGAGGAGACCGAATTGTCTACTGAGCAAAGTACATTATACCAACAAATTCGTGAAGAGCTTAGAGTTGAGGTTGTTAAAAACGGTGAGAAAATAATCGATGATTCCTCCGCAATGGTGAAGCGGCTTCTTCGCTTAATTCAGGTAACTTCTAACCCTTTGCTTATTGATGAGAGTTTCAAGGGAAGGTCGGCAAAAGAAGCTGTACTATGC
>DLMZ01000041.1:10253-15366 GCA_002479415.1 Firmicutes bacterium UBA7523
GTACTATGCGATTTGATTAATAGTATTTTAGCAAAAGAAGAAAAATGTATTGTTTGGACAAGCTTCATTGAAAATGTAGATTATTTCAACAGATCATATTCACAAATTGGAACTGTAAAAATACACGGTGGTATGAAAATAACAGAGAGAAATCGTTCGGTTGAGAAATTTCGTTTACCAGAATATAAGGTGCTCTTTGCTACTCCGGCATCTGCAAAAGAAGGTCTTACATTGACCGAGGCAAACCATGTAATCTTTTACGACCGTGGATTTAGTCTTGATGACTACTTACAGGCACAGGATAGAATTCATCGAATATCCCAAACGAAAACTTGCTATGTTCACAACATCATAGCAAGAGAAACGATTGATGAATGGATTGATGTACTACTGAAAGCAAAGCAGAACGCTGCATCACTTGTCCAGGGAGATATGTCATTGGAAGAATATAAACTAAAAGCGGATTATAGCTTTGGCGATATAGTAAAAGAGATATTAAATATTCAAGATTGTCAGGAGGAGTTGTTATGAGCAAAATTACGATTGGGAAAAAGGAATTCGAGGCTGAAGAAAAAATCCTCGATCAAAATGAATTGTTGTTTTATGAAGAAAATCCAAGAATATATTCCATAATCAATTCAGATGGCAATATGCCTTCACAAGAAGGCATTGAAGATATATTAACAACTATGGATCATGTGAAACAATTAAAAATATCTATAGAGCAAAATGGCGGAATCATTGACCCTCTCATCGTGTTAAAAAAGAAAGACAGCTATATCGTGTTGGAAGGCAATAGCCGTCTAGCCGCTTATCGTATTCTCGCAAAAAAGAACCCTTCAAGATGGAAAGAAGTAAAATGTTCTGTTTTATCTGAAGACATAACTGACGATGATATATTTACGCTTTTAGGGCAGTATCATCTTATCGGCAGAAGAGATTGGAGCAAGTTTGAACAAGCTGCATACTTATTTCGAAAAAAGAACTCCTCCAAACTTGATAATGATATCCTTGCCCAAAGTATAGGACTACCTACTCCGACCATAGAACAATATTTAAGGGTCTATAATTTTATGCGGGATCACGATGACCTCCGGCCAGACAAGTGGAGTTATTACGATGAATATCTAAAAAATAGAGGAATAAAGAAGTATCGTGATACAAGTCCTAAAATTGATGAAGCCTTTGTCTCAAAAGTAAAAACTGGAGAAATAAAGCAGGCCGTTGATGTAAGAAACCAACTTGGCACACTTGCAAAAGGAACTGATAAAACCGCCAAGAGATTAATGCAGGAAGTAATTGACGGCAAAATTTCTATAGAAGATGCGCATGACCGTTTTGAGTCTACCGGCAAAACAGGTGGCGCATATATAAAAGTAAAAAAGTTCAGAGAAACGTTTGTTGATGATGATTTTCAAAAGAAAATTAAGGCTGAAGCTACAACGACAAAGGATATAGCCTTTGAGCTTAAAAAAATACAGAGAGCTGTAGAGAAATTACTGAAAGATATTTGAGAATAAGCGAGGGACAATACATAAATGCGGAAAATACTTTTAATCGAACCATCTTATAGAAATAAATATCCCCCGCTCGGGTTAATGAAGATAAGTGCTTATCATAAAATACTTGGAGATGAAGTTGTATTTTGCAAAGGCACAAATCTATCTTTGCGGCAAGAAAAATGGGATAGGATTTATATAACAACACTTTTCACTTTTTATTGGAACACAACAATAAAAACAATCAAATATTACTTAAAAAGTGTTGTTAGCCCCAATCAAATATTTATAGGCGGTCCGATGGCAACAATTATGGCTGAAGAAATACTTGCTCAAAACGGGCTCGAAGAAGTTAATGTTTTACGTGGTCTTTTGAACAAGCCTAATATTCTAGATAATAACGAGCACATCATTGATAACATGATGCCGGATTATTCTATTATAGACACAACAAAAAACCCTTTTCTTACATACAACTATTCCGTGAGCGATGCTTTCTTTATTCACTCAACACGGGGGTGCATCAGAAAATGTGAGTTTTGTGCTGTGCCCAAAATTGAACCAAAGTTTTTAAAATATATTGATATTAAGCCGAATATTGAAAATGTTATTCAACAGTATGGAGACAGGCGCAATCTTATGATCATGGACAATAACATTTTGGCTTCACCCAAGTTGGAGCAAATTGTTCAAGATATAATTGAGTGTGGATTCGGTAGAAATAACAATGACTATAAATACACCAAAAATGGTAAAGAGCTTACTAAAAAGCGGTACGTGGATTTTAACCAAGGATTGGATGGCCGATTGCTTTATGAGCATCCTGAAAAAATGGAACTACTCAGTCGTGTCGCAGTAAAGCCGCTCAGAATAGCGTTTGACCATGCAGACGATGAGTTTGTTGAGATATATACTCGATGCATGTGGCTGGCCGCTGAAAATGATATTAAAGTTGCCTCAAATTATATTTTATTTAACTTTGAAGACGAGCCAAACGACCTATACAGGAGGCTTGAAATTAATGTGTTACTTAACACACAATTCGAAGAAGTCGGTTACAGCACGAGAATATGGTCATTTCCTATGCGCTTCTCTCCTATTAAAGGAGAAGAATCGAAAGGTCGTAAGTTTTTAGGCGAGAAGTGGGTTAGAAAGCAGCTTAGGGGTATCCAATGTATCTTAAACGCGACACATGGCGTTGTCGGTCCCAAACATGCTTTTTTTCAGAAAGCTTTCGGTAAAGACCTTGATGAATTCAATAAACTTATTTGGATGCCGGAAGAATATATCATTTATCGAAACAAGAATATCGAAAACGGTAATACTGGGCGATGGAATGAGCTATTCTGCCAGCTTGATGAAAACTCGCTTGCTGAATTCAAAGCTCTCATCGGCGATAATGTCTTTGTCGGGAAAAAATCCAACAACAAGCTTATTTCAAAGCTTTTACTACATTACGTAGATTAGAGGAAGTCATTATATCATATCTTTTTAATAAAGAGGTTGATAAATCATTGTTATCACATGGACTAGCCATTCCAATATCGGCGATAAACACTTTGAGCCAAGTACAAACTGTAAGTCCTTCAAGGGGAAAATCAGTACCAATGAAATTTTAATCAGAATTTCTTTGAGGCAAGAAGATACAATGTTAATCTCAAAGACTCAAACAGAGAAATGTGGCAAATTTTATATACTCCTAATGGCGATTTAGCAAATGCTTTTAATAACGCTTTCAAACATTAAAGTATCGATAATCAATTTATATCTCTATATGGTGAGAATAATAAATTATATATTGATTCATTTAACGAGGAAGACATTATCGATATAAAAAAACTATTGATAATCTTGATAATGACGAAATGGAAATTATGCCATCCACCATGCGGCTGCGCTTTTTGCCGCCGCCCTGTGTTGCGTACTTTGCGGCAAAAACCAGGAGCTGTGCAGCATGATGTATAAGAAACAACGCTAAAACACCGACATATTAAAGTTTTTGTCGGTAAATTTGTGTTGACATCGCCAGAGGCTCTTTGTTATAATAACACTAAATTACCGACAATTATGATGCTTTGTCGGCATATTAGTGGTGATTCAAATGGATCAAAAAAGCCTTGAAAAAGCATTTGCAAGCAACAACGGGGTACTTAAAACCTCGCAGCTTGCTGCGCTTAAAATCTATTCAACAGATATAAAACGTCTGATTAAAAAAGGAGTTATTGAGAAAATCAAGGCAGGATATTATCGTAATCTATCTGATGATACAGGCGAAGCGGCCATCATCGCCCGTCTCTTTCCTGATGGTGTACTCTGGCTTAATACCGCTCTTTTTTATTATGGATACAGTGACAGGACGCCAATGCAATGGGATATCATCATAAGCAAAAACGCTTCCCGCTCTCGGTTTGAGATTGATTATCCTCATATAAACCCGCTCTTTGTGACGCCGGAGCGTCTCTCTTACGGTGTAACCACCATAGAAATTGATGGCTGTACCCTGAATATTTTTGACCGTGACAGGCTTATCTGCGAGTGTCTCAAATACGAAGCTGACATAGATAAAGAAACTTTTAATAAAGCGATTCAAGCATACCTCACCGACTCGAAAAAAAACATAAAGAACCTTCTGGCTTATGCCAAGCGCAGAAAGGTGACAAAACGGGTGCATGATGTGATAGGGGTGTGGCTGTGATGGATATAGGTGCTTCAGTAATTGCAAGGCTTAAAAATAAAGCGCAGACTTCCGGGATGTCCTTTCAGATTCACCTGCGTTTGTTCTGTCAGGAAGAATTTTTACGGAAGCTCTCGCTTTCAAAATACGCTGACACTCTGGTTCTAAAAGGCGGACTTTTTCTTTTTGTTCTGAGTGGATTTGAAAGTCGTGCCACCATAGATGTTGACTTTCTTCTGCGGCAAATTCCTGGCAGCGTTGAAGATGCACGGCGGATTGTTTCGGAAATCATTAACACTCCAAGCGGCAACGACTTCATTACTTTTGAAATGAGCAGCTTTGAGGAAATCACGCCGCAAAGAAAATATAAAGGCGTCAGCTTTCAGCTTACAGGCAAAATTATGAATACAAAAACTCCTTTCAATGTGGACTTCGGCATCGGAGATGTCATCGTACCAAAAGCGGAAAAACGAATCGTCCCGCCCCAGCTTGATACCTTTGCTCCGCCTGAAATCAGTACATATTCTCTTGAAAGCACCGTTGCTGAAAAGTTTGATGCAATGCTTCAGCGAATGGAGCTTACGAGCCGGATGAAAGATTATTATGACATTTACTTCATCGCCCATACCTTTGATTTTGACGGACGAAATCTGCAGGAGGCTATCATGCAGACCCTGCAGAACCGAGGTACTGATTATGACCGCAGTAGCTTTGATGAGATTATCAGCTTCTCAGAAAACGAAGCCATGTTGGTAAAGTGGCGGCAATTTTTAAGACGCACCAAGCTGCCGAATATCGAGTTTAATGAGGTTACCGCCTTGTTAAATACTTTCCTCGGCGGCATCTGGAATGCGGTTATTAATGAGGACGAATGGCTTAAAAACTGGAACTGTCAGACCACATCATGGTAGGGGCTTGTGGGTTCGAATCCCACTCTCTC
>DLMZ01000041.1:15510-16350 GCA_002479415.1 Firmicutes bacterium UBA7523
AATCCCACTCTCTCCGCCACTTTATAGCACATGGCACCCTTTGAGAAAAGGGTGTTTTTGTGTGCATTTCTCCTGCAGGAGCCTGGATGAATGACAGTTGTCATTGCTAGCTATAAAAAAGAGTGCCTTTACCTGCAACAGGCTAAAGCACTCACTTTTCTAAATAGTAGTTCCTTTAGTTTTTATACTCATTAAGGTTTATTCTTGTTAATTCTTCTTCACCTACAAAAATTATTAAAACCGCATCCAGCGCTCTACTTTCCATCTCATCTAATATATCGCGTTCTGGGATTTGTGCAACTGTATTAATTCCTTTTGTATCTTTTACTCCTAATTTGTAGTATACAATAAACTCACCCACCTCGTTAGCAGCCAATTGTGTCAATCCGACATACGTTTGACCAACGCCACTCTTTCCTTCTTCATTACCTGACATCACTGTATCCGGTATTAAGCTTGTATTATGCTCAATCGAAAGTTGAATAGGGTTGTGCGTACTTCCAATTTTCTTTCTGCTGGTGTTTTCAAGGACAAATCTATAATGTAGAACTGTTGGAACAAACAATATCAGATCATCTTCATTGCCAAGTACAAATGGAGCCGTTACTGTGCCATCTGTAAGAATACTTGCATGGACATCCCTTAACCTTAATGGCGGGGAATGAGTGCATGAGGTGAATGTAAGCATGATTAGTGAAATTATCAAAGTTATGCCAGTATATTTAATTTCTATCAACACCTTTCTGTTTATTTTAAACAATTGTCTTTTCAGAAGGTCTTTAAACTTTTCGCCTGCAAATTCACCTCTTGTTAAAGGAAAGCGGATATAAATCTATATAT
>DLMZ01000041.1:16477-46482 GCA_002479415.1 Firmicutes bacterium UBA7523
AAGCGGATATAAATCTATATACCAATAAAACACAAAAAATACAACGACTTTCTGAGAATATCTAACACTTTCTGCGGCGACTTTTGTTGTTCTTCTTGCTTTAACGCATAAAACGAAGGCTCGCCATTTGTTATATCTCCGCAGAATATTTTTGCTTTCTCAGGAGAAAGTAATAACGGTGGAAGCAAGGAGAAAAACTTAGGAGGTATATAATGTATACTACAACTATAAATCCCTGGCAGAGTAGCGGATCAATTCCGCAGCAGCAGCTTTTTGCCCAATCTTTTGTGCCTATTCAAACAAATGCGCAGGTTCAGGGATATAGCCTACCAGTGCAAACAGGCATGACAACTATTTCGCCATGGGCCTATAACATGCCTGTTAGTATGACAGGAATTCAGGCCAGTGCTTTCCCCCAAACGGCTATCAGCTATGGATTTAATCCCAACTTGGGTTTACAAACGACATCACCTATCTTTGCCGGGCAGCTGACGCAGGGAAGTAACCTGATGCAGCAGCAAATGTTAAATGTAAGCAGTTTAACATCGGGCATTAGGTCATCTGCCGGATTTGCCGAGCCCAGAGTAGAATTGGCAGAAACCAATAATGATGTTATTGTAACTGCTGAGTTGCCTAACGTTGACCCTAACAATATTTATCTTATTGTAACAGATGATTCTATCAGTATTTCAGCTCAAGCCCATTCAGGCGGTATCAGCAGCAGTGTTCACAGAACAGTTGCTCTGCCAACACACGTTAAGTCAGAGTTTATTGATGCCAGTTACACCAACGGGATACTGGAATGTCGCCTGCCAAAGTCTGACCTAGCTGCAAGGCGCAGAGTAAAAGTAAACCCCACCAGTTAATTAAAACCCCTCCTTGCTTTCACCAATTCTATTTAAAAGAGGTGAGACTATGTATCAACAGCTACAAAGCTTCTCTTCAGCGTTCCCAGCTAATAATCCAATAGAAGAGATGCAAACAGTTCCACGAGTAGATGTGCTTGATTCTCCTGGTGAAATAATTTACATATTTGAAGTTCCGGGAATGGAGATTAATACGGTAAATGTTGAAATTGAAAACGGAAATCTTATGATTAGCGGGCAGGTGGAAACAGGGTTGCCGGACGGTGAATTAAATTATTTATACCAGGAACGTCCTATGTTAAAGAAATATGGACGTTTGCTTTCCATCCCTCCGGAGGTTGAGCAGGAAAAAGCTATGGCCAATATAAGAAATGGTCTGTTATTGGTTCATTTCCCCAAAAAGAATGCAGGCAAGAAACTGCCTGTTAGTTTGCAGGAAAAGGCGCTGCGGCCGGATGCGAAGAAGAAAACCAAAAAAACTGTTAATCAGCCAGAGCATTAACAGTTTATAGTTTTTTCAGCCAGGTAAGCGGAGTTTGCCTGGTTTTTCTTATTTCAATATTAATTTACTCTTTGGCGCTGCTGTTCTGTTGTTCGGCAACAATAATCAAATCTCTTTTCCGGTCTGATGCAGGTTTAAGGAAAATATAAGGGAGATAAGCGGAAGATTCGTTAACATTTCGGTATTGGGTAATGTTTTTCGGGAAGATGGGCATAGAGCTAACCGGCTTTTTTTTAAATTCCATTGTTCTGTAAGCCTCCTTAAAAAAATTATTATTCGATGGTTTTCCAGGCCTGACTGTAAATGTTTAGCGAAACAGGGGGAGAATCCGCGTTATGCTGGTGCTGACGGGCTACTCGGCCCTCAAATACAAAGGTATCTAATTTATTTGTGCTTTCGATGATTCCGCCGGTGGCTTCAAAGTCTACTTGTTGCTCCTGTTCGTTGAGTAAGGTGGCAGGATTGAAGGGAGATAGTAATTGCAAATCGTTTTCATAGTGTTCAAAGAGATTCCACATTAACTGTTCTATTTCAGGAGAAGGGTGCGAAATTTTAAGTTTAATATGGTTCTTGGCTTCATATCTGGGGATGGCATAATTGTGGGCGTGTAATTCCTCAGTTAAGCTTTTTATTATTGATTCTATCTGTTCAACAGATGGTGGTTCGGAGTGCAATTCCAATAATTTTCTTCCCAGAGAGCGAATTAGCAGGTAGTTTCTATGTACATTTCCCAAAGAGAGAGGATGTACCTTTTTCGATAGATGCAGGAATACATGGGCAAGCTGCTCTTCATGAGTTAACCCGGCTTTTTCTTTAGCAAGAGAAATAAATGAAATAACATCTTCCACGCTTACGGGGATTTTGGCTTTTTTGTTGCAAGGGTCCTCAGGGTTGAAGGCATTGGCAACGCTAGGATCGATTGGGCTTAATTCTCCCATTTTGCCCATGATTATTTCATCGGCTCCCATACAGATAAGCGTACCTGCACTATATGAACGGAAAGGAATCATAACGCTGAACTTATTACAATATTCGCGGATAAGATTTACAAGCCGCCAAGGAGTTAGAACATCTCCTCCCCTTGTGTATAGAAGCAGAGTTATATGCTCTCTTTTTCCTATAAACTCAAGATGTCGAAAGAATATGCGGATAATATCGGGAGCAATTCTTGTGCTGAGATTTTCCCTATCACCGGTAATATAACATATCATTGCTGTATTTAAGTTTTCTTGTATCTGGGAAATTAGCTGCAATCTTTCATTGCGTCCCATTTTTTCACCTGCCTCAAATATATTTTACCCTCTTGCATTAAATATATTGATGAATATAATGAAGGAATATATTAACATTAAAACGATACTAGCTTTAATAGAAAAGCGTTGAGCAGGGAAAAAGGATGAAAAGGCGAATAATAAAGGAAAAATTAATTTGGAGGCCGACATGATTGATCATGAAAAAATTGAAAAGGCTGTCCGTATGATTTTGGAAGCCATTGGTGAAGATCCGGAGCGGGAAGGGCTGAAAGATACCCCGGCTCGGGTGGCTAGAATGTATGGGGACGTGTTTTCCGGCCTGCATTGTGACCCGTGTGACCATTTGGAAACTTGCTTCTATGAAGAGCGGCATGATGAAATGGTTTTAATTAAGGATATTAGTATTTACTCCATGTGTGAACACCACTTGCTGCCGTTTTACGGTAAAGCTCATGTCGCATATATTCCTAATCCGGCTAAAATCACCGGCCTTAGTAAGCTGGTTCGGGTGGTTGAAACATTGGCTCGCCGTCCACAGCTGCAGGAGAGGCTCACTACTCAAATCGCTGAGATTATCATGGAAAAAATGGGGGCAAAAGGGGTTGTGGTCGTAATTGAGGCGGAGCATCTTTGCATGACTATCCGCGGTGTAAAAAAACCGGGATCCACCACAGTTACATCGGCAGTACGCGGGATTTTTCGCACCAATCACCTAACTCGTGCCGAAGCGTTTTCTCTCATAAAGGGCCAATAAAAATGGAACGGGTAAGAAGCCTTTCCTGTGATTCGGCATATAAAAATTATCTTAGACTGATCAAGGTGCACGAAAAAGAGAGGTTATTCTGTCGCCATTCTTTCAGTCATTTGCTGGACACGGCTCGAATAGCCTGGATTTTATGCCTTGAGCGCGGAGTAAGAATTCCACGGCCTCTCGTATATGCGGCGGCACTTTTACATGATATCGGCCGCTTTGCACAATACGAAGATAAGTCTGTGGATCATGCAGACGAAAGTGCCAAGCTGGCGTTACCCATACTTGAAAAAGCCGGCTTTAATGAAGATGAAATACTTGTGATACAAAACGCTATTCGTGCTCACAGATTACCGCCGCAAACTGTGACGGAGCCGTTGGGAGCTGTGCTGGCCGAGGCGGATCATTTATCCCGCTTGTGCTATCAGTGTCATGCAAAAGAAGATTGTTATAAGTATGGCAGAATGCCTGCGGCTGAAGGGATTTTTTATTAATGCGGAGGTCGTATGCAAAAATCACTAATTATTAAAGGCAAAAAGTATGACTTAACTAACAATACGCTAGTAATGGGAATATTGAATGTGACGCCCGACTCGTTTTCCGACGGGGGAAATTTTCTTGACACCGGGCGTGCGGTAGAGCATGCTTTAAAAATGGTGGAAGAAGGTGCCCATATCATAGATATCGGGGGTGAATCTACCCGGCCCGGACATAAGCCTGTCTCTGCAGAGGATGAAGCGGCTCGGGTTATTCCCGTTATTCGCGCTGTATGTGGTGTAACAGACGTTCCCGTTTCAATTGATACCTATAAAGCTTCTGTTGCCAGAGAGGCTTTGGAAGCTGGGGCAGCTATGTTAAACGATGTTTGGGGAGGGCGCAGGGATCAGGGCATGTTAAAGTTGGCTGCGGAAGCAAAGGTGCCTATATGCCTTATGCATAACCGGGCTGAAGCGATTTATCATGACTTGATGGGTGAAATTACAGCAGATTTGCTTGCCTGCGCAGATTTAGCTATGGAGAGAGGCGTTTGTGCAGAGAACATTATTTTTGATCCGGGTATCGGCTTTGGCAAAACTCCGGAGCATAACCTGCAGGTTATGAAATATTTGCGTCAGCTTGCAGAGCTATCATATCCCCTGCTTTTAGGCACATCCCGCAAGTCTATGATTGGCAAAGTATTGGATTTGCCCGCTGATCAGCGGGTGGAAGGAACGGCGGCAACAGTTGCTTTCGGCATTAGCAGAGGAGCCAACATTGTTCGTGTGCACGATGTTTTAGCTATGAGCCGTGTGGCTCGCATGACAGACGCCATGATGCGCGGAGGTTTTTAGGAATGGATAAAATTATTTTAGAGAATATGCTTTTTTACGGCTACCATGGGGCAATGCCTGAAGAGAACCACCTAGGGCAGCGCTTTGCTGTTAGCCTTGTAATTGGAACGTACACCTTGCCGGCCGCTCAATGCGATGATTTGTCTAAGTCAATAAATTACGCCGAAGTGTATAACTCTGTCAGGGGTATCATGGAAGGATCGCCTGTAAAGCTGCTGGAAACTCTAGCTGAAAACATTGCCGATTCAGTTCTTGCCCTGGGTGCGCTTTTTGTTCGTGTTACAGTAAAGAAGTTGCATCCGCCTATTCCGGTACAAATGGATTTTGCCGCTGTAGAGATTGAACGGAGTAGGTCCTAATGTCTCGTGTTTATCTTGGTATTGGCAGCAATTTGGGGGATCGCGAAAAAGAGTTGACTTATGCGTTGGAAGCTCTTAATAACCATCCGGATATTAATTTGGTGCAAAGTGCCTGTATCCTGGAAACTACCCCGGTTGGCTACTTGGAGCAGGGTAATTTTCTTAACACAGTGGCAGAAATTGAAACGACTTTGAACCCCTGTGAGCTTTTAGCAGTATTACAGCAAATTGAACTGGATGCAGGCCGCATTCGTACTGTTCGCTGGGGCCCACGTACTTTGGATCTTGATATTCTTATCTTCGGCGACGTAGTTCTTAATAGCCCGGAGTTGATTATTCCCCACCCTCGTTTGCGGGAGCGGGAATTTGTTCTTTTGCCACTGGTGCAAATAGCACCTAATCTTTCTGTTCCACCCGATAGCAGAACGGTTAAGGAAATTTACGAGCAATACAGGAAAAGCAGGTGTGACAATGCTGCTAATGATTGACAACTATGATTCTTTTACATACAATCTGGTGCAATTTCTGGGAGAGCTGGGTGCCGAAATCCGCGTATTTCGCAACAAAAGTGTTTCTTTAGACAAAATTGCTGCGTTGCAGCCTGACCAAATAATTATTTCTCCCGGTCCTTGCACTCCAAACGATGCAGGTATATCTATGGAGGTTATCCGTCATTTTGCCGGAGAGGTTCCTATCCTTGGCATTTGTCTGGGGCATCAGTGCTTAGGGCAAGTCTACGGCGGGAGAATTGTTAGAGCATCTGTGCCTGTTCATGGCAAAAATTCAAGCATTTTTCATAAAGGGGAGGGTGTTTTCTGCGGAATTCCTGCGCCCTTTTCAGCTACACGCTATCATTCGCTTCTTGTGGAAAGGGAAACACTCCCTAACTGTTTGGAGGTTACGGCAGAAACGGAAGAAGGGGAAATTATGGGCTTGCGCCATAAATATATCCCTGATTTGGAAGGAGTTCAGTTTCATCCGGAAGCTATTCTTACTCAATACGGCTTAGATATTTTAGCTAACTTTTTGCGATATGGCAAAGAGGGAAGGGATGGCATCTCTTGTACAATTTAAAACCGCTAATCGAAGAAGTTAAACTGGAATGCTCTTTAGAAGATATCTTTGCCAGCTTTGCTGGCCAGCCCCATTCCTTTTGGCTTGACAGCAGCCTTCCCGGCGGGAAAATGGGTCGTTGGTCCTTTATGGGGAGTAATCCGTTTCTCGTTCTGAAAACATACGGTCAAAAAATTATTTTGGAAGAAGAAGGCGTGGTTACAAAAATCGAGGATAACCCCTTTAAGGTGTTGCGCAAGCATTTAAAGCGCTTTCGCTTGGAGCGAAACGGCACTCATATTCCTTTTTTAGGCGGTGCGGTAGGTTTTTTTTCCTATGACTTAGGGCGGATGGTCGAGCATCTTCCTAATAAAGCGGCAGATGATTTAAATACGCCTGATATATACTTGTCTTTTTACCATACGATTTTAGCTGTGGACCATGTGGAAGAAAGAGCGTATATTATTGCATCCGGGCTTCCTGAAAAAAATGAAAAGGCGGCTATAAAAGCGGCAGCCGATATCGCTTTGTTCAAGGAAAAGCTGGGACAAGCAATTTTGAGCCTGCCCGACCCCTGGGCAGAAGCAAATATATCTGCAGCCGATATTAAAGCTCATTTTACGCCGGAGGAATATTTCAGTGCTGTTGATGCCATAAAAAACTACATAGTGGCCGGTGATATTTATCAGGCTAATATGACACAACGCTTATGTGCGCCGCTTAGAATGCCGCCATACCAGCTTTATCGGCGGTTACGCCGTGCTAATCCCGCGCCCTTTGCCGCGTATCTTGACTGTGGCGATGATTTCCGTGTGCTGAGTTCTTCTCCCGAACGCTTTCTCCGTTTAGAAGAGAACTCTGTGGAAACTCGACCAATTAAAGGCACCCGCCCCCGTGGCAAAACACCGGAAGAGGACCAGGCAAACAGAGAAGAGCTTTTGTCCAGCATAAAAGACCGTGCAGAGTTGGTAATGATTATAGATCTGGAAAGAAATGATTTGGGACGAGTTTGTTCCTATGGCACTGTCCGTGTTCCAGACCTAATCTCTCTGGAAGAATACGCCACCGTATTTCATTTGGTTTCCACCGTCTGCGGAGATTTGGCTCCGGGAAAGGATGTTGTAGATTTGCTTAAAGCAGCATTTCCCGGGGGTTCCATTACCGGTGCTCCAAAAATCCGTGCCATGGAAATAATAGAGGAACTTGAGCCTGTTCGCCGTGGCCTCTATACCGGTTCTATCGGATATATTGGTTTTGACGGATATGCTGATTTAAATATTGTTATACGCACCTTTATTAATAAAGGGGATAAAGTTTATCTTCAGGTAGGAGGCGGCATTGTATTTGATTCCGATTCATGCTTGGAGTACGAAGAAACGCTTCATAAAGCAAAAGCGCTGCTTAAAAGCTTAGGTTTGGAACAGTTTCAGGAGGAGCCATAATGCATGATTACTTTTATCTAAACGGTGAACTCGTGTTGTCCCAGTCTTGTTCTCTTTTGACTTCAGACCGCTCCTACCTTTTGGGGGACGGGCTTTTTGAGACAATTCTGGTTAAAAACAGCAAGCCTATTTATCATGTGGAACACCTAGAGCGGCTGCAAGCATCCTGTATAGAGTTTGCCTATAATCCCCTGTCAGTTGAAGAGCTGTCAAAAGCAATTCTTTCAGTTATTGAGGCTAATTCCTTGGAGGAAGGCTCAATCCGGTTAACCGTTTCGCCTCGGGAAAGTGACGGTCTATTAGCTGTTCCCCGCAGTGCATTAAACATTCTTATTACTTTTCGCCGCGGAGTGCCGTATGCGCCAGCGCTTTACGAGAGGGGCTTTACGGCAATTACTGCTAAATCTACTCGCAGAAACCAACATTCGCCGCTCTCTCGTCATAAAACAACCAGCTTTTTAGATAACATTGTGGCTAAAAGAGAGGCACGGGCATTAAACGCAGATGAGGCTATTTTACTAAACACAGCTGGCAATATTGCCGAAGGCTCCGTAACCAACGTATTCTTAGTAATACATGGAGAGGTGCTTACTCCACCTATAGCGGACGGTGCTCTTCCTGGTATTATCCGCCAAAAAGTTTTACAGTCTTGTAATTCACAATGCATCCCGTATCGAGAGGCAAGCTTGGCGCCAATAGACTTAATCCTTGCCGATGAAGTTTTTCTTACTAATTCGCTCATGGGTATTATGCCTCTTTCAAAAGTGGAGCATTATTCATTCGATCTTAATAAAGCTCCTATTGTAAGCGAGCTGGCAAAAATATTTAACGCAAACTAAGCCAATTAGTATCTTGTTGACAAAAGTAAGCGGGTAGGGTACTATACCCTATAGGGGTATACCTAAGCTGCTAAAACTTTTGGAGGTGCGGTAGGGATGAAAAAATATGCTTGGCTGTTTGTCTTTTTAGTTGCATTCGGTGGGTTATGGTATCCGAAGCTAGGGCTGTTGCTGATACCTATAATGCTTTTGCTTGGGTTTTTAGGCTTTTTTTCGGGAAAATACTGGTGTGGTAATCTTTGCCCGCATGGCAGTTTATTTGACCGGTTTATGTTGCCAATAAGCAGAAGCAAAAAAGTTCCATCTTTTTTGAAGTCCAGAACCATGGTTGTTTTGGTATTTATCTTATTCATGTTTGGACTATCTCAAAGAATTATTAAAGCATTCACGGTTTTTGGCGAGGTTTCTTTTTGGGATAAACTGGGCTTTGTTTTTGTTATGAACTACTTTATGGTAACAATTGTTGGCACGCTTTTCGCATTTTTTATTAGTTCAAGGTCATGGTGTAATATTTGTCCCATGGGTACTTTTCAAGTTTTGACTTATAAGCTTGGCAAGCTTATGGGGTTAAATGCTGGAAGTGATAAAAAAGTAACAGTTTGCAGCATAGATGAGTGCCTTGTATGCGGGAAATGCACCAAAGCATGCCCTATGGAGCTAGTTCCCCACTTGGAATTTGCTGAAAGCGGCCGGGTTGAAAGCGAAGCGTGTATACGCTGCGGTGTTTGTGTTGAAAGCTGTCCGGCAGACGTGCTTGCATTATCAAAGCTTAACGACAGGCGGGAGCAATCTGTTAGCTTATAAAGGAGGCTTATTATGACTAGTATCGAAGAAAAGCTTAGTAGGGCCGGAATAAAGCTGCCTGAGGCAGCAAGCCCTGTGGGGGCTTACGTGCCGGCGGTGTTGTCTGGTAAGTATGTTTATTCATCCGGGCAACTTCCCCTGGTTGACGGCGAGCTTATATATGCAGGAAAGGCCGGGCTTGATATTAGCAATGAAGAAGCGTATCAGGCAGCTAAAATTTGCGCTCTTAATTGCCTTGCTGCAATTAAAGGCGTGACGGGCAGCTTAGACAGAATTAAACAGATAGTAAAGGTTACCGGGTATGTTAACAGCACGCCTGACTTTACCGCTCATGCTAAAGTGCTTAACGGAGCCTCGGATTTTCTCGGCCAATTATTTGAAGAAGGGCATGCTCGCGCGGCAGTAGGAGTGGCTAGCTTGCCTCTTAATGCAGTTGTAGAGGTAGAAATGATTGCAGAGATTAGGGAGAATAGAGACTGTAATTGTTGTTGACAAAAAAAGCTGATTTGGATATAATTAAAAGCAATCTTTTTACTATTTTGTTAATCGCGATGACAGGGAAATTAGGCCGTAATTTGTTTTTCAGAGAGCCGGTGGCTGCTGTAAACCGGTAAACAATACGGATGAAAGTCACCCTGGAGCTGTCCGCTGAAAGGATGCAAGTAGGCCGGGCCGGAGCTGTCCGTTATCAGCAGGGTTTAACCTTGAGTTCGGCTTTGCCGAAAGAATAAGGGTGGTACCGCGAAGGAAATCCTTTCGCCCCTTAGTATGTAATAGTGGGCGAAAGGTTTTTTTATATACAAAAATATATTACGGGAAGCTTTGGGCGCAAGCGAGGAGGAAGAAAATGAGTAGAATTATTTATCTAAACGGCAGTTATGTTCCTGAAGAAGATGCAAAAATCTCGGTGTTTGACCACGGATTTCTTTATGGAGATGGAGTGTTCGAGGGCATTCGGGCGTATAACGGAAGAGTCTTTAAGCTTGATGAGCATTTGGATCGTCTATATGATTCGGCAAAATCAATTATGCTTAATGTGCCTGAAACAAAAGAAGAACTACAGGAAGCAATATTAGAGTCCATCCGTCAAAATAAGCTGCAGGATGCGTACTTAAGAGTAGTCGTTTCCCGTGGTGTCGGCGATTTGGGATTGGACCCGCGCAATTGCCCCAAAGCAACCACTATTATAATTGCATGCAGCATTCGACTTTTCCCGCAGGAGCTGTATGAAAAGGGGCTGTCTGTGGTAACTGTGGCCACTAGGCGCAATGTTCCCGATGCATTAGATCCTAAAATTAAGTCACTTAACTATTTAAATAATATTTTGGTTAAAATTGAGGCAAGCAGGGCAGGAGTCCTTGAGGCGATTATGCTAAACGCACAGGGCTATGTTTCCGAGGGTTCCGGCGATAATGTTTTTATTGTGAAAAAAGGAAAAATTCTTACTCCTCCCACTTATGTGGGAGCGTTGGAGGGGATTACACGCCAAGCGGTAATGGATTTGGCGCAGGAAGCAGGTTATGATTTGCTGGAACAGCCATTTACGCGGCATGATTTGTATGTGGCTGATGAGTGTTTCCTTACAGGCACCGCCGCAGAGGTGATTCCGGTAATAGACGTAGATGGCCGCACTATTGGAAGCGGAGTTCCGGGTCCGGTTAGCACTGATATTATCAAGAGGTTCCGCGCCCTTGTAGGTAACGATGGAGTGCCTGTCTACAGCTAAATAGTCATACTAGTGCTGGTCTGGGCATGCAGTTATTCTGAAAAGGGGGTTGGTATAATGAAGATTTCCGGCGCACAAATGGTTATGGAAGCGCTAAAGCTTGAAAATGTTGATACAATATTTGGTTATCCTGGAGGTAGTGTTTTAAATCTCTATGATATGCTATATGACACTAATATTCGTCATATTTTATCTAGACACGAGCAAGGTGCGGCCCATGCTGCCGACGGCTATGCGCGTGCAACCGGAAAGCCGGGGGTGGTTTTGGCCACATCAGGACCCGGAGCTACCAACTTGGTTACCGGCATTGCCGCAGCATATATGGATTCTATTCCCATGGTTTTTATTACCGGTCAGGTTCCCATCCCTCTGATTGGCACCGATGCTTTTCAGGAAGTGGATATTACAGGGATTACCCTTCCGATAACTAAGCATAACTTTTTAGTCAAAGATGTGCGCGAGTTGCCTACTATTATTAAACAGGCGTTCTATTTGGCTACCACAGGCAGATGCGGCCCCGTACTGGTAGACATTCCCAAAGATGTGCAGCAAGCTGTGGCAGACTTTCATTATCCTGAAACTGTGTCCATTCCTGGATATAACCCTACCTATAAAGGGCATTCGGGGCAAGTGTGCAAAGGAGCAGAAGCTGTTGCCTGTGCTAAAAAACCGGTAATTTATGCGGGAGGCGGCGTAATAAGCTCTGGCGCTTGCCAAGAGCTGCTTCAATTGGCTGAGCTATGCGGTATACCAGTAGCTACAACATTGATGGGCTTGCCGGCTTTTCCCGGCAATCATCCCCTATCGTTAGGGATGTTGGGCATGCATGGTACTTATTGGGCAAATATGGCGGTAAGTAACGCAGACGTAATCCTTGCGGTTGGAGCCCGGTTTGATGAAAGAGTGACAGGAGACGCGGATAGCTTTGCCGCTAAAGCAAAGATTGTTCACATTGATATTGATCCTGCGGAGATAGGGAAAAATGTGGCCGCTGATATTCCCATTGTTGGCGATGTTAATCTCGTTCTTAAGGAGCTCCTAAATAAGGTGAAGCCTTGCGATACAGGCGCTTGGCTAAAGAAAATTGCAAAATGGAGAGAGGATGCCCCTCTTAGCTATTCGCAGGATTTAGACGGGGAGATATCTCCGCAATTTGTTATTGAGAAAATTTATGAGGTTACACAGGGCAAAGCGTTGATTGCAACGGAAGTAGGGCAGCATCAGATGTGGACTGCTCAGTATTATAAGTTTACAAGGACACGCTCCTTAGCTTCTTCAGGCGGGTTAGGTGCCATGGGATATGGCTTTCCTGCGTCGCTTGGCATGCAAATCGGCAGGCCTGATGAGCTGGTGTTTTGCATTGCCGGTGACGGCAGCTTTCAGATGAATTCCCAAGAGCTTGCTACTGCTGTGGAATATAACATTCCTGTTAAAGTTGCGATTATAAATAATCAATGTCTTGGAATGGTTCGTCAGCTGCAGCAGTTTTTCTGCAAAGAGCGTTATATTGCGGTAGACTTGCAGCAAGTGCCAGATTTTGCAAAAATGGCTGAGGCTTACGGTGCATTGGGCTTGCGTGTTGAGAAGCCTGCGGATGTGGTTCCTGCTATTGAAAAGGCGATGGCGTTTAGCGGGCCGGCGGTAATAGACTTTAGAGTTATGGCAAATACCAATGTATTCCCAATGGTTCCACCTAATGGTCAAATTAACAAAATGATAAAGGGGGAACAACAATGAGATATGTTTTAGCTGTATTAGTTGAGGATAAGCCTGGTGTGCTTGTTAGAGTGGCGGGGCTTTTCGCCCGGAGGGGTTATAACATTGAAAGCCTTGCCGTAGGCAAAACCGTTGAGCCCATGGTGTCAAGGATGACTATTGAAGTGGAAGCAGACGAAAAGATTTTAGAGCAAATTATTAAGCAACTATATAAATTAGTTAATGTTTTAAAAGTGTCTAATCTAACGGAAGAGCCTTCGGTGGATAGGGAACTGGTGCTTATTAAGGTAAGCGCCGATGTGAGTAATAGAGCGGAAATTCAACAAATTGTAGAGACGTTTAGAGCAAAAATTGTTGACGTTGCTCTAAATTCCATTGTTGTTGAAGTTACAGGCAACCAGGAAAAGCTCGAGGCAATTATAATGCTCCTTTCCCAGTACACAATCCTTGAGGTTGTGAGGACAGGAAAAATTGCAATATTGAGAGGCAGTAAAGCTATAAAATAATCTAACGGACACTCAATTGAGGTGAAGCAGAGCATGAAAATGAGCGGGATTCAAATGGTTGTAGAGTCTCTGAGAAATGAGCTTGTGGATACAATCTTTTGTTCTCCCGGCGGTACGCCGGGAGACATGGTCAGCTATCTAAGCGAGTCGGATATTCGGCTGGTTATGTATTGCCATGAGCAGGGCGCCTCTCATGCCGCCGATGGTTATGCAAGATCTACGGGGAAGCCGGGAGTTGTTTTTTGCACATCGGGTTTGGGATTGACCAGCCTTGTAACAGGCATAGCTACTGCTTACGCAGACTCTGTTCCTATGGTGGTTTTTGCCGGCCGGGGTATGTCTGCAAGTAGTGTTTACGATGCAGAAGTAGATATGGATATTTCCAGCATTACTTTGCCAAGTACAAAACACAGCATAGTTGTTCGCTCGATTTTAGACTTACCCCGTAGTATCAGGGAAGCCTTTCACTTGGCGACAACAGGGAGAAGCGGCCCGGTTGTTCTTGATTTAGCTTTTAACGCTCAAACTGACACGGGTATTTATCGGTACCCTAAAAACATCGATATTCGTGGCTATAACCCAGTATATAACAGTCATCAAGGGCAGGTAAGCAAGGCGGCAAAGGTGTTGGCTAAAGCTAAAAAGCCGCTTATTTATGCCGGCGGCGGAATTATTTATTCCGGTGCACATGAGGAATTGCGCCAGCTTGCCGAAAAGTTTAATATTCCTGTAACAACTACGTTAATGGGTTTGTCCGGATTTCCCACAGAACACCCACTAGCGCTGGGGATGCTGGGTATGCACGGAACGTACTGGGCTAATATGGCGGTAAATGAGGCAGACGTAATTATTGCTGCCGGCGCTCGCTTTGACGACCGTGTAACAGGGAGGAAAAGTGACTTTGCTACAAAGGCTACGATTATCCATATCGATATAGACCCGGCGGAAATCGGCAAAAATATTTGTGTTGACATCCCTATAGTTGGGGATGTGAAGCAGGTATTGCTGCAATTGCTGCAGAAAACTGGGCCACAGGATACACAATCATGGCTGTCACAAATTAACGCCTGGCGCAGCAGTGCTCCAATGAGATATTTTCAAGACCCAGAGGGGCAAATATGCCCTCAGTTTGTCATTGAGCAAATATATGAGCAAACAAAGGGTACTGCTCTAATAACTACTGAAGTAGGCCAACATCAAATGTGGACTGCTCAGTTCTATAAATTCAATAAGTATCGCTCCTTCATGTCCTCGGGAGGGCTGGGCACCATGGGTTATGGTTTTCCCGCTTCCCTGGGGGTTCAGTTGGGCTGTCCTGACGATGTGGTGTTTTGCATAGCAGGGGATGGAAGCTTTCAAATGAATATACGGGAGCTGGCTACGGCAGTTAGGTATAACCTGCCTGTTAAAGTAGCCGTTATTAACAATCAGCACTTAGGCCTTGTGAGGCAGTGGCAGGAAATGTTTTTTCAAAGCCGGTACTCTTCGGTTGTACTCCAAAGTGCGCCTGATTTTGTTAAGCTGGCTGAAGCTTACGGCGCATTAGGCCTGAGGGCGGAAACGCCATCCGAGGTTATTCCCGTACTGCAAAAAGCGTTAAGTGCACCGGGGCCGGTTGTTATTGACTTTAGGGTAAAGGCGGAGGAAAATGTGTTGCCCATGGTGCCGCCAAATTGCTCTATCAGTGAAATGGTAATGACTGTTGAGTAACATAAATAATTTTTTTCATCCTGATATTTCCTCTGTTAATAAGTTGTGCTAAAATGGGAGTATCGTTTTCTAAATATTAAATTTTTTTTGCATCTTGCTGTGCGGGTGCTGGTGTGGAGGGAGCTTAATAATGGAGGCTAGCCTGTCTCAAGAAAAAGTACCAGGGGAGAAACGGTACCATTACAATCTGTCGGTCAATAAACTTTTGGAGCTTGCGTTATCCCGGGGAGAAGGGGATTTAACTGCAAGCGGAGCACTAAGGGTTTTAACAGGAAAATACACAGGCCGTTCACCAAGGGACAAGTTTATTGTTGACGAGCCATCGGTGCGGGAGCATATAGATTGGGAAAATAACCGCCCAATATCCAAGGAGCACTTCGAGAAGATTTATAAGCGGGTGCAAGACTATATACAAAAGCATGAAATGTTTGTTTTTGACGGGTTTGCCGGCGCTGACAAAAAATATTGCTTACCTATTCGTGTTTACACCGAGTATGCTTGGCAAAACCTCTTTGTGCGCCAGCTGTTGATTGCTCCGGCTGAAGATGAATTGCGGAGGCACATCCCTGAATTTACCATCATCGGGACACCTGGCTTAGTAACTAATCCCGCAATTGATGGAACTAACTCCGAAGCTTATATTATCGTTTCATTTGAAAAGAAGGTAATTTTAATTGGCGGCACCGAGTATGCTGGAGAATTAAAAAAATCTGTGTTCAGCGTTCTAAACTATCTTTTGCCTTTTCGAGGCGTTTTGCCTATGCACTGCTCAGCAAATGTGGGCAAAAACAATGATACCGCATTGTTCTTCGGCCTTTCTGGTACAGGGAAAACAACGTTGTCTGCAGACCCTGACCGCTTTTTAATCGGAGATGATGAACACGGGTGGACGGAGCAGGGAATCTTTAACTTTGAAGGCGGATGTTACGCTAAGTGTATAGGGCTTACAGAGGAAAAGGAGCCACAGATTTGGCATGCTATTAAAAATGGCTCTGTGCTGGAAAATGTGGTTATTGACGAAAACACAGGGGTGGCCGATTACCATAATGGGAAAATAACTGAAAATACAAGGGCGGCTTATCCCATTGAATACATACCTGGGGCGGTCGTTCCCGGACTGGGTGGACATCCAGAGGTTGTTGTTTTTCTAACAGCAGATGCATTCGGTGTATTGCCACCCGTTGCAAAGCTTTCAAAGGCTCAGGCTATGTATCATTTCCTTTCCGGGTATACATCTAAGCTGGCAGGAACAGAGCGGGGTATAACTAGTCCCGAAGCTACCTTTTCAACCTGCTTTGGCGCACCGTTTTTGCCGTTGCAGCCCAAAGTTTATGCAGATATGTTAGGTGAAAAAATAGAATCACACGGTTCACGTGTTTACTTAATAAATACCGGGTGGTCAGGTGGCCCTTACGGCGTGGGGAGCAGAATAAATTTAGCTTATACACGGGCTATAATCTCCGCAGTATTAGACGGCAGCATAGAAAAGGGAAGCTTTAAGCCTGACCCTGTTTTTAACATACTTGTGCCGCAGGAGGTAGCAGGAGTGCCGAGCGGTCTTTTAAATCCCCGTGATACCTGGGAGGATAAGCATGCTTTTGATTGTAAAGCATTAGAATTAGCAGCAAGCTTCAGTGAGAATTTTAAAAAATTTAAAGATGTATCGGATTCTGTTCGACAATCCGGACCGGTCAATACATGCTTATCTTGAAGCAGATATATTAATTGGCAAGAATAAGTGCTTGCTATTCGCTCAAAAAAATAGTAAAATTAGTTGTTGTCGGGTTATAATATATTAATTTAAATAGTGTAGTTCGGAGAGATGGCTGAGTTGGTCGAAGGCGCTCGCCTGGAAAGCGGGTAGACGTTAACGCGTCTCGAGGGTTCGAATCCCTCTCTCTCCGCCATATATATTTTACAAGTTTGGTCGTGCTAGATGGGGAGGTAGCGGTGCCCTGTACCTGCAACCCGCTATAGCAGGGTCGAATTCCTGTCCCCGGCTCTGGTTTTTCAGGGTCTGACCCGAAAAAGTGGTGTGGACGGTCGGGTCCCGTGCGGCATAAGCTTGTGAACCCCGTCAGGTCCGGAAGGAAGCAGCGGTAAGCAAGTACTTGTGGGTGCCACGGGGTGGCCTGGCCTGAGCTAACTGTTTGGGTAACGCCTGGGAGAAGGTGCCAAAGACAGGTGCGCGGCCAATTTAATACAATAGTTAGGGCTCCTTACCAAGGGAGCTTTTTTGTTGCTTTTCTTCATTGCAGAGTAAAACATTATAATAGTAGGAAAAAAGCATTATATGGGAGCTAACTGCCGATATCTTGGAGCAGGGCGTCCTAATGGAACTGGTCGTAGAGTTGAACCTGCTTATTGGGGGAGAGATTGCCCAAGCTTGTTTGCGTGGGTATTACGGGAGTGATACAATATATAGTATCAAAGATTTGGGCCAAGGAAAGCTTAAAGTTGTTGGGTTATGCCCATAATTTTAAGCATTTTTTTTTGCCCCTAAGGGAGGAATTATGAGAGATTATAAAGAGATCCCAATGTTTAAAGATGTTAAAAATGAAGACTGGCTGGATTGGCGCTGGCAAGTAAAAAACAGGCTGACGACTGTGGAACAGCTAAGCCAGGTAGTTAAGCTGACGCCGGAGGAAGAAAGCGGTATTAAAAACTGTCTTGGCAGCTTGAGAATGGCCATTACTCCTTACTATGCCATGTTGATGGATGTGGATGATCCTGCTTGTCCAATTAGAATGCAGGCAATTCCTACTCAGTCCGAGCTGTCTAATGGCAGCTGTGAGCTGGAAGATCCGCTATTTGAGGATGTAGATTCTCCTGCCCCGGGCTTAACTCACCGATATCCTGATAGGGTATTGCTACTAATTACGGATCAGTGCTCCATGTACTGTCGTCATTGCACGAGAAGGCGGATGGCGGGTGGTATGGACAAGCCGTTACCTAAATCAGATGTGGATAAATCAATTGATTATATACGCAACACGCCGGTTGTACGGGATGTGCTTATTTCCGGCGGTGATGCGCTGCTTATTGACAATAAATATCTTGATTACATTTTGAGTGAGCTAAGGTCAATTCCCCATGTGGAAATTATCAGAATCGGTACGCGAACTCCGGTGGTGCTTCCTCAGCGTGTTACGCCTAAGCTGGTGGCGGTATTAAAGAAGCACCATCCTTTATATATTAACACTCACTTTAATCATCCTAAGGAGCTAACGCCGGAAGTGGAAAAGGCGGTGGCTATGCTGGCTGATGCCGGCATTCCGTTGGGCAATCAGTCTGTGTTGCTGCGAGGGGTTAATGACTGTCCTTTTCTTTACAAGGTTCTAGTTCAGCGTTTATTAAGGATGCGAATTCGTCCATACTATCTGTATCAGTGCGACCTTTCGCCGGGGCTGGAGCATTTTCGCACATCTGTAGCTAAAGGAATTGAGATAATTGAGCATTTACGCGGTCATACTTCCGGGTTAGCTGTTCCAACTTTTGTGGTTGATGCTCCCGGAGGCGGTGGAAAAATTCCTGTTGGTCCCACATATATCATTTCCATGTCCGACGAGAAAGTTATTTTGAGAAATTATGAAGGTGTTATTGCTGCTTATACTGAGCCACGGGAGAAGAGCAGTCCTTGTCATGACTGTGAGAACTGCACTCGTTTGCTTCATTATTCAGATAAAGTAGGATTAGCTGGGTTGTTTGCCGAACGGAAGGTCAGCTTGGTTCCTAAAGGAAGCTTACGTGAAAAGAGGAGGGAAAGGCATTGCTAGAGGGGCGACTTGAGGGGGAGGAATATCAAGCGCAGATAATCATAGATTCTTTCAATCAAAGAGTTAAGCTTGCCTCTTTTAAAGGGAATCTCAATAAAGCAGCCCGGGGCATGGTTTCCGTTGCCGCTGAAAATGGAGCGGGAAAGGCTATAGCTTATGTAAAAGAAGCAGATGTGAATGTACTAGCAAAGCAAAATTTTCGCAATGAGGGGAAAATACCGGGCTTTTTTTCCGGTGAGGACGCATTTTGCATGGTTGCCTACCTAGAGGAAAATAGAGGCGTTCCCCGCGATAAAAAAAGAGCTGATGAAATTGTACAATTGGCGTTAACTAAGAAGCGCAACCTTTATGACTATACACTATTTACGTTTAGAGAGGGAACCGTTGAAGACCACGAAGTTTTAGCAGATTTTTATTGTTCAATTTTCGGAGAGTCCTATCCCACACCAATTGCCGATTCACAATATTTAATAAGCCAGATTAAGGGAAATACTGTTTTTCAGTTGGTTTGGGAGGGGGATACTCTTTGCGGCGCTGCTTCGCTGGAAATTGATCCGGTCAATAGAAACGCCGAAGTAACTGACTGTGCGGTGCTGCCGGATTACAGAGGTAAGGGGCTCTTGGCGGCATTAGTACTGCAGTTAGAATGCTCAGCTAAAGTCAGAGGAATTAGCTGCCTTTACAGCCTTTCCCGGGCTTTGCTTCCCGGAATTAACGCTGTCTTATCCTCATTAGACTATGGCTACTACGGCCGTCTTATAAATAATTGCTATATTTGCGGAGGATTTGAGGACATGAATATCTGGCAAAAATTCATCAGAGTGTAAAGGATTTTCCCCGCTAACGGGGAATATGTGAAGATGGGTGATATCATGTCTTATCAGGCGCTATACCGACAGTGGCGCCCACAGCGTTTTGCAGAGCTGGTGGGCCAAAAACATATTATACGAACATTGCAAAATGCTTTGGAGCATGACAGGATTGCTCATGCCTATTTGTTTTGCGGTCCGCGGGGTACGGGCAAGACCAGTGCTGCAAAGCTGCTGGCAAAAGCGGTAAACTGCGAAAATGGTCCGGTTCGCGAGCCGTGCAACCAATGTCAGTCTTGTATTGGTATTCAGGCCGGGCGCGTCATGGATGTGGTTGAAATTGACGCGGCCTCCAACCGGGGCATTGATGAAATCCGTGAGCTTAGAGATAAGGTGCGTTACTCGCCTACGGAGGTTCAACGGAAAGTATATATTATTGACGAGGTTCATATGCTAACAGCCGAGGCATTCAATGCCTTGCTAAAAACACTGGAGGAGCCTCCCAGCCAGGTTTTATTTATTTTGGCTACCACAGAGCCTCATAAGCTGCCTGCTACAATTATTTCCCGTTGTCAGCGACTGGATTTTCGTTTAATTAACCATAGTGATATTGTGGAGCGCTTGCGTGAGGTTGTGGGTTCAGCAGGACGGGAAACATCAGATGAAGTACTGCATATGATAGCTGAAGAAGCGGAGGGAGGTCTTCGCGATGCTCTCTCGCTTTTGGAACAAGTTTTAGCTTTCTCCCAGGGAGATGTAGAAACTGAAGACGTGTTGTCTGTTATGGGAGCAGTAGGCAGGGATGTTTTTTTTAATTTTACCGAGTCGTTGTTGCGTAGAGATTTAAAAGCATTACTTATAATTTTGCATGAAGTGGTGGCTGCCGGCAAGGATTTACACCATTTTACACAGCAGGCGATATCGTATTACCGTGATTTAATGGTTGTTTTGGCTTGTGAGGATGATTCAGGCATACTTGGTGTGGTACCTGCCTGGGAGTCGCGGCTTAAAATCCAGGCTGCAGAGCTGGGAATGGGAGTTATTGGCCAAATATTATCTGTACTCCACGAGCTTATGGTTGAAGTTCGCTGGTCCACTAAGCCGCGTCTGATGTGGGAATTAGCAATATTTCGTATTTTAGGTTTAGGCACTGTTACATATACCCACCAGGTGCAGCAGCCGATTATTTTAAAAGAATCAGCTCCGCCTTCTCCCACAGTTCGGGAGGTTGCGCCGCAAGCTTCGGAGGAAGGTAAGTCGGTGCAAGATATTTCTCAAGCCTGGCCCCGTATTTTGGAGCAGGTGAAAAAAGAAAGCGTGAAAACTCATGCGCTGCTTCTCGAGGGACAGCCCTTAAAATGTGATGAAAGCACTTTAGAGGTTGGCTTTAGCCGCTCAATTCACTGTGAAATGATGGCAGATGCGGGAAATAAGCAGTGCTTGCAGAAAGTGGCCGGCAAAATATTGGGCAGAAATGTCATTGTGCGGTGTACATTTAACTCCCAAAGCCCTTTGCAGCCCGCTGTCGAAAAGAATAAGGATGATTTGGTCGGCATGGCTGTAGACATATTTCAGGGAACAATAGTAGAAGATTCCAGTATCTAGCGAGGAGGCATATTATGTACGGCGGAAATATGGGTAACATGATGAAGCAAGTTCAGAAAATGCAAAAAGAAATGGCAAAAATGCAGGAAGAGATTCAGCAAAAGACGTTGGAGGCCACCAGCGGAGGCGGCATGGTGCGTGTTGAGGTTAACGGAAAAAAAGAGGTTCTTAGTATAGTAATTGACCCCGAAGCTGTGGACCGTGATGATGTGGAGATGCTGCAAGATTTAATTATTGCCGCGGTTAACGAAGGCCTTCGCATGGTTGACGAAATGATGGCTCAGGAAATGAAAAAGATAACAGGCGGCCTAAGCCTGCCTCCAGGTCTGTTTTAATCTAATATACAGAGGAGGCGGCCCGTGTTCTATCCCGAACCAATCGCACGATTAATGGAAGCTTTTCAAAAGTTGCCCGGGGTGGGTCCGAAGACAGCGCAGCGTCTTGCTTTGTTTGTCCTTAATCTGCCGCGGGAGGAAGTAGTCTTCATGGCCCGCGCCATGGTTGATGCCAAAGACAAGACGAAATACTGCCGTATTTGTGGCAACTTCAGTGATAGTGAAGTCTGCTTCGTTTGCGGGGATAGGCGCCGGGATTCCGGTACTATTTGCGTTGTTCAGGATGCCCGTGATGTTCTCGCTATGGAAAAAATGAGAGAGTTTAAAGGGGTATACCATGTACTGGGGGGAGCAATCTCTCCCATTGATGGAATCGGTCCGGATCAACTGCGAATCAAGGACTTGCTTGATCGGTTAAAAAACGGCCAGGTCAAAGAAATAATTTTAGCAACTAACCCCAATGTTGAAGGGGAGGCTACGGCCATGTATGTTTCCAGAGTTGTAAAGCCTCTGGGTATCCGCGTTACCAGAATCGCCCACGGCCTGCCGGTAGGAGCAGATTTGGAATATGCGGACGAGGTGACGCTTTCCAGGGCGATGGAAGGAAGACGAGAATTCTAAAATCAAATATGGTATAACCGATTAAAAGACGCTTCATCTCGAAGCGTCTTTTTTATAGAAATTATTTTGGCCTGAGAGTATTAAATGATATAATTCCCGTCACTTTGCATATATATAAGGGGAAGGTGGACATCAATATACATAACGGGTTGGGGAGGGATGTCTATTGATAAAGCCAAACGTGCGCAAGCATGCACTGCTCCTTTGGAAAGCGGTAACAGCCAGGTTTTCTATGGAGGACAAACCTGCTCAAAGGCCGAAAGAAAAAGATTTCTTCGACCTTGTTGATGAAGCGCGTCAAGAATACAGGGTTGCTTTGTCGCAATTTAATCATGTTTCGGATCCCGACATGGTTGATCATGCAATTTATGCTATGGTAGCGGCGGAAAAAAAGTATACGTACCTTTTAAAAAAAGCCTATAATGATGGGTATAGGCTTCCTGCTAAGATAGATCTATTAAGGGAGAGGAGGCCAGATGATGCCTGAACTTGATTACAATTTAGCTTTAGCTATTGTCTTTGGGGCGGTTGTGCTTTATTATTTAGCCAGACTACTTATTGCCCCTGCCCGTTTTGCCTTGAGAGTGGTGGGCACTGGTGTGTTCGGAGTAGTTGTTCTGTTTCTTTTCAACTTAGTCGGAGGTTTTTTTAGCACCGTTATTGGAATTAACGCAATAACAGCGCTAATTGTAGGGTTTATGGGCATTCCTGGATTAGCCATGATTCTTTTGCTGCAGCGCATGCTTAGTTAATATTGGTGGCAAGAAGCTGAACTATTCTAAAAAGTTCAAAATGTTTGCTCCTGCTTTGTACAACAAGCCTTGACGCTATATAGAGACAGTGATATAATTCGAGATAAAAGTTAATATAAAGTTAATATTTGCTCAATTAGAATACAGAGAAATGCTTGCTCGAGCGTAAGAATTGTCTATATAGTTGGCTCGGCCCGGATTGGCCTAGTGGCGTCCCGGGCCTTTAATTTCGTTGCAGTAGGATTTCACGGCATGTCATTTAAAAATCTGGGACATGCTATAAATAAAATTAAAGGGGACTCTGCGTGCGACATTTGGAAGCCTATGTTGGTGAATATGCCAGCGGAAAAAGCGAAAATGCCATAAACAGGGCTTTGTCTCTAGCAGACAAGGGACAGCCGGTGTCGTTGGTAGACCTTGATTTGGTGGAGCCGTTTTATACACTCCGCCCTTTAATAAAAGAGTTGGAGGCACTAGGTCTCGATGTGGTTGCCTGGGAAACAAAGGATACTATGGGTCTCGGGGAGGCCGGCTGCATCCTTAAGCCTGAAATGCGCTGGGTGCTGAAAAGGCCCGGTCATGTTATTCTGGATGTTGGTTATGGTGTTTCGGGAAGTAACATCTTTAATTTATTAGAGGGCTTTGATACTTCTGAACTGAAAATTCTGGCGGTTTTAAATGTAGCACGCCCCATGACATCTAATGTTGAAGATATAATTCATTACCTTACAGGCTTTACCCGGCTGGACGGCTTAATAAATAACAGCCATCTGGGTGACGAGACTGATTTGGAGATAATCAGAAAAGGTGCGGACATTGTTACAGAAGTGGGGAATCAACTGGGTATCCCTGTAGTTGCCACATCGGTGGATGAGCGGTTTCGTGATGTGCTGGGAGAGAAGGACCATCACGGCAACCCCGTCAGATATTTGAAGCGATATATGGAAAGAGCTTTTTGGTAGTATCCAGGGGTTTTAACCCAAAAGATACAGCATACTGGATGAGGGAACTTACTTTAGCTTTAGGAGGTGTGTTGGATGGCAGAAAAGCCCATTCAAGAAGAGAAAAAAGTCTTTATGACGGGCAATGAAGTTATAGCTTGGGCTGCTTTAGCGGCGGGGGCTGATATTATGTATGGGTATCCCATTACGCCCCAGAACGAAATAATGCACTATTGGACTCGTTTAGCGCCTAAGTACGGAAAGAAATTTTTACAGACAGAAGATGAACTTTCGGCCGGCTTTACAACACTTGGCGGTGTTTTGGCAGGACGCAAATCATTTTCAGCTACTGCGGGGCCGGGAACGACTCTGTTCCAGGAACCACTGTCTATGGCGGAAATGATGCGAATTCCCGCTGTAGTTATTATCCAGCAGCGTGGGGGGCCGTCAACAGCTACAGTTATTTACTCGCAGCAGGAAGTTAATATGGTAACTTACGGTGGTAATGGCGAAGGCTGGAGAGTCGTGTATTCCACTGCCACACACCAGGAACTGTATGATTACACGATTAAATCATTTAACACCGCGTGGAAATATCGTTTCCCCACTTTTGTACTTGGAGACGGATATCAAGCTAAAATGCGGGAGCCGCTGGTGATGTATAACCCTGAAGACCGCGGGATTGAAATGGTTGATCCCGTTGCTTCTGTAGGGTTGCCTGGAATCCCAGGGAAGGATCGTTCTGCGGTTCATCTCCGTAACACATATAGCGTTGAAGAAGAGCTTTATGATGCAACCATGCCCATTCAGGAAGACTATGACAGAATGGCTAAAGAAGTGGTTGAATGGGATGAAAGAAATATTGATGACGCAGATGTAGTTATTATTTCTCATGGCGTTGTTAGCCGTGCGGCTATCGCAGCAATGAACAGGCTTCGTGATAAAGGGATTAAGGTTGGGTATTTCCGTCCTATCACATTGCGTCCGTTCCCGGATGAGCAATTAAGAAAAGTAGCGGAAAAGTGCAGCAACTTTGTACTTGTTGAATCGGCCCTCGGCCAATTGGCTCGGCTTGTTAAAGCAGCTCTTTTCAATATGCCAATTGAAAAATTTGACGCTGTCTATAAGCCTGGTGTAGGTATTACGGCAGAGGAATTAGTGGAAAGAATAGAGAATGCATTAAAATAGAAGGGTGGGAGAGAGATGGCAGAAAACTTGGCAATGCCAAAATCCTGGAACGTGGAAACTAAGCCTCATAAATTTTGTCCGGGTTGTGGACATGGCTTGGTTTTAAAAGTTTTGGGCGAAGTGATTGATGAGCTTGGAATTCAGGACCGGATGGTATTCGGCGTGGATATCGGCTGCTCCCTTCTTGCCTGGGACTTCTTCAATGTGGACACCGTACAGACACACCATGGGCGGACCAATCCGGTTATGGTGGGGATTAAGCGTGCTAACCCTGATTTGCTTCCCATTGCTTATATGGGAGACGGCGGCGGATATGCTATCGGTTCGCAGCACTTAGTCAACAGTGCATTTCGTAACGAAAAAATTATGGCCATTGTTGTAAACAATGTTAACTATGGCATGACAGGCGGACAGATGTCACCGACAACACTGCCTGGTCAGAAGACAGAAACCAGCCCTTATGGCCGTGACCCCGAAGAAACAGGGAACCCTACGCTGGGTCCCGAAATGGTGGCTGCCATAGCATCTCCCGGCGCATATGTAGCTCGCGCTACCGTGTCCAATATGAAGCAGCTGAAGCGTTATATGAAAAAGGCTGTGGAGAATCTGATTGCCGGCAACGGATTTTCCTTCCTAGAAGTGATTTCCAGCTGTCCGACAAACTGGCGGACTAACGCTAAGCAGACTTGGGCTTTTATGGAAGAAGATATGGCCAAATATTTTAAAACCGGTGAGCTCCGGACTCCTGATGAAAGCAAGGAGGGCTAGAGATATGGCCGAACTAATTAAGATAGCAATTGCCGGAGAAGGTGGTCAGGGCGTCCAAGCTATTGGAGATGTTTTGGCTGAAGCGGGAAATGAAGAGGGTAAAGAAGCTCTTTATATTCCCAATTTCGGAGTGGAGCAGCGCGGCGGCGTATCTCTCGCTTTTGTGCAAATTTCGGATGAGCAGATTGGCTCGCCAAAATTTCAACATGGAGATATCGTCATTGCTTTAAGTGAGCGCGCAGTAGCACGTACAAAGCAATATGTGACCAAGGATACACTTTTTGTTTATGATAGCTCGCTGATAGCGCCTCCTGAGGTTGCCGATGAAGCTGTTGGCTTGCAGGTTTATGATAGTGTGGCTCCTGAAGCCCAAGCTGAAGCGGTAAGTGAGCAGTATAAGGAAAACATTGTTGAATTGCCAAAAAATGCTAAGAGAATTATTGGTATCCCTGCAACAGATATTGCACAGTCCGAACTGCATCCCAGAGTTTTTAATATGATTATCTTGGGGGCTACTGTGAGGGCGGCCGGTGTTGTGGATATTGAAACGGTTAAACGAGCTTTGGAAATAAAGCTTGGTAAAAAGTTTGTAGATAACCCGAAGCTGCGGGAACTAAATCATCAAGCATTGCAGCGAGGCATCGATCTTGTGGAAGAAGCTCTGCAAGGGGAGGAAAGATAATGACCAAAAAAAGATTTAGGGTTCTGCGTTACGAAGGGCCTAAAGGCTGGTTTAATATTTCCCCCGACTTATGCAAAGGTTGTGCTCTCTGTAAAGAGAAATGTCCCACCGACGTATTGGATTGGGCGAAGGAGCAGGGAGTCTATGGTACTCCCATCATTGGTCCGGCACGGCTGGAACAGTGTATAGCTTGCGGCATTTGTGAACTGGTTTGTCCCGACGCCGCCATTCTTATTGAGAAAAAGAAAAAAGCAGCAAAATAAGCAAATTGGCGAAACATTTTTATCTTCTGTCAGCTCTGTTGCAGGCCGTTAAAAAAGTATCTTTTTTAACGGCCTGCTTCTTGCTCTTTTCAACTGGGTGCAAATAGTGATACAATATTATATAAAAAAGTATCAAGCTGAAAGAAGTGTAGAATCGATGAAATATAAAAAAGGGGATATGCTCTTAATAGGGGCGGTATTGTTTGTTGCGTTGCTTTTGCTGGGGATAAAAGCATTGCCGTCTTCTCCAGGCGACAAAATTTTGCGTGTGGAACTGGACGGACAGATTATAGATGAGATTCCCTACGATGAAGAGACAGACCAAGTAATTAATGTGGAGATGCCTGCAGGGCATGCCACTGTAGAAATTGCGGCAGGTCAGGTGCGCGTACTTCCTATGCCTAGGGAGATTTGTCCGCTGGGCATCTGTTCTTCAATCGGTTGGGTTGAGCAGTCCGGAGACGCCATCGTATGCTTGCCTAACAAACTAGTCTTGACGGTTATAGGCGGTCAAACAAATGAACTATGGGATTCGTTGGACGGAGTAACAAAATAACTTTGCGGAGGCTCTTATGCTTCTCGTTAGCGCTTGTTTGCTGGGATTAAAAACAAAATATAACGGAGGACATAATTATTTCCCGGAAATATTAGCTCTTGGCAAAGAAGTGCCGCTGGTTCCTTGTTGCCCTGAACAGTTGGGCGGATTAGCTACACCGCGGCCCGCTGCAGAAATCCAGGGTGGCTGTGGTATAGATGTGCTTGCCGGAAGAGCAAAAGTCTGCACACTGAGCGGTGAAGATAGGACAGAAGCTTTTCTGCGCGGTGCACGGGAAACATTATTGCTAGCAAATACATTGGGAATTAAGGGTGCTTTGCTTAAAGCACGCAGTCCGTCTTGTGGAAATGAACAAATATATGACGGCAGTTTTTCCGGACAAACTAAAGACGGAGCCGGTGTTGCCACCGCTTTATTACAGGAAAAAGGTGTTCATGTTTTTAACGAAGAACAATTATCTGAATTGAATAAATTTCTCCCGCAGCTTAAAGGTAGAGCAGTTGACACTTGTTTAGATATTTGTTAAGATGAAGCAAATTATCTTGAGGAAAGGGGGGATTGATGATGTTTCCAGATAAATTTGTCAAAGAAGGTATAACATTTGATGATGTTCTTTTAGTTCCTGCCAAGTCCCGAGTACTTCCGTCCGAAGTGGATGTGGCTACTAATTTAACGAAGAGGATACGTCTTAATATCCCGTTAATAAGTGCAGGGATGGATACGGTAACGGAATCAAGAATGGCTATAGCCATGGCTCGTGAGGGCGGCGTAGGAGTCATTCATAAAAATATGTCCATTGAAAAGCAGGCTGCTGAAGTAGACCGTGTAAAGCGCTCAGAGCATGGAGTTATTACTAACCCTTTTCATTTATCTCCTAACCATATGATTCATGATGCTGCGGCACTTATGGAGCGTTATCGAATTTCCGGGGTACCAATTACTGAAAACGGTAAGCTAGTAGGTATTCTCACGAACCGCGACTTGCGTTTTGAAACAAATTATGATCGTTATATAAAAGATGTTATGACTAAAGATAGGCTCATTGTTGCTCCGGTTGGAACAACTCTGGCTCAGGCTCAGGAAATATTGCAGCAGCATAAAGTTGAGAAGCTTCCCATAGTGGATGAACAATTTATGCTGAAGGGGCTTATTACCATAAAAGATATTGAAAAAGCAATTCAGTATCCCCGTTCTGCTAAAGATAATAATGGCCGCTTGTTGGCTGCTGCGGCTGTGGGGATTGCCCAGGATACAATGGATAGAGTTCAGGCCTTAACTCAAGCCGGTGTAGATATAATTGTTGTGGATACAGCTCACGGTCACTCATTGGGTGTTCTGAAAATGGTTGAGAAAATTAAATCAAAGCACCCGACAGTTGACATAGTTGCCGGCAATGTAGCTACCGGAGAAGGCACTAAAGATTTAATTGAAGCAGGAGCAGATGCTGTTAAGGTTGGAGTGGGCCCCGGGTCCATTTGTACAACTAGGGTAGTAGCAGGAATCGGAGTTCCTCAAGTTACGGCAATTTATGACTCCGCCTCTGCCGCAGTTTCAACGGGTACACCCATTATTGCCGATGGCGGCATCAAGTTCTCCGGCGATCTGGCGAAGGCAATCGCCGCAGGTGCCGATTGCGCCATGCTCGGCTCGCTCTTCGCGGGCACTGAGGAAAGCCCCGGTCGCGTCTTCCTTTTTCAGGGCCGCTCCTACAAGGCCTATCGCGGCATGGGATCGGTGGGTGCGATGGCTGTCGGCTCGGCCGACCGCTACTTCCAGGAAAACGACGAAACCACCAACCCGAACGCGGACAAGCTGGTGCCCGAGGGCATTGAAGGGCGTGTACCGTACAAGGGCTCGGTCGTCACGATCCTGTACCAAATGGCTGGCGGCCTGCGTGCGTCCATGGGCTATTGTGGCTGCGCGACCGTCGAAGACATGCGCAGCCGTGCCGAGTTCGTCGAGATCACGGCGGCCGGTATCCGCGAGAGCCATGTGCACGACGTGCAGATCACCAAGGAAGCCCCGAACTACCACGTCTAACCCAGCCGAAGGGCGCCGCAGGCGCCCTTTTCATTTGCGCGACGACCATGCACGACAAGATACTCATCCTCGATTTCGGTTCCCAGNNGATGGCGGCATCAAGTTCTCCGGGGATATTCCCAAGGCTCTGGGAGCAGGCGCCAACGTGGTAATGGTAGGCAGTCTCTTTGCCGGTGCGGAAGAAAGTCCGGGGGATTTAGAAATATTCCAAGGCCGCAGTTATAAAGTATATCGCGGCATGGGTTCCCTCGCTGCTATGAAAGAGGGCAGCAAGGATCGTTATTTCCAGGAAAACGAACAGAAGCTTGTGCCTGAAGGTATTGAGGGCCGAGTCCCTTACCGTGGAACGGTATCGGACACAGTTTACCAGCTTATCGGCGGCTTACGAGCCGGAATGGGTTACTGCGGTGTTAAAGACATTGAAGAATTGCGGACAAAAACTGAATTTGTTCGTATATCCAGCGCTTCACTTAAAGAAAGCCATCCCCACGATGTGCATATAACCAAAGAAGCACCAAATTATAGCTTATCTTAAATTACCATAACTAATCCACATGCCGGAGTTATTTTTCCGGCATGTTTTTTGTTGCCGAAAAATCACAGTGTCGCAAAACACAAACAAGTGCAAATAATTTCAGTTGTCGACAAATTGCAGCAAAATATTTGTAATCAAGATGATATAATCCGAGCATAAATTCAAGAAAGGGTTGAAAATATGTCTCATAATAAAAATTTTCACAAACGGATTGCTATTCTATTAATATTTATACTTTTACAAACGATATTTCCTCTAAATGCTTTTGGAGAAAGT
>DLMZ01000041.1:46611-52218 GCA_002479415.1 Firmicutes bacterium UBA7523
AAATGAACACAAATTATATAATCATCTATTTCGCAATCATGATTCCTTGAAGTTATTCCCTTATCACACAGCAAACAATCAGAAAAGACGTAGCGCTGATGATTTATCATTGATAGACCTTACAGTACAATCTAACACATATTCATCACTGACTGTTGAAGGACAGTTTGTTAAAGTAGCAGGTGGGGGCTTACATAGCTTGGCTTTAAAGGATGACGGTACAGTCTGGGCCTGGGGCTGGAATGGATTGGGCCAGCTGGGCGACGGTACAATAGCCAACAGTGGAGTTCCGGTGCAAGTAATCGGGTTAAATGATGTAATCGATATAGCCGCGGGTGCTTTTCATAGCTTGGCGTTAAAAAGTGACGGCACGGTTTGGGGCTTTGGATATAATGGAGTCGGCCAGTTAGGTAGTGATACCGAAGCTATGTTTACTAGCAATGAGCCAGTACTAGTAAATGGATTAGATAACATAATTGCTATTGCTGGCGGTTACTATTTTAGTATTGCTCTAAAGGACGATGGCTCGGTTTGGATGTTGGGAGCGGTATGGGAAGAAGATTATAATTATAGCTCCAGTGTTAGGCAGGTAAGCGGACTTAGCGATATAACCGCCATAGCTGGTGGTGGTTACCATGGCTTGGCGTTAAAGAGTGACGGCACGGTTTGGACTTTTGGTCTTAATGAATTCGGTCAGTTAGGTGACGGAACAACGAACAGTAGCATAACGGCCGTACGGGTAAGTGAATTCTCTGGAGCAATAGCTGTTGCTGGGTGTACTTATGGTAGTATTGCTCTAAAGAGCGATGGTACAGTATGGTCTTGGGGTTTGGATTATTCAGATATGCATTGGCAAGGCACAATCAGCTACACGGCGACGCCAGCGCAAGTAAGTGGGGTATATAGTATAACAGGGATAGCAGGTGGGGGGGCTCATTGTCTTGCATTAAAGGACGATGGCACTGTCTGGTCGTGGGGATTTAATATAGTTGGACAACTAGGTGACGGGACAACTAGCGACAGATCGAATCCGCTGCAGGTAAGCGGTTTAACACAAGTGACATCTATATCAGGAGGTGTCTACCATAGTTTAGCACTTAAACAAGACGGTACAATTTGGGCATGGGGATTAAATTATTTGTTTGAAGATCTCTTTTTTTTCGAAGATGAATTCGAAAACTTAGAATTTGAAGTTTACCCTGTGTTAATATGCGGCACTATCGAAGGAGCATTCAATAGCTATTCATTTTCTGAAGAATTAATAGAGTCGTGGATTGATAATGACTCCAAATTTATTTATACTGCTGTCGAAGAAGAGGCGGACATAACAAGCCTAATTGCGGAATTTACCCTTACTGGCGGAGCAACAGCTGCTATAGACGGAGTGCCTCAAACAAGTGGTGTTACGGCCAATGATTTTAGCAGCCCGGTTATATATACCGTTACATCCGCTGACGGGAAAAGTAGTAACTGGACCGTGATAGTAGATAGCGAAGAGGAATTCACAGACAAGCTCCTGGCATCCCTAGGCGAGGCTGATTTTTGTACATTCTTTGGCGACCCTGTCAATGTGGCGACAGGGAACTTTATCGATAGCTACACAGACCTCTCTATTCCTACAAGAGGCATGCCTCTTGAATTCACCCGCTCATACAATTCCCTTGACAAGACCACAGGTCCATTGGGCAAGGGCTGGCAGCACAGTTACAACACGTCATTGACTATAAATGAAGATGACTCCGTTTCAGTTCGTTACGGTGACGGAAGAACAAGCCGTTTCCAATATGCAGACGGTGCTTATCAGCGCCCTGCGGGGACCTTTGAATCATTAATAAATAACACCGACGGCACCTACACACTCACATTTAAAAATCAGACAAAATACATTTTTGATCAATCCGGTAAGCTTACACACATTATCGATAAAAACGAAAATACAAATTCACTAACTTATAACGGCATGTTATTAACAAAAGTTACCGACCCCGTTGGCCGCAGTCTGGAATTTGCTTATGACAATAATAATCGTTTTATTGGTATTACCGACGCTGCCGGCAGATACATTTCCTATAGTTATGATCCTGAAGGCAACTTGGCGTCAGTTATCGGTCTAAACGGCGGCACTACCACCTATGAATACAATGACCACGGCTTAACATCCGCAACTGACCCCAAGGGCAACACTATCATTAAAAACATCTACGATGACGAGTCCCGCGTTATTGAGCAAGAGGATGGCTTAGGCAACATAAGCCTGTATTCTTATAACCCCGCAAAAAGACAGACAGTTGCCACAGATGGTCGCGGCAGCCAAGCCACCTTTTATTTCGACCAATACTACCGTGTCACAAGAATCAATTACCCGGACAATATTGTCACCTATACTACATTTGACGAAGACCATAACATAACAAGCGAAACAGATATGAACGGCAACACGACATACTTCACTTATGATGATTTTGGTAACCTGCTAAGTAAAACTGATTCCGAGCCGCTTGGCTATATTTCCACCTTTACCTATGATGAAAAGCATAATCCGATTCAAATAACAAATGCTGCAGGGGATACCTCCACCTTCACCTATGATGGCAAAGGCAATTTGCTGGCCATAACTAATCCGGTTAATGGAGGTACTGCTACCACCTCTCTCACATATAACGAAATGGGCCAAATAATTAAAACGGTCGATCCAAATAATAACCAAACCATATTTGAGTATGATGAATACGGTTATATGGCATCAAAAACCGACTCCCTAGGGAATATTACAACCTACACATATGATATACTGGGACGGAAGTTATCGGAGACTGATCCCAGGGCTTATGCTTCACAGGAAGACCCTGAGGATCCCGAAGAACCGGTAGAAGAAACGGGTCGTATCCTTAGGCAGTACTGGACCGGCATACGCGGCACATCTGTAGCCGACCTGACAAAACACCCTGATTTCCCAGCCTTTCCGAGCGGTGCCGATTACCGTACAAGCTTTGAAGCACCAACTAACTGGGCAGATAACTACGGCACAAAAATGAGCGGGTATATCCACGCTCCCGTAAGCGGCAGCTATACCTTCTGGATAGCAAGCGATAATAATAGCGAGCTCTGGCTCAGCACAGACGAAGACTCTGCTAACAAGAGGTTAATCGCCAATGTGCCCGGCAGCACATTACCACAGCGGTGGACAAAATATTCCTCACAAAAATCAGCAGCTATACAACTCGAGGCCGGCAAGAAATACTACATCGAAGCACTTCATAAGGAAGGCCTAGCGTTAGACAACCTAGCTGTCGCTTGGCAAATACCCGGCGGCACAAGGGAGGTCATACCGGGTGAATATCTGTCACCAATTGCAGATATAACTGCGCCTACAGCTCCGACTAGCCTTAAAGTTGTATCGACTGATTCTACAAGTGTTAGTTTGTCGTGGCAAGCATCCCAGGACAATATCGCCGTAACAGGTTACAATCTATATCAGTCAGGGAGCCTGATTGGGTCAACAAATCAGACCACATACACAATAACAGGGCTGAACCCCGGCACGGTATACCATTTTACCGTAAAAGCAAAAGATGAGGCAGGCAATATTTCAGCCCCAAGCAAAGAACTGCTAGTTGCAACCTGTGCAGAAGAAACCGGGAAAATTCTCAGGCAATACTGGAAAGGCATACGCGGGTCATCCGTATCAAACTTGACTAGCCAACCCAACTTCCCCGATAATCCCAGCGGGCATAATTACCCTACACGCTTTGAAGCCCCTTCCAATTGGGCAGATAACTATGGCACAAAAATGAGCGGGTATATCCACGCTCCCGTCAGCGGCAGTTATACCTTCTGGATAGCAAGTGATAATAACAGCGAGCTCTGGCTCAGCACGGACGAAAACCCTGCTAATAGTATATTAATTGCCAATGTGCCAGGCAGCACGCTATCAAAGCAGTGGACAAAATATTCCTCACAAAAATCAGCAGCTATACAGCTTGAAGCCGGCAAGAAATATTACATCGAAGCGTTGCACAAGGAAGGCCTGGCGTTAGACAACTTAGCCGTCGCCTGGCAGATGCCCGGTGGCACAAGGGAGGTCATTCCTGGCAAATACCTGTCTCCCAGTGACGGCATAACGACAACAAGCATAAACACTGTACAGCAAAACATAGCCGTAGCATTGCCAAAGGTTCTATCCGCCGTCAGCTCCGAAAATTTCACGTGGACATACACCTACGACGCCGCAGGAAACATACTGACGGTTGCAGACCCCCTCGGCAACGTAACAACAAACACCTATGACTTAAACAATAAACTCACAAGCACCACCGATCCGCTCGGTAAGACCGCCACTTTCTCCTATGACCAAAACAATAACCTGATTTCAGTCACAGACCCCCTAGGCAACACCACAACCTACGCATACGACGCCTCAGGCAACAGGGTATCCATGACTGATCCAAAAGGCAATACCACAACCTACACCTATAACCGCCTCGACAGGCTCACAGCCATAACAGACCCCGCCGGGGAAACAGAAGCATACATCCTCGACGGTAACGGCAATACCATTTCCCGCACAGACAGAAACGGCAACACCACAACCTATTCTTATGATGTCCTCAACCGCCTGGTAAAGACAACAAACGCCCAGGGCGGCACAACCTTAATTCAATATGACCCGCTGGGCAATAAAACCAGCCAAACAGACGCTGGCGGCAATACCACAACCTACACCTACGACCCGTCGTCACGGCTGCTTTCCGTTACCGACGCCCTCGGCAAAACAACCGGCTACACCTACGACCTTGCCGGAAACCTTTTAACTGAAACCGACCCCAGGGGCGCGGTAACCTCCTATGCCTACGATACCGCCAACCGCCTTGTCTCAGTAACCGAACCTCTCAACATAACAGAACGCATCGCCTACGATGCCGCAGGCAACGTCATTACCCGTACGGACGGCAATGGCGTCAAAACAACCTACAGCTACAACGCAATTAACAAACTAACCTCCGTCACCAACGCCCTTGACCACACCACAACTTATACCTACGACAAAAACGGTAACCTTACAGCAGTCACCGACGCCAACGGCCATATCACTACCTACGGCTACGACGCATTAAGCCGCCTGGTTAGCGAAGCAGACGCCTTAGGCAATACCATACAAAGAACCTTTGACACCGCAGGCAACCTGCTCACCGAAACCAAGCCCGACGGCAACGTCATAGCCAACAGCTACGATGCCAACAACCGCCTCACCGCCATAACCTACCCCGACAGCACAACAGTTGCCTACGCATATGACAAAACAGGCAACCGTATCTCCATGACAGACTCCGGCGGCACAACCTCCTACGCCTACGACAGCCTTAACCGCCTGGCCTCCGTAGAAAAAGGCTATGTTATCAGTTACGGGTATGACGCAAACAGCAACATTACCAACATAACCTACCCCGACGGCTCAATCGTCGGCTATACTTTTAATGCCCTCAACCAGCGGATTACCGCCTTTGACGGCACCAACACCACCCAAATCACTTACGACGCCGCAGGCAACAGAATCCGCGAAGACTTGCCAAACGGTATCACAATTAACTACACCTACGACTTGAAAGG
>DLMZ01000004.1:0-1053 GCA_002479415.1 Firmicutes bacterium UBA7523
GATTGTCACTGAAACGTCCGCGAGGGAATGTGTGTGTAAAAAATCAGCGAAAAAAGTAGAGATGGGAGGATAGATCAAGGTGCAAACGGTAACTCCGGAGATTCTTTCGGTGGTATTACTATTCAATTTTACTTAGCCGTGGTATAATGTATGTAGTTAACTATAAGTTTGGGAATATACTAGTAAAGAAGGAGGGATTAGAATGGCCACATCATCTTTTACCAAAGATTTCACGTTGAATACCAAGAAGGCTGTGGAGTCATTCGAGAGAATAATGTCCACTTCTCCTAAAAGTGTAAAAATAAATAAAAGCTTGGTATCGCCTGAAAAAGAGAGGCGAGGTGAACAGAAATTAAAACAAATGTTGTCTCGCTAAAAAGATTAATTGAAATGAGTGATGAGGGAAAAGCTCAGAAACTTATTTCTTTTTTTGTTTGTCAAAAAGACTTAGATGTTGAGAATTTCCTGAAGGAAAAGGCTGTTCTATTTGAGAAGCTAGGAAAAAGCAGGACATACTTTATTTTTGATGAAGATGATGATGAATTTAAGATTTTAGCTTATTTTACGCTAGCTATTCAGGTTTTAAAGGTGCCCGAGGATTTACTGTCTGGGCGAAAAACAAAGATTTTTGATGGATTTAGTCCAAAAGCAAGGGGTATTAAAATAACTGAATTTCCTGCAATTTTAATTGGGCAGCTAGGTAAGAATGATTTAACCCAGGAGTGTATCTCTGGATTTGAAGTTATGGAATACTGTCTTGCAACTTTGCTTGAAGGACAGGCGCGTTTGGGTGGTAGAATCATTATGCTGGAGTGCAAGGATATACCGGCATTGATTAATCTTTATGAACGCTTTGGCTTTCAGAAGCTCGAAAAAGAGTATGTAGAGGGCGAACTTATTCAAATGTTTAAGATTCTTATGGATGATGAAATAATTGAGCCTCAAGACCACCGGTAAGTCCGGCCAGTAAAGAAAAGACTGTATACGCTAATAACGTATGCAGTTTTTTATATTTTGTATTTAATCTCGATTTTCTTCATCCTTGATAGCCTC
>DLMZ01000004.1:1293-1561 GCA_002479415.1 Firmicutes bacterium UBA7523
ATTTCTCCATTATTTTTTTCCATTCCAGTGGTTGAGCGGATGGCGGTGCGGCCGAGGAGGTAGTCAACAGAAACTTCAAAGATACTAGCTAGCTTTTCCAAGATGTGTGCATCTGGAACTCTTTTATTTGATTCATACTGAGATATAGTTGCGCTGCTTGACAAGCTAAGCATTTCTGCTAGTTCTGTTTGTTTTATGCCTTTTTCCTCTCTTAAGTTTCGAAGTCTATTTCCAAAAGTGGGCACCAAATCAACTCCTTGTAGTAATC
>DLMZ01000004.1:1716-1960 GCA_002479415.1 Firmicutes bacterium UBA7523
AAATCAACTCCTTGTAGTAATCAGTTTGACACATGAAAGCAGATGATTTCACAGAAAATAAAAATAAGCATTGACTTTCACGGAGCGTGAAGTATAATATAACCAAGGTGGTTCACGTGGCGTGAAAGAAAGGGGGGAGAAGTTATTGAAGAAGCGCACAGAATTAAGAAATCTAAGGGAAAAAAAAGGTGTAACAGTTACTAGCATGGCTGTTAGGCTAAAAATAGGAGTTAGTAGATATTAT
>DLMZ01000004.1:2117-2488 GCA_002479415.1 Firmicutes bacterium UBA7523
TAGTAGATATTATATGATTGAAAATGGTGAGAGACCAGCTTCTCCAGAAATCACAAATAAAATAGCTACAATTTTAGGCGTTAAGCCAGAAGATATTTTTTTGCCCCGGAGTTTCACCGTGCGTGAAGTTAATGGGAAAGCCAGCATTGTTTAAATTGAGTGTCTCAGATGTGGTCATATTGAATATGAACACGAGTTTGACTTCAAACTACGAATCTGTAATTGTTTAAAATCAAAAGTTTGTATACTAGGGGGAAAATTGATGTTGAAACAGGTGGAAGTTGGTAATCTTCTAATTGATATCGAGAACCTAGGGCAACCTTATATACTTGTGCAAATGCACGGTTTTCTTTTCAAGGTTAAGCCGGATG
>DLMZ01000004.1:2633-2939 GCA_002479415.1 Firmicutes bacterium UBA7523
TCTTTTCAAGGTTAAGCCGGATGATTTTCGGCAACAAGAGTTTGAACTCGTATTTTTTCTGAACAAACAGTCTGTGTGCCGCCTGACAATACTCGACTTAATTATTAGGGAGAAGACGAGGCCTGACAACTATTTGGTTGAATGTGAAAAGTGCTACGGCCTTTATAACGAGCGTGGTGAGATTTACTGCACAATGTTTTGGCTAGGACAGTAATTAGTTACATTAATCTCGATTTTCAGCATCTATTTTTGCCTCTTCAATCATGGACTCTACTAATTTTTGCAGCAGATCTTTCTTGTCCGATG
>DLMZ01000004.1:3084-22266 GCA_002479415.1 Firmicutes bacterium UBA7523
CAGCAGATCTTTCTTGTCCGATGATAGCTTCCGGCTGGCGCGGGCGATGGCGCGAACCTGTGGGTCAGCAAGCATTTCTCTGTTGTTTTTGTGGTGGGCTGTGATGGTTTCGAGAGGATCTTTTATGTTTGTCAGCCCAAGCAAGTAATCAGTACTTACGTTTAGATATTGAGCAATTTTAATTAGTGTGTCCTGGTCTGGTTTTCTTCGGCCAGATTCATAAGCTGTATATGTCGGTCTTGTAAAGCCAAGAAAATCGGCAACAGCTTCTTGGGTGGCGCCTTTAGCTTTTCGAGCTTCTTTTAAGCGTTCGGGAAGCATTTAATTACCCCATTTCACAATCATTAACTTTACTTTATTATATGGTAACGCTATGTTACTTGGAAAGAGGTGTAGCAAAACGCAACTAATATTTTTCAATAATCATTGACTATGTAGCGCAACGCTACTATAATATGGTTAAGTAACAAAGCGCAACGCGAAAGGATGTAGATATTGTGAGACAATCCAGAGCTTGGCTTCAAGGGATTCGGGAAAGAGCGAACAAAACACACCTTGAGGTTGCTGTTGAAGCTGGTATTAAGCGGGCTTATTATACAATGATTGAAAATGGAACTCGTACACCAAGCCCTGCTGTGGCAAAGAAAATAGCTGCTGTCCTCGGCTTTGATTGGACTTTGTTCTTTGAAGACGAAGACTTACCCAAAACCGGCACTGTAGTCTAAGTCCATTCAGGCACTATTATATAACAGTATAACAATTTATACCAATAGTAATGCGTCGCTCGAATACGCCCGGCCAAGAGCCGGTTAAAGAGGGGGTAGAAGTGTGGCTAGGCCTAAAAAAGACACCATAACCAAAGAAGTTTTACTTGATCTGATTAATGATGGATACAAAAATGAGGAAATTGCAGAGAAGTTGAACGTTTCCAAAAACACGATTGGCAGACGAATTAAGGAATATGGTCTAAGTGTTAATAAAGGACGACCGCTTGGTTCTGAAGATAAACAGAAACGTATCGTTACAAAACCCCGTCAATACCAGGAGCCAGAGACTGACTTCCTTCGCCCAGGGCCGCGGCCGGTGGATATGCAGTTCGGTATTAGTGACGAGCAGGTCGTTATGCGCTGCCAATCAGTGTATGATTTCTCAGAATCAATAGCCCGCCTAAAACCCGAATTCAAAAACCAAATCGGCCTACCCAAGAGTTATAAAAAAGTCTACGACAACGGCAAACGCTACTAAATGAGAAAGGAGATTAACATTTTTTAGCGAAAAGAGGTGGATAGTCATAGCAAGTATATGGAGGCAATAAAATGCCTCTTTATTTTTCTACGAGGAGGTTTTTTAATGAAAAAACTGCTTATAATCTTACTTACCTTAGCTTTGCTTACAACAACCGCATATGCTTTCCCCGATGTCCGTGGTCATTGGGCAGAGAGCGTCATTAAGAAAGTATCAAGTCAATACCCGCACGTTATCGGCGGCTACCCGGACGGCACAGTAAAGCCGCAAGGGACAGTCACCAGGGCGGAGTTTATCAAAATGATTATTGCTGGGCTTGAAGCATCTCCCGGATGCTGCCCGTCTAATGCTTTCACAGACATAGCCAACCACTGGGGAGCTGGAAACATCCACACAGCCGTTCAGCTTGGCATTATAGTGCCAAGTGAGGAAGGGACAAGGTTTAACCCTAATAGCGGTATTACACGCGAGGACATGGCAAAATACACCGTGAGAGCCTTAGGCTACGAAACCCCTTCGACCACGTTATCCTTTAAAGACGCCTTTCAGGTTTCAACAACGCACAGAAAATACGTATCAACGGCAGCCGCAACAGGACTGCTAGGCGGCTATCCGGACGGGACATTCGGACCAAAGCGTACGCTCACTAGAGCCGAAGCCTTCGCTGTGGTAGACAGATTTTTGACGCAGCTGGTGAGCGGCCCGCCAGAGCTGCCGACAGGGACACTGTTCAGCGGAACGCCGATTAAAGATAGCCAGTTTACGCATGATTCTGGCGCAACATATAGCTGGGATCAGTTTGATACTAAGATGAAGTATATAAAGGTGAGTGACCTTCCACATTGGGTAGGCTCTCGTATCGTAGAAAATATGGTAATAAACCAAAACGGTCGCTATATTGACATTACTTATTATCGGCAGAATACAACCAGCACAGTTTCGCCACTTATTGTACTTGCAGTAGGAAACAATATCACGATGTCGCGCAGTCCGCAGGAATTAATTTCACAAACAACCGTTGGTTCTGGCGTTCGTTTTACGCGCCGTTACGACATTGATGCGGCTCTTTCACACCCGGACATCACTAAAGTTACACATATTTTTATTGACGGCGGGGTTTATGGTGAACTCTTAGCAATTGAAAACCCACTTAATAAATAAAGAACCTCAAAAAACGGGAGGTGAGAAGCCCCTCTGCTTAAACGCAGGGGGGCTTTAAATATGCCAAAAAAGCTATTTGTTTTTATCATGATACTGGCGATTCTGTTTCCGATTTATTCATCAAACGCCCAGCAGCCTAAGCAGGTAGAACTTATTACTTCCGAAGTCCGGCTTGGGCATTGGGATATTTGGCTTCACGCCGACGGCAAGACTTGGCAGCATACCGGCAAGCCCGGCGATTACAAAGAGTATACATTTGAAATGACACCACCTGCGGAGGCTAAGGATTACGATAATGTATATTTTGTTGCCAAAGCTGGAGTGACACAAGAGCAGTATGAGGCCGTAGGCGGTCGCCATGGGATGGCTTGGGAGGATTTTTATGAGCACAATTTAAGATTCAAACCTGCTGACCAGAAACTCGTAAACAATTCTCCTAAGGTTGGCTTTACACTAAACGAACCTTCCGAAAACATCAAAAAAGAATGGCAATCCCAGGAGGTAAGGGGTCAACGCTGGTATCTGCCCATTTACGTCGAATGGTACGGCACACCCAAAGAGCCGGAGAAGGAGCCTATTCCTGAGCCGGAGCCGCCGCCACCACCGACTTATAACCCGCCAGCAAGTTCGCCGATAGATTTAAGATGTATCGACATGGCTTATTACAGAAATATCTCCGGGGGCAGCTCAGTAGGCGGGGCCAAGGGGAATTTGCCTTGGGGGCCAAGGCCGAGTAAAGACACAAGCTCCTGGCAGACCAGGTACTCATGGGTTAGCGGAGTATCTTATGATGAAGACGGCAACAGCTACGAAAGATGGAGTAGCCGGACGGTAACTTACAGCGAAAAGCTTGAGTTTTTAAGCATTGACATTGACTCCTGGCAGAGTACGCCGGACAAGGGGCGGGGCGCATGGGAGATTATGCCGCTCTTTGGCAACCAGGCGCACAGGACAATACGCGCCGGAACCGGCTTTGAAGTTAAGGTTGTCACTCGTTACTGGACTGATTGGGAAACCAAAGTGCCTGTCCAACGCGACTATTATGGCCGCCCTGTGGCTATTGGCGGTACATACCTCGGCCCGGAGAGGGTAAGCATCTGCTTTCCGTACTATAATTATGCAACGTCAGTTCATCCGCAAAACAACAAAGACTTCATACGTGGCAGGATTGGTATGGGCTACGGTGTCCGGGTAGAGCTTGAGCCGACAAATATCCGAAAAGTCAGCGACCAGGAATGGATTATAACCTGGGAGATTCCCGAACATTCTTATACCGGGGAAAGCGGCAGAACCTACAGGGCAAGAACACACATAGTAGACAAGTTCTTCCCGGACATATATCCGGACAGCTATGTAAAAAAAATTAAGGATTATTTCACGGCAAATTCTGCAAAATACGAAGGCAAAGTCGTATGGGATGACAGGTACAGATTCTACATTGCCGCCCAGCGCGCCGGCAAAAACGGCTTATACGCCATCGCTGAAGATTACGTCTACGTCTTCGGCCACATCTTCCGCGACATCTACACCACCCGTCCACCAGATAATTATTATTAATCATAGACCCCACGGCTAAGGCCGTGGGGTCAACTGAAACCGAATAGAGTATTCAGTAACACCGCCTTTAAATCCCCTGGTTGTGCAAGTTTTTTTCCATTACCGTTGATGCAGAGGCTGGCCCAATGGTTGCGATTAAACTGTGTTACCCTCCAACTCCCGTTGGAGCCTCCAAGCGTGCGCCTGATCCTCCCCGCGCTTTGGAGGGCGCAGGGAGGGGCGCATGACCCGCTAACCATTTGGCAGCTTCTTATCACCGCTCCGGGTTGAATATTTCCGGGGAGAAAAGGCGGAGGTTACACACTAGGGCATGAGCGTAATTCTGTGTTTAAACTGTATTGCAGGATAAGGGGGCAACACATATCGCTGGCAGTGCCAGCGAAATCTAGTATTTTGTATGTTATACCTTTTTTAAAGTTCTGTTAAGTTGTTGTACTGTTGCCAATATGCCCCTATTTATTTGACTTTTTATATATATGCTATGTGTTAATTATGATTGAGATATTCTTGAAGGCAAAAAAAAGGAGGGATAGCCTTTGCCTATTGACAGAAAGCGTTTCCCCAGCATTCTTCATGTACCCATAACCGAAGAAATGGAAAAAAAGTTAAAATCAGCGGCAGATAATAGAGGGATACCTAAATCGGTTTTGGTAAGGGAACTGCTGCGGGATGGATTGAAAGTTGAAGGTGTTGTTTGGGCCCAAGATTTGTTGCGAAAGCTGATAGCTGAGTCTATCAAGGAGCAACTTTGGCCGGTTGAAGAAAGACTTGCTAAGATTAATGCAAAGTCTTCTTATGCTTCTGCTATTTCACTCTATATCGCAGCACAAGCTATTTTTGACATGGGTAAAAGAGATACAGTTACAGCATTCCAGGAAGCACGTAAAAAAGCTATACAGCTTGTGCAAGAGAAAATTCCCCATACAGGGGATTTGGAAAAATGGGTATTGGAAGCTAAACAGGACGCAATGAGGAATAAGAAGGAGAGGTGCTAGTAATGTGGGATAAGAGAAGCAAAATCAGGCACAATTATATAAAGTCAAAAATTGCGGAGTTCATTATTGAAAACGGAATCCATAGGCTACCGGTTAACCCATTTGAGCTTATCAGGCGAAATAAGTGGACGCTGCGAACTTATCAATACTATGCAGAGAAGCTTGGTATTAGCGTAAATGACATTATTGATGCATTCGGAAGTGAAGACGCTTTTACAATCTATATTGATGGTCAGTACTCAATAGCTTATAACACCGCTATCACCACTCCTGGCCGGATCCGCTTTACGCTGATGCACGAGATTGGCCACATCTACCTTAACCATTTATCTGAATTTGAACAAACAGTCCTGACCCGCGGGCTGTCGGATGCGGAGTACGAGCTGCTTGAGAAAGAAGCTAATATTTTTTTGTACAAGATTCTCTCCATTTCCAGCTTTTCAAAACCCAAGGAAGAAATAGAGAAAACATCAGTAAATGCTTAATACTCCCCTCAGCTTCAATGGCAATTCCATAAGAACTATCTTTGGCAAGCCCCTCTGCTTGTTGCAGGGGGGCTTAAAAATTATTTAAGAAAAAGTGAGGGAGGCTGATACGTATGGAAACGAATAAGGTGCCGGAAAGAGAATTTGAAATTCTTAAAGCGGAAGATGTAGCTTCGATTTTAAGAATTGGGAGGGTTAAAGCTTACGAGCTACTAAAAACGGGAGAAATTCAGTCTATTAAAGTAGGGAGACGAAATATAAGAACGACCAAAAAAGCTTTAATAAATTATATAAACGGCGGTGGAAACAGTCAGGAAGGAGATATAATTTAAAACATGGCCAGAGGCAGCTTACGCAAACAATCAACTCCGGGGAGATGGTGGGGTAGGATTGATGTGAAAACTCAGGATGGTAGACGAAAGCAGCTTACAAAGACCATTAAAGCAAAAAACCCCCAGGAGGCCGAAAAGCTTTTTAATGCGTGGGTAGTAGATGTGCAACAAAAATATCAGGTATATCAAGATGCGTTAACAGTAAATGATCTAATCGAGCTATGGCTAAAAAATTATTGTGACGCAGCCGTTAAGCAAGGTAAAATGACGAAAAGTACGCGCAACTGGTATGATTATACTTCACGTAGAATAGTTCAAAACTTAGGAGCCTTAAAGATTGATAAGGTTGATTTCAATGAAATAGAAAATTTTTATAATAATATTGTCGAAGAAGATGTCGGTCCTAAGTATGCGTACGAGCATTTCAGCTTACTAAAAACCGTGTTTAACTACGCAGTTGAAAAAGGTTTTTTGATGAAAAACGAGCTACCTCGTTATGTGCGGTCGCTTGGGCTCTCCAAAAAGCCCGTGGGGAATCGTCCTCGTGTTTTTGAGGACAGTGAAATTGACAAAATACTTGAAGAAACCAAGGATAATAGGATTTTGCATCTCATAATTAATATTGCTTGTGAGACAGGTATGAGGCGCGGGGAAATTCTGGGGCTACAATGGAAGCATATTGACTTTGATAATAAAGCAATCACAGTGGAGCAACAGCTACAAAAAATAGGGAGAAACTTTGAAGTCAATAAGCCAAAAACCCAGAACGGCTTTAGGACGATTCCAATGACCAGTTATGTTTTAGGTGTTTTGCGGGAGTACTATGAAGAAAAGAAAAATCAAATAGCTGTTCTCGAAGATGAATTGTATGATCACGATTATATTATGACTAACGAAGTGTTGGAGCTTATTGATCCCAACCTGGTTACCAGATGGCTTAGGCTTGTATTAGAAAAGCTGGACACTGAGGAGCAGAAAAGAAAAAACCCACCCCGATGGTCAGGGCGTGGGCTGCATTGCTTGCGGCATACTTTTGCCAGCAACATGATTAGAGCTGGAGTTAACGCTGCGGAGCTTTCTGTTTTGTTGGGGCATTACTCTGTAGATTTCACGTATAAGACTTATGTCCATCTATTCCAAGATTCAAAAAAAGAAGCAATCCAAAAGTTCGAAGCTTACAAGCGAAAGCAGCGCTTGAACTCAGAAAGGATTGCCGATGATAGTGTTTTGTGATAAAAAATGTGATAAAAACGACAACAAGCTTATTCCCACTAGCCATAAAGCCCTGGTTTTAGTGGTCGGAGCGACAGGATTTGAACCTGCGGCCTCTTGGTCCCGAACCAAGCGCGCTACCAAACTGCGCTACGCCCCGACGCAGATTTGATTGTAACATAACGTTAAGTAAATTGCAATGCCTTCGATGAGATAAGGGTTTGTTGGGGGTAAATGTCTGCCTCAATACTGTGAAGTGCAGTTCCAAAGGAGTAATTTTCATGATTTGCTTGGGTATAATTTCAATTGTTACCGGAAACCATTACTGCATAAACCTCTGAAATATAAAAAGTACAGGAGGCTGATGTAGTTGAAAGGATACCTAGGAATTGATGTTGGCTCAGTTAGTACAAACCTAGTAATCATTGACGAAGAAGGCCGGGTCTTGGTTAATTTATACTTGCGGACGCGGGGGCAGCCTATTAAGGCTGTTCAGGAAGGGATGCGCTTGGTTGAACAAGAGCTGGTGGGCAGGGATGTAAAGATTTGCGGTGTTGGCACAACCGGGAGTGCAAGGACGCTAACAGGGGTAATTGTAGGCGCTGACACGGTGAAAAATGAAATTACCGCCCATGCGGTAGCAGCATCTCGTTTGGTCCCGGATGTGCAGACAGTACTTGAAATTGGCGGACAGGATTCTAAAATAATCCTGCTAAGAGACGGGGTTGTGGTTGACTTTGCTATGAACACAGTATGTGCTGCAGGCACCGGATCCTTCCTTGACCATCAGGCGGCACGTTTAAACATTGCTATTGAAGAATTTGGAGCGCTTGCTTTGAAAAGCACAAGCCCGGTTAGAATAGCAGGCCGCTGTTCTGTTTTTGCAGAATCGGACATGATTCATAAGCAACAGATGGGGCATACATTCCCTGATATTATCTCTGGCCTTTGCGATGCTTTGGTGCGAAACTATTTAAACAATGTGGGCAAAGGAAAAGAAATTCTTGCTCCGGTAGTTTTTCAGGGTGGGGTGGCGGCAAATGCCGGAATTCGCGCCGCTTTTGAAAAAGCGCTTGGAGTTAAGGTTGTTGTGCCGCAATATTTCGGTGTGATGGGGGCTATTGGCGCTGCTATGCTGGCTAAATCTGCTGTTAGGGAAAAGCAAGAAACTCTGTTCAGAGGCTTTGGGGTTTCTGAAATGGAATGCCAGGCCAGCAGCTTTGAATGTCAGGAATGCCCCAATCTTTGTGAGATTGTAAATATAATTGCGGATGAAGAAATCCTTGCCCGCTGGGGTGGACGTTGCGGAAAGTGGGAAACATTGCGAAAAACAGGATAGCTGAAAAAACCTGCCCAAGGGCAGGTTTTTTATATGCCGTGAGAATATATTGCGCTAACACTTTGAAGGCATGGCAACAGTTATGTAGAATATAATTCAGTAACTCTAATTAGTTGGTGATATTATGGATTCAGGGTCTAAAAAGGTTTTGATGACATTGTCGGTAGTGGTGTTTTTATTATTATTTGGGACCATAGGCTATGTATATATACTTGATGTGACCATACTGGATGCTCTGTATATGACAGTGATTACCTTGTCCACAGTGGGATTTAGAGAAATTGTGGATTTAACACCTGCAGCTAAAATATTTACAATAATAATTATATTTGGTGGGTTAAGCACTGCGGCATATGCTTTTACTAACCTTGCTTCTTTTTTGCTTGAAGGGAAACTTAACGATATATTGCGGAGGAGAAAGATGGAAAACAAAATTGCGGCTTTAAAAGACCATTATATTTTGTGTGGAGCGGGACAAACGGGCTTGAGCGTTATTTCTCGCTTTCAAAGGAGTAAAGCCTCTTTTGTGGTTATTGAAAAAGATGAAGATAGAGTTAATGATTTGGCACTGCAAGGATTTATGGCGTTTCACGGTGATGCAACTCAAGAATGTGTTTTAGAAAAAGCACGTATAAGCTATGCTAAAGGGCTGGTGACCTGCCTTTCCTCAGATGCAGATAATGTTTTCACTGTATTAACAGCCAGAGGGATGAATGCAGATTTGCATATTGTTTCAAGAGCAATAAATGAAAACTCCCACGGGAAACTGCGTAAAGCGGGGGCCAATAACACAGTATCCCCCAATGAGCTGGGCGGTACCCGGATGGCATCTTTGTTGCTTAGGCCCATAGTTGTTTCGTTCTTAGATATTATTACCCATGTTGGAGACGTGATTTTAGATTTGGAAGAGGTTGAGATTTACAAAAGCTCCACCTTGATTGGGAGCACGCTAAAGGAAGCAGGCATACCGGAACAGACCGGCTTAAATATTCTTGCTATCAAAAAAAATAACGAGAATAATCTGCGTTTTAATCCGGATTCGCAGGAGATATTGGATGAAGGAGACAAATTATTGGTTCTGGGTCAAGAGGTTCAGATTGATTTGCTCAGAGAAATTGCGGGCAATAAGCAGGTCGCAGCGCGACCGTAGTAGGATACTATACAAAAACTTATTGGCTTAGATTTCTTATTATTGCGAAACTTGCGATTGGGCGCAAAAAGAAGCTTAACGTGTCGTTTATTTGCAGTGGCGCCTTGCTTCATCCCAATAGCTGATTGGACATATAAGCTTGATTCACATACACTAAAAAGTGTAGAAGTATGTGCAAAGGGGGAGTATTGTGGACAAGCCATCAAAAAAGAATGCAGTTATTTCAACAGTTTTAGTTTTATTTATTTTGCTTGCTTTATTTATGTCTGGCTGTGTGCAAGAAACGTTTTCGCAAATTGAGGATCCACAAGAAATCAGCGATGAAGAACGGGAAAAAGAAGTAGAGGCGCAAAGGCAGCGGGATGAAGAAGAAAGAATTTTAGCCGAGCAGCAAAGGGCCGAAGAAAAGCGCCTTCGTGAAGAGGCGCGCAAAGATGAGCTCGGAGTGTTTTACGTGCCTCTTCCATCCGAAGATAGGGACAATCCGGCTGTTAAGGCAAAAGGAATATATTTGACCAGCCACACTGTGGGAAGGGCAGACCGCTTTGCGGAACTATTAGAATTGGTGCAGAATACAGAGTTAAATTCCATGGTTATCGATGTCAAAAATGACCATGGGGTTATGAGTTATCGCAGTGATATTGAGATTGTTCAACAGTTAAATGCCAATACCACATTGCCTATTAAGGATATTGATGCGGTAATGCGTCAGCTGCAAGAAAGAGATATCTATCCTATTGCACGCATTGTTGTTTTCCGGGACCCTAACCTTCCGGAACGCCGTCCAGAATGGGCAATACAGAAAAAAAGTGGCGGTGTGTGGCGTGATAATAAAAGATTTGCTTGGGTTAACCCTTATGAGAAAAATGTTTGGGACTACAACATTGCCATAGCTAAGGAAGCGGCTTTAAAAGGGTTTCGAGAAATTCAATTTGATTATGTTAGATTTCCCGAAAATGCGGCTCGGGTTGACAGGGAAGCGAATTACCCCGGCTCAGAAGGCATTGAGAAAGATGAGGCTATTAGAGATTTTCTAATATACGCCCGGGAACAATTGGCGGAATATGACGTATTTATTTCTGCCGATGTTTTTGGTGTTATAGCTACATCATGGGGGGATTCAGATAGAATCGGCCAGACGTGGGAGAAGATATCGCCGATAGTGGACATTATTTGTCCTATGATTTATCCTAGTCACTATGGTCCAGGTTATTTCGGCTTTCCAGTTCCTGATGCAAAACCCTACGGTACCGTTCAACGGGCTCTTAGCGATTCGTTGAAGCGCAATGCTCCGTTGGAAAAACCGGCAGTTATTAGGCCTTGGCTGCAAAGCTTTACAGCTTCGTGGGTTAAGGGGTATATTCCCTACGGTGCCGCCGAGGTAAGGCAGCAAATTGATGCTGCGTTATCATTGGGAATAGACGAGTTCCTGATATGGAATCCGGGGAATCGATATATCCGTAATTCATTCCTTTCGGCTCAGGACGCCGATGAGAATGAAAAAGCTCTTCTGCAGAAGCGGGAGGCCGCGGGTAAAGATTTGCTGGGAAGGGAAGCAGTTAGAGCGCTTACAGATTTCTTTGAGGCAATTCGGACAAAAAAATGGCGCGATGCCTATATCAACCACGGGACAGATTTTTCCATGGACCACGACGCTTATAGAGCATGGGTAGACAGCTGGACCGGCAGTTTATCTGCATACAGCATAGGATCCTATTCGGCGGAAACAGGCGTTTATGAGGTGAGCTATACAATCAGCAGTAAGGACCAGAAAATTGAAAGGCAGAATGTATTGTTTAAGGTATATATTGAGAACGGGCTTTGGAAAGTTAAGCCCGAAGAAGAATTCTTGAAGTTATTGACGGGCAATCCTGAAAACGACAACTAAGTACGTTTGTAAAATGCAGCATCTGCTATGAAGCTATAAGCAGGATTTTGTTGAAGCAAAGCGAAGAATACTGTTTGAGGTGAGGAATATGACAACAGCTGAAGCTGCAGTTGAGCTTTGCCCTAACCCGGGAAGAGAACTGGCCCGTGAAGTCGAGGGACAAGTTTATTGCAGATATCCAATTAAGACTCATTTTGTGGAAGTAGGAGAGAGTTATTTTGATTTGATAGAAAAGTATGCTCTCCCTCATTATAAAGAGGGAGATATTCTCTCCATGGGAGAGAAAGTAATCGCACTCTGTCAAGGCCAAGTGCGATATAAGGATAAAATGAAGGTAAGCTTACTTGCTAGACTGCTCTCCAGTTTTGCTATGAAAAACCCGGCAGGGCCCGCCATGGACAATGTATATAAAATGCAAACTGCTATCGATTTGTGCGGCTGGTGGCGCGTTTTGTTTGCTGCTATACTTTCAGCTGTAGGTAAGCTTTTTGGCAAGCGCGGCATTTTTTATGACTTTCTTGGCAATAATGTGCGTAATATTGATGGATTTTGTGTTGTGGGTTGGGAGTATTATGCAGACAAAGGGGTTTTGGCACCAGCCGAACCGGACAAGGTTTGTCAGGAAATTAAAGATAAGTTCGGTATAGATTGCATGGTTGTTGATGCCAACGATATTAGTGTTGAGATTCTTGGAAGGAATAAAGAAATAAAGTATAACAATAAGTATCTAGCTGAGTTAATTAGAGACAATCCGGCTGGACAGAGCAGAGAACAAACACCTCTTATTTTGATTAGAAAAGCAGATTAATATTTAAAAGGCTTAAGCATAAGTTAAGTATGCTTAAGCCTTTTTAGTATCATTGACCGGAAAACATAGTACTATTGTAGTGCCTTTACCTTCTTTGCTATAGACATTAATATGACCGTCATGGTAGGAGACGATCCGGTTTGCCAGAGTTAGACCTAGCCCAGATCCGTCCGTTCTTGTGGAGAAAAAGGGGTCAAATATTTGTTCCAGGTTTTCTCTTTTTATGCCTTTCCCTGTATCGCTAATGGAGATATGGACTTCCTTCGTCTCTGCATCAAAGCTAACTTTAATTGTTAATAACCCACCTTGGGGCATAGCTTGTATGGCATTTTGCAGGATACTTAGCATTGCATGCTTAACCTGCTTTGCATCAAGAAAGCATATGGGGATGTTAGTGTTTAGTTTAGTAAGGACCGTAATATCATACATGGCTGCCGCATTTTCCACAAGCTCTAAAACATCAGTTATTAAATCATTGCAGTTTATTAACTGGAAGCCTTTTGGCTGAGGATGAACCAGAGCTAAAAAGTCACTAATTATCTTATTAATACTGTCAATTTCTTCTTCTGCCGAATCTAAATAACTGGAAAGAGCTTCGTTCGGACAGTTTTGATGGGCTAGTTGAAGAAAACCCCTCGCTGTAGTCAGCGGGTTGCGAATTTCATGGGCCATTCCAGCAGCAATTTGACTAATAGCAGCATGTATGCTCGTATCATTTACTTCTCTTTGAAACTTCTGCAGGCTTGTCTTATCTTTCCGCAGCCAAATTGCTCCGCCTATACTGCCGTCATCTTCATAGATTAACGCTACACTATGAACGAAGGTGCCTTCTTCTTTTGTGTATGGGCAATATGAGTATTCCACTTCTTTTAGTTCCCTGCTGTGCTGTACAGCTTGAAGTAAATAATTTTCATGAGATAGAATAAACGGGAAAATTTTTTGAAAAGGCTGTCCTACTACTTTTTTGTTTTCCAGGTTAAAGCTTTGTTTTGCTATAGCATTAAATACTGTAATTATGCCATGAGAATCAACGGCGATAACTGCCTCCTTGGCATTTTCCGTAAAAAAGCGTGCATAAGCCCGCCAAAAAATGGGTGAAGAAACAAGGTGTGTATCATCACTAGGGGTTGTCCAAGATTCAGGGGTTGGCATAGTGATTCTCCCTCTCTGGGTTGATATTATATCTAAGGATATAATATCAAATAATTCATAAAAAGTTTGTTGCCTTTTGTCGTGCAAAGAGATAAGCTAATACTTTTTTTTGTCGAAATTCGTAAATGCCGCTAATTTAAACAAGAAAATGCACAACCCCGACATCCTTAACGTATTTAGAATACGAAAGCGGAGTCGGGGCTGTTTGTTTCTGGCACTATTGTCTTTATATTTAGTTTTTCAGATACTCCTGGAGTGCAATATAATTTACCCCATCACCTATTAATAATTTCTGCATTACATCAAGGACGGCTTTGGTAGTGTCCAGAGATGTAAGACAGGGGAGATTAAGTTCTACTGCTGCGCGGCGGATTTGGAACCCGTCACGCTGGGGAATTTTGCCTTTAGTTAGAGTGTTAATAACAACATCAATTTTATTGCCGCGAATGTAATCTACTACATGGGGGGAGCCCTCACTGATTTTATTGACACGACTGACATCACACCCCGCTTCTGCTAGGGACACCGCAGTTCCGTTGGTGGCATGGAGTGTGAAGCCAAGTTTGGCGAATTGTTTCAGCACAGGAATGGCTTCTTCTTTGTCTTTGTCTGCGATTGTTGCTAGGATATTACCTGTTTGAGGGATATAAAGGTTGGCGGCCAGCAACGCCTTATAAAGAGCTCGAGGCATATCCAGGTCAATGCCCATAACTTCCCCGGTGGATTTCATTTCGGGGCCAAGGGATGTTTCCAGATCGGCCAGCTTAGCGAAGGAAAATACGGGGGCTTTCACCGCAATAAAGGGTTTGTCGGGATGCAAACCGCTTTTAAAGCCTAAATCAGCCAGCTTTTGGCCTAAAGCTGCGCGAGTAGCTAATTGTACCATGGGAATGTCGGTTACCTTGGAGAGGAACGGTACAGTACGGGAAGACCGGGGGTTTACTTCCAACACATAAAGCTGGTCTTCGAAAATTACATACTGAATATTAATAATTCCCTTCACTTGCAGAGCTTTAGCCAAGCGAGTAGTGTAGTCTACTATTAACTCTCTTTGTGCGGTGCTAATCGATTGAGCTGGATAAACAGCGATGCTGTCGCCGGAGTGAACGCCGGCACGCTCAATATGTTCCATAATCCCAGGAATTAGCACATCATCTCCATCAGAGATGGCGTCTACTTCAATTTCTGTTCCCAGCAGGTATTTGTCTACCAGAACCGGGTGGTTTGGGGAGGCTTTAACTGCAGTGCGCATATATTCTTCCAGTTCACTGTCGTTATAAACGATTTCCATGGCTCTGCCGCCTAAAACATAGGATGGCCGGACAACGACGGGATAGCCGATTGATTGAGCAGCAGGTATTGCTTGCTCTGCCGATGTAACTGTTTTTCCAGCGGGTCGCGGGATATTTAATTCTTCTAACAATATTTCAAACTTATCTCTATCTTCAGCGCGGTCAATATTTTCAACGGATGTGCCGATAATGGGTATGCCTGCTGCTGCTAGAGGCTCAGCCAGATTAATGGCTGTTTGACCGCCAAACTGAACAATAACTCCCTCAGGTTTTTCCTTGTCCAAAATATTTAACACGTCTTCAGGGAGAAGGGGCTCAAAATAGAGACGGTCTGAGGTATCAAAGTCGGTGGAAACAGTTTCCGGATTGTTGTTAATGATTACTGTTTCATAGCCTTCTTGCTGTAATGCCCAGACTGAGTGGACCGAGCAGTAGTCGAATTCAATTCCCTGGCCTATGCGGATTGGGCCTGAGCCTAACACCACAATCTTACGGTTTTCAGTGGGAGTTGCTTCATCCTCATCATCATAGGTGGAGTAAAAATAAGGAGTTATTGCTTCAAATTCTGCAGCGCAGGTGTCAACCATTTTATAAGCAGGCAGAATGCCGGCAGCCTTACGAGCAGAGCGGACATCATCCTCCGTAGCATTTAGCAATTCGGCTATTGTTTTGTCAGCAAAGCCCATTTGTTTAGCTTCCAGTAGAAGATTATTGCTTACGCCGCTGATGCCGCCGCAATCCGCAATTTTAGCTTCCATATCCACGATGTTTTTGATTTTTTTGCTAAAGAACGGGTCTATCTTGGATATTTGATATATTTCATCAAGCGTTATGCCGCGGCGTAATGCTTCTGCCAGAATGAAAAGGCGCTGATCGTTGGGTCGGCTAATCAATTCCTTTAAGCTTTCCATATCCAGCTTTTCCACACCGTCCAGCTTAAGACTATGAACATCAATTTCTAAAGAGCGGACTGCTTTAAGTATGGCTGCCTCCAATGTCCTGTCAATAGCCATTACTTCACCGGTGGCTTTCATCTGTGTGCCCAGTGCGCGTTGAGCCAGTGCAAATTTGTCAAAAGGCCATCTGGGGACTTTAATGACAACATAGTCAATTGTAGGTTCGAAGCAGGCCGTAGTTTTTTTTGTGACCGCATTTTGAATTTCGTCCAGGGTAAGGCCGATAGCAATTTTTGTGGCTACCTTGGCAATAGGGTACCCCGTTGCTTTAGAGGCTAGAGCTGAGGAGCGGGAAACCCGTGGGTTTACTTCAATAACAGCATATTTGAAGCTGTGGGTGTCCAAAGCAAATTGGATGTTACAGCCACCTTCTATTCCCAATGCTCTTATGATTTTCAGAGAAGCGCTGCGCAGCATTTGATACTCGCGGTCGGTTAGCGTTTGAGCAGGTGCTACCACAATGCTGTCTCCGGTGTGAACTCCTACAGGATCGATGTTTTCCATGCTGCAGATGGTAATGCAGTTGTCATTGCTGTCACGCATTACTTCAAATTCGATTTCTTTCCAGCCTGCGACGCTTTGTTCCACGAGAATCTGAGAGATAGGACTGGCTTTAATACCCCGCTGGGAAATAATACGTAATTCTTCCTCACTGTGGGCAAATCCGCCGCCTGTGCCGCCCATGGTGTATGCGGGACGGATAACCAGCGGGTAGCCTGTTTCATTGGCGAAGGCTACAGCATCTTCTATTGTGGATACGATGGTCGAAGCAGGAATTGGCTCGTTTAGTTCATTCATCATATCTTTAAAATGCTGACGGTCTTCAGCTTTGCGTATTGCGTCCAAAGGTGTGCCAAGCAGCTTGACATTATAACGGTCCAATACTCCTTGTTCCGCTAAATCCTTGCCGGAATTTAAACCAATTTGGCCTCCCAGAGTGGGTAGAAGCCCATCAGGCCGTTCCTTTGCAATGATTTCGGTTAGTGTGGATATATTAAGCGGCTCAATATATACCCGGTCGGCAATATTGGCATCAGTCATAATTGTGGCCGGGTTACTGTTAACTAAAACTACTTCCAGCCCTTCTTCCTTCAGCGCCCGGCATGCCTGGGTGCCGGCATAGTCAAACTCTGCAGCTTGCCCAATGATAATCGGGCCTGACCCGATAACCATCACCTTTTTAATATCATTATATTTTGGCATGGTATAGCCTCCCCTTCATTGTTAGTTAGCTTCCATCATGGACAGGAAGCGGTGAAAGATATGGGCTGAGTCACTCGGCCCAGGAAATGCTTCAGGATGATATTGTACGCAGAAGAGGGGGTATTTTTTGTGCATCATGCCTTCCACAGTTCCATCGTTTAAGCTGCGGTGAGTTATGGTTACATCCAAATCCTTTAGTGTGTCCTCACTAATTGCGTAACCGTGGTTTTGCGAAGTAATCTGTACCTTGGCGCTTTCTAAATCCTGAACAGGGTGATTGGAGCCGCGGTGGCCGAACTTGAGCTTGTAAGTATCTCCGCCCAGCGCCAATGCCAAGACCTGATGCCCCAGGCAAATGCCGAATATAGGCAGTTTACCCAATAAGGTCTTGACTTCATTAATTGTGTGTACAGCATCCTTAGGATCTCCCGGCCCGTTGGAAAGCATGAGCCCGTCGGGCTTCAGCGCCAGAATATCTGCCGCAGTTGTGTGTGCAGGAACAACAACTACTTCACAGCCCGTTATATTTAAATTGCGAGCGATAGCCAACTTCATTCCTAAATCAATAACAACCACACGTTTGCCTGTGCCGGCAAGAGTGTACGGCTCGGGAGTAGTAGTCTCTTCAATTAGCCGTTGCCCAGATAAGAAGGGCACGCTTTCAACTTTTTGCCGCAGCTCGGCATCGCTAATATCTTCAGTGGTAATAATGCCGCGGAGAGTACCGAATTCACGAATAATTCTTGTTAACGCTCTTGTGTCAATGCCGGTTAAGCCTAAAACCCCGCATCTTTCTAAATATTCTGAGAGGGTTTCTGTGGTGCGCCAGTTGTTAGGCATCGTACATACTTCTTTAACAATGAAGCCGCGGACAAAAGTTTTGCGTGATTCAAAATCGTCCGGGTTAATTCCGTAGTTTCCAATGAGCGGATAGGTCATTGTCACAATTTGTCCGCAATAGGACGGGTCGGTAAGGACTTCTTGGTAGCCGGTCATCGCTGTGTTAAAGACAACCTCACCGCTACTGCTGCCCTCCGCGCCGAATCCTTTCCCATAAAATATTTTGCCATTTTCCAGCGCTAATCTTGCCAGCATAATTTTCCCTCCTGAATTGTATTAACAATAGCCACAAAAAAAACTAACACAACGGTCGTTTTACAACGCCGCGGTTAGCAGTTTTTTACCTTTTATATTAATAATAAGCATGTGCAAAAGCCTCCTTTTTAGCCTCTCTGGACTAATTTAAAGGTGCCGAAACCGGTCATTTTTTTAATTTTATCAAAGTGAGGGAAACGAGTCAAGGGAAATTTAATAAAAAAACAGCAAGCTCGAACCTCTAACTTCGGAGCCTGCTGTTAGATTATTTTTTAAATCCTTGTTTTATTTTTAATATTATATAGGCAATGCCAAATAAGAAAAGGTACATAATTATTGTTGATTCGATATCCACGCAATGAATTTTTTAACGTCCTCCTTTGTTTTACTCATGGTACTATTTCCATGTTGTATTAGTTTAAGCCAAGCTTTGGGGCAATATCTGGCAGTGTTTCCTGGATTGTTCCGTCTTGTGTAAGCCCTACAATAGTCACTTCGCTTGGCTCAAAGTTATTACTTATTGCGTACCAAATTTTTGAGTTGTTGTAATCGATTACTTGAGCTTGGAATTCCCGGTTGTTGTTAATAACCATAATGCTATTAATATTAGAGTCAAAAATTTCTCCCATTGCGATACTTATATCAGGGTTACACCAATATGCGCCGCTAATATTACCATTGCTGATTGTCTCAGCAGTTGAGCATAAGATTTGCCGCCAATTAGAATAACCTTTTTTTAATAATACATAACCCAAGGATTTATTATCGTTGCTTTTATATATCGCGACGGCATCATTTTCGCTTAAATATTCAATATGGGCTATTTTTTCATTTACAACTTTTGCAATTTCCGAATCATTATCTTTTGAACTAACGTTTGCTAGGAGATTGCCACCTATAATTAAAGCCGCAAAGACTATAAACGGCATAATAAGCTTAACTTTAGGGTTCATTTTATTGCCTCCTTCGAATAAGTTTATCATAGATTCCGAGCTGCACTACGCTTCCTCAAACCCCCACAGCTCAAACGCTGTGGGGGTTTGGGGAGGGAGGTAATAATGGGAAATACCTTTGATGCCTGTGACATGTGTTAATCCATGCATTTTAATACGGCTTCTTGGGTTCATAAAACCAGCCTGCACAACTAGGAGTAAAGGCTGCCATGGAACCAGCAAACAGCAATAACACACCTAGCATTGACAGCGCCTTGCCTTTGATTGTCCTCAAAATGAACACCTCCTCTTTGTTTGTTTTGTAATTATAACCTAAGTTAAGAGGGATTTGTGAACTTAAGGACGAAAGCAGCAAAATC
>DLMZ01000004.1:22436-22838 GCA_002479415.1 Firmicutes bacterium UBA7523
AAGCAGCAAAATCGAGGACGAAAATACCCATAAAATGGTAACTGGTCCGGATTGGCCTTAGTTAGAAAAAAAATTTAATATATTCGACAGATTCTTACAAGGTTTTAAGCATATATATGATATATTATAGAATGAATGGCTATTTTTACTAATAAAAGGTGTAATAATGATTAATTTAGAGAAAATGTCAGCTGATATTATTGAAAAATTATATAATGGGCAAGAAGCTGAGGAAAAAATGAAGCTGAAAATGGCTTACGGGTTAAGCGTATTTTTGGGTTTATTCATTGAGTTAAGCCTTTGTATTATGATTTCTATTTTAATACAGACAACAAGATTTTTAATACCTTTAATGGGTTCAGCTTTATTGTTAAGAATATTTACCGGGGGGAAGCATTGTAC
>DLMZ01000042.1:0-149 GCA_002479415.1 Firmicutes bacterium UBA7523
AGTTTTCTGCCAACTAAAGAGCAGGTTAAAAGATTTTAGTGAAGCAATAGTAATAAACGCCGTAAGATCCACCCGTTTGATATATAGCTTGTTATTGTTCCTACCCATACAAGAATTAAAAGAGCCAAAGCATACATTAATAAAATATT
>DLMZ01000042.1:406-7828 GCA_002479415.1 Firmicutes bacterium UBA7523
TGATTATGAAAAAATACACCGATAAATACTTTAATGAAGGCAGAAAAAGCCAAAACTACACTTAATACTTTAAATAAATTCAATCCCATTACAACAATCCCCTCCAATCTATACAATATAATGTGACTTTATAGTCACATGACTGTTTAGTCACATTATATTGTATAAATTTTTTCTGTCAATAGTAACTTTTACAATTTGTACTTTAACATTTGCACTAACCACTTATATATCTCAAAGTATATTGTTCATTAACCTATTTAGTCACAGAAGTACTTATCCAAGCATTGTTTTATAAAATATTCGGCTTTGAAGAAGCTCTGGCCACCATAGAGTCTTCCCCTGAGAAAGGAAAAGAAGTAATAAGAGAGAAAGGGAATAGTACACAAAAAAGTGACCGGGAATACCTGAAAAGCTTTCAGGTATTCCCGGCTATTGCATTAAATTTGTTAAGTTAGCTGGCTTTTTTGAACTGTTAGCAGACTCTACATAAGCATAGACATCAATAATTTCGGGATATTCTGTAGTGCTGTTTGCTTCTCAACTGCTCCGATATCATAAGCGACTTTTGCCATGCCGTATACTACACTTGACTGCTCATCCTGCCCAATAGTCCTAGCGCCTTTGCTCTTCATCAGAAGAAGCCCTCTCGCTCCGTCATGGCCCATTCCTGTCAGAATAATTCCGACGCCATTATCTCCCACATTTTTTGCCATCGATTCAAACAAAACATCGACAGAAGGGCAATGTCCGTTTACTTTTTCCCCTTCAAAAACCTCAACTCTAAATCGGTCACCTATTTTTTTAATTCTCATATGCTTATTGCCGGGAGCTATAAGAACCCTTCCCTGCTCCACCCAGTCACCGTTCTGTGCTTCTTTAACATTAACCTTTAACTGTTTATTCAATCGTTCTGCAAACATTGCAGAGAAAACCGGAGGAATATGCTGTACTATTAAAATGCCCGGCAAATTTGCAGGCAAGCATTCCAGTATACTAGATATAGCTTCGGTCCCTCCTGTTGATGAGCCGATTGCAACAATCTTATTAGTATTTATATTATTTGCTGCAAAGCTAGCTTTTTTAATAAAGCTTAGTTCTGCCACCTTAGACTGGGCAGCAATCTTTATTTTATCAATGAGCTCCAAAATAAATTGCTCCACACCTTTGGCCGCCCGAATATCTGGCTTAGAAACAAAATCGACTGCGCCCGCATTCATTGCGTCAAAAACCGCTTCACTAACCGAACTAACTACTATAACAGGCAACGGGTATTGAGGCAAAAGGCGCTTAATGAACTCAATGCCGTTCATTCTGGGCATTTCCACATCGCAAGTCATAACATCAGGTTTGTAAGCCAATATCTTATTCCTTGCATCATAAGCGTCAATCGCTTTTGCTACTACATGAATATCCGGGTCAGATGATATCCCCCGGGTTAAAACCTCTCTAAAAACAAGGGAATCGTCAACGACCAGCACTCTAATTCTCTTGTTCATCGTCATAATATCAAGTGACTCCTCGCATAGCATTATTTTCTGTATACAGCTGGCATTATATAATGAAATTTTGTAGCTTCCTTGTTTAATGACTCCGAATGACCGATAAAAAGAAAACCGCCTGTTTCCATATGATTGTAAAGCTTGTTTACCAGCTCGTCCTTTGTTTCATCATCAAAGTAAATCATCACATTCCTACAAAAGATAACATGAAATTTCTTACTAAAAGGGAATATGTTATCCATCAGGTTTAACTTTCTGTATATTACCTCTTTCCTGATCTTATCAGCTACAATATAATTCTCAGAATCATACATCATAAAGTGCTTTGCCTTCCAATGAGCGGGCAGCGGAGAAATTCTTTCCTTGCTGTAAACTGCTCTTTTTGCATGCCTTAATGCCGTTTCCGATATGTCTGTTGCCAGTATCTTCGTATCCCAACGATATTTCTCCGGCCCAAAAAAATCGTCAACAATCATGGCCAACGTATAAGCTTCTTCACCGGTAGAGCATGCGGCACACCAGAGGCGCAGGTCTTTATCTTTAATAGTACTGTCCAGGAATGGAAGCACCAAATCCCTGAAGTACGAAAAGTGAACGGCTTCTCTCATAAAAAAAGTATGGTTAGTGGTAATCTTATCTACCAGGGTTATAACTGCCTCCCCTGTTTTATCAGATATGATATATTCATAATATTCACTAAAGCTCTTAAACCCTGCTTCCAAAAGCACGTTGCTGAGCCTGCCTACCAGAAGGAGTCTCTTTTCCTCCTTCAGATTTATCCCATAGTTGTCTTTTATAAAACAAGCCAGCTGCTTAAATTCCCTTTCTGTTATTTCAAACACTTTTTCACCTTGCCTTCATCAGCATAGCTGCAGTATCGATTTAACCTTGAGAGAGGGCCGCTTAGCCCTCTCTCAAGATTTCGTTTAATATTTACCGAAATTTTTATCACTAAGGGATATCCTGTCCACGCTTGCATCGGCTGTTTCTGCATGTCGTGCGCCGGAGTAAGCAGGCTTATTATTGTTACTCATCCGCTCCAGCATTCTTAAAACTTCCGGGCTAATCTCTTCAAGGCCTTTGCTGGAATACACTGAACGATTAAACTTTTTAAGCTTAAACTTAGCAACTTGATCTTTCAGCATTTCGGCCTGGCTTGCCAATTCTTCACTGGCTGCTGCACTCTCTTCAGAAGTAGCCGAGTTAACCTGTACTACCTGTGATACCTGCATGATTCCTTCATTTACCTGGGCAATGCCTGCTGCCTGTTCATTAGAAGCTGTTGCGATATCTTTTACAAGGCTGGCTACCTGTGCTATACCTTCCACTATTTTGTTTAATGCATCCGAAGTTTTTCCGGCAATCCTTGTCCCATCCTCAACCTTTTTAATAGAGCTCTCTATCATTTCCGTAGTTTCTTTCGCGGCATTGGCCGATCTTGCTGCAAGATTTCTGACTTCTTCAGAAACAACTGCAAAGCCTTTTCCATGCTGTCCAGCTCGTGCAGCTTCTACTGCCGCATTTAGTGCGAGTATATTAGTCTGGAATGCAATCTCATCTATAACCTTGATAATTTTAGATATATTATTCGAAGAAACATTTATTTCATCCATTGCTTTAAGCATTTCCTTCATTTGCGAATGACCCTCTACAGCATTTCCTTCCGCATCTTTTGCCAGTTCATTTGCTTTGTTGGCGTTATTAGCGTTATGCTTGGTCTGTGTGGAAATTTCTTCTAGAGAAGCTGTCAATTCTTCAACAGAGCTTGCTTGCTCAGTGGCCCCTTGGGAAAGAGCAATACTGGAATCAGAAACCTGTTTTGACCCTGAAGCTACCTGCTGAGCAGCAGAATCTATATTTGTAAGTGTTTCATTTACATTTTCGGCCATTGCCTTAAAAGCCTGCGCCAGTACACCGATTTCATCCTTGCTTGATATATTAATATCTACATCAAGGTCACCGTTGGCAATTTTTTGAGCTGAAGCAGTAAGAGCACTGACAGGCTTAACTATTCCATTTGTTATTATTAGCGCGGCTGTAGCGGCCAAAACTGTAGCAAGAGCTATAATTACAGAAAGTATTTTTATTTTTTGGGCAATTAGCGTGTGGGTGTACGCAGCAGCCATATTAGCATGCTCACGGTTAAACTCAACAAGCTGCTCAAATAATTCATTAATTCCGTCATACACTCTCTGGGAGGCCCCTCTCATTATATACAGCGCGTCTGCATCTCTTTCTTGATTGCTTAAGGTCAGCATCTCGTCACTTAATTCAAGATACTCGGCCATGTTGGCCTTTAACGCGTTGAAAAGCCGCCTGTCTTCTTCATGAGCTATTAATGATTCATATTCTGTCATATACTTTTGAATGTCATTGAGAAGCCTCGACCTCTCGCTCTCATCTGCAGCCTTTGTTGCCCTGTCGTTAGCTAGTATATGGTGATACTCCAGGATTCTTAAATCGGAAAACTCTGTGTCAATAGTATGAATTTCATCTACTCCGGGAAGCCACTTTTCATCGATTTCCGTTGTCTGCATATTTACCGAGTTGAGTGAACTAATAGAATAAACGCCAATCCCTATTAATACTGCTACTAAAAATGCAAACGCCGAGATCATCTTTGCTTTAATTGTCAGCTTCACAATAATTCCCCCTTCTCATTTACCAATTTAACCTCTTCTTCCCCAATAAGCTTATCGCAATCGAGAATAAGCTTAACCTCGCTTCCTATCTTGCCAATACTTTTAACATATTTATGGCCTGATTCCCTATTGATATCAGGAGGCGACACTATATCTGCATCGGAAATGGAAAGCACTTCTGAAACACTATCTACTATAAGACCAATAGAAATACCATTAATATCAACTACAATAACACAAGTCCTGTCGTTGTAGTCTCTAAACGGTTTAGCAAAACGCAGTCTTACATCCATGACAGGAATGATCTTACCTCGCAAATTAATAATTCCTTTTATATACTCCGGCATATCCGGTACTTCCGTTATCGGCTGTATGCCGATAATTTCCGTAACATACTTGATTTCAATCCCATAACTCTCCTTACCTACTGTAAAGGTCAGGAACTTCCCCTTCTGGGTATCTTCAAAATCATCCATAAATTCATGCTCCATCGCTTCAGCCACAGTTTCAGCTCCATTCTTACTACTGGTTTTTAGTTCAACTATCCATTAAACCTACCACATCCAATATTAAGCTGGCCCGCCCATTTCCTAAAAGAGTACAACCACTGATGCCGTTTATTTTTTTTAGATATCTAGGTAAAGCCTTAACTACTATCTGTTGTTTTCCCAGCAAGCCATCTGCAAAAAGGCACAAACTTTTCCTGTCGTTTTCAACAATTACAATAATTCCTTCATGTACTCTTATCACCTCGGTTGGTATGTCATAGTATTTATGAAGCCGAAGAACAGGAAAACAATCGCCTCTAACCATAATCATTTCGTTGCCGTCAGGATCGTGAATGATTTCTTCCTCCCGAGGCCTAAAGGACTCTTTTATGGAGTTGGTAGGTATAATATAAACTGAATTTCCGACTTGTACGATTGTCCCATCGATAATGGCCAGTGTAAGCGGAATCTTAAGGGAAATGCTGGTTCCGCCTCCTTCTATGCTGTCAACAATTACCGTTCCGCCCACAGAACTGATGTTATTTACAACAACGTCCATCCCCACACCGCGCCCGGAGAACTCGCTAACCTGATCTTTGGTGGATAAGCCGGGCAATAGAATACAAGCAAATATTTCACGGTCGCTTAATTCATGATCCGCTTTGTTGAGCAGCCCATTATTTCTGGCTCTCGCCAAAATTTTTCCCTTATTTAGACCGATTCCATCGTCCTTTAAGGTAATCCACACATCTCCTCCTTCATTCTTAGCTTCCAATCTAATTTTCCCCTTAGCCGGCTTTCCTTTACTAAGCCTATCTTCACTTTTCTCTATGCCATGGTCAATGGCATTTCTGATTAAGTGCATAAGCGGATCTGACAAGTGCTCAATAATATTTTTGTCCACTTCGGTTTCTTCACCGATAATCTCCAGCTCAACTTCTTTATTCAACTTTTTGCTCATATCCCTGACAATACGATTCATCTTTTGAAAAATTGCGGCAAGGGGTACCATGCGAATCGCCATCACAGTATCTTGCAATTCATTAATTATTTTTCTGTGCTGCCTGGCAGCCTTATTAAAATTGTCCAAATTAATAACACCGGCTAAATCCGGATTATGCGAAACCATAGCTTCGCTTATAACCAATTCACCAACAAGGTCCATAAGACTATCAAGCTTGTTAACATTTACGCTGATAATGCTTTGTCTGCTAGCTGAATTTCGGTCTTCCTCTTCAAGGACTTTACTTTTATTGGGCAGTTGTTCGAATTTTGCATCTTGAGAAATAACTTGATTAGTATTCGGACATTCTTCGGAAATTTCGCTTAATTCTAAACTCGCAATAAACTCAGCATTAAAGAAGAAAGCTTCTATTTCCTTAAAGCTGCACAAAGAAATAAACACTATTTTAAAGCCGTTTTCCCTTATGAAAACAGACGCAGTGTCACTTTCGATAATATCTTCGGGAAAATATTCAATGGAATCGGCAATATCTTTTAGTTTGTTAATAGTATTAAAGGCTCTCAGATCCTCCATGCCATAATCATCATCAAAAAAAAGCACCGCCTGGAATCTTCTCTTTTGTGCAACTATTATATTACCTGCGGGCTTATCATCTTTCAGCACAAGCAAATATCCTTTTATATCTTCAATTAATTTACAAGCATCTCCATCCGGCTCCAGATTGTTTTGCAGCTTAGAGACTTCTTCTTTTACAAAATCTATGCTCCTCAAAACTAAGTCGCAGATGGTAAAGCAGTTAACTTCCTGCGGTTTTTCTTCTCGCAAATAAAAAAACAGATCCTCGATAGAATGGGCCAACTCAGCTATTTTGTTAAACATCATCATTGCTGAAGAGCCTTTAATGTTATGCATTATCCGAAAAATATCATTTATCGAGTTCGTACCGATACAGCCTTCTTTTTCACTGGCTAGTATTGCCTGCTCCAGCTGCTCAAGCATTTGAAAAGTTTCAAAGATATATATATCCATTAAAGATTCTTTCGAATTATCCAACTGTCTACACCCCTCGTAAGGTAAGTCGTGATAAGCATTTTACTATATAAACACGATTTTCAAAAACGGAATAAGTTTCCATATTCTAGGCCTTGCATCTATTTATTGTCTTTTGCTCAATTATTCAACGACCGCCAGCTAAATCCTTCCCGAATTAAGCTGGTAATGTATGGGACAAGTAAAGAGGTAAATTATTATTTATGAGAATCATTAATGGTGCTCGGCACATACTAATAACACCGCTCCCTACTGTAAAAATATAAGCAGAGTAAAATCATGGAGGGTTAATACTTAATGAATAGTGAACAGATTATTTCAAAACTAAACTGGCTTTATTCCCTTGAGCTTAGCCAGGTTGACCTCTATTTGGCTCAAAGTAGGCAGATTCCTGACCTATACGTGAAACAAACACTTAAAAGGGTGGCTGAAATTGAGCAAGGACATGTTGAAAACGTCAGAGAGAAAATCACTCAACTGGGAGGCAAGCCTACAGTAATCGGTGAAGCCATTGCCCCTTTCAGCGGAAAAGCTGCCGGTTATTTCACAAGCAAGGGTGGAGTGAAAACATTACTTACAGCCAATATTAAGCTGGAAGAAATGGCAATGAAGGATTACAAAGATTTTATTTTAAAAGTGGGGCAGGATGAGTCTTTATTCAATTTACTCTGGGACAACCTCATTGACGAAGACCTGCATACAGCTTGGTTTGTCAATAAAGTTAAAGAACTGGAGTAGGATGTTAAATTATTCTTTAATAAAGTGACAGGGACCCA
>DLMZ01000042.1:7955-36024 GCA_002479415.1 Firmicutes bacterium UBA7523
TGGGTCCCTGTCACTTTATTAAAACTATTAGCTTAGCTGGCTTTTATACTGTTGAATTGTAGTTTGATCAGCTTCTTGAGCAGGCATGTAAAAACCTTTTTGAGTAGCCTTCTGGCTAAGCTGGAACTGAAACTGTTCATCGGAATTGCGAATTTGCTGCAACGTCTGCCTAAGCTGAGAGTTTGAACTCTCCGCAATGGCAGTGGCGTATGTAGTCAAGCTTGCATTAATCTGGGAAAGGATATCATTTACCATATCTTTATCTTGCATTCTAAAACCTCCCTTTTATTAATTTAGGAACTGCATTAACTTTTGTTTAGTCTGGCGGGCACTATTCGCTGATTGCTGAAACATTTGCTTAATTTCACTGTCTGTACACTGCTGAGCATAAGCTTCCAGCTTTTGAGCACCGGTATCATGGGCACCAATCAAATGCCGTAGATTTTCTAATTCCTGCTGATTAATCTGAGCCAATCTCAAAACCCCTCTCTAATAAGATTTTTCAATATTAGTATGCCTTGCAGAAATTATAATATTCTTGCAGGCAAAAAATACTCACCGCTTTTTCTACTGCTTGTACTGTGGCTCCTGTTCCTGTATATACTGTTGTCTTTGTTGAAGCGTAGTTACTGCATTATCCAGGGTTTGGGCCAGTTGCTGAAATGTCTGCTTTGCTTGCTGGTCCTGGGTCTCAAGAGCAAATGTTTTCATGCTGGTAGCGGCACTTTGCACACTGGCAATGGATTGCTCCAATTGTGTTCCTACAGTCAAATATATCACCTCCTATTTGTAATCTACCCTTTCGGCTTAAAAACTAACGATGCTAAAAACCCGAAAATTATGGCCGCTGAGATACCGGCGCTGGTAACTTCAAAGATGCCAGTAAACACACCGATAAAGCCCGTCCTTTCTGCTTCCGAAAGAGCACCTTTTACCAGGGCGTTGCCGAAGCTGCTGATGGGCACTGATGCTCCGGCTCCGGCAAACTTAATCAACGGCTCGTAGAGGCCAAGCCCTCCAAGAACGGCTCCGGTGACCACCAGTGTTACTGTCATATGCGCCGGCGTTAATCTAAAGACATCCAGCAGCAGTTGTCCTATGACACAGATAGCACCGCCGACGATAAACGCAAAAACAAATTGCTGAACCATGGCTTTCTCCTTTAATGTTCTATCGCCACCGCATGGGCAATACAGGGAATGCTTTCCTTCTGCTGATAAGATAACGGCGAAAGAAGCGCTCCTGTGGCAACAATCAGTATTCTATTTATTTCACCTTTACGCAGCTTTTTGAGGAAATGTCCGAATGTGACTGTTGCTGAACAGGCACAGCCGCTGCCGCCGGCCACAACCGGCTGGTCATCGCTATAAATAAGCAGTCCGCAATCAGTAAAAGTTTTAGCGGGTATATCTATATGATGCTTTTGCAGTAAATCAGCGGCGATATGGTGTCCAACTCGCCCCAAATCACCGGTAGCAATAACATCATAGTGGTCTGCACCCACTCCCATATCACGAAAATGAGCCTGAATTGTGTCTACCGCCGCAGGAGCCATGGCGGCTCCCATATTAAAAGGGTCGGAGATACCCATATCAACAACACGTCCGATGGTGGCTGAAACCACTTTTGGACCTTCCCCTTCATGTGCGACTAAAGCGGCACCGGCACCCGTTACCGTCCACTGAGCTGTGGGCGGCACCTGAGAACCATACTCCGAGGGATACCGGAATTGCTTATTAACCGATCCATTGTGGCTGGAGGTGGCCGCCAGTGCATATTTGGCAGAGCTGCTGTCTACCAACAAGGATGCCAGAGCAAGCGATTCCATTGAGCTGGAGCAAGCACCGAACAAGCCTAGGAAAGGCACGCCCATCGTTCGGGCAGCAAAGCTGCTGGATATTATTTGATTCATCAAATCGCCGCTTAATAAAAAATGAACATCTTCCTTTTTAAGACCAGCCTTGTCTATAGCTTTTTCACAAGCTTGCTCCAGCATCTTTTTTTCTGCTTTTTCAAAACTTTCCTGACCAAGCCAGATATCGTCATTTAGAATATCAAAATCATCGGCAAGAGGTCCTTGAGCCTCAAAAGGGCCGCCAACAGCAGCAGATGCCAGTATTACCGGCTTTGAGGGAAAGATCCATGTCTGATGTCCCTGCAGCATTTACATCCCACCTAACGCCTTTAGGGCAACAGCGATTAATCCTATAAAGAAAGCAGAAACAACACCATAGGTTATAACGGGGCCGGCTATCTTATACATATTTCCTCCTACTCCCAAAACATAGCCTTCAGTGCGGTGTTCTATAGCGGCCGAAGCTACCGTGTTAGCAAACCCGGTGACAGGAACTATTGTGCCGCCGCCGGCATATTGAGCTAAGTGGTCATAGAAGCCGAAGCCAGTCATAAATACCGCAATTATTATTAGGGTTGCAACGGTAGGATTACCGGCGGTCATTTCATTAAAGCCAAAATAGGTAATATATATCCACTGGAAAAGCTGACCGATAAAACAGATTGTACCGCCGACAAAAAATGCCCGCAGCGAATTTTTCAAAACAGGACGTTTTGGTTCGCGAGCTTTGGCAAAAGCTTGATACTCCTGCTGTACTGGGCTCAATTTTTTGTTTTTCTTGTTTGACATAGCTCCTCCTTTAGCGCAGCAAAAATGGCTGCAGCTTTTTCAACAGCTCTTCTAGCTCCTGTGCATTTTGAGAGTACATAGCTTTCGTTTCAGAATCTTGAGTTTCGTAACCGTACCTAACAAAATCTGCCTGTGATTTTTCAAGATTGGCATAAAGCATCTCCCTCACTTTAGATTGAGGCACCTTTACAGCATCATCAAACAAGTCAAGATACAGTTCTCCATTGGAGTCAACCTGGCCGATAAAAACATTATCTAAGGAAATCCCTGCTGCCTTCAATTCAGTGTTAAGCCAGTTATGTGTCAGCCCCATCTCCGTAAGAGATCCATGAAGGATGTTGCCATCAAGCACTACTGTTTGCGGCTCGGTTTGCGGTGTAACGTCCCATTGAAGATCATAAGGGGTTATTGGATTTTTGTTGGACTTTAACAAAACTGATATTTCTCCCGTTGTCTCCAGCGTGGCAAATTCAACATCGGCTAATCTAAAAACATTTTTTTGCCGCAGGTCGGACAGAAGCTCTTCCCCTGTCAGCCTCACTTGCTGTAAATTATCATCCATAATTTTTCCTTGCTTTATTAGCACTATCTCTTTTCCATGTAAAATATCATGGGCTGTTTTGCTTCGTGCAGCAAGAAAGTCACCGATTATAGGCAATGCTACCCAGACCATCAAAGCAGTAATCCCAAAAATAAGGTTCGGGTATAGCCCTAGTACCAGCAAAGCCGTAATGGCGGCAATTACCGTATAATTTACAAAATTAAAAGGCGTTGTTTTTGCAGGATGCTTTTTGCCCATCACCCTGATTAAAGTAAAAACCAGGATATATAGAGCGGCTGCCCGCAGCATAACCATCAGCAATTCAACCATGCTTCCCCCCCTAGCTCCCCTTATATTGAGGCTCAAAAAACTCGAGAGATCGAATTCTGGTTTCCAAATCAACAATAATATCATTCAAGACTTTAACCGCTTCACTAAAGACATGTACGGCCTGTTCATGCTGAGATTGCTCTGCATAAATCCGCAGTGTGGCACGGGAGCCTTTTAAAGAAGCGAGTGTCTGTTTTAACTGTGAACCAACGGTCATTCAACCAACCTCCCTTAATCCATCTTCTCCAATTTCAGCTTAATAAATACAAAAAAAACGACTGCCCGGGGTTCAAAACCGGGTAGCCGCTTTTAGAAAAAAGCAAAACTATAATATGTTATTGAGCAGCTTCGTTTAGACGACTAAGAAAATCATCGGGATCCTGACCATGCTTTAGAGCAGCTTGCTGCACAGATTCGCTGGTCGCAGACGGACAGCCCAGACAATGAATTCCCAGCCCCATAAGCACTTTTGCCGTTTGCGGATAAGCAGACAAAACTTGCGAAATAGTCATATCAGGTGTAATTTTTGACATCTTAACACTCCTTGTTTGTTTTTTGCCATACGCAACATGTAGTAAATTTAATACTGTTATATTACTATTCGCTTTATTATTCCAAATTCCTTGGTAAAAATTCCAACACTCCAAGCAAAAGGCTTATTCTAAGCATGTTAAGGAAATTCTTTTTTTCTGAATATCTACAGAAAGCACCTTAACATTAATAATATCACCCAACTTTACAACATCGAGAGGATGCTTGACATATTTATTAGCAAGCTGAGAAATATGTACCAAACCATCCTGATGAACACCAATATCTACAAACGCCCCAAAATCAACAACATTGCGGACAACTCCCGTTAACTCCATCCCGGCCTTTAAATCTTCAAGATGAAGGACGCCTTTTTTAAAAACCGGCTTAGGCACATCTTCACGCGGATCTCTGCCTGGCTTTTTAAATTCTTCAACAATATCTTGAAGTGTCGGCTCCCCCACACCCAGCTTCATTGCTGCGTCTTTAATATTAATTGCCGGAATAGACCAGGAATTACCGAGGTCCCCATAAGAAATCTGCATCATCTCAATTAGTTTTTCCGCAACGTTATAGGATTCCGGGTGCACAGCGCTTCTGTCAAGATAGTTTTCAGCGTCGGGTATGCGCAAAAAGCCGGCGCATTGTTTAAAGGCTGCCGGACCCAGCTTAGCCACTTTCTTTAAATCATTTCTGGATTTAAATACACCATGCTCTTCCCTGAAAGCAACAATATTTGCGGCAATTGTTTTGTTCACACCGGCGACTCTTTCCAACAAAGGAGCCGAAGCAGTAGTTAAATCAACACCTACCTGGTTAACACAATCCTCCACCACTCCGCTCAGTACTTCCTCCAGCCTTTTTTGATTTACATCATGCTGATATTGGCCTACACCAATAGAGCGAGGGTCAATCTTAACAAGCTCAGCCAGAGAGTCTTGCACGCGTCGCGCTATTGAAACAGCGCTTCTTTCGGCAACATCCAGCTCTGGAAACTCGGCATTGCCCAGCTTTGATGCGGAGTAGATACTGGCGCCGGCCTCGTTAACTACTGTGTACTCTATATCTAAATCCATCTCTGCAACAACCTCAGCGATAAACTCCTCGCTCTCACGCCCGGCCGTGCCGTTTCCGATAGCTACTGTGTTTAAACGATGCTTTTTAATTAGCTTTTTAACAACGGCGGCCGAAGCTTCTTTTTTATTATGAGGCGGAGTGGGGTATATTACGGCCGTTTCCAGCAGCTTACCTGTTTCATCAACACAAGCAAGCTTGCAGCCTGTCCGATATCCCGGATCTAACCCCAAAATTCTCTTACCCGGTACAGGGGGTGTTAAGAGTAAGCCCTTTAGGTTAGCGTTAAATATTTTAAGCGCCTGTTCTTCAGCCCGTGACGTCAACTCATTTCTCACTTCCCGTTCCAGGGAAGGAAATAAGAGCCGTTTCCAGCCATCCTTAATCGCAGCTAATAGCTGCTCTCTCACTTTCTCGGAAATAATTTTACGCAAATATAATTTCTCCAAAATGCTTAAAGCCAGCTCATCGGCAAATTCCAGCTTAACGTTAAGAAATTTTTCGTTCTCTCCCCTGTTAATCGCTAGAACCCTATGCGGCTGAACTTTGTTTGCAGGCTCGGAATAATTATAATACATTTCGTAAGGGCTTTCTTCCTCCCTGCTTGCGCGGCTGACAATCAGCCCCCGTGCAAACAGTAAGCTTCTGATTTCTTTTCTTGCCTGCGGCTCGTCAGAAATTATTTCCGCTATAATGTCCCGTGCTCCGGAAAGTGCGTCCTCTATAGCAGGCACATCATCGTTTATGTATAATGCTGCTGCCGCTTCAGGGTCTTCCTTGCCTTCAAGAAGACATAAAGCCAAAGGCTCTAGTCCCTTCTCCTTGGCGATTGTGGCTTTTGTTCTTTTCTTCGGCCGATAAGGACGATAAATATCTTCCAGCTCAGTTGCAGTACCGGCTGCTGTAACAGAAGCCTCCAGCTCCGCTGTCAATACCCCTTGCTCCGATAAAGAGCGAAGGATACTCTCCCTGTTCTTTTCCAGGTTTCTGTAAAGATTCAGCTTGTCGGCCAAGGTGCGAAGCTCTTCATCATCCATTCCTTCCGTTACTTCTTTACGGTAGCGGGCGATAAAAGGAACTGTATTCCCTTCATCCATCAAAGCTATTGCCTTGGCAATTCTCTGAGAAGGCAGCCCCATGTCGGCGGCAATACGCTTAATAATTCTTTCTTCCTGATTCATATTAACCTCCATCGCTAAAAACTTGTGTCGTCTTGCATCTCTCCGCAAATCATTGTAAACCAATAATAAGCTATTAGCAAGAGCAGAAAACATCTAGTACTCAATACCGCTCCTAGCCGGAACCCCGGCTTTGTAATGATGCTTTATTTCTTTCACTTCACTAACAAGATGAGCAGCCTCAATAATGGACTTAGGCGCACCTCGCCCGGTTAAAACTACATCCACGTGAAGAGGACGCTTCTCCAGCATATTCAAAACATCTTCCTCACGCAGCAAGCTGAAATCAAGGGCAAAATTAACCTCGTCAAAAATGACTAAGTCATACTGGCCCGAGAGTAACGCTTCTTTACCCAGCCTAAAAACCTTGCGGGCATCGGCTAAATCCTCATCCTTAATGCCGCTACGACCGGTAATCCGGCTTCTTTCAGATTGTATCACCGTAAAGTTGGGCAAAAACTTCCTGATTGCCTGAATTTCACCATATGTGGGATCGCTTTTTCTAAACTGCACCATCAGAATTTTCGCCCCATGGCCGCAGGCCCGCAAGCCCAAACCCAGTGCAGCCGTAGTCTTTCCCTTCCCCTCACCTGTAAAAACCAACACAATACCTTTTTTCTCCATCATGGAAATACATTCTCCTGTCTTATTATCTGGCAATACACAACAAGCAGTCTATGTGCTCCATCTCAGCTTTCCGGCAAGTTTTATTGTACCATTATAATGACAATCATGCTATACGAGCATAAAGTCGGCTAGACATATTGCAAGCATAATAAATGACATAATAAACAATAAGTCGGTTGACTTTTGTGAGAATAACAAAACCTGATATGCCGCTGATGGCTTATCAGGTTTTTAATACGCTTAAATTAAAGCAATTCTATATAGTTTCTGCCACCATATATTATACGAACTATAAAAATGGTCTGCATTTCATCGTCTATGCGATATAGTATCAGATAATTCTTAATCACTATTTTACGATACCTATCTTTGCTAAGCCTGCTATCATTGCATAAACTATACATGCGAGGATTATCAGCAACAGCGTGATAACCTTTTTCTACATCATCTAGAAAACTTGCTGCCGCTACCGGATTAACAAGCTCCACTGCAATATAGTGAATAATGTCATCAATATCATTATGAGCTTCTTTTGAAACAATAAGCTTATAAGCCATACTTTTCTCTCGTCTTTTTGAGAGATTCAAACCCGTCAGTTACTTCGCCTTTGCCAATGGATTTTTCAGCTTCATTCAATTTTCTGTAAATATCGTTCATTAACATAATTTTTTCGTAGGTTTCCATGCTCATAATGACCATATCACCATATCCATTTTTAGTAATGAACACTGGCTCATTAGTTTCACGGCACATTTCAGAAAGCTTACTGGTGTTTTTCAAATCCCTAATTGGAATAATTTGAGGCATGATTTTATCTCCTTGTACTGTTATGAGCCAATTATACCATAATTATGTCCTCAATATCATCTTTAAATACAATATTTTATTGTAATGCAATAAGATATAAACATTCTAGCTTCCCTGAATGTTTCCTGGCATATTAAAAAACTGCGGATTTTGTGTAAATCCGCAGTTAGGCTTTTATCTAAAAAACAATAACATCTTCATTTCTAGTAAAATGTTCTTCTGCTGAAAAGTGGCCGCCGATTGTGTCAAACGTTTCGCCGTTAATCAAAAGACGAACCTCGTATTCTTCCAGTCCTTCCAGCTCAGTCAGTGTGTTGACAATACTATAAATAAGCAACGCTTCACTGGTGGAGCCGCCGTAAAAATTATCGCGGAAGTTTTCGTTCAAATCAACAGTAATCAAGCCGTTTTCCACAGTGACTCCAAGGACTTCCGTTTCTGCAGGCATAAGCAACGCTGCTCCAGGAGTTATTGGCTCATACAAAAGCTCCGAAACCACAGCATAATGCAGTGATGTTCCTTCAGGAACTGTAATCGCACGCTCCTCAGAAACTAAATACTGTACTTCAGTGTCCACATAGTATAGAGTAACTGTTTCTGTATGGCTTTGATTATCCGAATCATTGGGAACCTCGGGCTGCGGAGAATTGCCTGTCAGAGAACAACCTGCGGCAGCAAGCATAAGCAGTATTGAAATCAATGCCAAAGTAAGTACCTTTTTCATAAGAATAACCCCCCATGTATATTTACTATCATTATACGCTGAGAATGTTAAGTAATTCATAAAGGGGAATAAGGATTACTTAATGCGATGTTAAATATCTCTAACATCTCTGCGCAAAGCCTTTTGCCCAATGTCTTGCCGATATTGAGCGTCTTCAAAAGAAATCGCCTCCACAGCCGCATACGCTTTGTCGATGGCCAAACGAAGCGTTTCTCCCCAAGCGGTAACTCCAAGTACTCTGCCGCCTGCCGATACAACATTACCCCGCTTCAATTCGGTTCCGGCATGGAAAACAAATACGTCCTCCATAGCCGCAACTTTTTCCAGGCCGTTAATCACTCGGCCTTTATCATAGTGACCGGGATAACCGCCGGAGGCCATGACAACACAGGCTGTATGATTGTTGTGCCATTCAATTTTTTGTTCCTGCAGGCTACGGGTAATTACAGAAAGCATTATAGTTACAAGGTCGCTTTTCAGCCTTGGCAGAACTGCCTGGCATTCAGGATCACCAAAGCGAACATTGTATTCTAAGACCTTTGGTCCGTTTGGTGTTATCATTAACCCCGCATATAACACTCCCTTATAAACAATCCCTTCCTGACGCAAGCCGGAAATGGTAGGGCGCAAAATCACTTTTTCAACTTCAGCTAAAAGCTGCGGAGTAAGAACAGGTGCGGGAGAATATGCCCCCATACCACCGGTATTGGGGCCGGTATCTCCATCATAAGCCGCCTTATGGTCTTGAGCTGAAACCATAGGTATCACAGTGTCACCATCGGTAAATGCCAGTACTGAAACTTCTTCTCCTAATAAAAACTCCTCAATCACTACCCGGCTGCCCGCAGCACCAAAAGCCTGTTCAACCATAATCATGTTAACTGCATCCACAGCTTCTTCCACCGTCTCCGCAACTACCACACCTTTACCGGCAGCAAGCCCGTCTGCTTTAACAACAATAGGAGCGCCTTTCTCCCGGATGTATGCTATTGCGTCCGCGGCAACGTGAAAAACGCGGCTTTCAGCCGTTGGTATGTTATATTTCTGCATAATATCTTTAGCAAAAACCTTGCTGCCTTCCATCTGTGCAGCTCTTTTGTCAGGACCAAAAGCCAACAAGCCGGCTGCCGTAAAAGTATCTACGATTCCCGCCGTCAGCGGGGCCTCGGGTCCCACAACAGTTAAATCTATTTCATTTTCCAAAGCAAAGCGAACCAGATTATCTATATCTTCTCCGGCAATGGGAACACATTCGGCAAGGCCTGCAATACCAGCGTTACCGGGTGCACAAAACACCTTTTGCACCCTTGGGCTTTTCAGCAATTGCCAAACTAAAGCATGCTCACGACCGCCGCCGCCGACTACTAATATACGCATCTCTTTCCTCCCAAATATAAGGCTGTCTTTTTTGTCTCTGTTGCTTCTTTTATTAGTGCTTGAAATAACGCCGACCGGTCATCATCATAGCTATTCCGTATTTCTTGCAGGTCTGAGTTGAATCCTGGTCCTTCATTGAACCGCCGGGCTGAACAATTGCTGTTACACCGGCTTTGCCTGCTTCATCCACCGTATCAGGGAACGGGAAAAACGCATCGGAGGCTAACACACTGCCTTTAGCTTTTTCCCCGGCCTGCTCAATAGCAATGCGTGCTGCTCCTACCCGGTTCATCTGCCCGGCACCGATACCTATTGTTTGCCCGTCTTTAACTAGAACGATGGCGTTGGATTTAACATGCTTAACAACCTTCATGCCAAAAACCATATCGGCAATCTGTCTTGAATCAGGCGTAACGTCGGTAACCGCTTTCCAACCGGCCGAGTCAACAGCTTCAGTGTCAAGCTCCTGCACTAAAAGACCGCCGGAAACCTTCTTAACATCAAGGAGAGCTTTTTCCTTGGGAAGCGGTGCTTGCAGCAAGCGGATATCTTTCTTCTTCATGAGAATAGCCAGTGCTTCTTCATCATATTCCGGAGCTATAATAACTTCAAGAAATATTTCACTCATTTTTGCTGCAGTCTTACCGTCCAAAATGCGGTTCACTGCCACGATGCCGCCGAAAATAGAAACGGGATCGGCATCAAAAGCACGCTCATAAGCAGCAAATATATCGTCAGCCACAGCCACACCGCAGGGGTTGGCATGCTTCACGGCGACAGCGGCCGGCTCACTGAATTCCTGCACCAGCTCCCAGGCCGCATTTAAATCGTTAATATTATTAAAGGAAAGCTCCTTGCCATGCAGCTGTTTCGCTCCTGCAACACTGCCCGGAGCAGCATTGGGTTCACGGTAAAACACGGCTTTCTGCTGCGGATTTTCACCGTAACGCAAATCCTGAACCTTTTGATAAGGCAATACCATAGTTTCGGCAAAAAGCGGGGCTCCGTCGACCTTTTTATATAACCAGCCGCTAATCATAGCATCATACTCGGCGGTATGACTAAAGGCTTCAACAGCCAACTCGAACTTAGTAGCTTCACTCAGAGCGCCGTCTTTTTTCATCTCCTCTAATACAGAGCTATAGCGGGCCGGGTTAACTACAACTGCCACATCCTTAAAGTTCTTCGCTGCCGAGCGAACCATGGTGGGTCCGCCAATATCAATATTTTCAATGGCCTGGGCTAAGGTAACATCAGGCTTGGCCACAGTTTGAGCAAAGGGATAAAGATTAACTGCCACCAAATCTATAGAGCCGATACCGTGCTCCTCCATCTGCTGCAGATGTGAGTCTTCATCTCGGCGAGCCAAAATTCCGCCATGAATTTTGGGGTGCAGCGTTTTTACTCGCCCGTCCAATATTTCCGGAAACCCAGTTATTTCAGATACGCTTTTTACCGGCACTCCAGCGTCGGCCAACGCCTTTTTTGTGCCTCCTGTGGAGATTACAGTATAGCCCTCTTCCACCAGGCCTTTAGCAAAGTCAACCAAACCGGTCTTGTCCGACACGCTCAATAACGCTAATTTAGTCTTCATCAATAATACACCTTCTTCCCTGTATTTTTAGCTTGCCGCGCACCCATAAATCTATTGCGCGCGGATAAAGCCTGTATTCCAAGGAATGTATCCTTTGGTGCAGGCTCTCTTTTGTATCATCCTCCCGAACAGGTACGGCTTCCTGAAGAATAATAGGGCCTGTATCCATTCCCTCATCCACGAAATGGACTGTACAGCCACTAACCTTTACGCCGTAAGCCAACGCATCCTCCACGCCGTGCCCTCCGGGGAAAGCAGGCAGAAGTGACGGATGAATGTTTAAAACACGACGGTTAAAAGCCATAACAAAATATGGACTCAACAAACGCATAAAGCCTGCAAGGACAACCAAGTCAATTCCCTGTTCCTCTAAGTATGTGACTAAGTCGCGGTCATACTCTTCCCTGGAGGTATAGCGTGACGCACTTAAATGCTTTGTTTTTATCCCCTTTATTTTTGCTCGTTCCAGTGCATAAGCATTTTCTCTGTCACTTACAACCAGGGTTACTGCCGCACCTTTAATCTCTCCATTGTCTACCGCATCGAGGATGGCCTGCAAATTGCTGCCGTTCCCCGATGCCAACACCGCAATTTTTTTCATTATATCATCCCCCGTTGGAGATTAGCAATGTTACCTGCCATTAAAGCTGAACTCCTTCGCCTTCAATAATTTCACCGATAAGTACAGGGTTTTCACCTAAGTCTGTCAAAACACGGGCTGCTTCATATTTTTCTTCTTCCGGGACAACAAAAATATAGCCAATACCCATATTAAACGCACGATACATTTCCTTTTCCGGCACGTTGCCCATTTCTTTTAGAAGCTTAAAAACCGGAGGAATCTCCCAAGAAGCACAGTCAATCCTAGCGCCAAGTCCTTCCGGCAAACAGCGGGGAACGTTTTCCAAAAGGCCGCCGCCGGTGATATGTGCCATGCCGCGTACAGTAACACGGGACAGCAATTCCAGCACGGAGCGGACATAAATTCTCGTAGGCGTTAACAGTTCTTCTCCCAGCGCCCGGCCAAACTCAGGCACCAGCGTTTCCACCGACCAGCCCGCCTTTTCAAAAAATACTTTGCGTGCCAGTGAAAATCCGTTGCTATGCAGCCCGGAGGAAGGCAACCCGATTATGGCGTCACCAGGCTTTGTGCCGGCGCCGCTCACAATTTTCGAGCGGTCCACCACTCCCACCGTAAATCCTGCCAGGTCATATTCACCTTCCGGATAAAACCCGGGCATCTCTGCCGTTTCCCCTCCGATGAGAGCACAGCCCGCCAAGCGGCACCCGGTAGCAACACCGCTGACAATTTGGGCCACTTTCTCAGGCTCCAGCTTGCCAACAGCCAAATAGTCAAGAAAGAATAGAGGCTCCGCACCTTGCACCACCACATCATTTACACACATGGCTACCGCATCTTGCCCAATTGTATCATGCTTATTCATTAGAAAAGCCACTTTCAGCTTAGTCCCAACACCATCTGTGCCGGAAACTAGGACAGGCTCTTTATATTTCTTTATATCTAAGGAAAAAAGGCCGCCAAACCCGCCTATATCTGTCATGACTTCCGGGCGGAAGGTGGTACGTACAGCGCTGCGCATTAGCCGAACAGCTTCATTGCCGGCATCGATATCCACCCCAGAATCTTTATATGTGTATTCCACAGCCACCGCACCCCCCGTTGTCTTCTTCATCATTCATTAGTTTGTTGTGTCTACAGTTGCCGATTTTAATCGGGTAACAGCCGGAAAAACAAGCTGTGCAGAATCCGTTCTTAGCCAAGCCTATTGATTCTACCATTCCTTCTTCGCTCAGGAATCCAAGTGAATCGGCACCAATAGCTTTAGCAATACCGGGAACGTCTAACTGCGCAGCAATCAGTTCCCCTGTAGCGGATGTATCAATCCCATAAAAACAAGAGCATTTAACGGGTGGAGAACTAATAAGCACATGTACTTCCTTTGCACCTGCATTGCGCAGCATTTGAATAATATGCTTGGATGTAGTGCCGCGGACGATGGAGTCATCCACCATAACAACTCTTTTCCCTTCCACGATTTGCCGAACAGGATTAAGCTTAAGCTTAACTCCCAAATCCCTAATCTGCTGTGTAGGCTGAATAAAGGTGCGGCCAATATATTTATTTTTAATAAAACCCATTTCGTATGGAAGCCCCAGCTGCTCCGCCACGCCTGATGCGGCGGAAAGTGACGAATCGGGAACACCTGTTACGATGTCGGCTTCTACCGGATGTTCTTGAGCTAAGCGCCGTCCCAACTGTTTGCGGGCCATATGCACGTTGCGACCTTCAAGGTTACTGTCAGGGCGGGCAAAATATATAAACTCAAAAACACAGAGAGAATTTCCTTCTGATTCAGCAATCTGTTCACTGCGCACACCATCAGCATCAATAACTACCATTTCACCGGGCTTAATGTCCCGGACAAATTCTGCTCCAACAGTATCAAAAGCGCAGGTTTCCGAAGCCAAAACATATCCCGAGGCAGTGCGCCCCAGAGAAAGAGGACGTATGCCCTTCGGATCACGCAAACCAATCAGCTTATCTCTAGTCATCAAGATAAAGGTATATGCACCACGAATAACTGGAACAGCCTTTTTAACCGCAGCCTCTATATCTTTTTCGCCTGAACGGGCAATGAGGTGAGCAATCACCTCACTGTCGGTTGTGGCCTGAAAAATGGAACCGCCATCCTCCAGCTCGGCGCGTAATTCACCGCCGTTTACTAAATTTCCGTTATGCACAATAGACAAAAAACCGTTGCGATAGCGTACCAGCAAGGGCTGTGCATTAACTAATAAGCTGGAGCCGGTAGTAGAATAGCGCACATGGCCGACGGCTATATCACCGTTAAGGCGCTGCAGCTTTGATGTGTCGTTAAATACCTCGGACACCAGGCCCATTCCCTTTTCCCCTCTAATAGTTTTCCCGTTGGACACGGCAATACCGGCGCTTTCCTGACCCCGATGCTGCAGAGCGTATAATCCGTAATAAGTCAGTTGGGCTACATCACTGCCCGGAGAGAAAATGCCAAACACCCCGCACTCTTCCCTCATTTTATCTCCATCAAGGTCAATGTCAGCCTTCCACATTAACTTACTCCCCCTGTTAGCCGTTTAAGTATTTCTTCATATGCCTCGCTTACACCGCCTAAATCACGCCTAAAGCGATCCTTATCCAATTTTTCTTTAGTCTTAGCGTCCCAGAAACGGCATGTGTCAGGTGATATTTCGTCACCCAACAACACATTGCCTGCAAAAAGACCAAATTCAAGCTTAAAATCAATGAGCATAATTTCTTTATCTCTTAAAAAAGCAACAAGTATCTCGTTAATTCTAAGAGCTTTCTCGGCTATTTCCCTTACCTGCTCCGGAGTTGCTATTTCCATAGCATAAATGTGATACTCATTAATCATGGGATCGCCCAACGCATCATCTTTATAATAAAACTCCAGTACAGGGCGGGACATGGATGTACCCTCGGCAAGACCCAACCGTTTGGCCAAGCTGCCGGCCGCAATATTCCGCACCACAACCTCCACCTGCAGAATAGAAAGCTTTTTAACCAGCATTTCCCGCTCAGACAAGCGCTGCACATAATGGCTGGGGATACCCTCAGCCGCCAACAGCTCAAAGAAAAAGGAAGCAATCTTGTTGTTCAGCACGCCTTTATTCGTGATTTGCCCTTTCTTTTCTCCGTTAAAAGCAGTGGCATCATCCTTGTACTCCACCACTACCAAAGACGGGTCTGAGGTTGCGTAAATTCTTTTGGCTTTGCCTTCGTATAAGAACTCTTTTTTATCCACGCCCATATCCCCTTTACTTTTTTTCAACAGTTATAATCCTAAACGACCAAAAATTTCATCCACACGCTGTAGATGATAGCGCGGATTGAAGCACTCCTCAAGCCCGCTTTCGGTCAATGTGCTCATAATCTGCCCGTCCTCAGACAGTATTTCCTTAAACGGACGCTTTTCACCCCAAGCCTTCATAGCATACTTTTGCACCAGATCATAAGCAGACTCCCGAGTCATGCCTTTTTCAATTAGCGTCAGCAAAACACGCTGCGAGTAAGTAAGGCCCAACGTAGTCTCCATGTTTCTTTTCATATTGTCCGGGTACACATGAAGGTCACGAACAATTCTTGTCATGCTGCGCAGCATATAGTTAACTAATATTGTGCTGTCGGGGACGGCAACTCGCTCCGCTGAGGAATGGGAAATATCACGTTCATGCCAAAGCGGCATATTCTCCAGCGCAACCATAGCGTTGGCACGAACAATTCTCGACAATCCCGTAATTTGTTCACAGTTCACCGGATTACGTTTATGGGGCATGGCCGAAGAACCTTTTTGCCCCGCATAAAACGGCTCCTCCACTTCCCGCACTTCCGTCTTCTGCAGGTTGCGAATTTCAGTGGCCAGCTTGTCCAGCGTACCTGCCACGATAGCCAAAGTTGTCATATATTCAGCGTGACGGTCACGCTGCAAAATCTGGGTAGAAACCGGCGCCGGCTTCAACCCCATTTTTTCACAAACATATTCCTCCACAAAAGGCGGGATATTGGCGAATGTCCCTACAGCACCCGACATTTTGCCAAAAGCAATGTTATCTCTAGCACGCTTCATTCTTTCCAGGTTACGTTCCATTTCCGCAACGTAAAGAGCCAGTTTCAGCCCGAATGTGGTAGGTTCGGCATGAACTCCATGGGTTCTTCCCATAACAACAGTATACTTATGCTCGGTGGCTTTTACTTTCAGAGCATCTGTCAACGCCTGCAAGTCAGCTATAATAAGGTCAGCCGCATCTCGCATTAATGCAGCCAGGGAAGTATCAACTACATCGGAGGATGTAAGGCCGTAATGAACATATTTTGACTCGTCCCCCAAAGATTCGGAAACACAGCGAGTGAACGCCACGACATCATGCCTGGTTTGAGCTTCAATTTCTAAAATACGCTCCACAGAAAAAGTTGCCTTTTCCCGAATAGCTTTGACCGGTTCAGCCGGAATAACGCCCAGTTCAACCCAAGCTTCACACGCAAAAATCTCAATATCTAACCATTTTTTAAATTTGTTTTCCAGTGTCCAAATCCCTGCCATCTCAGGCAAACTATAACGTTCAATCATCTCTTCACCTCAGCCAAAATATTTACTCTGTGCCCTGCATTTTATCTAAATAACGCCTGTACCCTTCATTTTCAAGGGATGCGGCCTTGTTTTCCACAGTATTACGTAAAGCTTCCTTAAAAGTAACCATTTTGCGTCTTAATTCTTCATCCGCAGTTCCTAAGATTTGCAGTGCCAGCAATCCGGCGTTCCTTGCCCCGTTAATTGCCACTGTGGCTACCGGCACACCGGGGGGCATCTGCACAATAGAATAAAGAGAATCAACACCGCCCAGAGCCGCTGTCTTAACAGGAACGCCTATAACAGGCAGTTCAGTAATTGACGCCACCATACCCGGCAGATGAGCGGCCCCTCCCGCTCCAGCAATAATCACCTTCAAGCCCCTGCCGGCCCCTTCCTCCGCATAACGGTAAAGGCGCTCGGGCGTACGGTGAGCCGATACTATAGTCAGTTCATAAGCAACTTCAAATTGGTCCAAAATTTCCGCTGCCGCACTCATAACCGGCAAATCAGAGTCGCTGCCCATAATAATTCCTACCAAAGGCCGTCCTGTCATATACTATACCTCCTTAGCTAATAACACGCAGCATTTTTTGAGCTTTTGACGCCACAGCCACCGCTTCCTCAAAAACAGAAGCAGTAACAGTCACATGACCCATCTTGCGCTTCGGCGCAGTTAAAGCTTTGCCGTATAAATGCAAATGTACACCGGGCAACGCCAGAGCCTCGGCACATCCATCCAGAATAGCCGGGCCGTTGTGACCCTCTTCACCCAGAAGATTTATCATCACAGCCGGGCTTACCAAGCTCGCATCTCCCAGCGGCAATCCGGCAATGGCCCGTATTTGCTGTTCAAATTGCGAAGTAACACATGCTTCAATAGTATAATGTCCGGAATTATGCGGGCGCGGAGCTACTTCATTAATAAGTATCTCCTCCTCTTGCGTAACAAACATCTCAACACAAAAAACGCCAACGCCCGAAAAGGTGGACATTACCGCTTCTGCTGCCCTTCGGGCACGATCTGCCGCTATATTTGAAACCCGTGCCGGAACTATACTCCGGTGCAAGATATTTTCTTTATGCTCATTTTCACTAAGGGGATAACTTCTGATGTCACCATCTATGCTGCGTGCAACCATTACAGAAACTTCGCAAACAAAGGGCACAAACTTTTCCGCCATCATCTCACAACGTCCAAGTAATTCTATAGCATTATTAATTTCATCCAAGCTTTTAACAAGAACGTTGCCTTTGCCGTCATACCCACCCATGCAGCTTTTAAGCAAAAATGGAAAGCCGTAAATGCTTGCCGCATGTTCTGCGTCGCTTCGACTCGATACAGGCATAAAAGGAGTCACGGAAATACCTGCTCCCACCAACGCCTGTTTTTGTGTCAGCTTGTTTTGTATCACACGCAAAATCTTTGGATCTGGATAAACAGCTTGTCCCGATTCCTCCAAAGCAATTAAAGAATCACTGTCAATATGCTCAAACTCGTATGTGACCACATCAGCTTCTGCCGCCATCTGGCGTATAGCACTCCCATCGGCAAAAGAAGCTACAATTTGCCGGTCTGCCACCTGCCCTGCCGGACTGGCAGGCGTAGGATCAAGAACGGTCACATGAAAGCCCATTTGCTTTGCCGCCATAGTCATCATTTTGCCAAGCTGTCCGCCCCCCACAATAGCTATACGCACAGGAGGAGACATTGTTATCCGGTTAAGCATATAAACCCCTCTTTATTATAAATATCGATAAGCAGACTACACAAACAAAAGAACCCGGACGGGTAGGTCAGTCGAGTGAAACCTACCCGCCTGGGCTTTTATCCCTCCGGTGTAGCGCCAAGCGCCTGCACCACTCGGACCAGCCCGCTGTTGCGCGGAACCCTAGGTGCACTTTCCCTCGTAGTCAGATAATTTACGGTTATCTGGTAGGGACTTTCAGGCCATATTCCTGAATTAATACGAGTTATACAATTAACTTAAGACTAGCAGATTCGACATAGACTGTCAACCTGTTTACACCATTCGCTACCGATAAAAAATATCAAACTAGACAGCGTTTTTTTGCTCACGGTACCTTTAGTCTTCTCCGCATTCCGGGCTACTCTCATAATGTCATTATATTTGTCAAGGCTCATGATAACAAATCCTCTTAATCAATCGCCATAGTGTGTACGACAACTAGCTATGATGATTTTCTCTCCAGCTATGCGGTATACAAGACGGTTCGTTTCATCTATGCGCCGCGACCACCATCCGGACATATCACCCGCAGCGGTTCTGGTTTGCTGATCCCATCATAGCTGACTCTCTCAATATCCCTCAGAAGCTGGTTTATTCTTTTAAGCGTCTTTTTATCTTGTATTTGCCAATACAAATAATCATCCCAAGCCTTATCCGTCCATAATTTTTCCATTGGTTAATCCTCAATCAAATCGTGAGCGGTTAGCTTGCCCTCTTCTGCATCCTTTATGGATTGCCGCAGTATTTTCAAATTGGCAGGATTATAAAAAGCATCCGTCTTCAAAGTGATTTCAAAGGGTATGCAGCCTTGACGCAGGGATTGCCGCACAAAAAGATTGAATGCCGTTGTCATATTCAGGCCCAATTCATTAAAAAACACTTCCGCCTGTTCTTTTAACTCTTTATCAATTCTTATATTCAGATTCGTTGTTTCTGCCATAACATAGTCACCCCTTTTCCTAATATTATATATATTTTAATACAATTTATGCGCATTGTCTATGTTTTGCCCATAAATTTTTTGCATTTGTTATCAATGTGTCTGCTAATATTTTGAATGTTTTTGAATTGATTTTATTTGTATATGGACGAAGCTTCTGTGATGAAAATCGGTACTGTAATTCTTGAGGGCGCGGTAACAGGAAGGCAAATCTGTTGTCAATCGGCACAAAGAGTCCCCGAGAACCTTGATTTTCCGAGGTTTTCGGGGACTCTTTGTTTACTCCCACTCGGCAAACCTATTCAGATACTAAACATTTCAGTTTAGTATCTGAGGCTTTTTTATGCGTTTTGCGTACCTGTTCTCCCTATTATTCAGCGCTTGCCAATTTTTTGTTATCAAAATGTTATCAGTGGAAACACATCAATTTGAATTGTCACCCCTCTAATTCCAGTCAATCTCCTTTTATTTCGACCTCTCTTCCAACTCCATAAACCTGTCAAAATCACTCTCAAACAACCTGTCCTGCACAATGCGGTACTTTTCAAACTCAGTTTCAGCGTGAAGCTTCCATCTTGTCATCCTTATCGTAATCAAATGCAGTGGCATAAATATCGGTAATCTTCTGATAGAATTTGCGCTCTGACAGACGAATTTCCCGAATGTATTGCAGTTGGCGGTCAAAATACTCGTCTGTGAACATATGGCCCTTTTTCAGTCGGTCAACATCCATCGTCCAGCCTTGTATGGTGTAATCCTTAACGATTTGGCTGGCCCATTTCCGAAAACGCACTGCCCGCTCGTTATTTACCTTAAAGCCGACTGCAATAATCAATTGGAGATTATAATGGTTGGTATTATAGGTCTTTCCGTCAGACGCAGTTATCCGGAATTTCCGGATAACTGTTTCCTCGGCCAATTCTTTGTCCGAGAAGACCTTCTTTATATGTTCATTGATGGTGCGAACATTAACACCATACAACTCCGCCATTAATTTTTGCGTTAACCAGATATTCTCATCCTCATAGCGGATTTCAACACCACCCTCGCCGCTTGCGGCAACAAAGGTCAAATATTCGGCGGCGCTGCTATGAATGGTGATTTCATTTTTCTTTTTACCGTTTTTCCTACTTGTCACGTTAGGATTCCTCCTGTTCATCGAGCTCAACTTCCATAATATCCGAAACGTCGCACTTTAGCGCTTTGCAGATTTTAATTATGCTCTCCATAGAAATTGTTTCGCCTTTGCCCATCTTGGCAATTACGTTCGAACTGAGTCCTGCCGCATTTTTTAATTCAGTGAGGTTCATTTTTTTATCGATAAGCAGTTTCATAGTTTGTCATAGCTTACAGACACTGAAATGTCCTCCGTTTCCCATAAACGTTTGTCGAACTTGTCGATTTTCGAAGTGTAAATTATTGTAACATATAAATTACTAAGGTATCAATAAGATATCCCTATATCATGACTTAATCTTCTGTTAATCTTTTGAAGGTGAGAAGCCACTTTGTAAACCCAAAAGCAATCTTTGTAACCGACAACTGAATATTTGCAAACGAAACGCAGTTTTTGAATTCGAAATGCATGTTTTAAAAACGAGATGCAGCTTTCGGAATCACACTTTGTACCAGTGTTGACTTCAATCGCGCCTTTCTGGTGAGGGCATCCAGCATCGCAATAATAAACCCGTGTGCGTTGGCCATTGTACTTCTCAGGGCTATACTCAATGGCCTTTGGGTTGAAAACTCACTTCCGTTATCCGTCAGGATGACCGGAAACAGCTTTTTAAACCGTTCCCTCCCTAACTGTTGTTCAAAGCCATTGTAAAAAAATATCAATGATATATCCAATTGAAAAGGCGTGTAAATACAAAAGACTGGCTCCCCGCCAGTCTTTTGTAACCCAGGGTGTAACCACCGGGTATCTATAACTTTTTTACTATGGAGATTTTTCTTTTTCTTACTCCCACTCTGTAAATGTGATATTATCACATATTTCATGCGTTGATTTTACTGCATTTCATGTCATTGATGTCAATAAAATCAGCTATTTTTTCAGGCTTCAAAAAATATTAGTACGTTTTTAGTACGCATCATTTCACAGGATGCCTTTGATGTCAGCACTGTCAAATCATGCTATTTAAAGCATTATCATAACACAAAAGGATGATCCATTCAAGATCATCCTTTTAACTTATTCTATACTCTGCAAACTTCAACTTCAAAGAAATATGCTGGTATTTCTTCAGGATTGATTTTCAACAGGTCAACAGCTTTTTCAATTTCTGATTGTGTGAACTTGGTTGCACTTTTCAGCCTGGAATTGATCTTCTGCTTTGTCATCCCCATCAACTTCCCAAAGGATCCCAGCTCACTATACATTTCATTGATTCTTTGTTCTAACCTCTCATGATTAAAAATAACAAACATTTTTCATTCCCCCATTTTATTATTTGAATTTCCACCAGGGGAATGGTATACTGTAATATATCAAATCCCTTGGTGGATTTAGTGATGATAGAAGGTGTTACTTCTCAGGGTGCAACCTTCTATTTTTTTGACCTTTCTTGGTCATAAATTGCTTTGATTCCTTTCCTGATTATGTCTGCCTTACTTTTTCCAGTGACCTTGGTGCAGTATTCAAGCATTTCCAAATCTTCATCTGACATCCTGATCCTTGTTTGATGAATCTTTGGTTCTTCAGTCGGTCTGCCTGTTCTTGGCATCATTCAACCCCCTTTTGTTTAATTTTGGTTACACATAAATTATATATTATGGTTACACAAAAGTCAACATATTTCAACAAAAACTTTTATACTTTTTACCAATACTTATTCAAGCGCACAAAACCCCTTCCCCTGACCTTCCAGCTTGTCTATTTTAAGCAGAAAGGAACAAGGGTATATATGAATACCCCCTAAATAAAAAAGCACCTGAAGTCAATTCTGACAGCTTCAGGATGCTTTTACTAAACTATATCTTCACCTTCATATGTTGGTATGGTTCCAATGTCACCCACCATTTTTCTGATCAAGCTTATGACTATATCCAACATATTCATAAAACTTCTTAGGTGATATGTAAAAAGTCCATTTACTTGACATCTTCGCTGCTGTTCCAAAAGGTAAAGTTCCATCACGCAAACCAGCACGAACAAATAATTTTGAAACACCCATGATCTTTGCTGCTTCTTCAACTGTTATCCTGTTCCCTTCCTGGTACTTATTCAAAAGATCTTCCCTGGTCTTGTCCAAGAAAGCTTCCACACTCATTCCTGTAAATGTTTCAATGATCTTGATTGTATCTTCAGATACTTTTATATTCATAGTCATCAAATCCCCTTCCTGTGAACTCACACAACCGCCATATATCAATTTTAATGTCCTACCCTATACATTCTATCATAAAAGAAAAAAATCCAATACCAGGTCATTCTGAATGTAATATGAGAACCCTTTTAGATCGAAGTGTCCAAAAGGGTTCTTTGGTGTCTTTTATTTACTATTTTTTGACCAGGTGAACATGGTATTAATGAAGTTAAGCATTTCATCACAAGTCACTTCACCATCAGGATTGAATTGGTCATTATATTCAAACCAACGATAAGATATAGCGGTGTTAATGGCATCCTTTGCCCAATGCCTGGTGATTATCTTCCATTCTGAATTGGGTTCCGCAAACTTTGCTAAGACAGTCACCATTTCACCCCAGGTGATATTCCTATCAGGGTGAAACTTCCTATCTGATCCAACTGAAATCAAACCTGCATTTGTAATTGTGCTGACTGCTTTATTATACCAGGCATCTGTTGTAACATCCTTGAAGTTGTTCTTTTCCGTATAGACAGCTTTTAAACTTTCAGTGGTCAGCAGCTTATACACGATATGGGCAAACTGTGCCCTTGTGACAGTGTTTTTATTGCTCATTAGACCTTCCATATATCCAAGAAGGTATTCTGTCTTTGTAGTGTCCAAAACTGCTTTTCCTGACGATAAAACCACCACTGGTTTAGTTACAATTGGTTTAATTGGTGTATATGAAGAACTTCCACCTGATGAACCTGAATTATGTGTCGGTGTCGGACTAGGACTTGGTGTAGGACTTGGTGTATGTGCAGGTGGTGATCCCTGATCTTCTCCATTTGGCGGTGCCTGTTCATCAGGTCTTTCTGTTGGATCTTCAGTTCCTGGTTCAGTTGGTTCTTCAGGATCTTCAATCGGTGTTCCAGGTTCTGTTGGTGCTGGTATGTATTCTTCAACCATGTAAACTAATCCATTTGTTAATCCAATTATTTCTGATCCAGCAAGGGATCCAGCTTCTGATTCATTCGCTGACAACGACCCATCTGATTTTGTAAAATATATGAGATCATCCACTGTGACCTTATACCACTTTCCTGATTCAAGTCCAATAATCCTTGTATTTTCTGCTATTCCCAAGGATGCTTGATCTAGCAGCACTGTTGTTGGTTCAGGATTAGGTGATGGTTCTGTTGGTGGTTCTGCAGGTTCAGGTGCTGGTGGTGTATATTCTTCCACCAGGTATGTTTCACCGTTGATCAATCCAATAATTTCAGTTCCTGTTAGTGGTTCGGCTTCTGATTCAATAGTAGTAAGTGTTCCATCTGCTTTTGAATAACTTATAATATCACTTAAAGTAACGCTGTAATATTTTCCTGATTCAAGACCTGTTATTTTCCCATCACCAGCCACACCCAAAGATGAAGGTTGAAGTACCACTTCAGTTGGTGGAACTTCATAGGCTAACTTCAAAAGGGAATTTGGTACTGAAGGATCAATTTCAGGAATAAAAATTCCTGCTTCAAAATCATAGTCATTAACCCAACCAGTTGGTACAATCCCATCATCTTTGAAAAGGTCAACCAAAGCTTCAATTGAATCTTCCAAGTCCAGCCATCCAGTGTTTCCAATATCAGCACCGCCATTGGTTGCAATATTATCATATAACTTGGTTCCCGCAATAGTCATTAAGCCATTATTTACAACACCACCGCCAAAATCACCTGCTTGATTTCCTGTGATGATGCTGGAAGTTATATGAACAGTTGAACCTGATGAAACATTAAAAATTGCACCACCTCTTGATACCGCATAACCGCTGTTCAGTGTGCAATTCTCAAAGTTCACAGTTGCTTCATTGGTCACTGAAATGTGTCCACCTGCAATTGCTCTATTATTTTCAAATAAGCAATTTTTGAATGTAGCTACCCCAACAAAAGCACCAGCAGCACCACCTGCTGTATTAGTAATGGAATTCCTGAAAACTGCATTTTCAAAAGTCACATTATTGTTGATCATGACGAATGGATATAGTGAAGTAAACCCACCACCATCAAAGATAATATTCTGAATCAATACAGTGTTTCCACCCTTTACATCCAAAAAACTTGTTCCATCTGCCCTTTTCAAGATTACTTGCTTGTTAGGATCTCCAATGACAGCATCACTTAAAACATTCAATCCGTATCTGATACCAATAATATCACCTTCTTGTGCATTATCAATTGCTGCCAGCAAAGCAGGTAATGTTGAAACAGTAACTGTGATCTGACCAGTTGATGCTGCCATAACTTGCAAGACCTGACCGACAAGTATTAAACCCACCAAGACCATTGCCAAAATAGTTGTTTTGATACTTTTCTTTTGCTTTCTGTTCATATGGTGAACCCCCTAAAATAATATTTTGCAGAATACCTGCAATACTATATTAGACGTTTTCACAATTCGATTTGTTTAGACAAAAAGAAAGACCTTTGTACTATTTTTATATAGTAAAAAGGTCTTATGATATTTGTAGTCTAAAGCATCACTGGTCAAATACCTTTACCAGCTTATTTAATTCTATCCAAAATAATGAATTTCTGACCACCCTGAACCCTTAAAAGAATAACCGACTCATCCACTTTAAGTCCAAGATGCACCGTCACTGTCTTTTTACCTTTTACTTCATGTTTGTGGGTTTCACTGGATGCAGATCCACCGCCTGAATATGTGTCAAAAATCGTGTGGGTATGTGTATGATCTTCAGTTTCATGATCAAGTGTCACATCCACTTCAAAATCACTGACCAGGCTTGTCAGCAAAAGATGTGATTCATCCAGCGTCAAACGCTGTTCTATGTTAATTTTAAGCGGTTCTGTACTTGTAACCTTACCAAATACAATCCCCACTGGATTTGATGCTTTTACTGCTTCAACAGCTGCCATTTTGATGGTTTCAATTAAGCTAGGCATTAACTATGCACTCCTTCCGCTGCAACAACCATGGATTCATAAACTTTTTCCTCTAGGTATGTCACCACACCATCAAGATCCATATTTGAAGTAATTGTGTTGTTATTATTCATTTCCACTTTGATTTCTGCTGTTGTGAAGCGGTTGATTACTTCTTGTTCAGCAATTTCACGCAAGTATTTCAATTCTTCTTCACTTGCTTCCATTGAATCTTTCATGGAAGCTGTATTGTAAGCTGTATCATCAACGCCACGATAAATTCCATCAAGCTGGTTGCCAAATTCAAAAGCATTCAAATCACCTGATGCCCCTGCAAGGATATTTGAAAGATCAAATTTACTTTCAAGATTTTCACCTGCTTTATAACCAGTGTTCCATGCGTCACCATATTCCCATCTTTTCAACCCAATACTATCAACACTAAGGTTCAATTCATCCATCACATTTTGATAGTTTTCATTTGGTGCATATTCTGCAACCGCTGCATCTGCCATTTCTTTCAGTCCTGACCGCCAACCTGCAACAGTATCAGCCATCTTTGAACCAAAGACAAAATCCATTGCTTTTGCAACCTTTTGTAATATTGCAAGTACACCGTCAGCCATGCTTTGGAATAGGTAAATGATTGATGAAATTGGACTTGTGAACACATTACCAATAAAGTTTGCAATCCTGATGAAAGGGTTTACCATTGCATTGATAACACCAAATACTAAATCAAGTAACCCAAGGAAAAGATTCCAAAGGAATGCACCTAGAACTGCAAATGCACCAAATATTATTCCTGTTGCACTTACTGAAGTTCCTGCAAAATGGTTTACCGCTGCAACTACCGCATAAAACACCGCAATCAATGCAATGATCAGAAGTATGATCCAAGTGATAGGTGATGCCAATAACGCAGCATTCAGTGACCATTGTGCAGCTGTGGCGGTGCCTGTCGCAATAGCAAGTGCATTTGTGGCAAGTGCTTTTATACCAGTAGCAATTGCACTTGCAATGGTTATGGCTTTATGGATGCCTAAAACCGCATTATAAGCAATCAGTGCTGCAACGATCCCCCAAATGATCGGTGAAATCCAACCCCAATTGTTTGAAAAGAATTCATAAACTGATGAAGCAGTGTCCAGGATCCCACCAAGTATATTCATGACCACAATTGCAGCATTAGCAAATCCCATCATCATTGATTCAGCAAATGGCATGTTTGCATTCAACGTTCCAAAGAACTTCATCACCGCTGGATATAAGTGCTTCCCAATGGTTTCTTTAATATCACCAAAGGTATTTTTCATTTGTATCAACTGACCTTGTGGTGTGTTTGTCATGGATTCAGCAAGTCCATCCCAAGATTGTGATATAATTTCAGTGATCACCGCAACACGTTCCATTTCAGTTCCTTTTTCAATGATTGCTTTCTGTGCATCAGTAACTTCAAAGCCTTTCTTTCTCAAACCGTCAAATTGACCATCCAAGGCTTTTCCAAGCTGTGTTGCATATTCAACCATACCAGCTTTGTCAACGTCCATTCCACCCATACCAGCAGCATAATTTGCAAGGGTTCCCATCATTGCTTCAATGGCATCACCTGACTTCAAATAGGTTGCAAGTTCAGCAGCACCACCAAGCAAGGCTTCATCACCAAAGGTTGTGTTCAGTTGAACATTGGATGCAGCTTTCCTGATGGATTCAAATTCATCCCTTGTGGCACCCATATTCTTCATAACAGTGGCAAGTTGATTTTCTGATGCAATCTGAACGTCAGCAAGGTTCAACCAGCTTCCGATTGCACCAATTGACTTTTTAACAGCTGCAATACCAACAAAAGCACCAACAACAGTCTTTATTTTTCCAGCTAATCCACTAGCAGCATGTTGACCATTCCTAATTTCTTCATTCAATTGTTGCTGTGCAGCATCCGCTTCCCTGATTTCTCTTTCAACGTCATTGAAAGCAATTTCTGCCCTTGCAAGTTCTGCCCTTGCTGCTTGAATGGATCCAGTATCAATTGCATTACTGGAAGCACTTTGAAGTGCTTCAAAACTATTTAAAACAATATTCATTACATTGTTCATGCTTTTGAATGGACCAGTCATTCCATCTGTCACTTGAATTGCAGTTCTAATTGTTGCCATAATACATCACCCCCTTAATTTAAGTTCAGGATCATTCTTGTCTATCAGATTTCTTCTAACAAGTTCAAGATTGACCAGGTTTAATTTGAATCGATCCATGTTTGATTTTATATTTCCATCAATACGCTTTTTAATTTTGATCAGTTTTCTGTCAGTGTTCTTCATGATCTGCATTATCTCTTCAGATAGCAGTTTATAACCACTATAATCTTTGTTCAGGATCAAGATCCCATCTTCAGAAATGGATCCAAACTGTTCTTCAAGTGGTATGGAATCATCAGGTTTCCACTGGATTTCCTTGATTAGTGGAAGCATTGAAAACTTAACCGCTAGTAACTTATCATTGATCACTTCAATGTTCTTATTCATGCTGTTTCACCTACCTTTCTTGTAAAGAATGAATTCAGAAGATCATC
>DLMZ01000042.1:36070-40733 GCA_002479415.1 Firmicutes bacterium UBA7523
GCTGCAACAGTTTTGATGATCTGCTTTGATGTAATTACTTCCTTCCAATCATCAACAGTGATTCCAAATTCATCACCATACCTTTCAATAAGCTTATAAATATAATCACTGTTTCTAATTGAATGAAGTGCCTTCAGTTCAATGACAGATAACCTTTCAACTGATAACTTTACACATTCAGAAATCTGTGTAAAAGTCATCTTCTTTCCAAACAACCCATAATGAAGCAGAAGAACTTCTTTTGCTGTTATACCCTGGTTTATTCTTTCACTGAAAGCTTCCATATTGGGAACTTCACCTTTGTTTTTTAGATCAACAGTGAATTCTTCACCAAAGACAGCATCCAATAATTCAAACAGATCCTTCTTCAAGATTTCATTATCAATTTCACGATCCACATCCTGAAACACTTTCTTTTCAAATGGGATCACTTCTTCCCAAGTTGTATTTTCAGAACCAGGAATGAAATCATGGATGCTGTTCACATGAATCTGTTGACTGTAAGTATCAGATTTCTTTTCCCTTGGTATATATTTCTGTGCAATCCTGAAGATTCTTCCTTGAATTGCCCTTGATGCATATGATGAAAACAAAACTGTCTTTTTATCTACCTTATCAACTTCTTCCTGGTTGATTGGAACAGCTGGATCATATTGTTTTGCTGCATTCATTAACCCAATAAAGCCTTCTTGGACAAGATCATCCCTGTCAACAAACGAATGATTGCATAATCCATGATATATATTGGCAAAGTGGTGAACCAGTCCTTTGTTTTTTATGATCAATTCATCCAGTGCAGTATGATTGCCATTTTGATAGTCCATAACAAGTGCTTCATTCGTCACACTTTCACCGCCTTTAACTGTAAAGTAGTTCATCAATAAACATATCAGGATGTAGTAATGCTGATAATTGAGTACAAGCAAGGTTTCTTGCTCTTATAACAGTAAGTTCTGCAACCCCATATTCAGCAGCCAGCGTTCTAATTGGTTGCCCTTCAATTATGTGTTTATAAAACAAGAAAAATCTTTGTTCAGGTATAGTGTCCTTTAAGCGTTTTATTGCCCTTTGTACGTTAAATGCATATATGGCAAGATCTTTCTTCACCTGTTGTGGTATTTCATCATCTGAAAGCATTTTCAAGGCTTCCTGGAACAAATAAAGATCATACTTTGTTCTTTCAAATGCTGTTATCTTATTTGATTCCAGCATTTTATGCTTTTTTAATGCTTCAATCACCGCATAAGCTGTCATTACAACTGTTTTTTCAATCATTACCTTATCTATTGTGACCACCATACATTCATCATCCTTTCAAGTTATTAAGGGAACAAAGGCATCACACCCATGTTCCCCAAAGTGTTATTAAACTGGTGTTGGGTTTTCAGCATTTGGATCCGCATCCTGAAGAACCGTTCCAATCCTTTCAACACTTCTTAAATGATCATATCCATCATCAGAAGGATTCAAGGCATCTTTCAATGGTGTTCCCACCTTCACACCAACTGTGAAACCATTCACTGTGTTTGTTCCATCCTGGTATTTCATGATCATTCACCATCTTTCCTAAACATTTCATCCTTGATTGAATCTTTGATACTTGCTTCAGCTTCTTCAAACTTAAATCTGATCAGATCTTCAACAGTTGCTGCCATTGAATCAAGATTTGTGGCTTCACCAAGAAGCATTTCAGAACCTAGTGTGAAGTTTAGTCCAATAGCCATGTTCTTTCCAGTGTTGAAGAAATACGTTGTTCCTTTGGCTAAAGTATCAAGGGAACTGATCATTCTGTCATAGATTCCAATTGTTCTGCTGGTGACGTTTAAACCGTTAGCACCGTATCTGTTTGAAATGACTGAATGAAGGTTGTGCATTGTTTCATAGTCACCAAAGAAAGGCTTCACAAGGTCATAAGCTGCTTTATCAGTCAACTTATCACCAAGCATATTAATTTGATTCAGTGCATTTGTAAGCATGTTCTGATAGTCACCAGGCTTGCTGATTGTTGCATTCAATACTGCTGATCTTTCAACCTGTATCAGATCCTTTAATGCTTTGTTGTACTCATGATCAGCTTGCATCAGTGTTGCTTTAATATCTCTAATCAATTGATCCTTGCCATCTGCACTGTAAAGCTTTGATGATTCGATTTCCTTCACCTTTGCAAAAGCTTCTTTCATTTCCTTTTGGTACTGATTGACTAACTTTTCAAGTTTCACCTTTAAACTAAATTTCATGTTATACCCTACCTTTCACCATTCATTAATTTTTTGAGTTGATTTATCGTAAGTCCTGATAGATCCACACTATCAAAACCAAGATTTATAAGAATGCTTTGCCTGTACTTTTTAATCAGATCAGCAACATGAAGCTTCAGATCATCTTCTGATTTCAGTTCATTCATCACATCCACAATCAGATCCACCAGCTGATCCATTTCATCTTCTGAAATAGTGTGTTGAAGTAACTGAAGTACATCCAGCACTTCAGCATCATCAGAAATCATGTCATCAATGATCACAGTGCATTTGGCTTCTGAAATGCTATCTAAGTATTGATCAAGATTACTGATGACGTTCTTAACATATTTAACTTTCTTGAATTTACCTGCAGTAATATGTTCAGTGACCTGATACTTTCCATCCGTTATTGGATCAATAAAAACCAAGAAAGGCATTCCACCTGGTGCTGCACTTTCAATTTCAGAAAGCCTTTGAAGTATTTTCTTTTGCATCTGTTTCCTTCTAATCATCTTCCAACCTTCTTTCCAATTCCTTCAGTTTTTCAAGGATATTTTCATTTTCATACATGGTCATTCCAAGTTCCAGGATACTTCTTGCAGCACTAACCCTGGATGAATCAGTTGCTGTTATATTTAAGGCAATTCCCCTCAATACTTCAAGCATTTCCAAGCAATATCCCTGTGATTTCTGAATGGTGTCCTGAAACATTTCATCCTTGATCTTAGTTAAGATTTCTTGAAAGCCTGGATCCTTCCGCAATCTATAAATTGTTGATTCTGACACACCTGATTTTTCAGCAGCATCCCTGATTGATGATGTTGTTAAAATATGAAGTGCCAGCTTTTCATGATTCAGTTTTGCCATTACATCACCACCTTTTTTCTAAAATCTCTCATTTTTAATCAAAATCATTCTTTCTTTGTTATTTAAGTTGGTTGTAGTGCCTTGCGTTCCCAATAAGATTGATTGTACTGCTTAACCTTTTCAGGATGCTTGGCACGATATTCACGCTGGTATTCATTCAAACGTTCCCTGTTTTCTTCCTGGTATTTACGTTGATATTCCAGCCTTGCTTTTTTAGCTGTTGCATCCAAAATAATCACCCTTTCTGATAGGATAATTTTATCATTTTTATTGTTTTTAATCTCGAAAAAACACAACATTTAGTTGTTTTGTACAAAACAGGACACCATATATTGTATGGTGTCCTGATCAATCGTTTATTCTGTAATTTTATAGATCCACGATTCACTTAGATTATACTTTTTTGCAAGTTCAGAAATTTCCATTCCTGCATAACGGTCTTTCCTGATCTGCTCATTTCTATCAAGTTTATCAAAGTATTCAGGATCATTTGGAAATCTTACTGCTGCATTAGGTATCTCTGCAACTATTTTTCTGAATATGTCCACACCAACTTTATCTCTAATAATTTTTAAATACTTCACATTCTGATTATGCACATTACCCCCCAACCTTTCACAATATGTATTGAATACAATGGCTTCATGTGGTAAATTATAATTATCGTTAAGGTTTTCCAACTGAAGCCATTATGTAATGTTATTTGCCAAAGCATTATGCAGTGGCTTCAGCTATTCTTACCGCTAATGTAAGTAGATCTTCATGTGTCAAGTTCTGACAAGTTCCTGATATTTTTAAGGCTTCCAAGATCCCAAGGATGAATCCAGCTTGGAACCCATCTTCATTGTGCAGTGCTTCAAGTGCAGCGGTTTTATTATATACCTGGTCATATAATTCACCAGGAAGCTTATACTTAAAAATTCTATTAAGTTCATGATCCAGCACCTTAACCTGATCATTGATCTTCCCTTGTCCTAAATAGTTTTCATATGCTTCTTGCCATTTTTTCTTCATAAATGCTTCATCCTTTCATTTCACCTTGAACTTTTCATTTAACCTTGAACCGCTGTAACCCTTGAAAAATAAAGGTTTATTCAATTGCGGTTCAAGTAGTTCAACTTATATTCTATATATAATTATTTTTTAGAGTATATATAAAATTTTAGTGTTATAAAAATATATAGTATATTAAGAAGTTGAAACAACCTTGAACACCTTGAACCGACAACCTTCAACTTCAGTATTTATAAGGGTTTGAAACGGTTCAAGGCTTTGATAAAAATGAGGAACCCAACTTGAACCACCTTGAACTTTCTAATATGTTCTGCAGAACAACCTATGTTTCACATTACCTATTTTCTTATCAATAACTTGATAATCAAAAGATTTGACAATGAATCTTGAAAATCCAATTTGTGTCATTGGCTTAATATTGGCATTTTTACACATTATCAGATAAACATAATAAACCCTAAAAGTTGATTCATTGTGAATGCCTACTTCACAAATAATCTTGGAAATGATCTTCATGTGTTCCAGCTGTGATAAAGCATGAT
>DLMZ01000042.1:40932-41461 GCA_002479415.1 Firmicutes bacterium UBA7523
TGCTGTTTAAGTTCCATCCTTAATTTTCTTTCTTCCAGCTTACTTATTATTTTTTTATTCACTTCAGTCACCTTCCTATTCACCTAATAAAATTTTGTACTTACAACATCACCTTTTGTTCAAAATATCTCTTGCTGATCTTTCCAGGCACTATTACAAATCCTTTACATTTTAGTTCTTCATTAAGGCTTCTGATAATCCTATATGCCGAACTTTCACTGATTCCCATGATTGAAGCCACTTCAGCAGCTTTTAAGAACTTTGGTTTTTCTATTGTGATCTGTTGATTATTTGCCACAGGTAACACCCCTTTCCTTTTGGATCACTTGCAAGATCTCTTTCTTGTCAGCTTCAGGAAGTTCATTTCTAAGCTTTCTACTTAAAGTAAATTCCGATATTTGAAGCAGTTCTGCAAGTTGCCACTGCTTCAAATTTGCTTCTTTCAAAGCATCCTTGATCTCATGGTTTCTCATAATTTCTTCACCCCTTATTTTTTTTTATTGACATTGTTGTTGTTGTTGCTTATAAT
>DLMZ01000042.1:41612-41791 GCA_002479415.1 Firmicutes bacterium UBA7523
TTAACAGGTATCGTTTTACTGTTAGTTTATAAATTGTTGTTAGCTTTATGAAAGGAAGGTGAATTTATGGCAAGAAAAAAAGTAAATGTGAACCCAATAGTTGGTGAAAGAATCAAAATTCTTCGCAAAGAAAAGAAGATCAGTCAAACTGAATTGGCGAATGCACTTCAATATGATAT
>DLMZ01000012.1 GCA_002479415.1 Firmicutes bacterium UBA7523
AATGGGTGACCTCCTACTCGATTAGCTCGAGTAATAGTAATAGTATGCAAAAAAAGATGCTGCCTTTAACTGGGCAGCATCTTTTAATCTAAATACAGGGCATCCCGTCTTCAGCTACGAGAGCTCTTAAGTGCCAAAGAATATCCTGCAGCTGCTGTGTCATCTGCATAAAAATAATGCTTGCTTTTGGATGGCACGTTCCCTTGCACAATCTGTCCATATGTAATGCCGAGCTTTCGTTAGCATTTTTAGTTAATTCATCTATCTCCTTGCTTACATGAGCCACGATTAAAGGGTTGCATGTAAGTATGGTGTCAGCTACATGGGGTAGCAAATCAGCGGTACGTTTAAATATATCACTAATTTCACCAACGGCTTCATCGCTGAACTTGATATCCTCTTTAATTTTAGTTTCAACTTGGTTTGAAAGCCTTAAAACGTCATAAAATACTTTGCTTAAGTTGATGGCGGTGGATTGAACGATTAAAGCTTCTTCGCCTCCTAATTTAGCTGCTTCACCATAAAAGGATACCAAGCTTTTTCGCAGTGTTTTTGTAACTTCGGTAGTAGTTTGCTGGTACTTAAGGCTCATGCTGTGCTTCATAAAAGCTCCATGTAATTCTGCTAAAACTTCGCTCAGCATTTTAACGATATTGTCAGTTTCCCTTGTGGCAGCACTGTTAACCATTTTCTCTTTCATATCCTTCCTCCTCAAAAATGTCGGATACGCACCGGTAATTAAATAATAGCTGAAAATATTATACCACAATTTTCCCTATCTAACCAACATAAAATTGACGTTCTATATTTTTGCAAACTACATAAAATAAGACAAGCTTTACTATGCTCAGAGGTTTAACCACAAAAAAAAGTGTCAATACTATATGCTAGGAGGTGTGACACATGAGAAAAAAGAAAATTACGGCAGTAACAATTTGGCTTTGTATTATTGGCGCTTTGCTAGCCTGTCTTCCACGACAGGAACCTAATTGCACAAATGCTATGGAAGACCTGTTTTTATCAACTGGGGCTGCAATGGTAGCTGGTGAAGTGCAATATTACGCACCGCTTGAAGACAGTTTTCTTAATATGAGTGAACTTGAAAGTGTCCTTATAAAAACGTCTGGTTTGATTGGGCTGCAGGATGGCCGTATACAATATGGTGAGGGCGATACCTACCGTGTTATAGATATATCGGGGAAAACAGCTCAAGGAACAGATGCCCATATTGTTGTACAAAGCAATCCCGGAGAAGAAAGCGGTTTTCCTCCTAGGTCATACTTGTTAATTACCTGCCGTGATACATCTCTGACAAACATCAACGAAATTGCAGATAGGCTAGACATAATTATTCAGCCCTTGGCGCCTGGAGGACGTCTTAGCTACTATCTTAACGGTGAACTTCCCGGCCGCATGTCCTCCCAGGAAATGTCCAGTATTGCCAATAAAGCACTAGCGTCAATTAAAGGACAAGTTATTGAAGGAATATGGCAAGATGACCTGGTAAGTCTTACTGCATACAGCCCTTTGCTGGAAAACTATTTGGGCACAGATAGGCAGAGGTTTAATTTGAACCTGGCTATCCGTTATGACGACTACCACGACAAAACAGTTCTGTGGGCTGGTCATCCCATCATCCACTCCAGCTATTAGCACGTTCCTGCTGTATAAAGGACAGCTGATAATCAAAAGATAAAATATAGAAGGTTTTCGAAGGGAGTTTGGGGGTATGTGAGTGGAATTATTTCAATAAATGGCGGGACACCGCTGCATGGCCGTGTTCGAGCTGAGGGGGCAAAAAATTCATGCTTACCTATAATAGCGGCTGCTCTTCTATGTCAAGAAAAAATAGTGTTAAATGATATTCCCCCCTTGGAAGATGTACTAACTATGTGTCAGGTATTAAAATCTCTAGGTGTAGAGACGGAATATATATTTGAAGAAAAAAAAGTTATTATTGATGCCGGATCGTTTTCAACTGTGGAAGCGCCTTACGAATTAGTTCGTAAAATGCGTGCATCATTTCTGGTAATTGGGCCGTTATTAGCCAGGTTTGGACGAGCCAGGATTTCCCTGCCAGGGGGCTGTGCTATCGGTATTCGCCCCATTGACCTGCATTTAAAGGGGCTAAAAGCAATGGGGGCCGAAGTGATTATTGGACACGGCTTTATTGAAACTGTTGCAGACAAGCTTTGCGGCGAACGGATTTACCTGGACTTTCCCAGTGTAGGCGCGACGGAGAACATTATGATGGCAGCTTCTCTTGCGGAAGGTGTTACAACTATAGAAAATGCCGCAGAAGAGCCAGAAGTAGTAGATTTAGCCCGTTTTATAAACACCATGGGCGGCAGAGTTGTAGGTGCGGGTACAGACACAATCAGAATCTATGGCGTTGACAAGCTATACAGCGCTGAATACACTGTTATTCCCGACCGTATTGAAGCAGGCACATATATGATTGCCGCCGCCATAACCGGTGGAAGTATTACAGTTGAAAACGTCATCCCTGCACACATTGTGCCGCTCATCGCCAAATTAAAAGAAGCAGGTTGTGACGTAATTGAAGAAGAAGCACTAATTCATATTCGCAGAAACGGTCCTGTTCATGCCGTAGATATAAAAACTCTTCCTTACCCGGGCTTTCCCACTGACCTGCAATCGCCGATGATGGCGCTACTAACGTTAGCCCAAGGAACATCCGTGGTTACAGAGTCCGTTTTTGAAAACCGATTTATGCATGTGGATGAATTACGTCGCATGGGTGCCCATATAAAAATTGAAGGTCATTGTGCCGTTATAGAAGGCCGCAATCAGATTTTTGGAGCTCCTGTAAAAGCTACCGATCTGCGCGCAGGTGCAGCATTAACACTGGCTGGATTAGCGGCAAAAGGCAACACAGAAATAAGTGCCGTTCATCACATCGACCGGGGATACTGGAACTTTACAGAAAAAATGGCCGCCCTTGGCGCACAAATCAGCCGCTGCGAATAGCTAGCGGCTGATTTTGTCTTGTAACCCTGCAAAAGATAAGGTATACTTGTAGTAGGAAATGCATACTTGCGGGAGGAGGTAATTTTATGGGCGTTGAAATTATGCGTGTTTCTGCTAAAGGCCAATTGACAATACCTATTTCAATAAGGAAAAAAATGAATATTCGCGAAGGTGATTATTTCCACATACTAGCAGATAATGGTCAAATTCGTTTAATGAAGGTTGAACCGATAAAACCATTAAGCGATGAAGACCCTGTATGGAAAATGGTAGGGAAAGCCGAAAGTGGGTATAAAGACGTTTCGGTTAATCATAATCAGTATGTTGCTGAGGGAGAATTTGAAAAATGGGAAAAGTAATGGTTGATACTAGTGCCATTTACGCATTAATAGACCGCTCAGACAACAACCATATTGATGCAAAAAAAGCTCTTTCTAATTTGAGTAAAGATAATGCAGAGATTCTGATAACAAATTTTCTTGTAGCTGAATGTCACAGTTTGCTTACTGCCAGGCTAGGACATGAACTGGCAAGAGAATGGTTAGAGAATATGTTTTGGCCTGTAGAAAGGGTTGCTGAAGAGGATGAAAAAGTAGCAAAAGAGATAATTATTATTCAAAACGACAAATCATTTTCATTTACTGATGCTACTACTTTTGCAGTGATGAAGCGACTTGGCATAAAAAAATATTTCGGATATGATAGACATTTTCGGCAGTTTGGATTCATAAAGTGTGATTGAATATGTTCTAGCGACTACTTCGATATGCATCCCATTATTAATTATTACAGAAATCACTTTAAGTCTAGCGTTAAGGAATGATTTGCGTGTTTAATCTTAATTGTTGTTAAGCTTGCCTTCTATTTTTACCTCCGCGGGCATATATATATTTATCTGCCTAGCGGAGGTATTTCTATGAGTAAGCTTCTTTCTGCCGTAATTATATTTTTGTTTGGCGTAGTTATTGTTCTGCCTGCTGCCTTGGTGCGAAGCTGCCGTCCCGGTGTGCCGCAGACTCCTGCCGCCATAGATCGTACTCCCATCGAATCCCCTGCAGGGGAAATAATACTTGATGTTTATAACCATCAAAAGAAGCAAATAGAAGCAATGCCTATAGAGGAGTATATAGTCGGTGTTGTAGCTGCGGAAATGCCAGCATCCTTTTCACCGGAGGCGCTAAAAGCTCAAGCGGTAGTTGCCCGCACTTATGCGGTGGCTCAAATGATTTCCCAAGGAGGCAAAGGCTGCAGCTATCACCATGGCGCTGATATTTGCACCGATCATACACACTGCCAAGCTTGGGAAACGGAAGCAGTCTCTCTCAAAAAATGGCCGACCGCCGATGCCGCAGGCTATCTCAATAAAATCCGCTTAGCTGTTCGCGAAACTGCCGGTGAAATTATTATACATAACAATCGAGCCATAGACGCCGTATTTCACGCCGCCTGCGGCGGCCATACGGAAAACAGCGAAGATGTCTGGAGCGCTGCCGTATCATATCTTCGCGCTGTGCCATGCTCTTATTGCCTTGGTAGCCGCTGGTCATCGACTGAACATAAGTACAGCACGACACAGCTTGGGAAGAGCCTTTTACCATTTGTGACGGCGACGCCTGTTTCTGCCGGCGGCAATCCATTGTTAGGCACGCCTGTGAGAACCGCTACTGGCAGAATAAAAGAGTTGAGCATCTCCGGTCAAACTGTGACAGGCCGTGATCTGCGCAACGCGCTCAATCTGCCGTCCACAAACCTGACCTGGCGCTATGACGTTGACCATATAATTTTTACCGCTCGTGGCTACGGTCACGGCGTGGGCCTTTGCCAATACGGCTCGGACGGTCAGGCTAAAGCCGGTAAAACATATGAAGAAATCATCCGGCATTATTATTCCGGGGTGGATATAACCGCCTTCAGATAGATTAATGGACGAAAAATAAGTCAGTAATAAAAATAGGCACGGTATAGTCAGGAAAATAATGGGCATAATACCTCGTGAGAGGTGATGTCCAGATGAAGAAAAATTTAAAAATAATAGCTCCTGTGGCGGCTTATCTTTTGGTAGTGGCAGGGACAATAGGGATTTTTGCGTTAAAGTCTTCCCGGCCCCTTGAGGTTCCATCTATGCAGGAGGCTGAAGCGGCACAAGAGATTGAGCCAGTTGATCAAGAGTTGCCGTTTGAGTTTGATGATTATTTTCCCGATATCCCGGAAGAGGATGTACCTGTTCTTGCCATGCCGAACCAGCCTTTGCGCTGGCCCTTAGAGGGAGAAATTCTCACAGGCCACCACGAAGTTTACCGTATTGGCAACCAGCTCCGTTTTCACGTTGGCGTTGACATCGATGCCAAACCTGATGCTGTTGTTGTAGCTGCTTGGCCCGGTATTATCCGAGATGTCAGGGAAGACCTGCGTTTTGGTTTAGTAATGGAAATAGAGCACGGAGGCGGATATATCTCAGAGTATGCCAATCTTGCTGACGCATTTTTTGCCGTAGGAGATACGGTAAGTGCGGGAGCTGAGATAGCTCGTGTGGGCAGCAGCGCACTTCTTGATGCCCAAAGAGGCAGTTTTCTGCACTTTGCCCTCTTTAAAGACGGCCAAGCGTTGGATCCTGTCAAAGAAATTTCGCCGAAATAATATCATATTTAATATCAAAAAAGCATCTGCTTCACGCAGATGCTTTTTTGGTATTAATCTTGCTGAAAACATGCCTTGGATGTATTTCTGTCATAATCGCCGTCCCCCTTCAATATATTATTTAACAAAAGTATGAAGGGGGCGGCTAAATGCAGGACTATATCGAGCAGCGCGTCCTGGAAATAAGCAACTATATTTTAGAAACTGGTGCTACTGTAAGGCAAGTGGCAAAAATCTTTGGAGTATCGAAATCAACAGTACATAAAGATATTACTGAAAGGCTCCCCCACATCAACCGTTTTATAGCTCGTGAGATAAAAGCAGTTCTTGAAAGAAACAAATCGGAGCGTCATCTCCGTGGCGGTGAAGCAACCCGCAAGAAATACATGGGATAATATAAAATAAATGCAAAAAAAAAAGGAAAAGGAAGCCATTTGCCGAATAAAGCAGGTAATTAGGAAGCGTGTGCGTTGTACAAGCCAACAAAGAGGTGAAGCATTAATGAATCTTGGATCCGATATGGGAATAGACTTGGGTACGGCTACAGTGCTGGTCCACCTGCGTGGCAAAGGAATTGTTCTTCACGAGCCTTCAGTCGTAGCCATTGAGCAGCAAAACCGTAAGGTGCTGGCGGTGGGGGAGGAGGCTCAGCGGATGCTTGGAAGAACACCAGGCAACATTATTGCCATTCGGCCTCTGCGGGAAGGCGTCATTGCTGATTTTGAAGTTACAGAAATAATGTTGCGTCACTTTATCAGCAAGGTTAGTGAACGTAGCCGTCTTTTCCGTCCCCGTGTTGTTGTTTGCATCCCAGCCGGCACTACTACTGTTGAACAAAAAGCGGTTATTCAGGCGGTAATGCGCTCCGGTGTCCGCGAAACCTTTTTAATAGAAGAGCCCCGTGCCGCTGCTCTAGGAGCAGGCCTGGATATTTTCCAGCCCAGCGGCCATATGGTTGTAGATATTGGTGGAGGAACAACTGATGTTGCAGTTATTTCATTGGGAGAAACGGTGACTACGGAAAGCGTCCGTGTGGGCGGTGACAAATTTGATGAAGCCATTACCCGTTATTTTAAAAAAGAGTTAAATATGCTTATCGGAGAAAGAACGGCAGAAGCGCTTAAAATAGAGGTAGGCACAGCCTACCCCAATAACCGGGACAAGGAAATGGAAATCCGGGGCCGTGATATGATTAGCGGCTTGCCCAGGTCATTTCCCGCACGTACGGAACATGTGTTGGAAGCAGTCCAAGAGCCTCTTGATGCTATGATTGGTTGCGTTAAGCATGTCCTGGAGGTCACCCCCCCGGAGCTTGCCGGCGATATCATTGAACACGGCATCATAATGACCGGTGGTGGAGCCATGCTCAACGGCTTGGATAAGCTGCTCACAGCAGAAACAGGCGTGCCGGTCTATTTGGCCGAAGACCCTATTGCCTGCGTGGCTAAAGGCACAGGCCGCGCCTTGGAAGAGCTGGATAAAATAACCCATACCCTAATTTCAAACAAGCGGTTGGCATAAAGAAATTAGCCATTGTATAAATTTGCTATTTCTTATATAATAATAGATGGCTTTTTTGTGTTGTTCCAAGGAGGTCTTTCCGGATGAGCAGAAAAGTACTTTTACTTATTGCAGCTGTCCTTATCACAGCTGCCTTCTGCATACTACGTACGGAAAAGACCATCCTGTATATTCCCCTAGACAACCGGCCTGTCAACTATGATTATGTCATAGAGCTAAACGAGCTTACCGGTCTCACTCTGCTCATTCCTCCCCGTGAATACCTAAACGGAGGAGAGCTGGCCACAGATAATGAAGCTCTTTGGCAGTGGCTGTTGGGAAACGCCGGCAAAGCCGACTCTATTGTGCTTTCTCTTGACACACTCTACTTTGGCGGCCTGATTCCCAGCCGCGTTCACAACCTGTCTGCGGAACAGCTCGCCCAAAACACGTCCCAGCTGGAAAAGCTTCTGCAATCATGTAAAGTGCCTGTCTATGCCTTCAGCACTATTATGAGGTCTGCCACAGGCAATGAAAGCGCCGGGCACCCTCCCTATTTTAGGGAATTTGGCGCAAAGCTGAGCCGCCTCTCTGAGCTAACCGATAAAAAATCTCAGGGTATTACCTCTCCTCTGGAGGAGCAGGACTACGCCCGTCTAATAGAAGAAATCCCCCAAGATATTCTGGACGATTATCTGCAACGCCGTAAAATTAACAAATCCCTTATTTCTAAAACACTGAAAATGCTTGAACAAGGCCTAATCACTTATTACATAGTTTCTCGCGATGATTCTTCACAGTACAGCTATTCCAAAATGGACACCCGCAACCTTGAAATCCACAAACACAACCGCGCCCATACATACCCCGGCGCTGACCAAATAGGCGCGTTGCTTTTTGCCCGTGCCGTACATAAAATAAACGGCTTTACCCCAAAGATACAAGTAATCTACGGAGCTCCCGGAGCGGAGGATATTATCCCCCGCTATGAGGATATTCCTCTGGGAGATACCGTTGCTCAGCATATTGTTTCACTCGGCGGCATTCAAGGCGCAGAAGACCGCGACTTATCCCTTATAATAAACATGCCTGCAGTCCCGACTCAAGAAGCTACCCTGCAGACAGACACAGAGTCCTTAGCATATCACCGCAGCCTGCATGAAAAAATTCAAGCAGCTCTCTTGCAAGGCATACCGGTAGCGCTGGCAGATGTAGCGTATGCCAACGGCGCCGATGACGCATTAATGCGCATGCTGGCTGAAAATGACCTGCTGCTGCCCCTGGCTGCCTACTCCGGCTGGAACACTGCCGGCAACAGCATTGGCACAGCTCTCGCCCACGGCTCTCTTTACAGCTATTATCATAAGAGGCCCGGCTTTAACAGCAAGGCCCATCAGTCAGCACTGCTTGCCAGAATCGCTGAGGATTGGCTTTACCAGTCAGTAATCAGGCCCGCTGTTTTAGCCGAGTACGATATAGAGCATGGGTCAGCTTCGATTCCCGAGGATATCATTATACAGGTAGAGGAAGATATCCGGGAGAGGTTAAATAATTCTTTAGAAAGCCATTTCCCAAAAACCCGCGTAACACGGGTAAAACTCCCGTGGAACCGGCTTTTTGAGCTTAATATAGATTTGGAATTCACCCGCCTGGAATCTTTTTCATAAAAAATTTCGCTTTCATGGAACTTTTGATTAATTTTGGTTGTCTAACTAGTTAGCGGGTGAATGGGAAAGTTTAGCCTGCAATGCCAAGCGTTACAAAGCTTGCGCTTTTGTAGAATATAACCGTTTCGAAAAGGGGGGGAAGTCCTACATAGGAGCAAGGAATTTAGTTTGTTGTATGTCCAAAGGGGAAAAAATGAAACACAAAAAAAAGGAGGAAATGAGCTTGTTTAATAAGACTAAAAAAGCGTTTTCATTACTAGTCGTAATGGCAATGGTACTGAGCATGTTTGCCGGTATCGCTGCCGCAGCAACAAATTCAGTTTTCAGCAGTGGCTACACAAATGTTACAACCGGTGACAATAAGGTCGGCGGTACTCTGACTGTTTCAGAGAAAGAAAATAACAGCTGGTTAGCTGCCGATACTCACTATATTACAGTGACGTTACCGGATGGAGTAAAATTCAATACCAAGCCTACAGCACTTGATGCAGATTATGTTCTTTTGGCTGCTGGCGCAGGCACCCTTGCATTTGACGCTTCCAGCGACAGCATGTTGCGCGTTAAGCTGACACTTACTGGTGACGCTGCAGCAGATGCAGTTCAATTTAAATTCAACGTAGCTGGCAAGTCCGCTCTGGACATCGCTTCCGGTTTCACCGGGGACGTAAAGGCAGAAGTTGAAGTTATCGCCACAAACGGTGGCGCTGTAAAGTGGGCTGAAAGCGATTCCCGTACAATCGCCCGCGTAGCTGCGAAGAGCGTGGAAGTTAAAGCTGCAGCTCCCTCAGTAATCCAGATGGGTTCCGCCAAGACTGGCGCGAAAATCACCATCGAAGAAAAAGTAGTAGGCAGTTTACTTGGAACAGGTGTGGGAACAGAAGAAATTCGTTTGGAGATTGTTACCTCTGGCGTAACCTTTAATGCTGCTCCCACCTTTAGCCCTGCTGGCGATGTAGACGTTGTTGGTTTAGGCATGAGTGGCGACAGCAAGGTATACAGCTTCAAGTATGATGCAGCTGCAAGCATCTTCACACGTAAGCTTGAAATTACGCCTGTTCTGAATGTAGATCCCACCGTTACAGGCAACATCCAGATCAAAGTGCGGAGTACTCATGCAGACACCGCTATCACCGAAACCACAGTTGTTGTTGCAAC
>DLMZ01000050.1:0-15676 GCA_002479415.1 Firmicutes bacterium UBA7523
ACTTTTATCTTACAACAAACACTCTCAACAATAACTGTCAAATCTTCAGTTATAACTTTGTCAGAAATGCCATCAGCTAAAATAGGTTTAATTGATTTAACAAATATATCCCGATTCTCCTCATTAGTTATAGTTACTGAATACGATAATTTTTGATGGTCTGTATCATAGTTATCAACAGCCCCTAATGATGTGATCATACTATAAATCTGTACCCCTGTCTTATTACCTTGATTCGAAGAATTACACCCTATTAGCATCATACATGCCAATATAAGCAGTCCAATCAATATCAACTTTAGTCTCTTCAAGATAGCCCTCCTCTTATGAATTAGTGAAACAAACATATCCGAAATACAATTTCTACTATATTTCGAGCAAAGCAGGATGGTCTGTATTCATTGAGAACTTCCCATTATAGACAAAACCAGCACCTGCCCGGAAATTCTGCCAGCGAGCTTCCAGAATTTCCAAAAAGCAAAAAGGGGTCTGACCCTGGAGCAGGGGCGCTATTTAGTTCTTGCGGTACTTGTCCTCAATAATCTTATGATTAAAGTGATTAATTTTATCCCACTCTGTTTTCTTATAAGCGATGAACTTCAACCAGTCATTAATCCTTTCCAAATTGTATTCTCTAAAGCCCTGCTCTACTGCCCATGCCTTTATTTCTTCATGCTCCGAATGCTTTTCATCCCTGTAAGCTGCCAAAAAATCATAAAATCCCGGAATTCCACCCACATCCTCCGGAGGTGCTGTCTCCGCTCCATCAAGTAGTGTAGGGTAGCCGAAATAATAATCATCCACGATGTTTTCCAGCTTGATGATAAACTCCCAATCGTCTCCGAAATCATAACGATAGAGAATCTCTTTATACTTCTCAATGTAATCATCAATTTTTAACCCTGTAGGTTTTCGCACCACTATTTGGAGTCTTTCCTGATAAGCTTTTTCAAAGTCTGCACGCTCAGGAGGCATTGTACTCAGTCTTTTCTCATATGCTTTCCTATTCTTTTTAAAATGGAGATGCTCTTGGTAAGCTTCCTCATCGTTTGTTACCCTGGTATTTTCTTCCTTCAGATCAAACTCATAGAGATGATAAGCCTCGTGAGGGTAGCCGCTTTGAAAATTTGTAACTGTCTGAATCACATCATGAAGACGGTTAAATGTAGCCCCCGCAGGCATGATAATTCTTCTCCAGATAAGCGGATCCGTATATTTCAGTTCGATTATAATAATATAGGCTTTCATGATTTACTCCTTTACTTTAATATATTATTTATCAGCTAAATTCAGTTAACACAACTCCTCCGTCCCCCTGTATTTCTATGAAAAGCATGCAATGCGATTGCACTTAGCAATACAATTGGATATAATAAGTACGAGAGGATGTGGATTGCTATGGCAAGAACTTCAAATATATTTGCGCGTGTAGAGCCTGAAATAAAAGAACAGGCTGAACATGTTTTGGAACAACTTGGCATCCCTATGTCAAGCGCGATAGGTCTGTTTTTACGTCAGGTTGTGCTGCAACGCGGCATTCCTTTCGATGTAAAACTGCCACAAACTAAGCCGTTGGCTATCGGTAGTTTGAGCGATGAGCATTTCAATGCAGAAATCGAAAAAGGGCTGGTTGATCTAACCACCGGAAGGGTTGCTTCAACGGATAGAGTTGCAGAGAGAATGCGTCAGGATTACGATGTATGAGTAAATGGCAAGTAGTTTACTCGGAGCAAGCCGAATTAGACTTGCGCAGTATTTACGAGTATCTGGCCTTTTCTCTGCTCGCCCCTGAGGTTGCGAAAAAGCAGACAAGGCGCATCATGGATGGAATTACGAAACTGAACCAGCTACCGCTTCGTTGTAAGCTTTATGAAAAAGAGCCTTGGCAAAGTAAGGGGCTTCGTATTCTGCCAGTCGATAGCTATCTGGCGTTTTATATACCTGTTGAAAACCAAAAAACCGTTGCTGTTATCAGGATTATGTATAGAGGCCGTAATATTGAGGAACAATTAGGCCGAACAGATACACCGAAATGAAACTGTATTAATAGAAAAAAAGATTTTAAAGATACAAATATCCTTGTATCAGCCTTACTGTGGCCCACTCGAAACCTGCAGCTGCGCTGCTTCACGCGGCACGATATCATGAACTGGTGCTCTGTGACCGTATTTCATCTAATCTGAAATTTTTCAACTAAATTCATTTAACACAACTTCTCCGTCCCCTTATATTTCAAATTCTAAGTCTTCCAATCTTTCCTGCAAGGCTATTTTATCTGTTTTATCTTTAGCTATAGCTGATGCTTTCTCATAAAGCTCTTTAGCTCTGGCAAAATCTTTTTTTGATCTAAGAAATACATATCACCCCATCCTATATATCCCCAAGGATTATCAGGAAAATCTTGCACCAATTTTTCAAACTCTATTTCTGCTTGTTCATAATTATTCAAACCAGAATATGAATCTGCAATAGCACGTCTCATGTTATGAATAATTAACTCATTTTCACCTGGGAAGCATTCTAAAAACTCTTGACAATAATTTATTCTCTTTTCCAAATATCCCGAGTCTTCTTTTCCGGCATTATGTAATTCATTCTCCAGATCCTGACAAAGGTTTCTTATAAAAAAGCTTCCTTGATACTGTTTGTCCAAATAATCCAAGTTTTTAAATTCCGGCTTAGCCCTCTTCTTCACAGCATCCCAAACTTCTAGCCAGACATCGCAAGCTCTTCCTTCTTCATTTCTCGATAGGCACTCATAACCCTTATCAATCACTCATTTGCTCCGTTGACATTGTATCTCCCTGCACCAGTAGCTCGTCAATGCAACATTTCTTGTATTTCTTGCCGCTCCCACAGGGACAAGGTTCATTTCTCCCTATCTTACTCATAACATTGTCTCCTTCTATATTAGCTTCTTCCTATAAGTCTCTATAAACATATCCATACCCACTTATAACCCGCTTAAGGTGTTTATTTATCTTTTCCCGGCTAAGCTCTCTTTCCTTTTGTGATTCCGCCCAAACCTTCATGCTTTCATGATCAGGATCCGTTTCGTCAGCCATAACTCGTACATATTCTTCATACCCACATGAGCCGCCTACATCTTCGGGAGGCCTTTCTCCTTTACCTTCCAAATATGTTGTTTCGAACATGTTCCAACAAATGAAATAGTAAAGATCATCTTAAAGTGTCCCAGTAAATTTAGTTAACACAACTCCTCCGTCCCCTTGTGTTTATTCCATTTTATCTAATATGTGGTGTTCGAGCGAAAGCAAGAAAGTGCTTCCCCCTATTAATCCTTTATCAATATTCATTTTTAAACATCTGGACAACAGCTAACACCTAAAGCTATAAATAAAGCAATAACACCGAATACTATAACTAACATTGGCATAACTAACCATTTCCAGCCGATTTTCCGTCGTATAATTTTAAACAAACCACTAATGCCTGACACTATGCCTACTAGTATCCAAGCAATTGGGTAATTAATATGCTGTTCCATATGCTTATTTGCAAGAGACTGTACATTTGTTACAAACAACAATAATAATATGCTTTGTAATATAATCTGCCTTATAACGCAAAAGGTGAAATCTCTGGCGACACCATTAGCTTCTTTTATTTTACGGAGGATTGTTATAGACATTCCTTTTCTCCTTTCATTGTATTTATGTCTTGCAGTTCGAACTTGTATTTTCACTAAACAAATAACTATGCTCCATGATTCACAAGAAAACAACTCAAAAGCTTAAAGGATATCCTTCGTTAACATACTCCGGGTCAAACCCCTATTTGGAAATTATGGAAGATCTCTGAAATTATTTCCGGGTATTTCTCAACGAAATTTAATTAACACAACCCCTCCGTCCCCCTGTGTTTAAAAAGTTTAGCAGGGGGATGTCGGCTGGGGCTAATTTGACGGTACTTAGCTCATGCAAGTGCTTCCACGCATATTCATCATGATCTGTTAACTTTATTTCCCCGCCGATAATCCTCCCTTTAAAAGCTATTAATCTAATTGTGCCTTCGGCATAGCGGTATATACTCTCACCAACAAAGTCATGAACCTCGATATCGAGGTTCATTTCTTCTTTTAGCTCCCTAACTAAACTCTCTTCGGGGCTTTCTCCTTCCTCAACCTTACCCCCCGGAAACTCCCAGTACCCCGCCAGCTTCTTTCCTTGTTTCCTTTTAGCGATTAGAACTTGTCCACTTTTATTTTCTAATATAGCGGCACTAACATCAATCATTTATGTCACTTCCTAGAGAATATTCTTATTTGCCTTAGAAACAAGCATCGGGGGCATTTCTTCTTTAAGCCTCCACACAATACTTACCGGCTTATTACCGTAATGGCTTTCGTAATCACAAGTTCCCAAAAAGATATAACCAGAGGCGTACCCGTTTTCTTTTTTATACTCTCGTACAAACAGAGCTATTTTATGTCCTAGCTTTCTATGGTTGATATACCTTTTAGCTGTACTGCTATCTTGAGAAACTGTACTCTGAGTCTGCCAGTGAAAACGCCATTCACTAATCGCATAATCCTCGTACAGAGTAGACGGCGAAAAATCTTTTTCTGATTTGTTTAATGTAATAAAGAAAGCGTCTAAGTGCTTGTCTTTAAAATACTTTACTCCTTCTCTAAACTCAGGGCTATTTTCTTCGTTGAAATACTCAAAAGCCGCCATAATCTGTGCTATGGAATACCGGCTATGTACCCTGAGAGGGCAGACAAATTCAAAATCATTTTCAATTTCCATCAGTTCCATCGACTGATAGTTATATTTCAATATCTCCAATATTTCTCCTCTTATTTCTTTGTTCTCTAAAACCCTGGCTACTCCGTCTTCAATTGTTGCAAACCCTTCTTGCCGGGGGTGTTTTTTGTAAAAGGAATAGTAAAACATGGCTAACATTATTCTTTCTTCTTTTGAATCTGCACTTTTTCCTTGAAGATAGCTTATGAGAAAATCCAGCAATCTGCGGGAATTAAGCTGAAATAGGCCGGACAACCTCCTAGTCAGCAATTCCTCATTATTACAATAATAGTTGTCCTTAACTCCCGCTTCTACCGACATTCTTGCAAAAGAGCGGTTACCATTCTTTCCGTAGAAATCATAAAGCGATAAATGGTGATGCTTTAAAAAATTATTTAATGTTAATTCCAGCCCGGTATCATGGGTAAAATATTGCATCTTGCTTACCAGATTCCGCCTGTTGTTGGCAGTTTCCTTTAGGCTTCTCAAAACATATTCCTTTGCCTGCCTTTCCAGCTGAATGAAACAACCCTTGGGCAAGTTAAAGAAGCCATTTTCAAGGTAATATTTGATGGAATGCTTTGTCTTCCCTGCTAGTAACCTGAACTTCTCTTCAAAGTTATAGTTTTTGTGTGCTTGTCCAACGAAGTCAAGCACAGTCAAACATTCCTTGCCTTCAGACAACCTTAGCCCCCTGCCTAACTGTTGGGTAAAGACAGTTAAACTTTCGGTAGGCCGCAGGAATAACACTGTGTTTACTTCCGGAATATCTACACCCTCATTATATAAGTCAACAACACAGATTAGCTTTATCTCTCCCGCTACTAATTTCTGTTTTGCACTTTCCCTTACCCTGGAATCTATTCCTGCATATAAAGCTAACGATGGTATCTGTGCATTATTAAAAAATTCAGCCATATATTTTGCATGCTCTATACTAACACAAAAAACAAGCCCTCTTACTTGTTCCAAGTCTGTAACATATTTATGAATGCTTTTTACAATTTGACTACTGCGTATCTTGTTCGAAGTATAAACATTCTCTAATTCTTTAGGGTCATAGCCCTTCTTGCTCCATTTGAGCTTAGATAAATCCACGGTATCGGTAACACAAAAATATTGAAAAGGACATAATAGCTTTCTATCAATAGCTTCTGTTAAACGCATCTCACTGGCAATAGTATTATCGAAGTATTCTAAGACATTCTTGCCATCCATTCTTTCGGGAGTAGCAGTCAATCCCACCAGCACTTTAGGTTGGTAATGATTAAGAAGCTTTTGATAAGAAGCAGCCGCAGCATGATGAAATTCATCCACAATTATAAAATCATAAAAATCCCTGGCTGTTTTTTCATAAAGCTTGCTGCTGTTAAAGCTTTGAATACTGATAAACAGCTGGTCTATTGTATCAGGATCATGACCGCCCACCAACAAACTGCCAAAATTAAAATCCTTTAAAATAGCTCTAAATGTATTTAAACTCTGCTCTAATATTTCTTTCCGATGAGCAACAAATAAAAACTTAGATGATCCCTTATTCTTTGCTTTAAACCTCTTAAAATCGAAAGCAGAAATAACCGTCTTGCCTACTCCCGTAGCTGCCACCAATAGATTTTTATTCCTGCCAAAAACCTCACGTTCAACCTGCAGCTTTCCCAATATCTCTTTTTGATAATGATACGGCTGAATATCAAAATTAAATACTGGGCTATCTGCTCTCTTGCTCTTGCTTAAAGCTGCCTGCAGCTGCTGCCGATCCTCCCGCTCTTCATTGTTAAAGGATATAAATTCACTATCATTCCAGTAGCTTTCAAAGGTAGCCTCAACTTTTTTGATAATATCAAAAGAGTCCTTCTCGGTAACCTTAATGTTCCACTCCAGCCCCGAAGTAAGAGCCAGGTTGGAAATGTTTGAAGAGCCAATGTAGGCAGTGCTAAATCCCGTTTCTCTTTTGAACAAATATGCTTTTGCATGCAGCCTTGTTCTTTCCGTGTCATACGATATCTTAATTTCAGTATTTTGCAAATTACTCAGCTCTAACACCGCTTTATAATCCGTTGCCTCCATATAAGAGGTCGTGATAACTCTTAACTTACCCTTTTTCTCTGTAAACTCTCTCAACTCTTCAATAATACATCTAAGCCCGCTCCATTTAATAAATGACACTAACAAATCTATTGAATCTGACGTGACAATTTCCCTCTGTATCTCTCCAAGCATATTGGGCTCATAGTGTGACCCCGTAAACAAAGAGCTTTGTGAGATCGGCGTTATAGGCCTAACAACTTTCCCCTTAGTAATACTTCTTATGCTATTTAACTTAGAATATATAGAAGTCAGAACTTCTGCTTCCTCAGCTATCTTTAAAGCCTCATACTCTTCCCGGTCTAATCTCCTAGACAATACAGAGATAATCTCATTGCATGTTGCAATTTGACTCATTATCGCTTCCCGGTCATCCTTCTCATTTTCCCTTACATATCTTAAAGCCTTTCTAGTAACAGACGAAATATAGGAAGCCAAAATCTTTCTAGCTTCCTCAACATCAATAAGCTCCTTGCCTATCTCGTAATCATCTAAACTAAGACTGGCCAGGCTGCTTTTTATTTGGTTATTAATTATGTCCTCGTAGATGCCTTCTTTGAGCATTTTTGTACCTCACTATTATATCGATGGGCATCATTTACTTAAAGAACTCCCTTGCCTTATAGATAACTGTATCATTGTCAGCATTGCTATTTACCAATCTACAACGCTTCATCATCTTTTTAATATGTATCTCTGGAGAAATGTCTATTGAATAATCAGAAAAAGCCCTTCTTTCCACTCCCTAAAACTCAAACACGGATAACTCTTTTTCATCCAAGTAATTCTTAGCAATCACTGCATCCTCTTTGTTGGGTTGGTCTCCTGAGAAAGCCTTCATCCCCATAAAAGGCAATTCCGCATTGGCTCGACTATAGATAATTTCAGCTGAGGTTTGCTTATTTACTGCGTAGTGCAATTTATTCTGGACAATCTGAAAGAACTGCTTACATTCCTCTGATTTCGGATCATAATCAATACTCGTGGCAAAAAGGTCCAATAGTTGTCGGTAAAACACTTTTTCGCTGGAACGGATATCTCTAATGCGCTCCAAAAGCTCTTTCCAATAGTTGCCACCGCCTGCTTTCTTCAGGAGATCGTCGTTCATGGTAAAGCCTTTGATTATATATTCTTTTAGTTGTTGTGTTGCCCAAATGCGAAACTGGGTACCACGATGGGACTTGACGCGGTAACCAACAGAGATAATCACGTCCAGGTTATAGTATTTTGTTTTATATTTTTTCCCATCTTGGGCAGTTGTCAAGGATTCCTTGACAACTGCTTCCGGCTCAAGTTCCCTCTCTTTAAAGCAATTGCTAATATGCAAACTAATATTTTGCTTTGTCGTCTGGAACAGCTCTACCATCTGGGCCTGTGACAGCCAAACTGTTTCATCCTCCATGCGCACGTCTATTTTTATTGTGCCATCCTCAGACCGATACATGATAATATCCGTGTCTTTAAAACTCATACCCAATCGCCCCCAACCTGCGCTTAATCTCATCCTCAAGCTTATGGGACTATCGTAAACAGTTTGGATTAGCGGCTTAATTTTTCCAAGAAATTGTCCGCACCCCCTTATGTTCAATTATAGCCCGGCGTTAACACAATAAACTTTGTATACGTTAGTAAATTATCTTTCTCAACCCAGATAAACTTTCTCATTATGCCACTCCAAATAACCTGGATCTGGCAACTGTTCTCTTCTTTCCGGCAGAATAATCACCTCTGCCATGAGGATAATATAGTGCATCCGATTTGAGAGTCAGAATCCGGTATCTGATTTTAATTGTATTTATAGATACGGTTCCTAAATTCAAGCACCACCATTAGCGATTCTAAGAGCTTCCCAAGCTAGCGAATAAGGCAAAAACAAAAAACTCAAAAATACTCCGCCCCCTACAATATAATTCCGGGGACTATAAGTTTATAAAGAAACATATCACCCTCGTTCAAGGCTTTAAAGCTTGTCCGGCCCCCTGGCCTCCAAAAATTAACTTCATCACAATGTGCTTGTTTCAAAGTCTTAAACCAGTCATAATCTGTAACCCCAACATACATTTTCAATTTCCATCATCACCTTTTCAGCAACAGAGCATTAGTTCTCTATTCGATATGGAATTGCATGAGAATTCAGTTTTAACCCTCCTGTACTAGAGCAATAACTCAATAACTCTCTTTTTCTTCTGCTACCAGGCTCGATTGTGACCATGTATTACTAATATAGCATTTATTCTGGGCACGAATTATTGCAAGCCTGTGCTTCATATACGACTGTAGCCCAGGATCAACACAAAAAATATAGCAGCCCTTTTGCCCTCTAGTCATTAATGTTCGATACGTATTCTTGATAATCTCATCTGCTAATTTCAAAGCCTTTTGGGGCTCTCTTGCATATAACTTCTTTATCCCTTTCAAAGATTGATCCGTCTTAGCTCTTTTTGTGAAATCGGTTACAATCCTGCCCGATTCATATCTCAAATCTTCTCCAATAATAACCCCAACATAATCAAATTCCAATCCTTGAGATGTATGAATGCATCCGACTTCATGAACTGATGTTTCATCTATAGCAAAGGTTTGAGAATTGTCTAAATTCCAGCTCATTTTAAACAAATGATCAGGAATGATAATGTTATGCTCCAATGAATTACTTCGGCTCTCTTTTTTCCATTCCCAGCAGTATCCTGCTAGCATACGCGCTTTATTATTAATCTTATTTTTCTCATAAATGAGATCCTTCATGTCGTTGGGATTATCCATAACTTGCAAGTCATAATCCATATCAAACCCATCCACATTACCTGTTTCTCTAATGCCTAAAACATCATCAATCCAAGCTAAGTAGCCGTCAGATCCATTACATCTAAATTGAGAGGACAGCTCCATTTCAAAAACCTGTGCTTTCTGTTTAAGAGCAAAAGTCTTAACACTTTCGATACTACCCACATCATCCATATGTACTCTTTGATTTTCATCAAGAAAAAAGATGGAAAAACGGGAAGCGTGAATAATTTCCTTAATCTGATGCTCACCTTTGCGATACATACCTGACTTTTCATTCAGACGATGGGCTTCATCTACAATGATTGCATCAAGCTCATTAAGTCGCGCATCTACAAAAACGCCGGAACTTTTGAACAAGTTGTTGATACTGCAACGCTTCATATTTCCCTTTAATTTTGCCGCATAAACATGTCTCGGCGCTGAATTTTTAGTCACATATTGACATACCATTTCTTCTTGGGTAAAGGCTACTAATAAATTAATGGCTAAAACACTTTTGCCGGTTCCCGGTCCACCCTTAACAATTAAAACGCGCTTTTTATTATCACTCCAAGATGCTCTTGCTAGTTGAATGGCATTTTCATATGCTATTTTTTGTTCATCAACCATAATGAATTCTTCGTTGCCGGCAAGCATACTTCCCAGAACATCCTGCAAAGATTTAGAGGGTCTAATTCTTCCATTTTCAATACGATATAAAACCTCTTTATTATCGCCATGCCTTATGTATCTCTTTATAAAGCTTCTAAGCTTTTCGACCTCAGTCAATGTAAAAATTGGCGCTCTGTCAATATAGGTTCTGTAATGATTGTCTAAAATAGGATCTCGTTCACATAAGCGATAATTATGCATATAAACACAGGGTTTCATCTGAATATTTTCCTGTTGAACATACTCGTTATAATCGCTGATAAGAGCTGCATATGACCATGCCTGATAAGAAGGATGCGTTGTCTCTACAAACCTTTGATTCATCAAAGTCTTTACCACACCATCTTTACCAGACACTTTTTCCACTTTGCTCCATTGTTTTAGTTCAATAATAACTGCTGCTTCTTTATTCAATTCTGATGTACCTGTCAGTATAAAATCAATACGTTTCGAACTAGCTGGAATTTTATATTCAATGGCGATTCCTACATCAAGGGGGATATCTTTATCATTTAGTGCCATATACATATATTGCATAGAATTTTGCCATGATCTGACTTCCCCTGGCGATGTTCTCCCGATTTTCGACTTGAAATTCTCATATAATTTGTTAACTAGAACACCGCTTTCAATATCATTTACAAACTCTTCTTTGATGCCTTCATAAATAATCATTTTGCCCCCCTTGATGTTATTATAGCTCTGTATATTTCTTACTAGAGCCTTTTGCTCTTTCTACCGGATATTTCATTTCATTGGAGTCTATTTTTTTATACATAGCCTGAACAAGGTCAATGTCCAAACAATCTGCCAGCAAAACACAGTAATTCATAACATCAGCCAGCTCATCACTGACTTGTTCACTATCAAATGTATTGCCCCATTGGAAATGCTCCAATAGCTCTGCTGCTTCTATAACAATAGATTTTGCTAAATTTTCGGGACTATGGAACTGTTTCCAATCGCGATCATCTCTAAATTTAATTATGCGCTTTATTAAATCTTCCATAATTCGTTTTTCCTCTCTGGTTGATTAGTTTAAATAATTGGCAAATATCATCCCAAACTACCTCTTAACCTATCGAATACTTCGCCTGACCTCGAAAAACTTCTCTAAGATGCCACGCAATATATTCATCGCTTGGTTTGTATTGATGTTTCTCTGGAGTACGAATCCTCTTGCCATGAAAATTGGTAAGCCACTGGTCAAATCCCTCTCCACCATGGGCCAACTCAGAAACCTTAATCTCTAGGTTGTGATCAAAACTAAATGCCCCTCGATCAAAGAGTTTATGGTGCATAATGCAAAGCAGCAGTCCGTTGTTCTCCTGATCAGGGCCACCTGCCTGATGCCACTTAATGTGTGCCGCTTCAAGCGCTACCGGCACCCTACCAAGCCAAACATTAAAACCACACACGGCACACCTGAAGGAATATGCGATAAGGATACGTTCTCTAAATTTACTGTCACGGGTTCGGGAAGCCCCCGCAGCATCTACTTCAACAGCACCAAAATCTAGCCCTACTGCCTGAAGAATTTCCGAGTGCATTGAATGGGGGAAATTATCATTTAATATACTTGAGGCAATTGTCCTAATCAACTCAGGGTTACCCATTAGCCCATTATATATATCCTCACTAAATCCGCCGGACACATTGTTGTCCAGCAAAAAACGGCTTGAAGGGCTGCCCACTATATTATAGGATCGTGCAACCGAGAACTCCCAAATACCGTCACTCGCAAGATGGTAAAAAGGATACGCAGGTGACGAGCGACGAGGCGGCCCAAAATCATCTAATAGTCGCTGAAGCGGCTCCACTACCTCGGAGTAGGAAACCATTCGGGGCTCGTTCCTCAACATTCGACTAAGCATAAACAAAATTAACAGCGGCTTATGTGGTGCTCGCTGATCGCCCCTTTTCCATACTCTTATGCCTAAAAATCGATTGATTAGTTCTTGTTGAGATAACAAACAAATCATCTCCAGCTAGAATCTGGCTTATCTGCTAACATTGATATTGGGGTCATAAAAAGCGTTAACAATTTTCATAAACTTTCAGTGCTTTTTCAAGTTTCTCCCTCTCACCGCTATTATTGGTCGCAAAGCGCAGATAAGGGATGCCGTAAAGCTCTAAAATATGATTTTTCATCTTATCTCGTTGAGCCTGCAACGTGCCCTCCTTATGATAGTGGAAACCATCCACCTCTATCGCAAGAACCGGCTTCTTGCTAATCCTATTGTAAATAAGGAAATCCAAATGCGTAGCAGTATTCATCATATATTTACATTCTTTATCACTCAAAAGTTTAGGATCACGAATCAGCATATTGAGCGGCTGATGAACGATGACATCCAAGGTTGTATTATGCTTGGACAGTACATCTTTTATTAGTAAATACATTAGATTTTCTGAATCAAATCTTGATATTCTTTTATGCTTTTGCAAGTAGGCCAGCCTGCTAGCCGTATACTGCTGATAGAGGTAGTCAAATGCCGAATAAATTTTGCTCTCGACTATTTCAAAGTTGTTATATTCGATGTATGAGATAAGATCACCAATATTGCTTGCTGCTGGCTGATCGTTGCCAGAGATAATAAGACAGAACCTTTTTTTTGCCCTGGATATAGCAACATTTAAAAGATATGGATTATCCGTAAAATCAGTAATAACATCGTCAACAGTTGTTAGTATGATGGTGTCTTTCTCTCGTCCTTGGAACTTATGTACAGTCGCGATATCAATTTCTTCTAAGCCGATTTGTTTTTTTGCTGTATCAACCTGATCGTTGTACGGTGCAATGATTCCTATATCTTGATTATTTTCTACTCTCAAGGTTGGAAGGGCTTCTTGACATAAAACATCTATTTGTCGCTGATTTAAATTGTCTCTCCTGTGGTTGCCAGCTACTGTTTTATACACGGATAATACGTCGCTCTCACCACCATCTTCTGTCATTACAATCAGCTCATTGTTATAGAACTTCTGATTGCAAAAGCCAATAATCTTGGGGTGGCAACGGTAGTGTTCGCGAAGCAAGGTTTGAGGTGCATCGGGAAGAATACTACATATCGATTGTAGGAAGCTGTTTTCCGTGAAGGAGTAGCCTCGGTCAATATTAAAGGACTTAATAATCGCATTGCTGCGCTTTTTCAAATCATCTGATGCAACATTGGGAAGCTGCTCTAAATCTCCAACAATTACTGCATTGCGGGCACAAGAGAGGGCAAGAGCCCCGGTAGCTACATCTACCTGCGACGCTTCATCAATAATTAAATAATCATATATCATTTTAGTCCCAAGGCTACTTCGCGAAGAAAACGTAGTACTAAGTACTATAGGATATTCTTTAACGACATCACTTGGTTTTTGCCATAAATCATCCTCTGTGAATTTCTTTCGTTCTAAGGTGCCCCCATATTTATTGAACATTATGCTACGCAAATATTTCATTGACAGAGAAGTTAGTTGGTCCTTTTTAGCCGCTGAATTTACAGCATGCAATTCACGCTCAAGACTGGATATTTCATTAGTGAGTTCTGCTTGTTTTGTACGGTAAACCAAGCTTTGCATAAGCGAAACAATTCTTGATAGATCGCTTTTGAAAAAGCTCCAATCAGAAATACCATAGACTATAACGCATTTAAATTTGTACCAAAATGAAATTTTCCGCTCACTCTCAGAAAAATCATAGCACTCCTGCCATAACTGCAAAATCCGGTCTGATTTCAACTTGCGACCTGCCCTTAGAACATTCTCCTCACTTCCTGTCTCTATACAGTATTGCTCAAAGTATTTTATTTCAAGTTCCAAATCAGCAAGCTCTTGCCTGATCTTAGCGAGGCGATTCTGCTTAAAAAAAATATTGGAGAGCTCTGAAGAGGATTGGTATATCTTTCTTTGTAACTCACCTTGTATTTTAGTGTCTGCTTCCCATGTTGAGATATCTGGATATTCTCCAGCCTGTCCCTTAATAAATTCTGACTTGTTTTCCGCATTGCCAAGCGGCGCAACAATAAAAACCATGCCATACTTTAAAGAGGACAATTTCTCTAAAACATTGGCAGTAGCTGAGTTGTTGTTAGAAACAACTTGAACTGTTTTACCTTGTACAAGTAAGTTTGCAATAATATTTAAGATCGTCTGTGTTTTCCCTGTCCCGGGAGGTCCTTGAATAACACTGATTTGGCTGGTTAAAGCGGTTTTAACTGCTTTTAATTGGCTTGCATTGCAGCCAAACGGGAATATCGGGGGGTCACTTTGATTTGCAGTAAGTTTATACTTTTGAGGGTTCAAATAAGCAGCCAAAGCCGTATCTGAACCAACAAAATCTATACGCTCATACTGTTTCGCCAAAAGGGTGGTGCCTTCTTCCGAGCGCAGTTCGTTAATCGAGGCAATTTGACGTAAGTATTCAAAACAATTAGTCGCAGTAGCGTCGCTAAGGCATGATATTACAATCTTTAAATCGCGCTCGTCATAGCTTCGCTCGCTCCCGTTTTTAAAACGAATTCGCCAGTAATTCGTAGCTTGCGCACTAAATACATATATGGCCTGAATGTCAAATAGTTCGCGGCCTCCATGTGTAATATTATATAATGCCGGATTTAGCACTTCGGGATTCTTCAGCCACAGAATAGACTGATAGCTGCAAGGGTAAGCTTTTCCTGTTTTGAAAGTAACATCAAATTTTTGTGTCTGCGGATTATACTTGCAAAATTTCACGTCATTAGTAATGTCCTCACCATTTTTCAAGATCATATGCTTACAGGTATTCACTGAGTTGCCTCCGATATGTAGAGAATATGGATAATGGGAACTTGTTCGTTTAACTATTGCTTACTAGCGTTTTACAAAAACAATTTTTTCATCTTTATAGTTATCTGTTACATAATCGGTTTCATAGCCTGCATCCATCCATGCTATTGCCTGTGAATGATCATAATTATTTGACCACCATGCTTCAGCGTGAACATAAGCCGATTTTGGCAAAGTGTTCCCAATAATTCTCTCAATGTCCTTAAATGAAAGGATAACCATAGGTGCTACTGAACTTAGTAAAAACCTTTTTAGTCCGATGTATTTATCACCTCTTGGCATTATGTACCCCCTTAATTTTCAGTTTGTTTTTATAGATAATCGGACGTTAGAATAGCATCAGATTAATGTCGGGCATGTATTTTATGATTTTACGTTCAAGGGAACAGGTCGATAGTGGTTTTTAGGTGCATTATCCGTACGGGGGATTATATGTCCACAGTGTTTTATAACTTTTATCCGTTCTTGGAAATAAGTCAATAATTTTCACCAAACGATTAAATCATTACTAAAGATGTTTATTTAACACCAGCCTTTGCTTCAATCCATCTTTATATATGTATTGTAAC
>DLMZ01000050.1:15760-54628 GCA_002479415.1 Firmicutes bacterium UBA7523
GTATTGTAACTGTCTTCTATCAAAAGCCGGATTTGCATCGTGAATAATACTGTGATGATTCGGACAAATAATCATTTGATTAATTGAATCATTATTAAAGCTGGCAACAAAATAATCAATATGATGTGCTTCCACAATATGAGAACCGAATTCTTCACCTATTGCTTCGCCGCATATCTGGCAGTGAAAACTATATAGCAACTTTAAATTATCACCAATCTTTTTATTTAGCTTTCGTATTTTTATTGTACGCTCTGTTTCTAATATGCCAGCAGATAAATCCTCAAAATCATAATTAAACACAGATTCTATTAATCTTTCCTGCTTACCAACAATTGTATTCTTGAACAATGTCATATCATCCGATGCAATAGTTTCGAGTACGTAGGAATCATCATATTCCGTTGTGTATATGACCAGATATTCTTTATATTCTTCTGGCAATCTAATCATTGTTTTATCGGTCGCGACTCTGGTTTCACGAACATTTTTAATGAAATTATAGCTCCTAAAGAAGTATTCCTGTAATGCATTTGCTAAATCGCCATTCTTACTATAACGAATTTGAAGTGTATCTTTTTTCCTATTAAACTTGGGGCTAAAATTTACATTGGTTATTTTAGCATTGTAGATCTTCTCGCCTAAATAGAGTGTAATATCTTTGGATTCACCTCGCTGCAAGAAGCGCCCCATAATCTGGCCAAAAACAACCTGGTTATCTAATGGTAGTGTGAGACCTTCTGTTAATAGCGACCAATCAACTTCTTTTTTATATACATAGTTTTCAGATGTCATAATAAGACTCACCTCAACAAACTCTCTTCCTGCACTGAAATTCCTTCAGCGAACTTCCAGAATTTCCATAAAGGAGCCTGACCCTGGAGCAATCTTTTCGAAAGCCGATTACTTAACCTCTGATTTTTTTCGCAGTTTTAGTGTTAAGTTCCGTTGTTCTGCCATGCTCTGAAATAGCTGAACAGCCGTAGTTGCCTTGTCTTTTACAGATTGTTCGGTTTGTGTTTGGCTTAAAATTTGCTCCATAACATGCCTAACATCCTGTATTTCCAACAAATTAATCGCAAGACAGAAAAAACCTTTGCGCCGCCCATCATTGTAATTTGCCAGTAGCATTTCCAGTATGGAGATTTTTTCATTAAGTACATTTCTGTAAGAGTCTATTCCCAAGGTTTTTGCTTTCTCCATATCACTGAACTGTTTTAAATGTGTAATAAAAGAATCTGATTGGTCGGCACCATCATACTTTTTGCAGGGATATTCGTCACATTGATAGCAATATTCAAGACCTTTGCGTTGACTGCAAGACAGTACTCCACATGCAGGATGTTTTGTCAAAAAACCTTCACCTGAACAACCAGGGCATCTAGATGTGCCATCCATTTGATAACGGGGGCATAACCCACAGTTTAATCCACATGCTGAAAACAAGGGGTATTCTCGCTGTTTATATTCCAGACCTATTCCCCTCCTTTTTGTTTCTTTGCACATGTATATTTTTATATCTTTCTACTTACGGCTGCCCAGCTTGACGGCAGGGGGTCTGCGCGACAAAGGGGACAATCATCTGATATGCAGTTACGTCTACCTGGATCAGTGAAGTGTACGGCACGCCGAAATCGGCGGGGTCGCCGGTAGTCACCACGCCCTCTGCCCGGAAATCTTTCCAGTTAATCTTAAAAAGGGGGCTGACCCTGGAGCATTCTCCACACTACAATTTAGTTGTTTGGAAAAGCATGCTTTGACATTTTAAGTCAAAGCATGCTTTTCCTTTGTATTACTTGTTAATTAACTTAGACTCCAAAAGCAAATTCTTGATTGCCTGTGCGGCCTCTGCATAAGTCAAATTGGACTTTGGAGAAATGGTTGTAGCTGTTGTTCCATTAAATACACGGGCAGATAATACTTCCTTCACATCGGCTATTGCCCAGCTTCCTACCTGATTGTAGTCTGTATAGTTTTGATACCTATCTCCGTCAACACCTTCTAGTTTCGTAACCTTCATTGCTCTTGCGTACATAGTCATGGCCTCTTCTCTTGTAATCTGCTGATTAGGCCTGAAGGTACCATCTGGATACCCAGCTACTATACCGTACTCATTTGCAATAAGGATTGCTAGAGTTCTGTCACCTGTTCCACTCACATCTTTAAACTTATTCTCATGAGCTGAACCTACTCTGTAGAGCCCCAATGCTCTTACAATGTACTCTGCAAAATCTGCTCTGGTAATTGCTTTGTTTGGCTCAAAAAATTCTGGATTGAATATGACAAGTCTTGAAGCCATGTCATTTACTGCATCCTTAGACCAATGATTTTCAACAGCCTTCACTGTGACTGGGTTCCAAACCACAGAATAATTTGAGTTTGTCAAGGAATTCAACTTCGCATACCACTTGCCGTCCTTTTGGAATACTTCTGTCGGTACATGGCTGTATGTGCCGTCTGTATTAAACACAATACCTGTTGTGATCTTGCTTCGGTCAATCCCTGCGGGGATCTCCATAATACGCTCTACATAGTTGCTGAACTTACTAATCTCTACATCTGCTTTTGTTCCGTCTGGTTTCGTCGTTTTTGCAACGATTTGAAACTCAACCGGCGGGAAAACTAGCTCTGCGCCATTTGCCTTTGCTACTTCGTTATATTTCTCAACTACTTTTTCATCAAGCTTGGCAATTTTAACTTCTACTTTGATCTCATGCAGATCCTTTTCCAAAATACCCAGATTTTCTGCAACCTTACTGATAGTGAATTCTTCTGCTGGAATGATATATTCTATATTGTCCCTCTTCACAGAAACGTCAAAGTTATTGCCTTCTAACTTCTTAACAATATCACCGGTTAATTCTACCTTGATAACATCCGAGGTCTTGTCAGATACGGGAACTTGAATCAAATTACCGATACCAGTTGGGTTGTTCTTTATAGCTTCATCAATTTTGCTTTCAATGACTTTATTATCCACTTCAACCGTTACTGTCGATTTGCCATCTTCAGTTGTCTTTGTTTCTATACCTGCATTCTGCTCTTCTCCATTGACTATAACAATCACAGCCTCTTGAACTGGAGTTGGGGGTGGGGTAGATGAACCGCCTCCACCACTAGGCGCTGAAGCTGTTGCTGGGAACACCGCTGTTACCACTCCGGCATTCGCTGCATTTGTCGCAGGTGCTGATGTTCCTGCTACTGTAAAGAAATTTTCAGCTACTCCTGTTAATGTAAATCCAGCTTTTGGTGTTAACGTAATTGTGGCTGTATAAACTGTACTTGCTTGGAACGGATCATGAACTGGAGCCCATGACACTGTCCCTGTATATTGATCTGTTTCAGTTATCGTTGTTACTGGAGCTGCTCCATTTACTGGTGCTGTCACGCCTGGGATTGCGGCGATGCTAATTGCAGTTGGTGGTGGTACCGTCACAGTCAAGGTGTTACTTGCAGCTCCTGCTGCGGGATCATAAGCGGATGTTTTTGCTTGGATTGTTACATCACCAGCTGCTGCTGTTCCAGTAAATCCTACGTTTATTTGTGTTGCACTTACACGGGTTACTGCTGAGACGCTCAGACCAGTTGTCCCTAAGCCTACTACCAAATCATCGGCTGTAATACCCACTTTGAATCCTGAACCGGTTACAATAATTGTTGGATCTACTGCTCCGTTTGTAATCGTGCTTGTGGTTGCAATTGCATCCATGGCCCCTGCAATATTTTCCGGTGCCAGAGGAGCATCCCAACCTTTAATAGCATAGACTTTTCCACCATTTGTCCATTCACCTGTAACCGCGTTGTCATCGTAGAAAAAACCAAATCTCGTCTTCATTACACCCCCATCATCAAATGTATAAGGCACTGCCCATTCGCCTACGTTGCCCGATACTTCCGCAGGGGTTTGAACTACCCCGTCAATGACAAAATACGCATTGAACATTCCATCCGCGCTTCGTGTTACAACCAAGTCGATTACCTGATTAGCTCCAACCAAAGTTGTGCCGGTAATTGCACCGCCACCTGCAGCAGAACGATAAAATTGCAGATTCCCGTTCCTAAAATAAAATCCATTATCGCTAGCCTGGTTAGCATAATCTATGATTTTCTTCCACCCCGATACTTGGTTAAAGGAAAATCTTACACCTATGGAATAACTCTGACTAATATCACCATCAACATCTAGTATTAAACCTCCTCCAGGCTGACTAATCGCAGTCCATTGCCAGTAGTCACCATGGGCATCAGAGCCATATGAGTGTGTATTTGTGTTAGGATGTATTGTTATAGTGGAGCCACCTAATTTATCCGTATTGTTGTTTTCAAAATCATACTCTCCAATCAAGTTAGCTGCCCACGCAGTCCCAGTGGAGAAAAATAAGATAGTGACTACAATAAACATGAATGTTAGCTTTATTTTCTTTAACAAATAAATCACACTCCTTCTTCCTTGTTTGATAATGGCAAAAGTGGTCATTTTCAATTTTGGCTTGGTATAAATCCTGATTTAGAATTACCCATTTCCCTACACATGTATATTTTTCTATCTTTTTCTGATAATTCCTTTACAAAAAACCAATTATCTAGCAATAGTTCCCTTTTTCCCCAATAAAAAAGGAGGTTTGCAACCTCCTTTTTTTCTACTTCCTACTCCCCGGCTTGACGGCAGGGGAGCCTGCGCGACAAAGGGGGCAATCATCTGGTTCATATGCGGTTACGTCTACCTGAATCAGTGAAGTGTACGGCACGCCGAAATCGGCGGTGCCGCCGCTGCGGTCTACGATGGTACCTACGCCTATTACATTGCCGCCTAACTCTTTAACCAGTTCAATAACTTCCTTAACCGAACCGCCGGTAGTCACCACGTCCTCTAGAACCAGTACCCGCTCTCCAGGCTCAATGGTAAAGCCGCGGCGGAGAGCCATGGTGCCGTCCTTGTCCCGCTCGGCGAAAAGGCCGCGCACTCCCAGGCTTCTGGCCGTTTCATACGCAATAACCACACCGCCCAGGGCGGGGCCGATACATAAATCCGGCTTTTCTTGGATGAAGCTTTCACCCAAAGACTTACACAGTGTTTCCGCATGCTCCGGGTATTGAAAAACCTTGGCGCACTGCAGGTAGCGAGCGCTGTGCTTGCCGGAGGTCAATTGGAAATGCCCTTCAAGCAAAACGCCTGTTTTTGCAAATATCTCAAGAATCTCTTCTTTAGCTATCATATTAAACACTCTCCTCTTCTATTTCTGCTACTAAGCGCTTTGCTGCTTCTGCCGGATCGGCGGCTGCCGTTAAAGGGCGCCCTATTACCAGATAATCTGCTCCGTCGGACAATGCGTCTTTAGGTGTAACTATACGTACTTGGTCGTCTGAAGCGGACCAGGCAGGACGAATGCCGGGAGTAACAATTATGAAGGATTCTCCGCAAGCACGGCGAATCCAAGGTATTTCTTTGGCGGAAGCGACTACACCGTCAAGGCCGGCCTTTTGGCAGAGCACGGCTAGGTGCGCTACCTGCTCCGGGATGGGACGGCAAACTCCCAGCTCATCAGAAAGCTCCTGCTCCGACATTGATGTCAGCACAGTAACGCCTATCAGCAACGGAGGCAAAAAACCTGCCTGCTCCGCTTTAGCGCGGGAGGCTTGTGCGGCGGCTTGCATCATTTTCACTCCGCCGGAAGCATGGACGTTGAACATAAATGCGCCTAATCCGGCTACTGCTTCTGCCGCCTTGGCGGCTGTGTTGGGGATATCATGGAACTTTAAATCAAGGAATACCTTTCCTCCGGCATTCACAATTTTTTGAACTATTCCCGGTCCGGTATTGTTATACAGCTGGAGGCCCACTTTGAAAGCGCCGGTATAATCGGCCAATTGTTCAACCAGGCGCATAGCTTCAATTTCTGTATCTACATCAAGGGCAACAATTATTTTTTCCCGCATCCGCAAGCGCCTCCTTTTTTATCTGCTGAAGTATTTTTAGCAAGCCCTATAATTTCAGTCACAGAGCTAAAGCCATTTTTAACTAAGTAGTCGGCGATTCCGTCCACAGCCTCGATGCAGACGGTGGGGTTTACGAAGTTGGCGGCACCGATGGCTACGGCGTCGGCTCCGGCTAGCAGGAATTCCACCGCATCCTGTGCATTGCTGATTCCACCCATACCGATAACAGGTATATTTACGGCGGAGCTAACCTGCCAGACCATGCGCAGCGCTACCGGCTTAACTGCCGGGCCGGATAAGCCGCCGGTAATATTGGCAAGGAGAGGTCGGCGGGAAGAGGTGTCAATAGCCATACCTAGTAGGGTGTTTATTAACGAGACCGCATCGGCACCGGCGTTTTCGGCGGCACGGGCAATCTCGGCGATGTCGGTAACATTGGGTGAAAGCTTTATGATTAACGGTTTAGCAGTACAGCTTCTGAGGGTTTTAACAAGTGATTCCACGATGCGGGGATCGGTGCCGAAAGCCATGCCTCCGGCGGAAACATTGGGGCAGGAAATATTAATTTCATAAGCGGCCGTCCCTTCATCCTGCTCCAGCACTTCTATTACCTTCAGGTAGTCCTCGACGCTGTGCCCGGCCACATTTACTATTACCGTTACGCCGGTTTGGGCAAGACTGCGGATTTTTTCCCTGGCAGCTTCAACGCCTGGATTCTGCAAGCCTATGGCATTTAACAGCCCTGCCGGAGTTTCCGCCAGACGAATCGGTGGATTTCCCAGGCATGGCTTAGCTGTTGTCCCTTTAACGACCACAGCTCCTAGTTTGTTTAAATCATAGAAAGGCGCGTATTCCTCGCCGTAGCCGAAGCAGCCTGAAGCAGGCATTACCGGGTTCTTTAAAGTCAAGTTACCTATTTTAACAGTTAAATCAGCAGCCATGGCAGAAAACCTCCTCACCGGGAAACACTGGGCCGTCAACGCAAACTCGCTGGTATGTTTTCCCCGATTTTTGCGACAGCTCCACCACGCATCCTAAACAAGCTCCCACACCGCATGCCATACGCGCCTCCAATGAAACATAAGCTTGAGCGTTATATGAGGCGGCTGTCTTAACTACGGCACGCAGCATCCCTTCGGGACCGCAGCTATATACCGGCAGAGGGCCATTTTCTAAATACTTCTTCATAAGCTCCGTCACCAAGCCATGATGACCGGTGGAGCCGTCATCAGTGGCTTTTTCAAGCGCTGTTAAAGATGGGATTAATGTTTTTGGTAAATATAACTGAGTGGCATTTTGTGCGCCGAAAAGGAATATAACCTGCTTGCCTGCCTCTCCCAGCTTTTTTGCCAGGTAACAAAGCGGGGCGGCACCGATTCCTCCGGCTACAAGGATAACCTTTTGTTCAGCCGGGACGGGGAAGCCGTTCCCCAGAGGACCTAATATATCAAGATTATCGCCGGGCTTTTTTTCTGCCAGCATGTGGGTCCCCCTGCCAACCGTCCGGTACAACAGAGCAAGACCGTCCGGCCCATCATCATGGACACTAATCGGACGCCTTAAAAGCGGGTCGTAGGTTGAGGATACTGAAACCTGCACAAACTGGCCGGGCTTGGCGGAAACGCTGCCGTCCAGCACCATGCGCCAAGTATCAGGAGCCACAAGGCTGTGTTCTTTAATCTGCATTACTCTTTTCTGCGGCATACTCTTCTCCTTATGCATCAAGAATTATCCCATCCTTCATTATTACCCGCCCTGCCACCATGGTAATAGCGGGGACGCCGTAAACAGGCCACCCGTCAAACGGGGTATTTTTACCTTTAGACAAGAAAGAGTGGCGGTCAATTACCTGCTCATTTGAAACATCAATTACGGCAAGGTCTGCAGCAAAGCCCGGTTTTAAAGAACCGTGCGGCACACCTAGAATTGCGGCGGGGCGGCATGACATCCTGTCTATCAGTTGATCCAATGTGAGCAGCCCCGGCTTAACAAGATGGGTATAAAGAAGAGGGAATGCCGTTTCCAAGCCTACAATGCCAAAGGGAGCAGACTGAAAATCTCCAGTCTTTTCAGCCTCAGTATGCGGCGCATGGTCTGTAGCCACAGCATCAATGGTGCCGTCAGCCAGCGCCAGGCGCAGAGCTTTAACATCAGCATCGGTACGCAGCGGCGGCTTCATTTTTGCCATTGAGTTATAGCCGTCTGCCGCTTCCTCCGTTAATAGCAAATGGTGCGGTGTAACCTCGGCTGTGACGTTAAGCCCTGAAGCTTTGGCCTGACGAATCATTTCCACAGCCTTTGCTGTAGAGACATGCATAATATGAAGGTGAGCACCGCTCTCCTCCGCTAAAAGCAGGTCCCGAGCCAGCATTACCGTTTCCGAGCTAGACGAAATTCCCGGCAGCCCCAGCTTTACAGCAACAACTCCTTCATGAAGCTGTCCGTCTCCGGCTAAGGACTCCTCCTCACAATGCTCAAATAGGGGAATGCCAAATTGCTTGCAGTATAAAAGTGCATTTTTAAGAAGCCTGGCGTCGGCTACCCCTCTGCCGTCATCTGTAACAGCTTTCACGCCGGCCTTAACCATGGTGCCGATTTCCGCCATTTCCTTACCTGCGGAATTTTTACTTACTGCTCCCACCGGCCAAACGCGGACAAGACCCGCTCTGTCGGCAAGCATATTAACATAGTTTACAGTACGCCAGTCATCCATTACCGGATTCGTATTGGGCAAAGCTGTAATGGACGTGTAGCCGCCTGCTGCCGCAGCACGACACCCTGTAAGCACTGTTTCTTTATGCTCGCCGCCCGGCTCACGCAAATGAGTGTGCAAGTCAATTAGCCCGGGGATTACCAGCTTACCGGCAGCATCTATTACCGTCTTGCCGGCTGAGTCTATGGACTGAGCAATTTGGACAATAAAGCCGTCACGGATTAAAATATCCTGTTGTTCGTACACATCTTGACTAGGATCGACCAGGGTTCCTCCCTGAATTAATATCTCCATTTATAACCACCAACCTTCCCTGGGGCTCATTTATTCAATAAAAGGTGCAGCACAGCCATTCTTACGGCAACACCGTTATTTACTTGCTTTATTATTCTTGAATGAGAAGAAAAGCAAGCGGAAGCAGTGAGCTCAACACCCAGATTAACCGGACCGGGATGCATAATAATGGCATGCTTCTGCAGAAGCGCCACTCGCCGTTCATTTACCCCGAATAAAGCAGCATATTCTGAAAAAGAAGGCAGCAAGCCGCCCTGCTGTCTTTCTTTTTGAATTCTCAGCATATAAACTATGTCTGCGGCGGCAAGAGCATCATCAATGTCGTGAACAATGTTTACGCCTAAAGAAGATAACGCTTGGGGCACCAGCGTAGCCGGTCCGCCCACGCTTACATTAGCACCCAGCGCATTCATGGCAAAAATATTAGAGCGAGCAACCCGGCTGTGGAGCATATCTCCCATAATAAGGACATTTAAACCGGCAAATCTGCCAAACTCCTGTTTAATTGTGAGCAAATCCAATAATGCCTGCGTGGGATGCTCGTGAGCACCGTCTCCCGCGTTAATTAAGGAGATACCTGTGTTTTGAGCTAATAAATCAGGAATACCTGCGGCGGAGTGGCGTACAACTAAGGCATTTAGACCCATTGCCTGCAGGTTTAGCGCGGTATCCAGCACACTCTCTCCTTTTACTACGCTGCTGAACCCGGCTTGCAAATCTATAACATCAGCGCCCAGGTTTTTTGCAGCCCGATAAAAAGAAGCCTTAGTCCTGGTGCTGGGTTCAAAAAAAAGCAAGCCAACCATTTTGCCCCGCAGTACATTAAGCGGCAGTTGTTGCTCATTATTATTGATTATACAGTAGCTCTGTGCCAGTTCCAACACTTCTTCAATTTTTTCTGCCTTCATATCATAAACGCCAGTAAGATGAACCATAGAAATTATAAATCCTCCTGTATCCTTTACCTGCTGCCTAAGATGTTAGAATCATATCATGCGTTAACTAGTTCGGCACATATTTACAATTTTCCTTTTTTACCATTGCGCCTCTAGTAAATTAGGCAGTCATCTTCCCTGAAACTACCCAATGTGATAAAATAAAAGGGTAATAAGGAGGGAATTTACTTGCATAAAACAAAAACAACCATGGCCTACACCACGGTGCTGACAATTTTGGCCGCTTTATTCTTTGTCGCGTTTCTTCTCGATATGCTTCCTTGGACAAGCGGAGCTCCGGCAGACGGAAAAGTTATTGAAGAAAATCCTTCCCTGCATAATGACGAAATAATAACTCCGGAACCTGAAGAGCCGGCTGACACCCCCCTCTTTGAAGGGAATATTAATCGCTTGCCTTTGGAAATGATTGTCGACAAGCTTTCATTTTTTCAATCTCCTATTGAAGGCGCCCGCATCGGCATGACAGACGGCCAACTGCCCGGCGCACCTCGCAGCTATAGAAACGGCACTCATGAAGGCGTTGATTATTATAACGGATTTTGCGGCGTTAAAATACACCGCGGAGTGCCGGTACTCGCCGCCGCTGATGGAGTAGTAATTCGCATCGACCATACATATACGGAAATGACGGCAGAAGAACGGGCGGAATATCGGAGAATCTCTGCCCAGTCAGCTACTACGCCGGAGGACATATTGGACAAGTTTCGCGGCCGCCAGGTTTGGGTCGAGCATGAGGGCAAAGTAATATCGCGTTACGCGCATCTGGACAGCGTCAGCGCCGAACTTGCTGTCGGCCACACTGTTAGAGCAGGACAACAAATAGCAACCATAGGCAATTCCGGCACACCGCCTGCTATTACTGGCGGCGAAGGAGAAATGCACCTGCACTTTGAAATCTGGCTTAATGAACATTATTTGGGAGAAAATCTGTCTCCTAATGATGTGCGGTTTTTACTACGCAACATCCTTAAATAGTTAGATCAGAGGAAAGGTAATTTTCCTGCCCGTTTTCTCTTTACGAAAAAGCGGATGGAAAAGAACTTCATGGTTAACACGCCATAAGTTATCTTGATAACGAAGAGCAAGGCGCATACAATGGTCAGAAAAACGCTCGTTGCGCAGCAGTGACGCAATTTGATAATAAAACTCCCGCCCTTCGCCGGTTAGCACCGGTCTTTCAGGCACCAACAAATCATTCTTTTCTAAGTCAGTAATAACTCCTTGCACTTCAAAGCTGTGAACACCGGTTACCCCTTTATAAAAATCACAGCGTATACCTAGGCGCTCACCAGCGTTGCTGCTGGCTGCAGCCAAAAACAAAAAATTATGTATAGTTCGCAAGCGATCGAAATTGAATGTTGCCAGCAATTTTAACACTAGCACATGATGGAGCGTATAAGTAAACGAATAAACATTCATGTGGCATATCTGCCCCTTCTCTCTGCATTTAATATCAGTTTTGCTCAAAAACGGAAAATTATGCTGAGAGAGCAGGCAAAACAGCTTAAAAAAACCCAAAGGCGTTAACGCCTTTGGGTTTTTTGGGCTTTTATTCTAGTGACGGGGATTATTATGGACAATTTTAACTGCCTTTGAAATTGCAGTTAAAACGTCAACGAAGCGCTGGACCTCTAAAAGGTCGGCCTTGGAGTATGTTTCTCCCCTTTGTGTTACTACGTAGCGGGGGGTCAGATCATTTAAAGCAAGAGCGGCCATGTCCATGCGGCACTGATTACACCGACATACCTCCTCTTTTTCATCATCTAAAACCTCATCCAGTCTTCGCACTACTAAAATTTCCATTAAATTACGAAGCTCCATAAATGATACCCCTTTCTCATTCTCTACCCCTTTAATTCCATAAGCATTTTGATTTTCCTGCAGAAAACTGTCCGACATAAATGAATGAAGATAAAAATAATGTTGTTTAATATCCATTGTTCGCCAAAAATCATTTATAATTGTTCTTTCCAAGCTTGCACAGGCATGGAGCCTAGCGCACACAGCTTGAAAAGATTGTCTAACGGTAAGCCGATTACTGCCTTCCATCATCAAGCTGCACGGCTCCGGCTTTTGCGACACGGTCTGGATAAAGGAAAGCCTGAAATAGCCATAAGCCGGATCTCCGCTGACAAGCGGAGTACGAACTTTTATCGGCACAAATAATAGAAACGGAGAAAATACTAAAGGAGCCAGGTTAGCTTGACCAATAGCCGGACCATATTTACGGCGCATATCCTTTAGGCTTACGGCAAAAAGCTTTGCAATCTTAGCTATGAAAGATCGTAAGCCCCTACTAAGCCAATGAGTTGTCCCGTCACAATAGTAAATCAACACTCCTTGTCCCACCCCTTCACGATAGTCAGGCAAAAAGGCGGCAATCCTTGATATTTCCCAAAGTGACAACGCACACATAAAAAACCTCCTTAGCGTTATGTAAGAAGGTTTTTTCAGTATATTCCGTTATCAGCTTATGGGTTCAGGTTAAAAGCTATTTTCCTTTAAGATAGGCAACCATATTTTTGTATGCTTTTTCATCAATAAGCAAGACGCTGTTAATTTCCTTGAATTTTCCCGATATACTAGCTGGTGAAATCTGATATTCCTCAGCTAATTCTTTTTGTGTTAAATCTAGATAGTGAAAACGTGCCAAGCTATACTCTAAAGCTGCGGCCCATGTCTCCACCTTCCTAATAACAGGAGTTTCAGGATAAACTGAATTGATATAGTCAAGCCAAATTGCTTGAACATCATCAAAAAACCCTTCGTCGTAACAATTACTCCGCCGCATATTCTCAACCGCTCGGTCAACTACATTCTGCCATTCCTTTTGCCAAACCGGCGTGCGTATCGGGTAGCTGGCCAAATCAACTTCTTTTAATTCTCCGTCCAAAAATACCTGAACCGTCCCGTTTATTGCGTATTTCTTTAGCTCAAGCAATGCAAGCTGCCGAAATCGCTCTTTAATCCAAGGATTTTTGACAAAGCTCAAAAGCGCCTTCTCCGCATCCTTACCGCCCACTTCTCCGTAAAAAAGTAAAATATCTTCTTTAAATTCATCTGAAACGTGATAAAGACGATTATTAAGAGCTTTTCTGAACCCGGCGCTGTTTGTATACAAATCATCTATCTCTCCGGGTTCTCCTGAGCTCAGCACCCGCTCAAGCAGCGCATCTTTTTCCGTATAAGCAGGCAAATTATCATATACAAAGTCTTCATCCATGGCGTCAAGAAGTTCCACTGCTTCAAACGACATTTCACCTTCCGGGTCAAACTGCAGATAACGCTGCAAATACTCCCTGGATTTATCTAAGTCTTCCAGCAAACCATAATTTATAGCCAGCAAAAAGTAACAGTCGGTCATGGAACTGTCAAGTGTATTAACAATATGCAAAAAAGCTTTGTTCGCCTCCTTTAATCTTCCCATCTTGCTAAGTAAGCAAGCAAGATTGTAATGATTATAAGGATTAAGTGGCTCAGCTGCAACAGCGCGTTGGAAAAACAGCAATGCCTTATCCAATTTATTACTTTGGTAATTGAACATGCCTTTTTTCAAATAGTAGCCAGCATCGCGTTCAAAAGGCACTACTTTACCTTTACTTGTTACATCTAACGCCTTTTTCTTAACATCTTTCATGTTCTCACCACCAAACTAGGCTGTTATTCCGGTTCTGCCTTGCCTAAATACACACTTCGCTCCAGCAGACGATCCCATTCAGTCCAGCCGTTTTCTTTCTCACCTTTTTTTGCAACCAGAGAGAATTGATTTAGCCTTGCCGATACTAAATCGGCGTGAAATAATGCATACGCAGTAAAGGTTTTTGGAATTTCTGGAGAGCCCCATTCTTTCTGTCCATGATGGCTAAGAAGCATATGCAAAAGCTCCAGCCGGTAGGCTTCGGGGAACCCTGGAATCTTTTTTATCCGCTGCTCCACCATTTCCTGGGCAATCATAATATGCCCCAAAAGCTTGCCTTTATCTGTTAGCTCAAAAGTCAGGCTGTCGCTGTCATACTCTTCAATTTTTCCCGCATCATGGAGCAATGCTCCACAGTACAGCAGTGACAAATCCAGTTCCGGGTGAATAGCAGCATACTGACGGCAGAGCACAGCCACTTCGAGGGAATGCTCCAGCAAGCCACCAACATAATTATGATGCACCGACCGAGCCGCCGGCGCCTCGGTATACCGCTTAAAGAACTCGGTGTCAGCGAAAAACTCCTGCATCAGCAACGACAAATAAGGGTCGCTTACATCGTTTAGCACTGCCTCCAAATTAGCAAGCATTTCTTCCCTAGGAGTCGGTGCCACACGCTGAAACCAGCCCCGCTCAACCTCATCTTCACTTGTGGTTTCAATACCATGAACAATAAGCTGAGGCCCTTTATACTCACCAACCTCACCACGGACACAGATAATATCTCCTACCTGAAACACCTGCGCCCATTCCGGACCTTTCTCCCAAGCCACAGCCCGCACAGTACCGGAAATATCAGCGAGCTGCATTCTTAAAAATTGCTCCCCTGAACGATTAGGCTGACTAAATGCCACCAACGCTTTTTCAGTTACCAAAAACGCTGAGCGAATCTGGTCTCCTACTTTTAAATCTTTAACAAATTGTTTATTCACAAGAGCCTCCAGACAATTTCTTCTGTACAATATATTCAGCACAAACACCTGATTTCCCTCTTTCGACAAACATTCTGAAAAAACGAAGGAAATTAATTTCAAGCCTTGTAAGAAAAAAGCAACCCCGGCAGTCAGCGAATATCAATAGCGCTGAGTGTCGGGGTTGTATTAAAGTAATCAGTTCTTAATCAAACTTGGGCCTTGGCAATAGGCCGGCGCGCTCTACGATTTCCGGGACAATTTCCTCCCAGGCCACAGCCATCAGGTGAATACCGGCCACTCCTTCAACCGTTTTTAAGTGTTCAATCATCTCCACACAAAGCTTAACGCCTTCTTCTTTTTTGTTTTCAGCAGCTTTTATGCGTTCAATGATTTCGTCAGGGACGCTCATGCCAGAGACATTGTTTTTCATATAGCGGGCGGCGCCCAGTGATTTGATGGGAATAACACCTGCCAGAATAGGCACTTTTTTATGGATGCCTAATTCACGCACCTTCTCCATCCAACGCTCGAAGCGCTCCATATCAAAAATAGCCTGGGTCTGGATAAAGTCGGCTCCCGCTTCCACTTTTTTGGCAAGGCGGTATGCGCGGTATTCAAAGGGATCGGCAAAAGGGTTTTCTACCGCTCCTATAAAGATATCAATTGGAGCTGCCAGCTTCTCTCCCCCGATAAAGGACTGTTCGTCTCGCATGTTTTTAAGTGCACGAATAAGATTGATGGAATCAAGATCATTCACGTTCTTGGCTGCAGGCTCGTTGCCAAAGTTGGCATGGTCTCCTTGCAAACAAAGAATATTTTTAATACCCAGAGCTGCCGCGCCTAAGACGTCGGACTGAATAGCAATACGGTTACGGTCGCGGCAGGTAATCTGAATAACAGGGTCAAGGCCCATATCTACAAGGATTTTGCCGCAAGCGATACTGGATGTGCGTACAATGGCCGTTTGGTTATCAGTGAGGTTAACTGCGTCTACCACACCGCCCAGCAGATGGCCGTGATGTTCAATTTTTTCACGTTCCGCACTTTTTGGAGGGCCAAGTTCCCCTGTAACCACAAAAGCGCCGCTGTTTAATGCTTTTTGTAAATTGCTCATTGTCATTACAGCTTCACATCCTCCCTAATCATTTTTCTCGGTCCACCGGAGTGAGATGTAGACCAGTCTTTGGGAGGCTTAACCTCTTCAAGGGCAGATAGCTTGTCGAACTTCATCAACCGCTCGACAATTAAATGCCACCCACACTCAGTCTCCTTGCTTACCTCGCATTTACCGTCCTGAGAGCCGCCGCAGGGACCGTTAAGCATACTCTTTGAGCAACGGGCAATGGGGCAAATACCCATAGTTTCTTCTAATACACAATTCCCGCAGCCAAGACAATTTTCCACCCACACTCCCTGCTGAACAGGTAGCCCCATAAAGGTGGTATTAATGCCAGGCAGAGTAATCATGTTTTCGTAGTGCATATTCATAGTCTGCACACCCACACCACAGGCCAAAGAAACAACAACGTCGGCTTCTTCAATCAATTTTCGTGAAGCTTCCAAATACTCGAATTCACATTGTCTTTCTATGGTGTGGCTTTTTACTTGGACAGGCTTACCGGCACGCTTGCGGCTTACAGAAATAGCCAGCGCAGTTTCCTTGGCTTCCTTATCTCCCCCTGCCATACAAACAGTGACACATTCGCCACAACCAAGGACAAGTATCTTTTCATACTGTTCTACTGCTTTAATTATTTCCTGAAGAGGTTTGCGTTCACCTACAATCATTCGCTTTCGCCTCCCTCACCGTCATTAACATTATTGATTTTTGTCAAAAAAGCTTCTGCTATAGGAGCAAAGTTGCGAACTTCTTCAGGGGTAAGCTCTAGATGTTCCACACGCTCTTTTTCTATGCCCAATTGTTCCAAAATATCCTGTGCACGTAATACTCTTTGTGCAGCCCACTTGCTTACATCGCGGTAGGTGCATTCTTCTTCCCCACTGCACCCGGCGATAAACACGCCTTGAGCACCCAGGTCAAACGCTTCAAGTATTTTAGCCACTTCCACTTTGGCTACACAGGGGACACGCACCACAGCAAGGTTAGATGGACGATCACTTTTGAGGTACTCTAAAAAACCGCGTTCGGCAAAAGCACCATAGCTGCAGCAAAAAACAACTGTAGCCGGTCCGCTTTGGGAAGCCTGCTTTAGAGCGTCTTCCATCCTGTCTAAAGCATGCTGGACATAATGATCACGGAAGCGTATTGCGCTTGCCGGACATATGCCAACACACAGCCCACAAGCTTGGCATTCCTCGTTGCGAATTGTGAAAACACCTTTTTCGTCAATATGAGGTACATCATAGGGGCAAGTCCGTAAGCAGGTTAAACAAACTGCACAGATTTCATCGATACATTGTGCCCCAGAGGCACAGTCCATACAGCGTCGGCTTTCACAAAGCGCCATTTGCTCGTCATAACCTATTTCCACGTGGTCATTACTTTGAGCTCGAGTTTCAGCGGGTAGAACAGGTACATGAACCCTTTCTATGCGCTTCACTCTGGCAACTGTGGAATCTAATAGCCCGTCAAAGGTTGTAAACTGATCAACCAAGTTAGCATCGAAGGGCACACTATTCAGAAAATTCTGCACAGCTAAAGCAACTTTGCGTCCTGTGGACATGGCCTTAACAGCGGAGCCAGGGCCAAAAACCAGCTCTCCGCAAGCAAATACGCCCGGACGGGTAGTCTGCATAGTACGCGGATTATATTTGAGAATTCCTCTTTCTGTGAGCTCAATTCCATCTTTTGTTAAGTAAGTTAGGTTATCATTTCCCTGACCCACAGCGAAAATAATAACGTTAGCCTCAATTATTTTCTTGTTATCACCGAAACTAGGGTTGAATCGTTTCTGCTCATCAAAAACAGAGAGTACTTCTTGAACTTCCATGCCGGCTACTGTCCCGTCATCCTTGGTAACAATCTGCTTTGGACCCCAAGCGGGGAACATAACCACACCCTCTTCTATAGCCTCTTCTATCTCCCATGAAAAGGCGGGCATCTGTGCACGGCACTCAAGACACGCCAACTGTACACTTTCCGCACCGCAGCGAATTGCAGTACGCGCCACATCCATGGCTACGTTGCCGCCACCCACAACAAATACATTACTACCCGGTTCAAACTTAAAATTTTTGTACTTGGCTTCATTTAAAAATGGAAGGGCGAACATCACCCCTTTAGCATTAACCCCGGGAATAGGTATGCCTTTACTTACCGGCAGCCCCATGGCTAACACAATAGCTTGATAATCATCGGCAAGCTCATCGATGGTAAAATCCTTGCCCAGCTCTTTCTCGGTGCGAATTTCCACACCAAGCTCAGCAATACGGGAAACATCTTTACGCATTGATTCCATAGGCAGGCGGTAATGAGGTATGTAGTTGGTAACAGCTCCGCCCGCTTCCGGGGACCTTTCAAATATTGTAACAGAAAAACCCATTTGAACTAAATCTTTAGCTACTGTAAGACCAGCAGGCCCCCCGCCTACTACTGCTACTTTTTCAGTACGAGTGATACTAGCCTTATTAACCTCTGGCCAATTGCCGTTTTCTACAGCAAAACGCTTTAATGCGCGGATTGAAACGGCTTCGTCCACATCTTTGCGACGACATTCCGTCTCACAAGGATGAGCACAAATGGTGCCACAGACGGAAGGCAGCGGGTTAACCTCGCTGATGACCGCCAAGGCCTTGTCATAGTTGCCCAAAGAAATCTGGCGCACATACTCCTGGGCGTCCTGATGAATGGGACAGCCTGCTTGACAAGGAGGGTACTGCGGAATTGTCTCCTTATTGTTACTCAACAACTATTCCTCCTTACGATAACTCTATTTCTGCTTACGATAACTCTATTTCTGCTTACGATAAACATCAACATAACTGTCACAGTAAATGTCGGTGTTCATAATAATTCGTGATGTTGCGATTGCTTCAATAAGCCCGCTGTCGCACGCATCGGCAACAGCCGCGTCCAAACCGTTGGCCACGCACATCACAGCAAAGACACGGTTAATTAATTCACGGTTCTTTGTCCCTTGTGAAATGTTTGAAAGGCCCACAACTGTGCGGGGAGAAGGATCGGCCAAAAGCTTAATTTGACGCAATGTAACCATAACCTCCGGGCCATGGTCTTGACCCACATTGCAAGGCAATACCAAAGGATCTATATAAAGATCCTCCATAGGAATTCCGTAGGAATCCGCCGCAGCTACCAGCTCCATTGCTAAAGCTACCCGTGAATCGGCATCCTTTGGAATACCCTGTTCGTTCATTGCCAGGCCGATAACAGAGGCATTATACTTTTTCGCCAAAGAAAATACGCGCTCCATTTTATCCCACTCAGCAGGGACTGAATTAATCATTGCCGGACGCTTACAAACCTCAAGGCCTGCTTCAATAGCGTCGTAATTGGTTGAATCAAGCGTCAATGGCAGGTCACTGGCTTCCTGGGTTACTTCAACTAACCAGCGCATAGCTTTAACCGGATCTTTGGCGGCCGGGCCGGTATTAATATCTAGGTAGCGGGCCCCGGAAATATCCTGCTTTTTTGCCCACTCCTGCACCGCCCGGGGATCCTCATCCTTAATAGCCTGGGCAATATCTTTAAACATTCCGTTGATTCTTTCGCCAATAATAAACATAATCCTGCCTCCATTTTGAAATTATTCGTCGAAACTGGTTTTAACCATGAGTTCCTCTATGTTTTGTTTAATCAAGTTCGAAGCCTTGGGGTGGCGCATAACCACCACATTCATACCGGCCTGCAGCAGTGCCATGGCTGTTGTGGCTTCCCACAGAATGCCGCGATTCTCCTGTTCACCCCACCCGGGAAAATCGTCAGAAGACGCGTTGGCTTCCTTGGTACGCCATACTTCATAGCCCACATTGCCAATCATGGGCATGCCCAGCATTGTGTCACCCTGCAGTGCACCGTTGCGAGCCCGCTCCATTATAGAATAGCCGTATTCCACACCATAACCTAAAGCGGCAATGGTGGGATCAATGACGATACGATTGGCAGGCAGATTCATTTCAGTAATCAGAATATTAAGCTGTTTACAGATATTAATATCAATAGGGGACTGGGCAATAATGTTATGCTTATGAACCATACATGCCGCAGTCAACGATTTGTAATTTTCCTGCTCCGCAACACCAAGCAGCAGGTTCTCCCCGGCAGCAGCCTCAGCAACCAGAGGCAGAACCAAATTATCTTTTTCCGGCTTGCCGCAACCTGTCACAACCAACGGGCAACCCACAGCAGCCAGCACATCTTTAACAACTTTTGCGCATTCCTCAGGAGTAGCATCCTTTACATCGGGGTCCGCCCCTTTGAGGTGAAGAACAATAAGCTCCGCTCCATATTCATCCACACATTTTTTTGCCCAAGCCACAGGGTCGTTCCAAACATCGGCGTAGAAAGGCTTAAAGCAATCATTCCAGTCGGTGGGAGCAACGTCCCAGATCTCCATAGCAACTACAGGACGATTGGGGATTTCTCCTTCAAAATGAAGAAATGGCAAAGCTGCTTCGCCGCCTATGGTAATCGTATAGTCCCGTGTGCCTCCCTGCTCCTTTGTCGCACCAAGAACCACTTCGCCCACTTTACTTCTATACTTGTCTTTAACTGCATTAAACGCCATTAAGGTGCTCTCCTTTCCTAGTCATTATTTGCTGCCAGAGACGGAAACAAGCTCATGTCTGTATGAGGCAAAAAAAGCGCCGATACAAATTCATCCATAAAATCATTCCCGTTTGACAGCTCAAGATAAGTAATTTTTTTGCCCAGTTCCTGCGCTTCACTATAAGCTTCTTGCGAAAGCAAAGCGAGCCTGGCGCCTTTCACGGAAGAGTTACCAATGAAAGTATATTTTTCCGGAGGCAGGTCGGGAAATAAGCCGATGGCAACAGCATCGCGGATATTGATGTAATTTCCGAAACCCCCGGCAATTAAAACCTTGTCAATCATTTCTTCTTCAAGCTGCACAGCTTTCAGCATACTTCTGATGCCGGCATATACGGCGCCCTTGGCTCGCATTAAATTCTTAATATCATTTTCCGTTACAACGATGTCAGCAGAATCAGCCTCATCACTCCATACAAGCACAAACTCCCAGCCGTCATCCCCCTGGCGCATACGGGATGTATTTATATCGGCTTGCAATTTTCCTGCTCTGTCAATGATACCCGCCCGGTGAAATTTAGCCAAACAATCTATGAGACCGGAACCGCAAATCCCTGTTGCTTTTACATTGCCGATGGTGGTTACTTCCACCTCAAACGTTTCCGGGTCAATGCTAACATGCTCGATGGCGCCTTTCATCGCACGCATACCAAAGGTGATGCCCCCTCCTTCAAAGGCCGGGCCGGCCGAACATGAAACGGAGATAAGCCAATCCTCATTGCCAAGCACCATTTCTCCGTTAGTCCCAATATCAATAAGCAGAGTAATCTCTTCCCTCTTAGCCATGTTGGTAATTAACGCCCCAGAGACAATATCTCCCCCCACATAAGACGCAACAGACGGAAAACAAGCAACTTGTGCAGCGGGGTTTATTTTCAGGCCAAGCTCCTCAGCTTTAACCAGCGGGACAAACGACGCTAAGGGTATATACGGTTCCAAGCGAATATATCTGGGTGTCAGCTCTAAAAACAAGTGAGTCATGGTGGTGTTGCCAGCCACCATGGCCAAATGAATATCATCACTGCTGATATCGCTTTGAGACAATAACTCAACAATTAATTGATTAATTGTGAGTATAATTGCCGTATGAAGCTCCCTTAACCCTTTTGGAACAGAAGCATGTATCATCCTGGTAATTACATCATCGCCGTAAGTTGACTGCTTGTTGTATGTTCCTTTTTGGCAAAGCGTAACTCCACTTTCTAAGTCCAGCAAGTAGGCTGCTACAGTAGTTGTGCCGATATCTACAGCAAGTCCGTATGCCGGTTTGTCGGTATGGCCGGACTCCACATTTATTATTTCGGCACATCCATTAAGCTGAGCAACTGTAACAGTAACCCGCCAGTCACCTGTTCGAAGCACCTCCGCCAATCCTTTTAGCATACTAAGGCCAATACGAACATCATGGCAATCAATTTCATTGCGTATAGCAGATTGCAAACGGCTGAAATCGGAAATATTCTCAGTTAACGAAGGTTCGCTTAGAGTCAGTTTTATCTTACGGCAAAGCGGGTTGAGACTATATCCGGCAGCCAAAAAGTCATCCTTCTCCACCAGAATATCTTTTTCTTCAAGGAGAACTTGGTGCTCATCAAGGCGCGATTCCTGAGGGATGTCAACAACAAGATTCTCCACAGCAGCAGCTTGACAAGCTAACACCAATCCGGACTGCTTGGCTTTAAGAGAAATACTGCCTTCACTCTTGACATTGGGCCGGCCCTCTTGCACCTTAACCAGGCAACGCCCGCAAGTACCATCCCCGCCGCAGTTGCTCTTAAGCTCCAAACCCACAGATGCGGCGGCGAGAAGAAGGGATGTGCCGTGTTCAACATTGGCAATTAGATTATCAGGTAGAAATCGTACCGAGATTTTATCCATCCTTTTCCCCTTTTCTAGGTACATAGTATATCGACTTAGGCGTAGTTCTCTTTGGCAAACTTTGTTATACCGGAAGCTTCCCTCGGCCCCACTTTAACATTCCAGCCTGTTGCTTCCTCTGTGCTTCCGGAAAGAACCGCAACATATCCGGGCAAAATCAGAGTCTTATGATTAACCTTGGACTCCATATCATTTTCTTTTAACGCTTTTGCAATGGATTCTCCGGCAAGCTTCCCTGCTGCCCATGCCGTCAAAACTGAAGTTCCATCGGTGTTAACGGGAAGAATATAGCTGGGAACCTTGCTGCTTTCAACTTCACCTTCAACGATATAGTAAGTGAGTGAGAAGTTGGTAGTAATATAAACGGGAGATTCAGGAGTTACCTCTCCTACGGCAACAGCTTTTGACTCCACTTGAATAGGCTTCTGTGGATCTGTGAAGAGATTCTGCCTCCAGGACTCAAGGGGCAGCAGTGTCTCTTTCTTATCCGTTTTAAGCACAATGATGCTTGCATATTTGGAAAGATAAACGCCGGCCTGCACAACTTCCTCCAAAGCGTCCTCTTTTGAGGTAAAAGCTATGGTGGGGTAACCAAACGGACGAAACCGTTTTTTAACGGCTAAGCGACGTATTTGTGTTAAATCTGCCAGCACCTGGGACGTTGCCCGGCTGCCGCTGTCCAAGACTAAATCCTTTTGTCCCAGCTTAGTAATTTTTTCAACCAACTCGGCCAACTCAGCCAAGCCCTCTCCCTTAACTGCAAGAGGACATTGATACTTTTGCGCAAGAGCAGTCATAGCTTCATAGTTGTGACTTTCTGCGGCATAAAGTAACGGCTTGCTTCCCGCAACAGCGGCAACAGCAGATTCCATAGCTGCCAAATCTTCACTAATTAAAATAAGAGCTGCCTTTGATCCCGCCACTATCGCTTCTGCGGCAGCTTTAAACTTGCTGCTGTCTCCGGAATCGTTAGTAAGGGCGACCATATCTGTACGGTAATGGAGGCCGACGCGATCAAATTCCAATTCTTTGAAATTTTCCAGCTTTGCCGCTACATCATCCGTGTCTTTAATTAGTACAGCAATAGCCGTAGGATGAAAGAATCGCTTGTCGTGCCTAAATAACTCTGTCTCATCACCCAATTCAACCTCCGTATTGCCTGCTCCTACTTTGACTAACTTAATTGGCGGAGCCGCTGCAGCTCCCAGGGTTTCTTTAGCTTCTTCAGTTATATGGGGGCACTTATCTAAGGATGATTTCCCTGCCGCCACAGCCATGGCAAACGCCAGGCAAGTTGGAAAGCCACAATCTCCAGTATTTTTTTTAGGCAGCTGCTTAAAGATTTCTAGACCTGTTAATGCCATATTTTAAACTCCTTTCCATAGCTAAATAAGTGAATCCATAGTCAGTGCAGGGTGGCCTTTTTCCTCCAGGAAAGACAGAATTTCATCGGAAGTGGTACCCACAGTTTCATCAGCAATCTTGTCGACAAAATCCGCGCCAAGACCATCTTCTTCCGCGCGCCGACGGAGATCGTCTCCAAAATAGTCTTTCAGCTCCTTAGGCATCCAGACAATACGGGCTAGCCCTCCATCAGCAACCAAAAACTTCTTGGATAACATATAGGAACGGCCTATTCCCATAAAACCAGGAGCTTGCACGCCGCCGCCCACTGAGCCGGCTAATGTTGAGAAAGTCATGCCGCTCGGCGTATCCCCTGAATGCTCCCGAGTAGTAACCATTAACCCATTGGCTTCGGGAACAATGGCTAGAATAGCTTCAAAGCAGCCGCAGGATGTCATTGGGTTATCCATGAGAGTGTAAAGATTAATTTCTTCTATGCTGCGGTTTGATGTGTTGTACACATACTCGTTAACCGACTGCCACATACCTTTTTCAGCGTCAATGAGCCCTTCTTTTTTAATAGGCCTATTAGGGCCGTTGGGATCAATCTCATATGACGCCTTGGCGTCTAGCCAGCTTACCGCACCGCAAAGTCCCACACGCTCGGGAGAGACGACACAAACATGGTTAGGCGCAAATGACTGACAAAGAATACAAGAATAAAGCTCTTCAACCGCTTCATCGGTGAGCCCTTTTAAGCGGGCATCACGGACAGCGTAACGCTCACGTGCCTCTATGAGAGCTTCTTCAACCTTCTCCTGGTCGGTTATAAGCGTCACTTCAACACGGTCAACAATAGCAGGAAACTCCTCTTTAAACTTAGCAATGAGAATTTCGCCATAGTGCTTGATTTTAAAGCCTTTAGCCACAGCATCCTTAGAAATACGCAGCCAGCAAATATCACGCTGTGCCACATGCCATAAGCCCTCACCATAGTTTACAAAATAGTGAATGCGGCGCTCAAGCACTCCCTCAAAATCTTCCTGCATTTTACGTCCGTAAATCTTGACCATAATCCCCAAGGGAAGCTTATCGCCCTCTTTGATATCGTCAATCTCCGGTCCGATAACTGTTATTTTGCCGTCTTCAATATCTTTCTCATCAACCATCTGAACCAGCTCAAATGCTTTGGTACGCCCGCCTCCCATTTCAACATACATTTCGCCTTTGCGGATGGTTTCCCCTTCAAAAGCAGGACCAATAGTTATGGGGACAGGGATATCAAGAATCTTCAGCTTAATGCCCCGCAGCTCCATGGAATATTTTACAATGGTATCATAGTCGGTATGAGACACATACCAATCAGGAATTTCTTCCTCCAGCTCCGTGTCGCAGATAACAGGGAAGCCAAGAAATATTGCGGCAAAGTGGGCCGCTACCTGAACATCGTCAATCTCTCCGAGATGCATAACAAATGCACGTACACGGCGATGCTGATAGTCACGATGCTCTTCACGCAAACCAGGCTGAATTCCACCAAACGCCATACCGGCACGGAGAGCGTAGTTTACTGCATGAATAACCTGAGTAAAATTGCCTAATGGAAAAGCAATATAGTCCACGCCCAGCTTCATATTTTGCTCAAGCAGCTGCTCAATGACTTCGTTGACCAAGAAGATCATCATCCCCTTGGCCTGCAGCTCCTGAACAATTTTAGCAGCGGCTTCACTGGTTCTTGCTTTACCCAATATCACAGCTTGGCCGGGGATGGTCCAATCCACCAATTGAATGCCGAACTTGCGAAGAATGGGATCTGTCAAATACCCGGTCCAAGGCTGAACATGTGGCTGAGCACCGTTGAGATAGCGCAGCGACTCAATAATTTCCGCAGCATAAGCTGTGGACTCCCCGTAAAGGCGGGCATTCTCGAAGGTCAGCTTTTCTTTTATTTGATTACGCATTCTGTTGAGGATTGGGGGAAGTTCACCCAGTTTAGTCACTCTTTCCCCGGAAAGGCTGCTGATTACCGGCAGGTAATAAGCGGTATCCGGATAGCTTACAGGCTGTTCGGAACCATACTTACGGATAGCTTGAGACAACAGAATCTCTGCATAGCTTGTGGCAATAATGGCGCCATTATAGGCACGTTGAAACAGCTTGTTTGGCGCTTTGGCATCATCAGATATTGCCCCGGCATAAATTTCATCAAAGGCTGTCTTAGACATGCTCTTTCCTCCCTTAAACTTCTATTTACCAGGCAGCGGAAGCTGCAGAAGCAAATTTTTCAGCAGTTTGCTCGTGAATTTTTAATTTCCAGCTGCGATAATCAAGCGCTGATTGAATCTTTACCGCAGCCTCATTAGCATCGGTTTCCCAGATAAAAAAGCCGCCAAAAACATCATGGGCAATTTGCAAGGCAATACCGTTTACCAACTCACTGCCGGTAACTGGGGGAATAACGCCAACATGAGTAGGCAGCCCCATCGTTACGCACCATGAACCGATGGAAATCGCTTTTTCACTCATTGCTTCCGGCGCACTTACAGCAAACGGAATCTTTGGAACATCTACACCTAGGTCATTAGCTATGTCGGTAGCAAGATTCATAGCTCTGGAGTTGTCAACGCAAGAGCCCATATGAAAAATTAAAGGCAGCTTGCCCTCAAGCTTATCGGCATTAGCATCGTTTAAGCGATTAATAAACGCTTTTAGCCCTTCTCCGGCGTAGGCATCTACAGCCTCCGGAGCAAGAAGGCCCAGCTTCGCATAAGAGCCTGCAGCACATCCTGTAGCTAACAGCAAAACATTGTTTTTAGCTAATTCCTTAGCGATAATTACATGGTTTTCATCATGAACGGCTTTTAAATTGTTGCAGCCGGCGAAAAGCACAACACCGTTTAACTCCCCAGATTTAAGCGCATCGGTAATAACCTTAACAGGAGCATCGGCATTAATGGTACTAAACAGATTATACATAGCCTCCAGGCTAAACCCGGCAACTACTTTACTCTTAGTATTAGGAATACTGCATGGCGTTTTGCCGCGCTCTTTGTAGCCGTTAATGGCGATGCGAATAACTTCCCTCGCCTTTTCCATGGCTTTATCTTCACTGTAATCCACATAATACGAGCCGGGTATTTTGGCGTTTTTAGCTGTGGTAATAATCCTGGTGTGGAAACACTCGGCTACGGCTTGAACTCCTGGCATAATACACTGCACATCTACCACCATAGCGTCAATGGCACCAGTCATAATAGGCAATTCCTGAGACATGAAGTTTGTTGCCGGCGGCACGCCTTGCCTCATTAGCACCTCATTGCCTGTGCAGCAAATACCCATTAACTGAATGCCTGCAGCACCTGCATCAATTGCTTCCCCTTCCAGTTCACGCGCGGCACGGACTATCATTTCCGAGAGAAGCGGGTTGTGTCCATGTACCGCAATATTTACTTTTGCTTCATCAATAACGCCTAAATTAGCTTCTGTGTAAACCGGCGCAGGCACGCCAAACAAAACATCGGACAGGTCGGTCCCCACATGCATACCGGTATAATCGGCGAGAGAAGCTTCAAGCGCTTTAAAAATCAGGTTGACAGGATCAGCATCCATACCCATATGAGTTTGGGACATGCCACTAGCAATTGTCTCAAAAACACTAGTAGGCATAATATCACAATCGTTAAATTTCTGAACCCGGCCGGGAGTTGCGGTTTTTTCAATCCACTTAATCTTCCCGCCGGCAATCCTGGAGAAGTCATCCATGCCAAGAGCAACTACGTCCGCAAGGATTTCCATGTCGGTACGCCCCTCAACGGGAATTTCAAAGCGCTCCGCAATTGCTTTTAATTTCTCCGGGCTTTCAATTTTATAATCCGGAGCATGATCCTCAAGCAAGGCCTTAAGGGTTAGCAGAATGTGCTTTGCATGGTCGGAGTGAGCTGAAGTTCCTCCCAGAACACTGCGCAGCAAATTTCGTGCAACAATAGTGTAGGCAGTTGCACCGCAAACACCTTTAGGAGCCTTGGCAGTAATACGGCAGGGCCCTTGAATACAAATGCGGCAGCAAATTCCTGTGTCCCCAAACTTACATTGCGGCTGCTGAGCCACATAACGGTCATACGCTGTATCCATAGGAAGTTCTTTAGCAAGAACCTCAAGCACAGCAGGGTCAATTGCACGATTGCGATTAACCACTTTCTTTTTGACAACATCAGTCATTTTAACTAACCTCCCTTAAAACCTTTTCTAAAACTTCATCAATTCCAGGCACAACTCCGAATTCGCCAAGCAGCCCGCTTTTCTCTTCCATGGAATTCTCCAGTACAGCCTCATCAAAAGGCACAATACCCAAAAGCTCTTCCTCGGAAAATTGGGACTTAATGAAATCCCTTTCTTTATCAGTGCGAATTTTATTAGCAAGTATTTTAATACGGCGAACACCAAGTTCAGATGCCAGATTCTGCACAACTTTTGCTGTCTGCACCGAAACACGGGTGGGTTCAGTAACAATGATAATCATATCCACACCACGTGATGTGCCCCGAGTCAAATGTTCAATGCCGGCGCTCATATCCATAATAACCGCATCTTTTTTATCAAGCAGAAGCTCGTTTAATACAGCGTAAAGGAACGAATTCTCTTTACAGTAGCAAGCAGTACCGCCTTGCTTAACCGCTCCCATCCGCATAAACTTTATATTCCCATGCTTAATGACGAAATCATCCAAAATATCGTCAACTTTGGGATTAAGAGAAAAGAAAGCACCGCCTCCTCCTGAACGCTCTTCAACAATCTCTTTCATTTCAATAATGGGTCGGAGGACAGAAAGCTCCTCCAAAGGAAGGCCCAATGTTGCGCCAAGACTGGTATCCGGATCAGCATCAACGGCATATACATTAAACCCACGTTTAGCAAGGGCATGAATCAAGCTTGCCGAAAATGTGGTCTTGCCTACTCCGCCTTTACCTGAAACAGCAACCTTCACAAATATCCCTCCCTTGAACAATTGCCATCATGGGCAAAAAACCATTTTTTTTTATTCTATTTTCAGCCATGCTTATCCTTCTTTAGATATTTTATATTTTCAATTTTCTGAACATTCTATAATTATAGCATATACAGCCTGTTGTGTCAGCATTATATTTTACATGCAAAAGGTAGAAATATTGCCCTGATTTCGCGAAATCAGGGCAACATAAGCCACACTAAGCAACAGGCACATTTTTGTTAAATACCAGCTTGTCATTTTCCATTCCTACCAAAATCGTATCTTGGTCGCCAAAGATACCACGCAACATTTTTTCAGAAATTTCATCCTCAATGAGCTTTTGAATTACACGACGAAGCGGCCTTGCACCATAATTAGGGTCATACCCTTCTTTAGCCAAAAACTTCTTGGCTTCGTCGGTAATTTCCAGCCCCATTCCGTAATCAGACAGCCGCTGATTAAGCTCAGCAAGCATTAAATCCACAATTTCTGCTAAATGCTCCTCAGATAACGGATGGAATACAATGACTTCATCTATGCGGTTTAAAAATTCCGGCCGAAATGTCCGCTTCAATTCATCCATAACGCGGCTCTTAATATCTCCATACTTCGTATCCTTATCATCTAAGCGAAAACCAAGGCTTGACTGCTTCTTTAATTGATCTGCACCAACGTTTGAAGTCATAACAATTACTGTGTTGCGAAAATCAACAACACGCCCTTTGCCGTCGGTAAGCCTGCCGTCTTCCAAAACCTGAAGCAATACGTTAAATACTTCGGGGTGCGCCTTTTCCACCTCGTCAAAGAGGATAACAGAATATGGCTTGCGGCGAACTTTTTCAGTCAACTGCCCAGCCTCGTCGTAGCCTACATATCCGGGAGGAGCACCAACTAGACGAGCCGTGGTGTGCTTTTCCATATATTCGGACATATCAAGCCGAATCATAGCATCTTCGTCCCCAAAAAGGCTCTCTGCCAAAGCTCTGGCCAATTCAGTCTTACCTACACCTGTTGGCCCCAGGAATATAAAGGACCCTATGGGACGCTTGGGGCTTTTAAGTCCCGCTCTGGCACGGCGCACCGCACGGGAAACCGCCTTTACCGCTTCGTCTTGACCGATGACGCGCTCATGCAAGATACCCTCCATATTTAACAGCCTGTCGGTTTCTTCATCCGCCAACTTTTTCACAGGAATCCCGGTCCAAGCTGCCACAATTTGCGCAATGTCGTCAGCATAAACTGCATCGGTTACTTTCCGCTGATCCCATTCTCTCTTTAAATTCTGCAGCTCTTGCCTTAACTGCTGCTCATTATCACGTAATTTAGCTGCCTGTTCAAACTCCTGGCCACGCACTGCCGACTCCTTCTCATTACGCAAGGTTTCCAGACGCTCTTCTAAGGCCTTCAAATCAGGCGGCGCAGTATACGCTTTCATTCTCACACGGGAAGCCGCCTCATCCACCAAGTCGATAGCTTTATCTGGCAGAAAACGATCAGAAATATAACGGTCTGACAAATTAACGGCCGCATCCAAAGCTTCATCTGTAATTTTTACACGATGATGAGCTTCATACCGGTCTCTCAAGCCTTTTAATATTTCCAAAGACTCTTCAACTGAAGGCTCTCCCACTGTTATAGGCTGAAAGCGCCTTTCCAGCGCCGGATCACGCTCAATATGCTTTCTGTATTCATCTAATGTGGTCGCACCGATTGCCTGCAGCTCTCCACGGGCAAGAGCAGGCTTTAAAATATTAGACGCATCTATAGCGCCTTCAGCAGCACCGGCCCCGATAAGAGTATGCAATTCATCAATAAAAACAATTACATTGCCGGCAGAACGCAATTCATCCATCAGCTTGCGCAGCCGCTCTTCAAACTCTCCACGATACTTTGTGCCGGCAACCACAGCGGCTAATTCAAGAGAAGACACCCTTTTGTCCTTCAGAGTTTCAGGAACATTCCCTTCAATAATACGCTGAGCAAGGCCTTCAGCCACTGCTGTTTTACCGACACCCGGCTCACCGATTAAGCATGGATTGTTTTTTGTGCGTCGCGAAAGCACCTGAATGACCCGCTCTATTTCCGTCTCGCGACCTATTACCGGATCCAACTTGCCTTCCCGAGCTAGTTTAGTCAAATCACGGCCAAACTGATCAACGGTAGGTGTGGTAGAATTGCTTTTTCCGTTCTCTTCAGGGAAAGAAGAATCGTTACCGCCTAGAAGCGCCAACACTGACTTGCGAGTACCGCCTAAATCCACACCTAGATTAGCCAGCACTTGTGCCGCAACCCCTTCACCCTCACGGATTAGGCCCAAGAGAAGGTGCTCAGTACCCACATAATTATGTCCTAAGCTTTGCCCCTCCTCAATGGCCAACTCAATAACCTTCTTAGCGCGCGGTGTGTAGTTTACCTCTTGTGAAACTGCTTGCTGGTCACTTTCGCCAATCAGCTTTTCAATTTCTGAACGGACGCTGTCCAGATCCACTCCGAAGGAAAGCAGAGTCTTAGCAGCAATACCTTCGCCGTCCTTAATCAACCCCAACAAAATATGTTCTGTGCCCACAAAAGCATGCTGAAGCTGCTTCGCCTCTTTTTGGGCCAAAACCAACACTCTCTGCGCTCTTTCGGTAAATCTGCCAAACATAAACATCTGCACTCCTCCTTATTTTATTTAGGACCTAAACTTTTACGAATTAAACAGGCCCTCTCTCTATCGCGTTCCATGCCGTCCAACTCCCTGCCCGCCTCCATCTGCAGACATGCGGGACGAAGCAAAACCATTAGCTCCTTCAAAACATTACCTGACACATCACCAATTAACCCTGAATCAATCCCCAAACGGACGTCTGACAATAACTGCAGAGCTTCTTGTGAAGACATTAAGCGTGCGTGAGTAAGCACACCAAACGCTCTATTGACTCTGTCAGAAAGCCGATCACGTCCCTCATTCAGCAAAACCTGGCGCGCACTAGATTCCTGCTCCACAATTTGCCTTGTTACACCGTAAAGGTTTCTAATTATCTCATTTTCACTCTGACCCAAAGTAACTTGGTTTGAAATCTGAACCAAATTGCCAATAATTTCAGACCCTTCCCCATATAAGCCGCGAACGGCCAACCCTACTTGGGCAATAGCTGAAAGCACTCTGTTAATCTGCTTTGTCAGCGTAAGTGCCGGCAAATGCACCATTACCGAGGCCCTAAGTCCAGTGCCCACATTGGTCGGGCATACCGTAAGAAAACCCCATTGTTCATCATAAGCGTAATCTAATTCTTTCTCAAACAAATCATCCCATCTGTTTGCTTCTGCAAAAGCCTCCTCTAATTGCAGACCGGGCAATAAACACTGAATACGCAAATGATCCTCTTCATTCACCATAACACTAACCGCCTGATCATTACGCAAAATAACTGCGGAGTTATGGGGCTCTTTTACCAGTAAAGGGCTGATTAAATGCTTCTCTACTAATACCTGGCGATGCAGAGGGGAAACATTGTTCATACGCAAAAACTTAATATCTCCCAACTCGTCGGCAAGATTTATACTCACCTGCTCAACCTGTTTATTGATTGTTTCAGTCTGGCTGTCCGAAGCAAGATAGGGAAACGGCATCCCCATTATATTTCTGGCCAAGCGCACGCGGCTGCTTAAAACAATTTCTCCATCCGGCCCTTTGCCTTCCATCCACTTGCTAGAGCCGCAGCGCATTCCTTTATCATCATTAGGCATCCCCCTTCTCACCACCTTCTTCCAAGCTGCGAATTTTATCACGAATCACCGCTGCTTCTTCAAATTCCTCTCTACTAACAAGCTCCTTTAATTGACGCCTTAGCTCGTCGATACTGCGTCGCAACCTTACCACACCTCCTGCTCGCGCAGGAATCTTGCCTACATGCTGTGCAGAACCATGAATACGCCGCATCAACGGCAACAGCCGATTGCTAAAAACTGTGTAACACTCGCTGCAGCCAAAACGACCAATTTGACCAAACTGCGCATACGTCAACCCACAGCCTTCACATTGAAGCTTATCCTGATAAACAAGCTGCTCCTTAAGAGGAGCTTCCATATTCATCAAGCCTGTAAGTAAATTCTGTATTGAGAAAGGCGGTGAAGCGCCAAAATCAAATTCCCCTTTTTCACGAGCACATTGCTCGCAAAGATGCTGAACGCTTTGTTCATAATTAATGATGTGCGTAAGATGAACTGTAGCAGGATTTTTTTGACATGCTTGACAAAGCATAATAATCTCCTCCTGTTATGACTCTTGCAAAAGTATTTCCAACATACGAGCCAGCATAACTGCCCTGGTACTGTACAACAAATCTTCTTCTATCTGCTTCACACTCTGGCAAACAGCAGCTTTTATTAGTTGCCCTTCTCGTCGTGTGGCAATACGAGCATCGATTAAACGATCCACGAAACTAACTGCTTCCTGCGAAGAGATGCCTTCTTCCGTCAGCCCTTTTAGCATTTCCACTAATTTGGCTGCCTTATCACGAGTTAAATCTAAACGCTTAATTCGAAGATAACCTCCACCGCCTCGCTTACTCTCCACAAGATAACCACGCTCAGGGGTAAACCTTGTAGAAACAACATAATTTATTTGCGACGGCACACACTTAAAACGAGTAGCCAATTCTTTTCTTTGCAAAACGATTGCGGCACAGGGGCTCATATCTAAAAGCCGCTTAAGGTAGCTTTCTATATTATTGGCTAAATTACTCATGGAAGCACCTTCTTGTCTGACCTTATCTGACCATGATTAAATTATACATTTAACCCACCACAACCTCAACTAGCAAAACATCCCAAATATGCTCACAAATCCTTGTTAACTATTATTACCATTAGCTATCTCTTTAAATCGCAATTTATTAAGCAGTAATAATTCCTAATATTAAGTCACATTTTTTAAATAAAAAAGGCTCAACTGCACTTCTAAATGCAGTTAAGCCCCGCTATTAACATACAACCCTAACCTGTCTCACCCTCCCAAGAAACTTCAAGCATCCCGGGGACAAGAAGTAATTGCTGCAAAAGGTTGTGTGAATTAAATCCAGCAGGAATGTTAACCAATAGCTCTATTATAACAGTTTCTGCTTTATGACTCCCCATCAAATGAGCATCAGACAATGATATGCTGGCAATACTCACTCCATGGTCACCAAGCACTTGCCCTATCCTACCCAACAATCCCGGCTGATCAACAGCTCTAATCAATAATAATTTTTTGCAACGGCTCCGGGCTAAATATTCTTCTACTCCTGTAAGCAAATAGAGGCTAAGCAATACAAAGACAGTAGCTACCGCTGCTGCCTCATAAAGGCCTATCCCTACAGCTAACCCAACTGCAGCTACAACCCAAAGGCTGGCTGCAGTAGTCAAGCCTCGCACCGCGCTTCCCTGACGCATTATAGTACCTGCACCTAGAAAACCAATGCCGCTGATTACCTGTGCCGCAATCCTCGCTTGGTCGCCTCTCACGCCCGTATCTCCGCCAAAGCCCGCTACTGACACAATCATTACCAATGTTGAGCCAAGACAAACCAATACATGCGTTCGCAACCCTGCAGGGCGATTATGCCTTTCCCTTTCATGACCAACAAGCCCTCCCAGCACTCCAGCCAAAAGCAATCGTATAACCATATCTAAAGTACTAATGCCAGGCATAGGCTCACCTCTCAATGTTTCCTGTATTATATGTGATTATAGCTATTGTTACACAAAACGTCAATATTCAACAAGCTCCTGCTAATGAGACTTGTGGCAGAGATTCCATGGAGCACCTTCTCACATCCGGGACTTTACTTTGATGTTGAGACGCTGTTTGTCAAACCAAGCTGATAGTCTAGCATGCCTGTATTTCTATCAAAAAGACATAACTGTCCCTATGAAAATAGGAAGGCTTGTTGTGTTATCCACAATAGCATACACAAATGGCCTATCAAGCCTTACTGTTTTCATTTCCATCTCTCCGTGCTCCTCCACAATCTCAGTCGCCGCTCCTGCTATAGTCCCCATTTCATCTACTTTAATAAACGTTTTATGAAGGACTTCGCTGATAAATATATTACCCCCCGTTGATTGACCTAAGCTGCTAAAATCTGCTTCACTTTCAGAAAACGCCTTTGGCATCCCCAGAGCTTTCAAAGTCTCATTCATAGTTACTTCATACTCACAAGAAAACTTTGGAAGCAAGGCACTTACCCCTTCTTTAGAGGCAGATTGCAGCATGCTAATAAACCTTTCTCCCGTCAAAGAAGAAACATAATCCCCTACTGTTAAATCTTCATTGGGAAGCAATGCTACAAAGCTATACTTTCTCCCTGAATAGGGCTTTACAAACCCAACAGCAAATTCATCTTCAAGATAAACGCTTTCATCTGATGACATAAAGTCAACATTATAAGCCTTCCCATCTTCTCCCTTGAATTCACCTGTATGCACTTTATGTCTTTGATAAATATTTTCCCATTCTGCCTTAAAAACCATAGCATTTATAAGATAAATTACTGCATCTCCTCGAATCTCATCCAGCATTTTATCTATCATGCCTTCAGTGTTTTTATTAACCCAGCTATTAATATCTTTAAGTGTCTGGTAATTAAAGGGCGTTTTATAAGCTTGAGCTTGATAGTAATCGGCATTCTTTTGCAAAAACTCCGGCTTAACGACCAGACCTTCATCGTCCTTAAACCAGATTGAATTTGCAATACTAATTCTATACTTATTACCAACTGGCAGATTTTTTGTGTATGCAAGCAAATACTTATTTAAATCATCAATATTAATGTCTTTTCCCAACACTGCTTCCATTTGTGCCAAAGTTTCATTTGCTGCTCCATTAGCCGTCATAGCCAAGGCAAGCATAACAGAGAGAGGCGACACAAGTGAATTTTCATTTTCGTCTATTGTTTTTTTGAATAAGTCAAAATAGAACTCTGACATACTCAGAATGAATATATCATCAGCAGCCTTTCCTCCCAATTTGTTTGCGGATATGCCTTTCATCAAATCGGCTGCACTGCCCTCTGACTCACGAAACAGGCAAGCAGTTGGCCCGATAGTAAAAGCAACTAAAATCGCAATAACAATAACTAAACTTAATCCGTGCTTGCTTATTCTCACAGTCTTCATCTCCCCAACATTCTTGGTCCCGTTGAATCTGAACTATTCAAGAGATTTGCAATTGAGTCCAAATCTTCTGTAATCCTCTTCTCTAGTCCAACTGGCAATATTAATTTAGCTCTTTTACCAACCTATAACAAAAATCTCAGTAACGATTATAATTAAAAACCTGTGACAGCGGTTTTCTTTTTTTTGCAGCTTTTACCTCTGCAGGATATCCCATACTAATTATTAGTTCCACTCTATTTTTCGCCGGAACATCAAGAAGCTTCTTTACAGCTGCTTCATCAAACCATCCTAATATGCAGGTCCCAAGTCCCTCCTCTACCGCCTGCAGGCAGATATGCTCTGCAGCAATGCCGATATCAATAAGATAAAAGGGCCTATTCTTTATTATTGCACCCATCTGTGACGAAAGGTTGGGCTTCTCCGCAACAACAGCAATCAGAACGGGAGCCTTTAAAGTAAACCGGTTTAAAGACCCCATCGGTCCCAAAGTTTCCTTTGCCACAAGACTCTTCAAGCTATGGTCATCAACCACAATGAAATGCCACGGTTGAGAGTTACAGGCCGAAGGAGCGAGACGCGCAGCTTCAAGACACCTTTCTATCTTTTCCCGCTCAACCGCTCTATCCAAATAATCCCGCGTACTGTACCGATTTTCGACCAGTTCAAGAAAACGCATAGATCAAAGCTCCTTTCAATGACCGCATTTGCACAAGCAGTTACCTTATACACTAAGGATTTGTCCACTTATGGGCTCAATTAACAGCTGTTGCTTTTAGTTGACACCAGTTTTTTATAGTTATAAACTAAAATTAGCCCTAATTAGGAGGTGACTTTGCGTGAATTCAGATAACAAGCTTATTACAGCCCAAGAGCTAGCCGATTCTCTAAGTCTTTCTGTAGATACAATCTGGAGGTATACCAGGGAAAAGAGGATTCCTTTCGTAGAAATAGGCAACAGACAGTACCGCTATAATAAGCGGGATGCGCTGAATGCTTTATCCGGAGAAATCCCTCCCGCTCGGACTAAGGAAGACTTTGCCACCTACAGAAACACCAAAAAATTGACTTATGAAGACTACGCCAAAATTCCCGAGGAGCCTGGCTATCAATATGAACTCATTGACGGCAACCTAATACGCGACCCTTCCCCCTGCTTTCACCACCAACGAATTTCCAGGAGGCTGCAGAGACTGCTTGAAGATTATTTCAAGGAAGCAGACCCAAAAGGCGAAGTTTTTAATGCACCCCTTGACCTGGCTCTAAGCAAGTATACCGTGGTACAGCCGGACTTACTCTACTTTCCCGGAAACCGTCCACCTCAGCATAACCCTATTGATACACTTCCATCATTAGTGGCAGAGATTCTATCCCCCTCCACCAGCAGAAAAGATCGCGTCACAAAACTGAACCACTTTAGAATGGCAGGGATTCTACACTACTGGATTGTAGATCCGGAAGACGGCATAATTGAAGCTTATGAATTACGCAACGGACTCTATATGTCTATATCGCGAACCCATGAAGGCACCTTCTCCCATCCGAGCTTTCCGGGACTTTCCTTTGATGTCGAGACGCTGTTTGCCAAACCAAGCAGATAACTGAGTATGCCAACACAGGGTGACGGAACAGTTACGTTTCTACAAAATCACTCGTCACTTTCAGCTTTAAAATGATTACTTATTATTTTTATTTGCATTCCAGTGATACTTTTGAAAATAATCAATTTATTATCACCATTTTGAGATTACATGTATGAAGACACAAGAGCTTTCCACTTTTCAAGAACAACCGATATAACCCAGACGATAGATCTCTTTTTCCGTATAGCAAAAGATGAGGATGGTTTCCCTGCTCCTCATCGGATGTCTGCAGTATTTTTCTGCTTCACTAAGCCTGCTTCGATTATAATGTGCCAAACTAATCAAGCTTTTCTGTCTTGCTATAGAGAATTATTAACATACTTGATATATTCAGTTGCCATTTTATTTAGCTTCGGTATGTTTGAAAAAACTATATCGTCATCAATCTTGTCATACTCATGAACTACCCTGTTTCTCATTCCCGTACAAGGTGCTAAGTCTTGCGCAAACTGCTGCGGCAAATATCCAAGCTTGCTCATTATTTTGAAAGAAACATAATAGTCCTTAGGTGGCGGTTGGTTCTCCTCAGCAATTATCATGGAATTTATGTCTACCATATTTTCAACAATAAGCTGCACAAGGCGTTCTCCTGTACGCTTTATGAAATAATTATCAGTGTATTCTTCTATGGTATACTTTTCAAGAGGTTCCAGCTCTTTAATATACTGCGCAAGACTAGTTAATGGAATTCTTCCATGATGCTTACCTCCGGTAAAATATGTTAAATACTTATCGGCAAGTCGGTATATTTTTTGCATATCATTATATTTCTTTACGGTATCTGAAAAGAATCTGAGGTACACTTCACTATCAGGGCAATATATGATTTCGTGCTTAGAGAGTATCTGAAAATTTATAAGCGGATCGCTACGGTTTAAAACCACTACATCAATTTTACTCATAGGGTATAAATCCATTAACCCTGTCAGCACATCTTCATAAACGTAATCGCCCTTAAAGAGGATGCCTAAATCAGTGTCACTATCTTCTCTAAATCGGTCTGTAGCACGCGAACCAAACAATAGAATCATTGAAACATTGTTTTTCTCCGAAAACTCCTTTATTGAGTCTTTGCCCGGCTTCATGTGCCTCACCTCGTTACTGTTAAATATTGGTCAACTACATATATTATAGTATATATATACCGGCAAAGAAAGGCTTTTCATTATGTTGAGACTAGAAATATCTGTGCAATTAATCTATTCGGAAAATTACATTGCATGGATGTAATACAATTGTTATAATGTTAACGAGGTGATACGCTTGAAAAAAGTTAAAATAAGAAAAGTGGGCAACAGCTATGGGCTTACTCTCCCCAAAGAATTGCTTGAGAAATATAACATAAAAGAAGGAGAAGAGCTTTATGTAGTTGAAAGCAGCCGTGGATTTGCTTTAACTCCCTACGATCCTGATTTTGAAGAATGGGCCAACTCATTTGACAAAACCAATAAAAAGTACAAAAATGCCCTGAAGGAACTGTCAAAGTGAAATCCCTTGTGTTTATTCCGAAGCACATCATAATTTACTATCATGAGCAATTAATTGAACTATATGGCGGCCTTTCGGGACTGCGCGATGAAAACCTGCTGGATTCTGCTCTTGAACAGCCCAAGGCCATG
>DLMZ01000050.1:54742-55553 GCA_002479415.1 Firmicutes bacterium UBA7523
CTCTTGAACAGCCCAAGGCCATGTTTGACCGGTCTTACCTGCATGATTCCTTAGCTAAAGCAGCTGCGGCCTATGGCTTTCATCTGTGCAAGAATCACCCTTTCATTGATGGCAACAAGAGAATAGCGCTTGTTGCTATGGATACATTCCTGCAGATGAATGGCTATGAAATGTGCGCACCAGAAAAAGAGGCTTATAAAGCGATGATTAAAATGGCATCCGGGACACTTTCAAAGGAACAACTTACAGCTTGGCTGGAAGGAAACATACGGAAACTATGAAAGGCCTTATACCAACACAATGGGACGGAGTAGTCGTGTCTTATAGCACAACTACTCCGTCCCATTGTGTTTCCGCATTGATCCGTCAAAACCAAAGTCTGAAGTAACTGTCAAAGTGAAAGCTTATTTATATTCATACTTTCCTCCTTATTACTCTTCTATTGGGCCAAACTCATCATAGTCATAAGCAAATTTTTCATATATATCCTTCATCTCAACACACTCCTTCAGGCATCAGGTCTCTATCATAATGCCGACAGGCCTGTTTAACTGTATGTAATAATTTTAAAATAATATTCTTCAATAACCTTTATTTTCCTTTAATAGCAATAAAAATCGCAGAATGAGCCGCAACACACAGGGGTATTGACAAAAGACTGGAAATCACATAGACTAATAGTGTAGTTTTGCAGTATGTTTATTAGGAGTGGTTTATTATGTTTGCAGCGAATTGTGAGGCAGAAAACTAAATTTAAACTAATTGTGACAACCATGAGTCTTAGATATTTTGCACGCGGACACGATTTGGT
>DLMZ01000050.1:55731-57496 GCA_002479415.1 Firmicutes bacterium UBA7523
CGATTTGGTTATCGTGTTTTTTTGTTGCCATTTTTAGGCTGCATGTTTGTTGCAAAAACCTCATTAATTTAAAAGGAGATTTGCATGCAAACCACTCTAATAACAAGTGAAAAAAACTGGATAGAATATACTGCTATAAAGCAGTTACAAGCATTGGCGGCGTTACGCGGCGTAGTTAAAGCAGTTGGGCTGCCTGACCTGCATGCTGGGAAATCACCTGTTGGTGTAACCGTCGTAACGGAAGGGATAGTTTATCCGCATATCATTGGCAGTGATATTGGCTGCGGCATGGGTCTTTTTAAGACTGGATTAAAAAGAAAGAAGTTCAAGATGAACCGCTGGCTAACAAGGCTTAACCATATCAGAGAATTAGCCGATATTCCCGCACACAACCCCCATGCAGAACCAAGCCCTATTTATGATCTGGGAACGATTGGCTCCGGCAACCATTTTGCAGAATTTCAGATCTTAGAAGAAATTTTTGCAGAAGATGAGTTTGAAAAACTTAATATTCAACAAGATGATTTACTGTTGTTGGTTCATAGTGGCTCCAGAGCCTACGGCCAACTCATACTGACAGAGCATAATAACCCTGCTGGGTACCCGGCAAACACCACGGATGCAGAAAACTATCTCGCAAAACATGATAATGCTCTCCTGTGGGCTGAGCGTAACCGCAGCATTGTGGCAAACAAGTTAATTGATTACCTGGGCTATAATCCCCTGGTTGATACTATTATTGACTGCAAGCATAACTTCATCGAGAGAAAAGGCCAATATTTCTTGCACCGCAAAGGGGCAGTTTCTGCGGATGTGGGGCCGGTTGTTGTTCCAGGGTCCAGGGGAACTCTTACCTATATTGTGAGCCCCACGGAAAAAACAGCAGAGTCTGCATATTCTCTGTCACATGGAGCAGGAAGGAAGTGGGCCAGGAGCCTCTGTAAATCCCGCATCAGGGAAAAGTACAACAGGGACACAATCAGAGAAACAAAATTAAAAAGCCGCATAGTATGCCACGATACAGATTTGCTTTTTGAAGAAGCCCCTGAAGCTTACAAAAACATCGATACCGTTATCACAACCCTTTTGCAGTACGGTTTAATTAAGGTAATTGCAACGCTTAGACCGATACTGACCTACAAGGGGTGATAAAATGCTGATTCAGATTAGTTCTGGCAAAGGCCCTGATGAATGTGAGCTGGCTGTAGGAAAGTTTACTCAAGTATTAATGGCAGAAATGAAAGATGCAAAAATTGTGCAGGAGGTTAGGGGGAAATACGCAGGCTGCTTTAAATCCGTGGTGTTGGCCGTAGATAAAAATGCAGCTCACCTGGAAGGAACCGTAAAGTGGATTGCCACAAGCCCTTTCAGACCAAAACACAAGCGTAAAAATTGGTTCATTGATATCAGCATCTTTGATGAACAAGCAAAAAAGGATTATCCTGAAGATCTTGTACGCTTTGAAACCTTTCGATGCGGGGGGAAAGGTGGCCAAAACGTGAACAAGGTAGAAACAGGAGTGAGGGTCGTTCATGTACCCACCGGACTTACCGTTGTTAGTACCGAAGCACGCACACAATACCTGAATAAAAAGATAGCTTTAATCAAGCTTGGCGAAATTATTAACAAGCAAAATAAAGAGGTAGAAGCGTTAGCAAAGCAAGTCATGTGGATTCAGCATGAGCTGCTGGAACGGGGAAATCCCGTAAGAGTCTATGAGGGGCAGACATTTAAGCGTATAGAAGAGTGTGTAAAATAAATTGTG
>DLMZ01000028.1:0-5495 GCA_002479415.1 Firmicutes bacterium UBA7523
CGCAGGTTCGATTCCTGCCAGGCGCACCATATAAATAAGTACCTTACGGTCTTTGGGCCGTTTTTTTATTACATTTTCAAGCTATTCAAAAAACACTGGATTTTATTTGTAATTGTGTTATAATAACAGAAACACGAGTAAGTCTATATGAAAACAAGGGTTAATTTTAGGCTTATGCTGGAGGTGTGGGTATGCCGATTAAAATACCGGATGCTTTGCCGGCAAAAGAAACTTTGACAAATGAGAATATCTTTGTGATGGGCGAGGAAAGGGCAGTAAGGCAGGATATCAGGCCGTTAAAAATAGCCATTTTGAATTTGATGCCAACAAAAATCGCAACAGAGACACAGCTGCTGCGGCTCCTTGGAAACACGCCTATTCAGGTGGAGGTTGAGCTTTTACACCCGCAAAGCCATATATCGAAGAATACTTCTCAGGAACATTTGACTAAGTTCTACAAGACCTTTTATGAAGCAAAAGATGAAAAGTTTGACGGGCTTGTAATTACCGGTGCGCCGGTGGAACATATGGACTTTGAGGAAGTTACTTATTGGGATGAACTTAAGGAAATAATGGAGTGGAGTATGCACAACGTGTATTCTACTTTTTATATCTGCTGGGCGGCTCAAGCGGCTTTATACTACCATTATGGCATTAACAAATATCCTTTGCAGGAAAAGCTGTTCGGTGTTTTCGAGCACAGGATTTCCAAGCCAAACACAATGCTGTTGAGGGGCTTTGATGACGTATTTTTTGCTCCTCATTCAAGGCATACGGGTATTAAAAAGGAAGAGGTTGAAAAGGTTAGCGAGTTGGATATACTTTCTGAGTCTCAAGAAGCAGGTATATATTTAATGAAAACGGATGGCGGCAGGCAGGTTTTTGTTACAGGCCATTCGGAGTATGATCCGTGTACCTTAAAGGCTGAATACGAAAGAGATATTGCGAAGGGAATTGAGATTGAGACTCCGAAAAACTATTTCCCTGAGGATGATGCCAGTAAGCATCCCATCGTTAGATGGAGGGGGCATGCAAATTTGCTTTTTTTGAATTGGCTGAATTATTATGTCTATCAGGAAACTCCTTACGATTTAAGTCAAATTAAGTGAGTGAGAACAGCCAAGATAAATGTTATGGAGGTGATGTTCTTGAAGGTATCTACAAAAGGCAGGTACGGGTTGGAGGCAATAGTTGACCTTGCCGCCCATTCTACGGAAGGGCATATAAATCTGAAAAGTATATCTGAGAGATGCGGGATTTCTGAAGCATATATCCTGCAGATATTCTTGGTTCTTAGAAGAGCGGGGATTGTTGATAGTATAAGAGGGGCTCAGGGAGGTTACTTCCTTGCCGGAGACCCTTCAGAAATAACGGTAGGGGATGTTTTGACGGCGCTTGAAGGGCCTTTGGTGCCTGTTGCTTGTATAATTGAAGGTGATGAGACTTCGTGTGATCGATATAAAAGCTGCGCAACACGGGGGCTATGGGAAAGCATAAAGCATGCTTTGAGTGATGTGGCGAATTCCATTACAATTGAAGATTTAGTTAAATGCTATAGAAGTTCTCTTGCTGAGAATAGAGAGTTGGAATATTACATTTAGTGAAATTCGGCGAGTGAAAGGGGGAGTTTAATGAAGATTTCTACCAAGGGCAGATACGGGCTTAGAGCAATGATAGACCTTGCTGTACATTCAAGAGGTGAGCATGTTGCCTTATATAGTATCGCAGAAAGGCAAGGGATTTCCGTGAATTACCTTGAGCAGGTTTTTTCCGTGCTAAGGAAGGCCGGCCTTGTTAAAAGTGTTAAGGGTGCTCAGGGAGGTTATGTATTATCTGAAGATCCGGCTGAAATTACGGTTGGAAATATCCTAAGGGTTCTTGAAGGGTCTCTTTCGATAATTGATGAGAACGCGGAAAATTCTCATGATAGTATAACAAGCATAAAGCGATGTATCATGGTACATGTGTGGGACAAAATGAATGAAGCATTAAACGATATTGTTGATTCTCTAACATTGGAAAGCCTTGCAGAGAATTACAGAAAGATAACAGGTATTGAAGATACAATGTATTACATTTAAGAAAGAAAAGAAAATTTATTTAAGGGGAGAATAGATATGAGCGAAAGAAAACTAAAATTTGATACGCTACAGGTGCATGCAGGACAAAAGGCTGATCCGACAACCGGGTCAAGGGCTGTTCCCATTTATCAGACAAGTTCTTATGTTTTTAACAACGCGGAACACGCCGAAAACCTTTTTGCTTTAAAAGAATTTGGCAATATTTACACAAGAATTATGAATCCGACCACCGATGTTTTTGAACAAAGGATAGCGGCTCTTGAAGGCGGCGTAGGGGCGCTGGCAGTTGCTTCAGGCTCTGCTGCCATTACCTATGCCATACTAAATATTGCCGGGAGCGGCGATGAGATAGTGTCGGCAAGCACGCTTTACGGAGGCACCTACAACCTTTTTTCTGTCACTTTGCCAAAGCTTGGAATTAATACGGTTTTTGTAGACCCGGATGACCCGGAAAACTTTAGAAAAGCAATAAATAAAAAAACAAAAGCGGTATATATTGAAACCATCGGGAACCCGGGCATTAATATTATTGATTTTGAAGCGGTGGCTAATATTGCCCATGAAAACGGTTTACCTGTAATTATTGATAATACCTTCGGTACTCCGTACCTTATCAGGCCCATTGAATTCGGAGCAGATATTGTTGTGCATTCCGCAACTAAGTTTATAGGCGGTCATGGTACATCTATTGGCGGCGTTATTGTTGATTCCGGCAAGTTTGACTGGGCTGGAAGCGGTAGGTTTGCCGGCCTTACCGAGCCCGATCCAAGCTATCATGGCGTGAAATATGTAGAAGCTTTAGGCCCTCTTGCTTATATTATTAAAGCAAGAGTGCAGCTTCTAAGAGATACCGGGGCGGCTGTGAGTCCGTTTAATTCGTTCCTTTTTCTGCAAGGGCTTGAAACACTTTCACTGAGAGTTGAAAGGCATGTTTCAAATACAAAAAAAATTGTTGAGTTTTTGCAAAATCATTCTCTTGTGTCTTGGGTAAACTATCCAAGCATGGAGGGCAATAAGTACTATAGCCTTGCGCAGAAATACCTCCCAAAAGGAGCCGGATCAATTTTCTCTTTCGGCATCAAGGGCGGAGTGGAAAGTGCAAAAAAATTCATAGATAGTCTTGAAATCTTTTCGCTTTTGGCCAATGTGGCAGATGCGAAGTCCTTAGTAATTCATCCCGCAACTACTACCCATTCTCAGCTGACGGAGGAGGAGCAAAAGGCGGCAGGAGTAACCCCTGACCAGATAAGGCTTTCCATTGGCATTGAGGATGCCGAGGATCTTATTTGCGATCTTGACCAGGCATTGCGAAAGGCGTTGAAGTAAGAAAAAGGGCATGCTGAAATAAGTTGCTATGTGAGTTGTTAGTAAGTCAAAATATAAAAACGAGGTGACTATAAATGTCTAAAATAGCAAAAAGTATTCCCGATCTTATCGGGAACACTCCGTTGCTTGAGTTGTCAAATTACAACAAAAAAAACAACTTGGAATCAAGGTTAATTGCAAAGCTGGAGTATTTTAATCCGGCTTCCAGTGTTAAGGACAGAATTGGCTATGCAATGATAAAAGATGCGGAAGAAAAGGGTTTGATAAACAAGGATTCTGTTATTATTGAGCCAACAAGCGGCAACACAGGCATTGCCCTTGCATTTGTCGCTGCCGCACGGGGATACAAGCTGATTCTCACCATGCCTGATACTATGAGCATCGAAAGAAGGAATCTGTTGAAGGCGTTAGGTGCTGAGCTTATTCTTACTCCCGGAGCTGAGGGAATGGGAGGGGCAATAAATAAAGCTGAAGAGCTGGCAGGCAGTATGCCAAATTCATATATTCCCCAGCAGTTTAATAACCCCGCTAACCCCGAGATTCATAAAAAGACTACCGCTGAGGAAATATGGAAGGATACTGAGGGTCAAATAGATATCTTTATTGGCGGGGTTGGTACAGGCGGAACAATCTCAGGTGTAGGTGAAGTGTTGAAGCAGCGCAATCCCAAAATCCAAATTGTTGCGGTAGAGCCTTTTGATTCGCCGGTTTTATCCGGAGGAAATAAGGGGCCGCATAAGATTCAGGGAATAGGCGCCGGCTTTGTACCTGCAAATTACAATAATAATGTTGTGGATGAGGTTTATAAAGTTAAAAATGAAGAAGCTTTTGGAACAGCTAGAGAGCTTGCAAAGACGGAGGGTTTGCTTGTTGGGATATCTTCAGGAGCAGCCGCCTTTGCGGCGACACAGATTGCAAAAAGAACTGAGAATAAAAACAAAAGCATTGTTGTTTTGCTTCCAGATTCGGGAGAAAGATATTTATCGACGGCCTTGTTCCAAGACTAACGCATTATTAACAAAGAGAGGGTTTCAGCGCATATTGCAGCTGAAGCCCTCTCAATTTTTCAAAGCTATTCATTTTCAACTATCTCAATGTATTTTATTATTCTGCGTACAGCTTCAGGCGGTAGGGCTTTTGCCTGTTTCATCATAGCCTGAAGATCGTCACGTTTTACTAAATCTCCCCATAAGCTTTTTAGTTTGGGGTTTTCAGATAATGCTTTGTTTATGGCATAAACTCCTGACTGATCCTTTACTTGTATAGATTTGTTTGGTACAGGTTTTGGGTTGTCAGATAAGCTTAGCAGGTAATCAGTGCTTACATCAAAAAAGATGGCGAGCTTTTTAATTGTTGCTGCGTCCGGAGTGCGGTCACCGCTTTCCCATTGGGAAACTGCCGGCTTCTTAAATCCACCGACTGCTCGTCCTACTTCCTCTTGAGTTAATCCTTGTTGAGTTCTTAGCAAGCGAAGTTTCTCTCCGAGCATGCGCATTCACCTTCTTCCGCATCTATTATATCACAATTTGTGAACTTTTCTAGTGTGCTCGCCCGATTGAATTTTTTACATTGAGGGCTTGACAATTTTACCCAGTCAAGGTTATACTGAAGTTAACGGTGCGTGAACCGCGAAAGGGTGTGCTTGCATGAACTTGCTTCAGCTTATTAGAGAGAGCAATATGCTGACTAAAACTCAAATGGCCCACCGGCTTCAGATTTCTAAAAGCTACTATTCTATGCTTGAAAAGGGAGAGCGCAGGATCTCCCTAATGGTTGGGAAGAGGTTGCACGAAGAGTTCAAGGTTCCGCTGGAGGATATTTTTTAGCTGCGTAGGTTCACAGAAACAAAACATATGGCGCAGAAGACTTTAAAGGTAAGGAGAGTTTGAAAAATGCCTGCTAAATGGAATTGCCAGGAGTGCGGAGAATCATACTATAGTTCATGGAATCATGAAACGGAGCAAACAATACTCTGTGACTGCGGGGTACAAATTCACAATCCATATTATGGGGTAAAAGAAAAGAAAAATGTTGAGGCTGAAGTAAGCCTTGAGTATTCTGTAAATCGGATTATTAGGATTTAATTAT
>DLMZ01000028.1:5607-17032 GCA_002479415.1 Firmicutes bacterium UBA7523
ATTATTAGGATTTAATTATGATTTAGATAACTAAAAAAGAATAAAAAGACGTTTCCATGTCAGAAGCGTCTTTTTTTATATGGTTCCGGAAAAACATAAGAGAGAGCTAAAATGCATAGTTATTAGCAGAATGGGGGGAGGTTCGTGCGCGGGACAAGGGGGAAAAATTGGCGGCAAGGCCTGGCAGATATGTTTGAGCTGCCGCAGGATATAATGCTGGACTTGCCACGTTTAACGGTAATTGGCAATGGGCAGTGTTCCTTTGAAAACCACCGGGGCATTATTGAGTACACTGAGGAAAAAGTACGTCTTTCTGTTAACGGCGGTGAGATTGTTATTGAGGGGGGCAGCTTAATTATTCGTTATATGACAGATGATGAAATAGCGGTGGAAGGAAATATCTGCCGTATTCATTATGAGTTTTGACTCACGGGGGTGTGTAAATGCTAAGATTGCGTTATTTTTTTACAGGATATTTAGTTGTTTCAATAAAGGGAACAGCGACAGAAAAGCTTATAAATTTGGCAATTAATCGCGGTATTCCTCTTTGGGATTTGGTAAGGGGGCTGGAGAAGGCCATTGTTAAGATGGATGTGGACAGTTTTTTTGAATTGCGTCATCTGGCAAAAAAAACCGGCTGTAGTATAAAGATAATTAGAAAGGCTGGACTTCCCTTTTTTTATAGCCGGGCATTTAAGCGTCGAGGGTTGGTTGTCGGTGGATGCTTTTTCATTATTACTCTCTACCTGCTGTCTTCTTTAATTCTGTTTGTAGCTGTAGAGGGAACAGAGACGCTTAAAGAGGAGCAAATTCGCAGTCTTGCTGGAGAATTAGGCGTGCGGCCGGGAGTTTGGAAGGCTGGGCTTAACAAAGAGGAACTGGCAAATGAAATGATTCTTCGTGAGCCTTCGCTAGCATGGGTTGGGCTTAACATTCGCGGCACACGATTAGTAATAGAAATTGTTGAGAAAGTACCCCCTCCTGTGGAAAATGATATGCCCGGGAATATTGTGGCAGCCAAGGACGGGCTGGTAACAGAAGTGATGGTGATTATGGGAGAGGCCTGTGTGCAGGAGGGGGAAACTGTCTCTCGAGGACAACTATTGATTGAGGGGGTGTTGATCCCCCAGTCGCCTTATGAAGTTTCAGAAGATGTAGGAATACCGCTGCCTGTGCCGGTTCATGCCCGGGGTGAAGTGTTGGCCAGGGTTTGGTATGAAGGATACGGTGAAGCAAGAACGGCTTCTGTAAATAGGATTCGAACTGGCAAGCGGTCGGTTGCCTGGAATGTTACTCTGGACAACCGATCTGTGCTTCGTGTTGGGCACAATGAGATTCGTTATGCCAATTATGAGCTGGTATCAATAAAACGGCGTTTGCGGGAAAGGATATTTCAAATACCTGTAGAAATAATAATAGAATATGCCTATGAAATCGAGCTTGAGCAAATCCAGCTCACCCTTGAGCAGGCGCTGGAACAAGCGGCTGAACAAGCCAGAATTTTGGCTGAGCTTCAATTGCCTGTGGGCGTTTCAGTGGAACTGGTGACATTAAAAGAAGTAGAACCCGGGACAGAGGGTTTAGTAGGAGTACAGTATATTATTGAAACCATAGAAAATATTGCTGTGGAAGAGTATGTTATTACAGGAGGCGATTAAGCGTCTTGACGACGGGAAATTTACGTAAAACAGTCTCTGTGGAAAGCAATGAAGAAATTCGGCAACTGCTGGGAAAGTTTGATCAGCATGTCACCTTGCTAGACCGGTATTTTAAAGTTAGAGTAATTCCCGAGGGTGATGAGATTGTTATCGAGGGAGACCGGGACGATGTGGAAAAGGTGGCTCTTTTATTTGAAGAGCTTATATGGCTTTTAAGGCAGGGGCAGGTGCCAAATGTTCCTGAGGTGGAGTATGCCATTGAACTGATTAGGGCAGGACAAGCTGAAAGGCTGCGGACTCTTTTTGGCGATATGGTTTTCGTTACTCCCAGAGGAAAGAGAATTAAGCCAAAGACTCTGGGGCAAAAAGAATATATAGAAGCAATTAGAAAAAATGATATTGTTTTTGGCATTGGCCCCGCAGGAACAGGAAAGACCTATCTGGCTATGACAATGGCGGTTAAAGCGCTCAAGGAGAGGCTTGTGCAAAGATTAATTTTAACTAGGCCCGCCGTTGAAGCCGGTGAAAACCTGGGCTATCTGCCGGGAGATTTGCAGGAAAAGGTAGATCCGTATCTTCGCCCGCTTTATGATGCTCTTTATGACCTTTTGGGCGTCGACGTTTATAGAACATATATGGAGAAAGGTATTATTGAAATTGCCCCTTTGGCGTATATGCGGGGCAGAACCTTGGATGATTCCTACATTATCCTCGATGAAGCGCAAAATACTACTCCTGAACAAATGAAGATGTTTCTTACGAGGCTTGGCTATGGTTCCAGAGCCGTAATAACCGGAGACATAACACAGATTGACCTCCCCCGCGGGCGTTTTTCGGGACTGGCGCAAGTTAAAGATATCCTGTATAATACTGAAGGTATTTCTTTTATTAATCTTACAGATAAAGATGTGGTCAGACACCCCTTGGTGCAGAAGATTATTCGCGCCTATATGAAATATGAAGAGGGGATAAGGCAGGAGTGAGCCAAGCGTGGGCAATTACACTTTCTTTAAAAATCTATTAAAGAAACATTCCGCCCTTCTGCAAATTATGCAAGACAGGCATTGGCAGCGTGGATTATTGACCGTTGGTTATTTTGCGCTAATACTAGCAATACTCTATTTTGCGCTTGCATCAACCCGGGTTGAGCTGGAATTGGGCAGACCCAGTCCACGAAAAATTATTTCGGAATGGGATGCCATTGATTACTATACGACAAACCAGCTGCGTCAAGAAGCAGCTCAGGCTGTGGCAGAGTCTTTTGATTTTGACCATACAGTTCTTAACCGGGCTGAGGAGCGCATTAATAACTTCTTTTCTATTGCAAAAAACACTCAGCAATCTAACAATCTAGCACCGGAAGAGCGGGCGTCATTGTTTGTTGCGGCTGTAGATGTGGAATTGGATCAAGTTTTAGCAATGTCGTTTCTTGATGCCAGGGCCAGGGATCTTGAAGAAATGAGAGTGCAGCTCCTAGAAGTAGTGGATTCCATAATGGAGCAGGGTGTTAAAGCTACAGGCTTAGATAACGCCCGGCGGCAGGCAGTACAGGAAATTAGCTTTCTGCTTTTCAATCAGGACCATAAAAGAGTAATGGGTAAGTTAGCTCAAGCGGTGATTGAACCCAATATGATTTACAATGCTGTTGCAACAAACCAGGCACGGGAGGCGGCGCGTCTGGCTATCCCGCCTGTGCGTATATTGCGCGGCACTGAAATTATTCGCGAGCGTGAAATAGTAACTGAGCGACACCTTGCACAATTACAGGATTTAGGACAGTTGCGGGGTGCCGGCGGCTATGCCATGTTTTTTGGCTTAGCCTTGATTTTGTTTGTTGTCTTTATCATCGTAGGGATTTACCTTTTTATCTTTCATCAAGAAATATACCGTGATACCGCACGATTGGCAATGCTGGGCTTAATCGTTGTAATAACATTGTTCTTAACTATAGCGGCCACTTATTTTTCCGGATATCTGGTGCCTGTTGCTATGGGAGCTGTCTTGATTGCCGTATTGTTAAGCCCCCAGCTAGCAGTATTAATGTCTATTGTAATGTCTGTTTTTGTTGCCCTTGTTACGGGAAATGATTTCCGTTTTATGCTTGTTGCTCTTTTTGGAGCTTTTGTCGCTGTTTACAGTGTCAGCCACGTGAACCGGCGTTCCGATTTAACACGGGCAGGATTTTATGTGTCGTCGATGAACGTGGTGACTATTATGGGGCTTTTTCTGTTTGCAGGCACTTTTCGTTTGGAGTATGAATTATTGCGCGATTTTAGTGTGGGGATTTTGGCGGGAATTACTAACGGCTTATTTTCATCCATAATGGCTATCGGGCTTTTGCCGTACCTGGAAAGTGGTTTTGGGTTTACGACTTCAGTTACATTGCTGGAGTTAGCCAACCCCAACCATCCGTTATTAAAAAAGCTCTTAATGGAAGCCCCGGGAACATATCATCACAGCTTGGTCGTTGCTAATTTGGCGGAAGCTGCCGCTGAGGCTATCGGTGCCGACCCCCTTTTATCCAGAGTAGGTTCGTTCTATCATGACGTTGGCAAGTTGAAACGGCCTTATTTTTTTATTGAAAATCAGCTGGGAGAAAATCCGCATGAGAAAATTTCGCCCAATTTAAGCACATTAATTATTACATCGCATCTAAAAGACGGGGTGGAACTGGCTAAAAAGGAGAAACTCCCTCGCGTTATTCAAGATATTATTATGCAGCATCACGGCAATAGTTTAGTATCATACTTCTATCATCAGGCGTCTGAAAAATGTCAGGACAACAGAGATACTCCTTGTGAGCATGATTTTCGCTATGAAGCACCTTTGCCGGAAAGTAAAGAAGCGGCAATTATTTTGCTGGCTGATTCAGTGGAGGCCGCAACTCGTGCAATGCCTAAGCCAATTACGGGCAGAATAGAAAGTGTAGTGCGAAAAATTGTGAAAGAAAAACTAAATGACGGCCAATTTGACCGCTGCGATATTACTTTTAAAGAGCTGGATACTATTGCATCTGCCTTTGTTAAAATTCTTTCAGGAATTTATCACAGTAGAATTGAATATCCGGAGAAAGAATTAAAGGCGGAAATTGAAAGGAGCCGTAAGATTAATGGCAGTGATTCTTAATTACGGGGAACAGCTGTCTGTCTCTCCCCATGTTGCTGTGGCTATGGAGAAGATAGCGCTTAAAGCTTTGCAAGAACATAATATTCCTGATTCTGCCGAGATAAGTGTCCTTATTTGTGATAATGAAACAATTAAAAACATAAATAATGAATGGCGCTCAATTGACAAAGCAACAGATGTTCTTTCCTTCCCTCTGCATGAAGGGTTGAAGGACGGACAAAGCATTGGAGACGAAGAATTTTTGTTGGGGGATATAATCATTTCCCTAGAGCGTGCGCAGGAGCAGGCATTGGAGTTTGCACATAGTCCGGAACGTGAAATTCTATACCTGTTTGTTCATGGCTTGCTGCATTTGCTTGGGTACGATCATTGTGAAGATGAGGAGCGGCTGGAAATGCGCAGCTGCGAGGAAAGCCTGTTGGCATCGGTGGGAGCAGAGCGAAATGAATAAAAAGCATGTTGTGTTAAAAGAAAGCTTCCGCTGTGCAATTTTAGGTATAGTTGATGCTTGGCGAAATGAGCGAAATATGAAGATTCACACTGCCGCCATGCTTCTTGCTCTGGCAGCAGGGTTGTGGCTGCGGATTGATCGTTTGGAGTGGATGTTTATTCTTTCCGCAGTTTTTTTAGTGCTGACAATGGAAATGTTAAACACCTCGCTGGAGAGAGTTGTGGACATGTTTACTTTAGAGTATCATCCATTGGCAGGAGCCGCAAAAAACGCAGCCGCAGGAGCAGCTTTGCTTGCTTCCGTTTACGCTATATTGGTTGCTGCCTTTGTCTTGTTGCCACCGCTAGCAGATAGAGTTAACATTTTTTAATAATATTTAAAAGGTTTTATTGTTTTTATGGAGAAATATTCTTAATAAGTTACAAATAAATGTCAACTTTCAGTTGGCCTCAAAGGGAGGCGTGTAAAATGAGGAAGACCGGATCTGCTCTTCTTATAGATCGCAGGGTGATAGCTTTAGTAGCAGTGATGTTTATTATGAATATAGCCCTGCTAGGTTCGGGGATATACGTATTTAACAACAGCTTTAATAGTGAAGCCGAGGATTTTGCGTTAAAGCAAAAAGTTGCGAAAGAATTGGTGGATTATAACCGCAGACTGGCAAGAAGCTTGGGAGTAGATACCCGTTCTCAGGTAAGGGAGGCCCTTTCAAGGTTTAACTATGAAATAGATTTGGCAACCAATTTGGATGATTTAAATAAAGCCATTCTGGCCAACGGCAGCAGGACACAAGAAAGAATACTGCAGGAGTATGAAGCAAAACAGAAGGAAACAGTCTTGTCCTTAATAAATCAAGATCCTATGCTTAAAGAAATGGACAGCAAGCAACGCCTGACTGTAAAGCTTAGCCGTGATCAGGGCGTTTCGCTGGAGCCTTCAAATATACTAAGTAAAGAAACCTTGGTTAAGATTGCCGAAACGGTAACTATCGGCGAGTCGGAGCAGGATCTCATTGTGGAGCTGGAGGTCGAGGAAGGGCGCGGTCAATTGCTTATGCCGTACAATCCCTCCGACCATATTCGTAACTTAACACGGGAAATAGATTCCTTGCGTGTCGCCGTACATGAATTGCGTACCAGGTCGGGATTTGCCGAAATGACTGGAGCCGGCGTTATTGTGAAGATTTATGATGCTGATGAAGGATATACTAGCGAGACTATTATTCATGAAACAGATGTCCGTGACACTATTAACGAGCTGTTTGCAGCGGGAGCCCAGGGAGTTGCAGTGGGTAATCAGCGTCTGACGGCTACATCTGCCATTCGTTGTGTCGGTCCCTCTATATTGGTAAATGATGAAAGAATTGCAGTTAATCCGGTAACTATTCGTGCTATCGGGGATCCGGATGTTTTGGCCAGCGGGTTGGATATTATTAGAATAACACTTGAGATTTCTCGGAATTTATCGTTCGAGATAGAGAAAATTGATACTCTGACTCTGCCAGCGTACAGTCGCTGAGAGGCTGACAAATGGATATGACTGTAAAAAGGTTGGTCGAAAGTGCACAGGCAGCAAGGGAATTTGCATATGCTCCGTATTCACGATTTTATGTTGGAGCAGCACTGCTTACTGCCGGGGGTGAAGTCTATACTGGAAGTAATGTGGAAAATCTTTCATTTGGCTTGACGGTATGTGCAGAAAGGGTAGCTTTTTATTCCGCCGTTGCTGCAGGTAAGCGGGACTTTATCGGCCTTGCATTAGTTGCCGAGACTCCTGAGCCGGTAACGCCGTGTGGTGCCTGCCGCCAGGTTGTTCATGAGTTTGCGCCTGATATTTGGATAGCTTGCGCGAATTTGCTTGGTCAGTACAGGTTGTATAAGTTGCGGGAGCTTCTGCCGTATACTTTTGACGCGGACTTAGGAAAGAAGAATATAATAGACAGTTAAGAGGAAACTATTAGGGGTGTTGTAATGTTTCGTTCAGGTTTTGCGGCTTTAATAGGCAGGCCAAACGTGGGAAAATCCACGCTGATGAATGCAATGATTGGTGAAAAAATGGCTATTATTTCCGATAAGCCGCAAACAACACGCAATCAAATTCGAGGGATTTTAACTACAGAAGAATATCAAATTGTTTTTTTAGATACCCCGGGAATTCATAAGCCAAAACACAAATTAGGCGAAAAGATGGTGCAAACATCTGTCAGAACACTTAAAGAAGTGGATATTATCCTCTTTCTTGTCGATGCTGCTGCCGGACCTGGCAGCGGAGATGAATTTGTGTTGGAGCTGCTTAGGGAAGTAGATACCCCTGTCATCCTTGTTGTAAATAAGGCGGACGTGGCCGGAGAATCGGAGTCCTCGAAAATTCTTTCCCATTACAGTGAACGGTTCTCCTTTGCCGGCGCTTTAACAGTCTCTGCTTTAACAGGCTTGCATCAGGACGATCTGCTTAGTCTGATTGTAGACAACTTGGAAGAAGGGCCCCAGTATTATCCTGAAAACATGATTACAGATCAGCCTGAGCGTTTCATAGTAGCTGAGCTAATAAGGGAAAAAATTCTTGCTTTTACCAGGGAAGAGATTCCCCATTCTATTGCTGTGGAAATAGTATCTATGCAGTCGAGAGAAGGTCGTGACTTTGTAGATATTGGCGCAAATATCTATGTGGAGCGAGAATCTCAAAAAGGGATTGTTATCGGCAAAAAAGGTGCTCTGCTAAAAGAAGTGGGAAGATTGGCACGGCAAGATATTGAGGCTCTGCTAGGTAGCCAAATATTTCTTGAGTTATTCGTAAAAGTGAAGCCCGATTGGCGTAATAAGGAAGGCACCTGGCATGCTTTTGGCCTGGAGATGGATTAGGAGCCGAAAATATGGGTGAATATAAAGGTCATGCTTTAATCTTACGAACCCGTGATTACCGTGAAGCCGACAGGCTTGTCACTTTCCTTACACGGGAGGAAGGAAAAGTAACAGCGGTAGCAAAAGGCGTCAGAAAAACTAAAAGCAAGCTTTCCGCTTTGGTAGAGCCCTTAACGTTGGGCTTTTTTCTGTTGCACAGGGGCAAGTCGCTGGATACACTTGTGCAAGGAGAAATAGTCAAGCCGTACCGCAAGCTTCAAGAGGACTTGCTTCTCTTCTCTTATGGGCAATACTTTTGCGAATTATGTGAGGCGGCTTTGCCTGAGCGCGAGCCTTCTCCTCAAGTTTTTATGCTTGTTTTAGCAGCCCTGGAAGCCTTGGAATCGGACGGTCAGCCTGCCCGTGTTGCCCGCTGTTTTGAGCTTAATTTACTTGAAACACTAGGATATCGTCCCGCTGTGGAAAATTGCTTGCACTGCGGAAGTTCAAGCGGGTCATTTTACTTTGATTTTGTAAGAGATGGTTTAGTCTGCGCTAGCTGCTCAACAGCCGGCGAAGGCTGCTTGCTTAGCGGTGCGGCGGTGGCGGTAATAAGGCGCTTTCTCAACAATGGGTTCCATCGCTTGTCTGTCTGCAGTGTTCCCGTTTCACTTAATAGTGAAATATCTCAAGTAAATGCGGCTCTTATCAGAAAAGCTCTAGGCAAACATAAATTTAAATCTTTTGAGTTTATTCAAAGCTTGGAAACAGAGAATAATTGATTACCTAAATATAGGGCAGATATTTTTGCCGTACATGTGCAGACTAATACTATCTAGACACAAGGAGGTAAAGATATGGATATTTCCCTTCAAAAAATTGATCTTGTCCGGGAAAGAACCGGTTTAAGTTATGCTGACGCACGGGAGCTTTTGGAAGAAGCAAAAGGTGATGTGGTTAGTGCGCTGATTATGCTGGAGGATGAAATGGAAGCCGAAGGCGAAGTCAATTTTGAATTCTCTGATGGGGATATGCTGTCTCCAATTAAAAAGGCTATTCGCCAAACCAGCCGGACACGTATCCGGGTAAAAAATCAAAGCGGTACCTTAATGGAGTTGCCGGCAACACTGGGCATCGCGGGAATGATTTTTGCTCCAAAGGCAACGGCTTTGAGTACTGCCGCTTTGTTAATGGCTAATTACAGCTTGGAAATGATGCCGGCGGAGCCCGGCGAGATAGTTTGGGATGAGAAGTAATGCTTGACGAGGCAGTCTGTTTTTGTTACATTAAATGAAATGATAAACAGTGACCGTGTAAGAGGAGTACGCCGCAGAGCTTGTCAGCGAACCGGGGGTAGTGGAAGCCCGGCCATGTGAAACGGCGGAATGGCGCTTGAGATAAGCGGTCAAAAATGAGCGGGCATAGCAAAATATGCCAAGTAGGGTGGAACCGCGGGAACTTCCCGTCCCTATAGGGATGGAGGTTCCTTTTTTGTTTTATCCTACCAAATAAGGAGGAATGAAGCTTTGGATTTTCAAACGATGATTTTAAAGCTGCAAAACTATTGGGCAAATAAAAATTGCATACTTATGCAGCCTTATGATGTGGAAAAAGGAGCGGGCACAATGAATCCTGCCACGTTTCTGCGTGCACTGGGGCCCGAGCCTTGGTCTGTGGCTTATGTGGAACCCTCCCGGCGTCCTACGGATGGGCGATACGGGGAAAACCCTAATCGTCTCTTCCAGCATCATCAATTCCAGGTGATTATTAAACCGGCGCCCCATGATATTCAGGACCTTTATCTGGACAGCCTGCGTGAGCTCGGGATTATTCCTGAGGAGCACGATATTCGTTTTGTTGAGGATAACTGGGAATCGCCTACTCTGGGAGCTTGGGGGCTAGGCTGGGAGGTTTGGCTGGATGGGATGGAAATCACCCAGTTTACCTACTTTCAACAGGTTGGGAGTATTGATTTGGATGCTGTTTCGGTAGAAATTACATATGGCTTGGAACGGATTGCCATGTATATTCAGGGTAAGGAAAATGTATTTGATATTGAATGGGTTAACGGCATAAACTACGGCGAAATATTTCATCGTGCCGAAGTTGAGCATTCGACATACTGCTTTGAAGAAGCAGATACTGATATGCTTTTTTCATTGTTTGCAACATATGAAAGGGAAGCGCGACGACTTTTGGAAAAAGACCTTATTCTTCCTGGCTATGACTACGTTCTCAAGTGCTCCCATGCGTTCAACCTGCTGGATGCCAGGGGGTCAATCAGTGTGGCCGAAAGAACGGCATATATCGGCAAGGTTAGAAATTTAGCCAGGCTTTGTGCGCAAAATTATCTTGCACAGCGGGAACGGATGGGCTTTCCGCTTACTCGTGCAAAAGGAGGGGCCTAGGATGCGCAAACAATCATTTTTGTTGGAAATAGGTGTAGAGGAAATACCCGCCCGCTTTATTGAACCGGCCCTAAGCCAGCTTCGTGAAAATGCTGCGGAACAATTAACGGCAAATCGTCTATCTTTCGGTGAAATTAATGTATACGGTACTCCCCGACGCTTAGCGGTGCTTGTATCAGGCTTGGCAGATCGCCAGGAGGATTTAAGTGAAAAGAAAAAAGGCCCAGCGGTAAAAGCGGCCTATGATAATGACGGCAATCCGACTAACGCAGCCAAAGGCTTTGCCAGATCTCAGGGCGTAGAGGTGGCCAATCTTTTTCGGGAAGATTTGGACGGAACGGAGTATGTTTTTGCCTTAAGAGAAGAGCAGGGCAAGGAGACAATGTCAGTACTGCCTGTGATTTGCGAAGCGCTGGCCAAGCGTTTAAGCTTCCCTAAGCCAATGTTTTGGGAGCACAAAGACATTCGTTTCGCCAGACCGATTCGGTGGCTAACTGCTCTTTACGGCAGTGAAGAAATACCTTTTTCATTTGTGGGCTTAACAGCAGGACGCGAAACCACCGGGCATCGTTTTTTATCGCCGGGCAGATTTTCGCTGGAAGATGCGGCAGATTATCCGAAGGTGATGGAAAAGTTGGCGGTAGTTGCCGATCCGGATAAAAGGCGTAAGCTAATTGCAGAGCAGGTAAATGCGGCTGCTGTCAAGCTTGGGGGGCGATCTACCCTTGACGAGGACCTGCTGGATGAAGTTAACTATTTGGTGGAGTTTCCAAAGGCTGTGGTGGGAAGCTTTGCTGCCGAATACCTTGAGATACCCCAGGAAGTCTTGACTACTGCTATGCGTGCTCATCAGCGCTACTTCCCTGTGTTTAATGACGAAGGAAGTATCCTTCCCTACTTTATAACTATTAGCAACGGAACTGATGATGCATACCTGGCAAA
>DLMZ01000028.1:17173-18417 GCA_002479415.1 Firmicutes bacterium UBA7523
CTGATGATGCATACCTGGCAAACGTACGGGGCGGCAATGAAAGGGTTTTGCGCGCGAGATTGTCTGATGCACGTTTCTTTTTTGAAGAAGACTGTAAGAAGCCGCTTAGTGAATATGTGGATCAGCTCGAGAATATAGTTTTTATGGAGCCGCTTGGGTCAATGCGCAAAAAGACCGACAGAGTTGTTGAGTTGGCAAAGGTGTTGTCAGACGAATTAGGCGTTGCCGCAGAGATAAAGGAAGCTGCAGTGCGTGCGGCATTTCTTGCTAAAGCAGATTTAATGACACATATGGTTTACGAATTTCCTGAACTCCAAGGCATAATGGGTATGCATTATGCGGCGCTTTCCGGAGAGCAAGCAGATGTATCTCGCGCTGTTGAGGAGCATTACGCGCCTCGATTCGCCGGAGATAATCCTCCGGCTAGCCTGCCTGGAGCCATTGTTGCTGTGGCAGATAAGCTGGATACTTTAACTGCTTGCTTCGGTCTGGGTCTAATACCCAGCGGTTCGCAGGATCCCTATGCTTTGCGGCGCAGTGCGCTGGGGATTGTGGCCACTTTGTCGGCGCATAGGCTGGTTCTTCCGCTGAAGAGTCTTGTGTCTTTGGGTCTTCCTGCGTTGTCCGGCAGCTTAACTAGGCCGGACGGGGATGTGACGGGTGAGCTTTATGATTTTATGATGCAGCGTGTTCGTTTCTACTTCCAGGATAAAGGCTTGCGTCATGATATTATTGAAGCAGTTCTGGGGGCAGATGCCGGAGATATCCCTGGCTTCTTGGCCAGAGCGGAAGTGTTGAGCCAAAAGCGAGATGCTCCCCAAATGGCTCAAATTCTTACCCCATTTACCAGAGTTGCAAATTTGACTCGTGAAGTCGCAGAAGATACCATACAGCCGGAACTTTTTGCGTGTCAAGCTGAACGCGATTTATACCAAGCCGTTGCTTCAGCTGCAGCAGCGGCAGTAGAAGCGGTATCTCGAGGGCTTTTTACTGAGGTTTTTGACGTCTTATCTCCTCTGTCTCTTTCTATTGATAACTTTTTTAATGAGGTTATGGTAATGGTTGATGATGAGAAAATAAAAAGAAACCGGCTTTCATTGCTGGTGCTTGTCAAAAAAGTCTTTTTAACTCTGGGTGACTTATCAAAAATTGTTTAGGAAAAAATTATTTATAAGCAGGAAACAATAAAATTGTATAGTATATACTATATAGTGGATAAGGGTTAAATAGCATATGCTATTTAA
>DLMZ01000028.1:18664-39105 GCA_002479415.1 Firmicutes bacterium UBA7523
CCGGTGAGGAGATTGCGGCACGCCTGCAACTGTCCCGAGCGGCGCTTCGTCCTCATCTGGCTGTGTTAACCACAACAGGTTTAATTGATGCGCGGCCGCGGGTCGGTTATTTTTTTACGGGTAATTTTCAAAATGAGCTTGGTGAATTATTAAAAGGTATTACTGTGGGTGAAATTAAAAGCAGGCCCATAATTATTAAAGAAAGTATTTCTGTTTACGATGCTGTGGTTACTCTTTTTGTGGAAGATGTGGGAACTCTTTTTGTTGTGGACGAAGAAGGGTTTCTGCTGGGAGTCGTTTCACGCAAGGACTTTCTTAAAACAGCTTTGGGCGGGGGAGATTTGCACAAAATGCCTGTGGGTGTGGTAATGACACGTATGCCGCAGGTTCATTTTGTTAGAGAAGAAGAAACTGTTTTGCAGGCGGCACGTAGAATAATGGAGCACGAAGTGGATTCTCTGCCTGTGGTGCGTGAGATGGGGAAAAGGGGATTAAAGGCAGTGGGCCGGGTAACAAAAACCAACCTGGCTCGTTTGCTTGTGGATTTAAGTGCAGATGGGCAAAAGGGGTGATGGCATGCACAATATAAAAAACAAACCGTTTGTCTACCTGATATCGGATTCCATCGGAGAAACAGCGGAGTTTGTTGTGAAAGCTGTAGCAAGTCAATTTAATTCCGGTCATGTGGATATAAAGCGAATTCCTTTTGTTCATGACAAGGAAACTATTATCGAGGTAGTCGATGAAGTAGCTATGGCAAAAGGGATGATTGCTTATACACTTGTTTTGCCTGAGTTGAGGGACGTAATCCGGGAAGAAAGCGCTCGAAGGGGTCTGATTGCTGTAGATGTAATGGGGCCCATGATGGACGCATTTGCACAATTTCTGCAAATCGACCCGCGATTAGAGCCGGGCTTGGTGAGAAGGCTGGATGAAGATTATTTTTTACGTGTTGCTGCCATTGAGTTTGCTGTTAAATACGATGACGGTAAAGACCCTAGAGGATTGCTCCTTGCTGATGTGGTGTTAATCGGCGTCTCGCGCACCTCAAAGACACCCCTGTCTATGTATCTGGCGCATAAGCGGCTAAAGGTTGCAAATCTCCCCTTAGTTCCGGAGGTAGATGCCCCGGAAGAGCTTTTTTGGGTGCCTCCCAATAAAGTTTTGGGATTGACTATTAATCCGTATCAGCTAAACGAGATTCGCCGCGAGCGGCTAAAGGCTCTTGGCCTCCAAGCCGAGGCAAGCTATGCCAGTATGGAGAGAATACTGGAAGAACTGGATTATGCGGAGAAAATAATGCGTAAGGTTGGTTGCCCCATATTTGATGTATCTAATAAAGCTGTGGAAGAAGTGGCAAACAAAATATTAGAAGTGATTAGGGAGGATCCGAGGAATGGATAAAAAGAATGTTTATTTATTTACTGAGGGCAACTCCGGGATGCGTGAGTTGTTGGGCGGAAAAGGGGCGAATTTGGCGGAAATGACAAATATCGGCCTGCCTGTGCCTCCCGGCTTCACAGTATCCACCGAAGCTTGCCGTGAATATTTTCGCCGTGAGCAGGTAATCTGGGACGATCTTCATCAAGAGGTAGTAGCAGCTTTGCAAAAGCTGGAAGACGCTACGGGAAAGAAGTTTGGCGATAAGCACAACCCTTTGCTTGTTTCCGTGCGTTCCGGTTCCGTATTTTCCATGCCGGGCATGATGGATACTGTTTTAAATTTGGGGCTCAACGATGAGACTGTAAACGGCTTGGCTGAAGCATCAGGAAATAGACGCTTTGCTTATGACTGTTATCGTCGGTTTATACAAATGTTTTCCGATGTTGTTCTTAACGTGGAGCATTTTTATTTTGAAAGAGCTTTGGAAGAAAAGAAGAAAACTCTTGGCGTAAAAGACGATACTCAACTGGATGAGTTGGCCATGCAGGATGTAATTGAAGAGTATTTAAAGATTGTTGTAAAGCATACAAAAAAACCGTTCCCGCAAGATCCGGTGGAACAGTTGATTCTTTCTATTCAGGCTGTTTTTGATTCCTGGAACAATCAAAGAGCTATAGTGTACCGTCAGATACATAAGCTGCCAGACCATTTGGGTACTGCTGTTAATGTGCAGATTATGGTTTTTGGTAACCTTGGCGAAGGAAGCGGAACAGGAGTTGCTTTTACCCGTAATCCGTCAGACGGCACTAAGGAATTATACGGTGAATTTCTTATGAATGCTCAGGGAGAAGATGTGGTTGCGGGCACAAGGACACCATTGCCCATTTCTGCTATGAAAGACTATTTGCCCGATGCTTATCAGCAGTTCAGCGAGCTTTGCACACTCTTGGAAAACCATTACCGAGATATACAGGACATTGAATTTACGGTGGAGCGGGGCAAGCTATATTTGCTGCAAACAAGAAACGGCAAAAGAACTGCGGCTGCTGCTGTAAAAATTGCGGTAAATATGGTGGAGGAAGGAGTGCTTACCCGCGATGAAGCATTGCTGCGCATTAACCCGGAGCAGCTGGACCAGCTTCTTCATCCACGCATCGACCCCAGTGCAGTTAAGGATGTCATCGCCAAAGGGCTGCCGGCGTCTCCCGGCGCTGCTTCAGGGATTATCGTTTTTTACGCCGACGATGCGGAAAGCTTGGCGGCAGAAGGTAAAAGGGTGATCCTTGTCCGTCCGGAAACCACACCTGATGATATACACGGCATCGTTGCCGCTCAGGGAGTTTTAACTACCCGCGGGGGAATGACGAGTCATGCCGCAGTAGTGGCACGGGGGATGGGGAAACCCTGTGTTTCCGGTTGCGAAGATTTATCTATTGATATCGTTGCCAAGACAATGATTGTGGATGGCCGGACTTTTAAAGAAGGGGAGACTGTTTCCATCGACGGAACAACCGGAGAAGTAATTGCGGGTACAGTAGCGTTGATTGACCCTGAATTAAGCGGGGAGTTTAATAGAATATTAAGTTGGGCGGATGAAGCAAAGAAGCTTGGTGTCCGCGCCAATGCCGATACACCGGAGGATGCCCGGAAAGCAAGGGAGTTCGGCGCTCAAGGGATAGGGTTGTGCCGTACTGAGCATATGTTTATGTCTCAAGGTAGGCTTCCTGTGGTGCAAAAAATGATTCTAGCAAAAAATGACGAGGAGCGTCAATCAGCACTGGCGAAACTCTTGCCTATGCAGCAAGAGGACTTTGAGGGTATTTTTGAAGCCATGGAAGGACTTCCTGTGACTATCCGGCTCCTTGATCCTCCGCTTCATGAGTTCTTGCCAAATATGGAAGAAATGTCCATTGATGTTGCTCTAATGAAGGAGCGGGGAGCAGATCCCCTGTTTATGAAGGAAAAAGAAGATTTGTTGCGCCAGGTGAGAGCGCGCCATGAGTTTAATCCCATGCTGGGCCATCGTGGATGCAGGCTGGGTCTAGTCACGCCGGAAATATACAGAATGCAGTCGCTTGCTATTTTCCGTGCCGCTGCGAAGCTGGCAGGCCGCGGTATCAGCGTCATTCCCGAGATTATGATTCCTCTGGTCGGGCATGAAGTTGAGTTGATTCTGATGCGGGAACTGGTGGAAGAGGCGGCAGAGCAAGTGATGCAGGAGAGCGGTCTGCGCTTTGAATATCTGGTGGGCACAATGATTGAGCTGCCACGGGCTTGTATTACTGCCGATAAAATTGCTGCCCATGCCGATTTCTTCTCATTTGGCACAAACGACTTAACGCAGACAACCCTGGGATATTCCCGCGATGATGCTGAGGGAAAATTCCTGCTACATTATTTACAGCAAAAGATTCTTCCTGAAAACCCCTTTGCAGTCTTGGACAGAGAGGGAGTGGGTGAGCTGGTGAAAATGGCTGTAAATAAAGGCCGGATAACTAAAGAAAATATCAAGATGGGTGTTTGCGGCGAACACGGAGGAGATTCATCCTCTATAGAATTTTTCCATCAAGCCGGCTTAAACTACGTCTCATGCTCCCCTTACCGGGTTCCCATCGCTCGCCTTGCTGCCGCCCATGCTAACCTCTAACGTAAAATGGGGACGGACTCCAGTTGGTTGCAACTTGAGTCGTCCCCAGCTTTTACTTCTTAACTATGCTGCGAAAGAATTGTCCTATGGCGCGGAAGAGGCGGACAAATATATTGGCACGATCCACGTCTTCGCTCGTAACTAGTTGAGCAGTTGTCAGTGCTTCATCGTCCAGACGTATTTCCAGTATTGCAGCCTCGGTTCCTGCTTTCACGGGAGCTTCGAGGATTTTTTGTGATGTAACAGTCAACTCAATATCCTTTTCTCGGCCTGTGGGTACAACTACGTTTATTTCTTTTGTTGTGGAGAGCGCAACAGATTGTTGCCTGCCGTTTTTTATTGTTGCTTCGCCGACGGTCGTTCTTTCAGCTACTGCGGCTGTAAGTTTAAAGTTTCGGAATCCATGATTCAGCAACTCTTGGCTTGCGGTAAGGCGTCTTGTATCATCTTCGGCGTTTAATATAACGGAGATCATTCGGACACCATTTTGCTCTGCTGTCCCCGCCAGGCAGAAGCCGGCTTCTTCCGTCCAGCCTGTTTTTAGGCCGTCTGCGCCCGGGAACTTGCCGAGTAATGGGTTGCGATTATATTGGCGAATATTATTAAAAGTAAACTCGCGCATTGTTTCCAGTTCAATAATCCGGGGAAAGCCAAGGATTAGATGCCTGGATAAAGTAGCGATATCCTTTGCACTCATTTCGTGACCGACTGCCGGGATGCCCGTGGAGTTTTGAAAGCGAGTTTCTGTTAAGCCTAATTCGGTTGCCCGAAGGTTCATTCTTTGCACGAAAGCAGCTTCACTACCGTATAGGTGTTCTGCTAGTGCCACGCAGCCGTCATTGGCAGAGACCACTGATATTCCCGTTACTAAATCACCATAGGTCACTTCTTGGCCTAACTCAAGAAACATTTGAGAGCCGCCCATGCGCCATGCAGCCTCGGAAACTATAACGGTATCATCCCAGTCAACTTGTTCGGACTCAAGCGCCTCGAAAGCCAAGAGCAAAGTCATTAACTTTGTGATACTGGCAGGAGGTAAAGGCTTGTCCGCGTTTTTTAAATAGAGAAATTGTCCAGTTGAGGCTTCCATCAAAGCGGCAACACCTGCAGACGAGTCAAAATTTTGAGCAGAAACACTTGCGGGAATGAGAATGGCGATTATTAGCAGCAGCAAAATTTTTTTGCGTATAAACATAGGTTATTACCTCCTTATATATTACCTTTGCCATTACCTTTACTATATTATACGAAAATCTAACGGTAATCTAGTGGATATTGCCGAAAAATTTTTAAGACATTTTTGACTGCAGCCAGGTTTTTGCCGAAAATGTGAAAAAGTTCATAATAGCTTGAAATTAGGCTTAATTTCGTATAATAAGCAGGAATTGGTATATAATATCTATTACGATATATTGGGAAGTGTTTTTCTGGATTTTTGATAAACGAGCAGGAATAGAATATATTCTGTAGAAATAGTTGGTAAAGTTGATGGCTTTTTTTAAGCCTCGTTTCTCTTTTTGAGGGTGAGGTTTTTTAAGTAGGTTGCTTTTGTTTACAGGCAGGAATATGACAAATTTCGGCGAAATAAAAAAAGCCGCTAACTGAAAAGTGTGGTTAAGCAGCAGGTGAAAATATGGACGGTACAATACCCGGAGAATTTATTGATGAGGTTCGTTTGCGTTTTGACATTGTTGATATTGTCTCGGAGTATGTGCAGTTAAAAAAAACAGGCAGAAACTATTTTGGCTTATGTCCCTTTCATGCGGAAAAAACTCCATCCTTCAGCGTGGCTCAGGACAAGCAAATCTTCCATTGTTTTGGGTGTGGTGAAGGCGGGAATGTTTTTTCCTTTATCATGAAAATGGAAGGGCTGGCGTTTCCTGACGCTGTAAGGGAGCTGGCCAATCGCGCAGGCATGACGTTGCCTTATGTGGGAAACTCCGATGTGGAACGCTATAAAAGAAATAAGAAGGAACGTCTGCGGGAAGCGTTAGAATGGACAGCGAAGTTTTATCGGCATTATCTGCAGCAACCTCAATCTGCCGGCGCGTCTGCCCGTGAATATTTATATATGCGCGGGTTAACCGTAGATGTTATTGAGCAGTTTAGTCTTGGCTTTGCTCCGGGGAAAGGCCTGAAAGCATTTTTATTCAAAAAAGGGTTTTCAGAGCAGGAGATGATTGAGGCCGGCTTGTTAAACGATAAAGCTTACGACCGCTTTCGCAACAGGATTATTTACCCTATTTGGGATCAGCGCGGTGCAGTTATTGCTTTCGGAGGAAGAATAATGGGTGAAGGTATGCCTAAATATTTAAACTCTCCCGAAACAATACTTTTTGATAAAGGGAAAAATTTGTATGCTCTTCATTTGGCTAGAGAGGCAATTCGCAAAGAAAAACAGGCTATTATTTTTGAGGGGTATATGGATGTTATTGCTGCCCACCAATCCGGGCTTACAACTGCAGTAGCCTCTCTAGGAACGTCGTTGACTGAAGCGCAGGCTCGGTTGCTGCGTAACCAGGCTGAGGAAGTCGTGATTGTGTTTGATGCGGATTCGGCAGGTCAAGCTGCTGCTTGGCGTGGCCTTCAAACTTTGCGGCAGGCCGGATGCCTGGTTAAAGTAGGTCGCTTGCCTCTGGGTCAGGATCCCGATGATTTTATACGTACTCGGGGTGGGGATGCTTTCCGCCGTGAAGTAATAGAAAAAGCAATGCTGCTGGTGGATTATCAACTGTCCAGTCTTGCGGAGAAATACAATATGGATGATGATGGTGACCGTATTCGCTGCAGCGAGGAATTTATCAATGTCTTGGCTGCGGTGCAGAATTCTATGGAGCGGGAAAGTTATGTGGAGAAGGCTTCAGGTCTTCTGCGTATTCCGTCAGGAGCAATCCGGGAAGAGATTAAGAAAAAAACTCAGCAAGTAGCTCGCACTTCTTATAATGTTACGGATGGCAACAGTAATAAAGTATGCATGCATACAGATTCTATTCAGGATAAAATGGCGCTGCACATACTTGTTTTATGGTCACGGTTTCCTGCGCTGGTGCAGCGTTATGCCGCAGAACTAAGCGAAGATGATTTTGTAGAAGGACTTAGGCCGTTGTTTGCAGAAATTCTAAAAGGCGGAGAAGCTTTTTCGCCCGCTCGTTTATATGATTTGCTTTCTGACGCGAAGCATAGGCAGATTCTGAGCACATTGCTTATTAATGAGCAGTATGAAGAAAAGGTTGCTCAAAGAGCCATAGAAGATTGTGTAAGGCGTTTAAAGTGTGTCCGTGTTGTTCGCCGGCGCAAAGAAATAGAAACAAAAATGGCAGCGTTGGATCCGGCATCGGCGAAAGGGGAATTTAGTGAGTTGTCAAAGAAGTGGCATGAATTAAGAGAAATAGAAGAAATGTTAAATAAGCCCAGGGAAGGAGGGAAAGATGTTGGCTAAGGACATGAAGAAAGAACAGCAGTTAAAGCAGATTCAGGACGAGCTTATACAACGCGGCAAAAAGCGCGGAATTCTAACTTATAGAGAAATTATTATGCCGTTTCAGGAGCTCGATGTAACTGCTGACGAAATAGACGAGTTCTATGACCAACTCTCCCGACTTGGGGTAGATGTTGTAGAGGAAGTTGCCGAATTAGAGGTCCTAAACGAAGATGATATAGAAGAAAGCATAAAAGAAGAAGCAGAGGAAGAGATTGATCTCACAGTCCCCGACGGTATTAGCGTTAATGACCCCGTGAGAATGTATCTCAAAGAAATCGGCAAAATTCCCCTCCTTGCCCCCAGTGAAGAAATAGAATACGCAAAAAGGATGGAAGCAGGTGAGGATGAAGCCAAGCGCCGCCTTGCAGAAGCAAACCTGAGGCTGGTTGTCAGTATTGCCAAAAAGTATGTTGGTCGGGGCATGCTATTTCTTGACTTGATTCAAGAAGGCAACCTTGGCTTGATTAAAGCTGTTGAAAAGTTCGACTATCGCAAGGGGTATAAATTTAGCACATATGCTACATGGTGGATTAGACAAGCTATTACCCGTGCCATAGCCGATCAGGCACGTACAATCCGCATACCTGTCCACATGGTGGAGACTATTAATAAGCTTATTCGCGTTTCGCGTCAGTTAGTTCAGGAGTTAGGGCGTGAACCGATGCCGGAAGAAATTGCAAAAGTAATGGGTATTACAGAGGAGCGGGTACGGGAAATTCTTAAAATTGCTCAAGAACCTGTTTCCTTGGAGACGCCTATCGGCGAAGAGGATGACTCTCATCTCGGCGATTTTATCGAAGACCAAGATGTACAGGCGCCTGCCGAAGCAGCTGCTTTTGAATTGTTGAAGGAACAGCTTGATGATGTGCTCGAAACGCTTACCCCTCGGGAGAAGAAGGTTCTTACACTTCGTTTTGGTTTAGATGATGGCCGGTCCCGCACTCTTGAGGAAGTTGGCCAGGTTTTTGGTGTTACCCGGGAACGAATTCGCCAAATTGAAGCAAAAGCTTTGCGTAAGCTTCGTCACCCGATGAGAAGTAAAAGGCTTAAAGATTACCTGGAGTAAATTGGAGAAAAATTATTGCATAATAGGTATTGACTTGTCGTCATAATTTAGTTATAATAACACTTGCACTGCTTATTGAGTCATTCCTCGATAGCTCAACGGTAGAGCAACCGGCTGTTAACCGGTAGGTTGTAGGTTCGAATCCTACTCGGGGAGCCATGGGCCCATAGCTCAACGGTTAGAGCTCCCGGCTCATAACCGGTCGGTTCTAGGTTCGAATCCTAGTGGGCCCACCAAATTCTTTAATAAGGCCCCTTGGTCAAGCGGTCAAGACACCTGCCTTTCACGCAGGTAACGGGGGTTCGATTCCCCCAGGGGTCACCATTAGGGCGATTAGCTCAGCTGGGAGAGCGCCTGCCTTACAAGCAGGATGTCGGCGGTTCGAGCCCGTCATCGCCCACCATGCCAACACAACAGCGACACCGATTTCGGTGTCGCTGTTTTAGTTTAAAAGAGTACCCGGGAACGTTAATGCTTAACACGCAAATAATAAATCTGCACTAAAAAAAGCCCCCTTTTTTTGGGAAAATACTATGCTTTTTGGAGTAAAACTATGCAAAAATGACAGGTAATATGTATGCTAGGAAACGGTTGACAGTGAACTTAGTTTAGTTGTATACTAGGGGCAGGATTTGTGAAATATTTAGCTTGCACAAAAAATTAAAAAGAAAGGGAGGTGAAAAATTTGTCGTCAGCTGGAAATAAGATTGCAAGAGACGGTAAGGCGCCTATTGTAGGGGGGTTTGTGGTTCTTTTTGCTTTCTGGGTTGTGCTTACCGGTAGTTTGCATCCCGAAAACATTGTTGGAGGAGTGCTTGCGTCCGGACTGGTTGTTTTGCTTAGCAAAGATTTGATGTTGCGGACAGGGGAACGCCCGGCTGTAAATCCGTCGACCTTAGTGCAAGGGGTTGTCTACGCGGTGAATCTTGTTGTTGCCATTATTGTCGCCAACATCGACATCGCAAAAATAGTTCTTAGTCCAAGCATGCCCATTTCTCCTGGTATTGTAAAGTTTAAGTCCAACATTAAGAAAGATTTCTCCCGTGTGTTATTTGCTAATTCGATAACACTGACTCCTGGGACTCTTACTTTGGATGTCGGGGATGGAAATTTTGTTGTTCATGCTTTAACCCGGAAAAACGCGGATGATGTATCGCATTGGGCAATGGAAAAGAAAGTCATTGAAATTGAAAACGCTGGCAGCTAAGGTTTTGGGAGGAGGAGAGCCTGTTGGAAAACCTGTTTATTTTAGCCAGTACCGTGCTGGCTGTGCTTGCATTTTTATGTTTATACAGGGCTTACATCGGACCATCGGCAGCCGACCGCGTAGTGGCCATTAACGTGGTGGGGACTAAAGCTGTGGCGATTATTGCCCTGGTTTCTTATGCTTTTTCGGAGGTTTATTTTCTCGACGTGGCTTTAGTATATGCTCTAATAAGCTTTATCGCTACGATTGGGGTCGCCAAGTATTTGGAAAAAGGCGCCCTGGAGTAAGGAGGCACTGTTTAGATGGATATTCTCATTGGGGTATTTCTGGTAGCGGGACTATTCTTTTTCACCGTCGGGGTAGTAGGGCTTCTGCGCCTTCCCGATGTTTTTTGCCGCTTGCACGCTACTACTAAGTGCGATACGTTGGGAGCAGGGCTTATTCTTTTTGCCCTAGTTCTTGATCACGGCTTTGCTTTGGAAAGTGTTAAGCTTCTTTTAATTATTCTTTTTATCTGGCTGGCTAACCCCACAGCGGCACATGTTATTGCCAGATCTTCTTACAACAGAAAAGTTCCTATGGCAGAGGGCAGCTTTGAATTGGATTATACTAAGGAGGGATCGGCATGAACAGTGCGGTTTTGCCATTGGTATTCCAGTACACGCTGCTTGTTTTTTTGATATTATGTGCCTTGGCAGTAGCTAAGACACGGGACCTTCTTGGGGCTGCGATTATTTGGGCCGCATTCAGTTTGATTGTTTCCGTTCTTTGGCTGTTACTGGAAGCTCCGGACGTTTCTATAACGGAGGCAGCAATAGGCGCAGGTCTTACCACATTGCTTTTCATAGTAACAGTTAGCAAGACAAGGAGGGCGGAGTAATGCGAAATATATTAACAATAATTGCTTTAGTATTTATTGCCTACATTCTTGTCTTTACTGTGTCGGAAATGCCTCCTTTTGGTGCCCATGACAATCCGACGAACAATGTCGTCAGTGAGCGCTATATCAGTGAAGCAACAGCGGACACAGGTACGATGAACGCGGTTTCCAGTATTATTGTGGATTACCGTGCATTTGATACGCTAGGGGAACTTACAGTTCTCTTTACTGCGGTTGCCGCCGCCTTGTCTTGTATTGCGGCTCATTCGCAGAAGGCGTAGGCATTTGGATTTAAAGGAGAGGGGAGGATTTTCTTGGAAGCTATTGTGCTCCGTATTATTTCTCGGATGTTAATACCGTTTATTCAGTTGTTTGGTCTTTATGTTATAATGAACGGCCATCTGAGCCCTGGCGGAGGTTTTCCCGGGGGTGTAATTGTAGGTTCCAGTATGGTTTTGTTTGCCCTTGCCTTTGGGTTGGCTGAGGGGCAAAAGAAAGTGCCTCACGGAATAAGCTTAATAATGGAGGGCGGCGGTGCGTTATGGTATGGTGCTCTTGGTTTGGTTAGTATTTTAGCGGGCGCTAACTACTTGACAAACAAGGGTGCTAATTTCCCCCTCGGCGAGCCTGGTACCCTGTTTAGCAGCGGGTTGGTATTCCTGCTAACCCTGGGTATAGGAATAAAGGTAGCTAGCACAGTCGTTACCTTGTACTATAACTTGGCGGAGGGGAAGGCGCATGATTGATACTCTGGCTAATTTGTTTCATAATTTCTATTACTTGACAGCCATGATACTCTTTGTTATCGGCTTTCATACCCTGCTTACTCACAACAACCTTATTAAGAAGGTTATGGGTATGAATATTATGGATGTCGCAATTTTCCTGCTTCTTGTTTCTGTAGGCTATGTTCAAGGCGGCAGGGCTCCTATTTTTGAGGCAGGTGCCGGTAGTGTCCATACATACGTTAATCCGTTGCCATCGGCCTTAATCCTGACAGGGATTGTGGTAGCAGTAAGTGTTACTGCTTTTGCCCTGGCTTTAATTACTAAGGTATACCAGCACTATGGTACGCTGGATGCCGAGGAAATAATGCAGATAAGGAGTAGAGAGCTATGAGTCTAAGTGAACATTTGCCTATTCTAGCCATCTTATCCTTGCTTCTCACAGCTTTCATTGTGCCAGTTGTGGCAAAGTGGAAGAACGAGTTGGCTGGTCCTGTTTCTGTCGCGGCTTTGACTCTGTCTCTGGTACTCACTGTTGCACTTGCAGGTAGAGTTTTTAGCGAGGGAGCTTTTTACTATAGCTTGGGAAACTGGTCGGCCCCGTGGGGTATTGAGTTTTATGTTGATGCTCTCGGCGTGTTTATGATGCTGATGTTAACGATTGTAGGTTTGTTAATCTTGGTCTACGCTGTTAAAGATTTGGCGCATGAGCTTAAGAAGGGTGTCGACGGCTGGTATTACACCTTATACCTGCTGTTATTAGCGGGTATGATGGGTATGTCGGTAACAAACGATCTTTTCAACATGTTCGTTCTTATTGAGATAGTTGCTATTTCTTCTGTTGCTATTATCTCCGTTAAGGACAATCGTCACTGTGTTGAAGCAAGCTTTAAATACCTTGTTTTAAGTGCTGTTAGCTCCGGAGCATTTTTGCTTGGGGTTGCTCTGATTTACATGGTTACCGGTCATTTGAACATTGATGCTGTTGCTGCAGGACTTGAAACAGCTCTTGCGCTTTACCCGCGCAATATTCTCGTGGCTATGGCTCTTATTGCTGTTGGGCTTGGATTAAAGGCCGCTTTGTTTCCGCTTCATGTGTGGCTTCCTGATGCACACTCCTCGGCGGTTTCACCATCAAGTGCCATTCTTTCCGGCCTGGTAATAAAAATTTATGCCATAGTTTTCATCAGAGTATTTTTGAAGGTATTCCCCTGGGAAATCTATAATAATATTCCAGTAATGGACTTGTTACTCTGGATGTCAACCTTCGGTATTATCGTAGGTTCATTGTTTGCCATTGTGCAAACTGACATTAAGCGTATGCTGGCTTATTCCAGTGTGGTGCAAATAGGTTACGTCTTTCTTGGCGTTGCTCTTCTTGCTCAGACTGCAATGGTCGGTGCCGTTCTGCACATCTTCTTTCATGCCTTAATGAAAGCGATGCTTTTCCTGTCTGCCGGCGTGATTATCTACAGCACTGGTATCAGGCGCATCAGTGATCTGAAGGGGCTTGGCTTAAAGATGCCTGTTGTAATGACAATGTTTGGCATCGGTGCGCTTGCCATGGTAGGGATTCCGGGAACCAACGGTTTTATCAGCAAATTATACTTGGCTCTCGGTGCTTTGGAAGCAGGACGTCCTTTCTTCTTGTTTGTTATAATGGCTAGTAGCTTGTTAAATGCTGTTTATTATTTCCCAATTGTCGGGAATGCATTCTTTGGCAAAAGGGAAGAGCCTTTGCCGGAAATTAAGCCGATACCAATGGCCATGCTGATTCCTGTTGTTATTATGGGCTTAGCTATTGTTGTCACAGGTATTTATGCTGCTCCGGTAGTGGGTCTAGCCTCCAAGGCAGTAGCTGGATTGCTAAGCCTTTAAGCTGGCCTCCTGTTTTTTGAGGCTGCAGTGAGAGCGATTTAGCTATAGTACAGTGGGGTTTAAAGTTTGTGCAAAGCAGGATTTTCAAGGCTTTGTATAGAATAGACTATTGAGTTTATTGCAGCTCTCTCCCTGCTTTTCATGCAGGCGCTCGTGAAAAATTGACCATACTTGAAGCCTAGGAAGCTCTTTAAGGTGGGTCGTTTTTTGCAAGAGAGTCATATATAATCCACCACGGGCTGGCTGCTGTTACTGCAACCACGAGTCTTAAAGTAAAAGGACGAAAGGGGGGATAGATAGAGTATGGGCAAAAGAGTACTGATTATTGGCTTAGTGCTTCTCCTGTTGCTTTGCATGACTGCAACTGTTTTCGCCGCTCCTGCTTCAGACTATGGTTCCGAACCTAAGCCAGCACCTGCTGTATACTATATTCGCTGGGCGATGTTGTTGCTTGTTTTCTGGCAAAGTGCTTCCTATACGCTGAAAGTAGCTACTCAAGGGCAGCCGCATCATGAAGATTTAACGCTTGGTTACTTGTTTGCTTTTCTGATAGTAGCTATTTTCTTGATAAGTTATCATCCTGATATGGGTAGTTACACCGAGCCGGTTAAAGTAGGCTTCGTAAGGTTTATTATCTTAATGCTTTCAGGTATATTTGTGACTGTATATGGTATATTGGGCAGGCATGACGTAGAGCATCATGACGATCATGGCCACGGTCACGGTCATGACGATCACGGCCACGGTCATGACGATCACGGCCACGGTCACGACGATCATGGTCATGCCCCAGCGCATCATTAATGTTTGCGGGAGGGATTGATTGAAGTGCCTATTAGAATTGATCAATTTTTAACTCTGGTTGCTGTTACCGTTGGACTATTCTCGTTGTTTACTTTTTTAGCCAATACATGGATGGAGCACCATTAGTAATTGCTATTCAGTTTGATTAATTAAATTTGGGAGGGAATTATAATGGGAACTAATTTAGTGGTTTTACTAGCTATCCTGACTCCGATGATCGGAGCGCTAGTAGTTTACTTTGCCTCCAAAGCCATTTCAGAAACGGCAGGAGCATTCCTTACGGTGGTAGTGTCTGCTGTTACAGCAGTGTTGGTTATCTCCCTATATCCCACTGTTATGGCGGAAGGGTTTTATTGGGAAGTGTTCAGCCTGTTGCCAGCCATTCCTTTGGTACTCGCTATTGATGCCTTAGGCATGCATGTAGGGATTATCGCTTCTGTAATGTGGGTTTTTGCTACATTGTACAGTGTAGAATATATGATTCCTGAGCATGCTAAGACCCGCTTTAATGCTTTCTTGCTTTTATCATTGGGTGGTATGATGGGAATCGTCTTCACTGGAAACCTGTTTTCACTATTCTTCTTCTTCGAGTTTATGGCTATTGTTTCTTACGTGTTGGTTGTTCATGAGGAAGACGAAAAGTCCCTCAAAGCCGGTTTCAAGTATTTATTTATGGGTGTTGTCGGCGGTCTTATTCTTTTGCTGGCGATTATTGCAACACATGAAATTGCCGGGACTACCGATCTTACTGGTAGAGGACTGGCTGCTCTTAAAGAAAGCCCGAACTTTGTGCTTATATTCTGGGCATTTATTCTGGGCTTTGCAGTAAAAGCTGGTATGTTCCCTGTGCACGTTTGGTTGCCGGATGCTCACCCTGTAGCTCCAACTCCTGCTTCTGCACTGCTCTCCGGTGTTATGATTAAAGCCGGTGCATATGGTATGATTAGGACTGTTTATGGTATTTATGGCCCTGGAGTACTAGCTAACTTCAACACAGGTCATATGTTGCTCATCCTTGGTGTTATCACAATGATTCTTGGTTCCGGCTGCGCTATTATGCAGAAAGAAATCAAGCGTCTGCTTGCTTTCTCCTCAGTTGCGCAAATCGGTTATATTGTAGTCGGTATCGCTCTTCTTTCTCCCACAGGTCTTACCGGTGCAGTATTGCATATCTTTAACCACGCTATCACAAAAGGTACACTCTTTATGTGTGCAGGTGCTATTATTTACAAGACTGGCCTTCGTCAATTGTCCGACCTGAAGGGTATCGGCAAAAACATGCCTGTTACTATGATGTGCTTTACGCTTGCGGCTATTTCCATGGTAGGTCTGCCCCCCTTTGCAGGCTTTATTAGCAAGTGGACTTTGGCACAAGGTTCATTAGAAGCTGCTGAATTGGGTGTTATTAGCAGCGGAGCAGGATTGGCAATGGTCGGCGTTTTCCTCTTAAGTAGTTTATTGAACGCTGTTTACTATGGTCCCATTGTTATTGGCGCATGGTTTGGAGCAGATGAGCACGCAGCAGGTCATGGTCATCATGCAGGTCCTGTTAATCCTCCAAAAGGTGACGAAAACGTAGATCCGACTGCTCTGATGCTTTTACCAATGTCAATACTCGCTTTGGGAACCTTATATTTCGGTCTTTTCCCGACTTACCCGCTTACTATGGCTGAAACTGTTGCCAAGTTCTTCTTTGGTCTGTAGTCATAGAGTGGGAATCTTAGGAAGTTGGAGGTTAACAAATGGCTGCTAATGCTGTAATGCAAGTAATGGCGGGGCCAGCAACTGCAAAAGTAGTTGAAACTATAGCGGGACCAGTAACTCCAGATGTTAGCTGGATGGCCTACCTCCCCTTGCTTGCTGTAATTGTTCCCTGGATAGGTGCAGTCATTACCGCCCTTGTAGCCAGAAAAGTAAATGAGACCGACAACAAAATTAGGCATGTCCTGACTTGTATCACTGCAATTAGCGCTTTTGTAATTGTAGTGCTGATGCAAAAGCCAGTGGTACAAGGAATAGAAGTTGGCGGTCAGCTTTACAAGGGGCTGGAGTTGCATTTACCCTTAGTTCTTGGCAAAGGCATCACCTTTGGGGTTGCTCCAATAGGTTTGCTAATTGCCACAGTGACCTCGTTAATTTGGGCTTTATCTAGCATCTATGCAACATCTTATATGACAATTGAGCATGCACCAAGAAGATACTTTCTGTTTGTTATTCTAACACTTGGTGCTAACCTCGGGGTGTTGCTGTCAAAAGATTTGTTTACGCTGTTCCTCTTCTTTGAGATGATGGCGGTTCTCTCGCTTACCCTCGTTGTTCACAACGAAAACGGTCCGGCTATGGCAGCGGGTAAGGTGTTTAACTACATGGGTACCATTGGTGGCTTGCTGTTGCTGGGCGGGATGATGATTCTTTACTCAAAAACCGGCACACTTGATATTGCTCCAATGACTGACCTTATCGAAGCAACTATGCCGGGAGCTCTAAAGTATGTAGTTGCCGCATTGATGATTCTCGGCTTTGGAAGTAAAGCTGGTATTTTCTACATGCATATCTGGTTGCCGGAGGCTCACCCAGTTGCGCCAACACCGGCGTCAGCATTGCTTTCGGGTCTGATGATTAAGACTGGTGCATACGGCATTCTGACTACTGTATGCATGCTATTTGCCCCAGATCCTCATCATGCAGCTCATGGCATGACTACCCTAAACTACATTGGTTATGCGGTAATTTGGGTTGGAATAGGCACGATGTTTTTCGGTGTGGTTAACGCTTTGCTGTCCACCAACTGCAAGCGGATGCTTGCTTACCACTCAGTTTCCCAGATGGGTTATATCGTTATGGGTGTGGGGGTAGCGGGCTATCTCGGTAATGAAGGAGCTATGGGTCTTGCAGGTTCTGCATATCACATGGTAAACCACGCTTTGTTTAAGGCAGGGCTCTTCTTCTCAGTAGGTGCAGTTTACTTCCATACTCATGAGTTAGACATGTATAAGCTGGGCGGTATGATTAGGAATATGCCTTTTACGGCAGTAGCTTGTTTAGTCTCCGTATTTGGTATTACGGCTATGCCAATGTTTAATGGCTATGCCAGTAAAACACTGCTTCACCATGCTATTGAAGAAGCTTACACTCACTCGGCACACTTTACAGCTTCTCACCAGCCGGATACACTGCTGTTAATAGCTGAAGCAATATTCGTTCTCACGGCGTTTGGTACATTCTGCTCCAACGCTAAAATGTGGTCTTTCGTTTTCATCTGGAAGCGTCCTGAGAAATATAAGGATGTTCCACCTGAGCCGATGTCAATGAGAATAGCTATGGGTATTCTTTCTGCAGTGATTATTTTCGTCGGACTCAAGCCTCACTTCCTGATTAATCACTACATCGGACCTGCTCTTGGCAGTTACGGCATGGATCCGGCGTCATACGCGTATAGTAAAATTTACTATCTTGGTTATATGACGTCGAAGATTCACCTGCTGTATGATCCCCTAACTATGGAAGTATTGACAAAGTACAATGTCGGTGACTTTTTGGGTGTAGGGATAGCCACACTGGGCGGCGGACTTTACTTTATCCTTGGTTACAGATTTGGCTGGTTCCATGCGGCCCCGCCTGAGTGGACTTCAGTGAAATATCAGTACACCAAGTTCGCTACGAAGTTCATCGATACCCTTTCTGCTGTATCAATAGCTGTTTCAGACGGAGTTAACAAATTTTACTACGACGCAACAGCTATATTGAACCCAATTAGCTCTATATCCCTTGGGACATCAGAAACGGTGAATAATTCCTACTACGCAATTGCACCTAAATTTATCAGATTTATTACCGGAGCTTCATCTGTCACTTCTGAAGCCGTGGATGGAGCGTATGCACGGGCCGGTGATGTTGTGATGAAGGCAGCTGAAGGAACAACACATTTTGATAGGGCTATCGACAGGTCCTATGACCGTTCCGGTGAGTTAGTACGAGGTGCAGCTGCTAGAACCCAGGCATTTGACCGCAGTATTGACAGCTCCTATGAAAGGTCAGGCGAATTAGTCAAAAAAGTTGCCATGGAGACAGACCGTTTCGACCGACATCTTGATGAATCTTACGAGAAGTCAGGCGAATTAGTCAAAAGAGTTGCTATGGAGACAGACCGTTTTGACCGTCAATTGGATGAAGCTTACGAAGAAGCGCCTAAGAAAAGCCTCACTTTCTGGGATAAGTTTCTTGGAAGGCAAGAGGGCGGAGAGTTTGATATTAAGAGCCTTGGTTTTGATACTCTCTTGATGGCCATTGTGCTCGGAGTTTTCCTCTTCGTTTTGATTTATTATACTCATTTCTAGAAGCACGTAGGTTGGGATATCTGCTCATTACATGGCCGGTGCCGCCCCTAGAGGCGGCACCGGCAATAATGAGTAAGCAGATATTATACATAAGTTATTATTAATTAAACGGAAGGATGTGCGAAAATGACTGACAAGCCGAAAATTGAATTCATAACTCCGGTAAACGTTGTTGGTTTTATCCTTGTCATGATGGCAGGTTGGGTTGACATCGTGGGGTTAAGGCTGTTTTTCAATGAAAGATCTGCTTTTCAAACAGGCCGTGCTTCTCAATTGGGCAGATGGTTTGCCGAAGGCGATATGGAGAACTTTAAGTTTGTAATTATCATTGTTCTGTCCTTCATGGTTGGAGCAGCTATTTCTACAGCCATTACCAAGAGTTCAGGCTTGAGCGGAGGGCTTAGCTTCACCGGTATCTTACTGCTTCTTACCGCCTACGGCATTGGTACCGGCAACCCTCAAGTTGCTGCTATCACCATTCCAATGGCTATGGGTGGCCAGAACGCTGCTACCAGCTTAACAGCTATTAACCGTACTACTCACTTAACCGGGCCTGCTACTGACATTGGCATGAATGCGGCCAATGGTAACTGGAACATGGTTGTATTCTGGGTCTTGCGCTGGATTGGCTTCCCTCTGGGAGTATTTATTGCTCTCTCCTTAATGGCTGGAGACATGTCTTCGGAAATGGCACTGGCTATTCCTGGCGCAGTTATACTTCTAACAGGATTGATACAAAAAGCCACTGTTAATATTCCTTTGAAATAAAAAAACAAAATAAAAATGCACGCATCAATTATGATGGCGTGCATTTTTTATTTACTTTTTAAACTTGTCAGGCTAGTCAAAATACCACTTGCAATATATATAAGTAGTATAGTTAAAAATACATTTATTAGTTGTAGTAACAGCGCAGTAATAACAGTTAGCCCGGCAAGTGTGAAGCTATAATCTCTGCCTTTAATATAGAGCGGCTTGATCTTCTTAGAGTAAGGAACGTTGCTCACCATTAAAAATGCAAGAATAAGAGGCGCAAATGGAATTAGAGAAGTTGAAATCCCAGGAGTTATGGCGATTGCGGCCAGCGTCCCTCCTGCAATAGTAATGGGTAAGCCGCTAAAATATGCCTTTGAGGGCAAAACATTAAATTTGGCCAAACGAATAGCGCCTGCTATAGGAAAAAGAGCAGATACAGCAAAACCTATAATGCCTATTTGTCCCATAAAGCTGTAGTAGACAAGAAATGCTGGTGCAACTCCAAAAGAGATAAGGTCGCTTAGTGAGTCAAGCTGTTTGCCAATACAGCTTTCGATGCCAAGCTTCCGAGCTATTTTACCGTCCATAGCATCAATCAACATAGACCAAAGTATAATAATACCAGCCATTCTGCTGTGCCCTTGCAAGACCAAGACAACAGATAGATAGCCCAACAAAAGATTTGTAAGAGAAATAGCATTTGGTATATTATTTTTTATTTGCAGATATCTTTCCGATAACAGTCGTCCCGCCATGAACTTTGTCCCCTTCCCTGACAGTAAGAATGGTTTCAGGCGGCAGGTATACTTCTACACAGGAGCCAAGCTTAATCATGCCGTATCTTTCCCCTGCTGTTAATGAAGCGCCCGGGGTAACCCAATTTACGATTCTGCGGGCTAGCAAACCTGCTATTTGTAAAACTCCGATCTCATGCTCTGAATTTTTAAAGATCAGTAGCATACGCTCATTATCTTCCGACGCTTTGTCGTTAAAAGCTATTAAGTGTTTGCCAGGGAAGTAATGTGAATGGGCCACCTGTCCGGCAATTGGAGCCCTGTTAACATGTACATTGAATACAGATAAAAAAATCCTGACAAGCTGTACTTCGCTTTTAAAATAATTCTTTTCGAAAGTAGTGCCAATTTTAATAACAGTGCCATCAGCTGGCGAGATGATACTGCTGGGACAGGTATTAGTTTCCCTGTGAGGATCCCGATAGAAATAAACAATGATAATTAAGGCCATTAAAGGAATAAGTGCGTACCACGTGAAAAAAT
>DLMZ01000028.1:39331-43985 GCA_002479415.1 Firmicutes bacterium UBA7523
CTAATCTTTCTGACCCCTTTCTAAAATACATATTCTTTAACTTAAGCTATATTCTGCGTAAAAGACAAAATTCCTGCTGATAGACACTTTCATCTGATTCAAAGAAGCTGTATATGTTTTAAAAAAAGACCGGCCCCAGTTAAAGTGGCCGGTCTTTTTTTAAATGTTTTTATAGAACAGTCGAAACAAATTCCAGTACAATAGGTAGTGTGGTTAAATTAGGTAAGATACCAAAAAGGAAGCATAGACCAACTAAGATTAATACCGGTGCCAGCATGGTCATCGGAGCTTCACCGTTTGCAGCAGGTGGTTCAAAGTTCCCTTCTTGGAAGAATGCCGAGATGACAATGGGCAGATAGTAAATTGCGCTTAGTATAGCTCCACCAAGAATGATACCAGCTAACAGTAGCTGGCCAGCATCAAGGGCACCGCGCAGCAGATACAGCTTGCTAATAAACCCAGGCAGACCAGGGACGCCCATAAGTCCCACGGCACCAATAGCAAAGGCACCCATTGTTAACGGAAGTCTTTTGCTGATACCTGCCATTTCGCTGATATTTTCTACTCCTGTTTGTGAGATAACAATTCCGGCACAGAAGAAAAGTACGATTTTCAAGAAAGCGTGGTTAATAATATGCACGGCTCCACCTGTTAACCCTGTTTGGTTAAGCATAGCTGCTCCTAAAATAATGTAACTAAGATGAGCAATGGTTGAATAAGCAAGTCTGGACTTGAGTTTATCTTGCTTAATAGCTTGCAGAGAAGCAACTATAATTGTAAAAGCAGCTAAAAAGGCAACAATTACGTTTACATTTAATTGAGCCAGAGCATCGGCACCGAAAACGAAGAACATGAACCTAAATACACCGAAAATCCCTGACTTAACCACAGCAACGGCATGAAGCAAAGCGCTGACCGGGGTGGGGGCAACCATGGCGGCCGGCAACCATGAATGTAAAGGCATAAACGCGGCTTTTACGCCGAAACCGACAAGACCAACGAAGAATATAAGCGTTAACTTTGTAGTGTCGGAGGCAAGCAGTCCACCAACAATACCATTGCTGGAGAAGTCCAGAGTACCTGCAGAACCTGCCAGTGAAAGAAGGACAAAAAGAATCATTACTCCGCTTATAATGGTGTAAACAATGTATTTCATGCCGGAAGCATAAGCTTCGGCGCTTTGATTATGAATAACCAGAGGATAGGTTAAAAGTGCCAAATACTCGTAGAAAATATAAAATGTAAACAAATTGGCTGAAAACGCAATTCCCATAGCTGCGCTTAATGCTAAGATATAGAATGTGAAAAAGCGACGGCGCTGGCTCTCATGGCTCATATAGCCAGATGCATAAACGGCGGCGAAAATCCATAAAAATGATGACAGTGTGGCAAAAAGAATACCAAATGAATCCAGCTTAAACGAAACACTTAACGCAGGGGAAACTTGAAGCAGAGTAAATGCCAGTGTCCCCCCTCCTAGGATTAAAGGAAGTGCGGGAGCAACTAAAGCAAAGGTTAAGATTGTGACAAGAATCGCGATTGGGTTACGAATGCCATCTTGCTGCTCTCCGGGCAACGCTACCAGAGCAGCTCCAACAACAGGAACTAAAATAGCCCAAAATGGGGAAATCATTGAAATCCTCCCTTTATAATAGATTTTTGGTTTTAATATCATTTTGATTATATCATCAAAATTAGTGATTGTCAACGAATAGGTCTTATTATCGCCGAATATCTCGCGATAGCTAAACTAAACTAAGCTAAGCTAAACATGTATGTTTCTAGCATGAAAGAGCGAAAAGAAGGATTTTCATAAATTTGAGTAGAAGAGGTAATTATAATAAGCGAGGTGACGCTTGATGAAACTCACTCCGCGGCTGGCTGCCATTGCAGAATTAGTGCCTGCGGGAAGCGTAATTGCAGATATTGGCACCGACCATGGATACTTGCCTATATATTTGCTTTCAAAAGGCATTATACGGCGTGCTATTGCCGCAGATATTAATCAGGCGCCTTTGGAGCAGGCGAGAGAAGCGGTGTCTGCTTTTAATTGCGTTCAGAAAGTGGATTTACGCTTAGGCAATGGGCTGCAAGTATTGCAACAGGAAGACAAAGTAGATACCGTGATAATAGCTGGGATGGGTGGGAGCACCATTGCTTCCATTCTAGAGGAAGGCCGACATCAGCTTGCGGAAATAAAGTCGTTCATTTTGCAACCGATGAATGATGCAGGCTATTTGCGGCTATTTTTGGCACAAAACGGCTTTGCATTGACTCATGAATCACTTGCTATTGAAGGCAAGCATATTTATGAAATAATTATGGCAAAACTAGGCAAGGAAGCGGAGTCGGATCCGTTTCGTTTGTCCCTAGGTCCTCGTTTGCTAGAAAAAAAACCGGAGCTTTTTTCTGCTCTTGTCAGGGATAAAATACGGAAACTTAAAATTGTTCATTATAACCTGCAGCAAGCAAAACAGAGAGATATGTCTGAGAAGATTAGTTCCGTAGAAAAAGAGCTAATATGCCTGGAGGAGGTATTGGCCGGTGTCGTTGAGCGTACAAGCATTGATTAGATATATGGAAGAGCTGGCTCCTCGTCATCTGGCATCTGATTGGGATAATGTGGGATTGCAGGTAGGCGGGCTGCATGGAGATGTAAAAAAAGTGCTTGTTTCCTTAGATGTGGACCAGAAAGTATTGGAAGAAGCAATTTCTCTAAAGGCAGATTTCATAATTACCCATCACCCCCTTATTCTAAAACCAATTTTAGCTATGAGGACTGATTTATATCCGGGATCGCTGATAGCTTCGGCACTTGCTTCCGGTGTTAGTATATATTCATCTCACACCAATTTGGATGTAGTTGATGGTGGAGTTAACGATGCTTTGGCTGCTGTTATTGGGATAACAGAAACAGAGATAATTCGTGTCAACGGTCGTGAAGAATTGGAGAAAATAGTTGTCTTTGTTCCGAATGACTATGCAGAAAATGTACGCAATGCTATGGCGTCTGCCGGTGCCGGTTGGATTGGCGGGTACAGTCACTGTACCTTTCAGACAGAAGGAATAGGAACGTTTATGCCGTTGGAAGGAACTTCTCCTTTTATAGGAGAGGAAGGAAAACTAGAGAAAGTTAATGAGCTTCGCCTAGAAACTATCGTTCCGGCAACACATCGGCGCAGCGTTATACGGGCCATGCTAAAGATGCATCCTTATGAAGAACCTGCGTATGATATAATTCCATTGCGGAATGAAGGAAAGGCTTACGGCTTGGGAAGAGTCGGCATTAATCCTTCACCTTGTACGCTTTACGAATTGTGCGGGCTGATTAAAGAAAAGCTTAATGTACAGCAAGTTCGTGTAGTCGGGGACAATGACAAACTAATAAAGAAAATTGCTGTTTGCGGAGGCAGCGGGGGAAGTGTAATTCACGCATCCGCATTTGCCGGCGCCGATGTTCTTATAACCGGAGATATAAAGTATCATGAAGCCAAGGACGCAGCAAACGCGGGGTTGGCTGTTATTGATGCCGGTCATGATGCTACCGAAAAGATAATTGTTCCTGTGCTTTGCGACTATCTGCGGCGCAGATTAAGTGAAAGCGGTTATGCGACAGAAGTTTTGGCATCACAAATAAATACTGCTCCGTGGCATTGCATTTAAGATAGGTGTTTCACCTGTCTTTTTTTGTTTAATAAAGGAGGGGAATTATGCACTATTTATCCGAGCTGTATGAATTGCAACAGATTGAACTAGATATTGATATGCTGAGGAAAAGGTTAAAAGAACATTCAGTATTTGACGAGTTCAAAAAACTACAGAATGAAGCTGCTGACTCCAAAAAAGCAGTGGAGTTGGCCGAAGGAAAACTGAATGAACAAAGAATAATTTCAAAACGGCTGGAAATGGATATGCAGAAGGTTGAGGCACAGAATAAAGCGGTTCAAGCATCATTGTATGATGGCAGTGTAAATAACGCAAAAGAGCTCTCACAGCTAGAAGAAAAGGGAAAGGAGCTGAGCCGCGAACGGGATAAACAGGAAGAAGCAGTACTTCTTTCAATGGAAGTTGTGGAGGAACTGGAGTTATCATTTGAAACGGCAAAAAAGAAGTACAAAAATAAAGTTCTGAAGCTAAAGGAGCTGCAGAACTACGGCAACAAAGAGATTCAGCATCTAAAGGATGAAATAATGTCACATCAGGAAAAGCGGGATACCCTTTCTCAAAAAATCAGCAAGGAACTACTGGAAGACTACAAATCAAAGAGGAGGATGTTTAGCGGCCGTCCGCTTGCTCTGCTGATTGGGGATATCTGTGGTGTATGCCGTGTTTCCATCTCTTCGAGAACGAAGAACCTATTATGTAACCCCGAAGCAGTAGTTGTATGTGATAATTGCGGCCGGATACTGATTCCAAAACCTTCTTTTTGATTTTATGCTTAATACATGCTATAATATTAATCTTGAGACAAATAATACAAAGCAGGCTGGGCAGTCGCGGAGGTATTTATGCCTTCGAGGAAAGTCCGAGCTCCACAGGGCAGGGTGCTGGGTAACCCCCAGTGAGGGCAACCTTAAGGAAAGTGCCACAGAAAGAAACCGCCTCGTAAGAGGTAAGGGTGCAACGGTGCGGTAAGAGCGCACCAGCGGTCAGG
>DLMZ01000028.1:44237-44506 GCA_002479415.1 Firmicutes bacterium UBA7523
TCCCGGGTTAGGTCGCTAGAGGCGGCAGGTAACTGCCGTCCCAGAGAGATGGCTGCCGCCCCGCAAGGGGAACAGAACTCGGCTTATAGGCCTGCTTTGTATTTGTCCCATCTAGACCGCCAATAAAGGCGCATTGCTTCGTCACTGCATAATCCCATCATCCTCAACGTATATTAAATACGTCTGCGGTGCTGGGATTATTTGTTTCTCGCACTGCCTCCTTTATTGGCGGTCTGGGCAGGGAAGAAAAAGGCGCATTGCTTCGTCAC
>DLMZ01000052.1 GCA_002479415.1 Firmicutes bacterium UBA7523
AGCACAATTTATTTTACACACTCATCCACAAGAAGCATTTGCCCTTATCGTCTTATAATCGCCTTCAGAAGAGCCGCTTCCCATCTTCCCCTTTAAAACGCCATCATAACTAGCAAAACCATTACCGCCGCCTGAAGTAAAAGTGCTGACACCATCCTTATCATACAAGTACCCAGCTGATCCCTGCTGCTTTCCCTCTTTATCTGAATTGAACACCTGCCCACTCACCATCCAGTTCGCAGAGGGATACTTCCATTCACTACTCACATGTTTAACACTTACTGATAACGCAATCTCATCCTCAGGCAGAAACACCGACTGGTTCGGATCACTCCAAGTTACCTCACCAAATTCTGTCATACCCGTCTTTTGCCAGCCATCCCCATAAGGACCCCCATCTTTACCTGTATATGTCCTTTTAAATACAACCGAATTCGCACCAACAGACATGCCAAACTCCAGAGTCCCTTTTGAAGAAGCATTTTGACTATCTAACCGCGTTTGCCAATCACTCTGCACCACTTTAATTAAACGCCAAGCAAACTTAGGCTCAGCACCCTTTAGCGACAATGGCTCACGTATGTATCCCATATCTTTGAGGTACTTTAAGAAACCTGAACGCTGATTTTTTTCTGCCCAAAAGATCCATTGCTTAATTATGCGCGCCATATCTTGATGCGAAAGCGCACTGGCAACGTCTTCATCGATATGAGCAAGCACCAACTCTCTAGTATGATACAATTTCTCTAGACGATTCAGTACATTAAAGCTCCTATCTTCCCTAAAGTACTTCTTGTAATCCGAAGCGCTCAGCAATCCCTCATTCATCAGCGCGTCAATAAAAGCTGCTTCATCGCTTTTGATTCGGTTAATCTCTGCTTCCGACACCATACGTCTTTCAAAATTTGATTTAAGTGCTCTTTTAGCATTTGCGATTATGCTTAACCGCTCCTCTTGACTTAAATCACTCTCAGAAATATTCAAGCGCTTGCAGTGATTTGCAATAATCCTCAGATTAGATTGACGATCACCACCACCTAGCAAAGTGAATATTGCCTCAAAATCCCCTTTTAATCCATCTTCATAGCCATATTTTCCACCTTTGCCGGTTGCATATATCTGGTAAGCTTTTTCAAGTTCCTCTTTTGTCCAGTTCTCAATGCTGTTTTCAATGCTATTCTTAATAAAGCCTAAGGATGAATCAACAAGAGCTACCGCTGGGCTTGTATTTTTCAACATATTTGCAATCGCCTCTGCCGCACCTTTGGTGTCACCTTCTGTCATATAGCCTAGAGCAGAACTCAGATTACCGATTACATTTAACCCTTGACCAAACTTTTCAGTATAAGCGCCCGGTGCGTTTTGTACAGTTTCTAAAGTTGATGCCAACGCCTTTCCGGTAAACTCAAGTAATTTATTGCTGAATTCCTGCTTCCCTGCAGCCCCCTTACTTGCAGAATTAGCCATTTGAGCTAACGCATCCATCGGTGATACGCCGCCGCTATCCATTGTCTCGTTTTCCAAGTAAGAAACCACATCAGCAATCAATTGATTTCTAACAGTATTGTCCCTTACTCCCAACTCCGACAACATCGCTTGCAGGTTCTTATCAATTGACTGTTTTAAGGCCTTTGCCTTTTCACTGTTTTGCCATTTTTCAGTTGCCATTAATGTCGTATAGGCTTTGATTTTCTCTTGATCTGAGGGTTTAACTAATGCGTAGGTACTAAAATGATAAGCTTCATATGTGGCAGTTTTCGCTTTATAATCTATAGTGGTAGGCAGAAAATATTCCCAAGCATCATTCGCATAATACCCAAAAAATAGCGATGCAGCCTGAGCAGGATCCATGTAATCTTTCGGAATAGCCACTGTCAAGACAACAGGTGCCCCCAACCTAACATTGGCTTGATTGTCAACTTCCAACTTCACTGGTTGACTAATTAAGGTAGTCTCACCCATAGCAAAGCTATCCGTCTGTGTGACAACAGACATTTTAACTTTTGACTTATCCTCAAAAGCATCATCAGGAACAGTCATCTGCCAATCCTTGCCTTTAGTGCCTGCGCCGGAGTTAAAGCCTCCATCGCTTTTCTTGCTACATCCTGCCAGAGCAAGAACTAACAACATACCAATAAGCATTAGCCTTAACTTGTGATTTATCATCATATCTTCCCCCCGAATTCATGCATTTCAACTTCCGCTTTCATAATTCTAACACTAACACACCTCATCTACAATGGCATTGTAACGCTAAAATGAATCCTTGAAAACAGTTCAGAAATATGTTATGATTATATCTGCCTGAAAAAATGCCGAAGTGGCGGAATTGGCAGACGCACTTGACTCAAAATCAAGCGGTCTCTGATCGTGCCGGTTCGAGTCCGGCCTTCGGCACCATAAAACAACACCTCTCAAAGTCGCTGTACAAGCGGTTTTGAGATTTTTTTATTTTCATGTTCTGCAACCCTATTACTTTAGGTGGATACAACCTGCATTCCCGGAATTTATNNTACTGCGTCGATAATTACCTGGAAACCTGTAAACCCTTGATTTTAAAGGCTTTTTGACAACTCAATAACCCCTATTGTTTTTAATATCCCTCCATCATATCCCTCCAAATTCCACGATGGATAATGGATAGGGAGATTAAATAAACATGCCGAAGTGGCGGAATAGGCA
>DLMZ01000049.1:0-1009 GCA_002479415.1 Firmicutes bacterium UBA7523
TTTTTTATCTTGTATATTTTCCCGATTTTCTTATATGGATCGTTTTCGTCTGAGTAAGATATAACTTTGTTAATGCTTGTTACTTTGGCAATCTGTTCTCCTACACCATCTTTATTAACAGTATTGTTGGATATTATGTATTCTTCATTATCAATTGTTATAGATGGTTCTAAATTAGTAAAAATAGCATTTTTTAAATTCTTGCTTCCACATCCAAACAAAAGAGATGAAAAAACAAGACTAAAGCAAATGAATACAAGTATATTTTTTTTCACTCAAATCACACTCCAACAATCTTGTTTTTTCTAAACACTAGGTCTTGTCTAATAGCACATGCCCAATACTTCCAGGTTAATATCGTTTAGATAGACTTTTTCGGCCAGAGGTATTATGTGAAACACAGGCTACCGCACAAAACGCCAGCGCAAACTATAAGCCGTTATCCAAGTGCCTTCATAATTTTCATCCCACTCTTTAATCTCATCATCACCAAAGAATATGGATGAATCTTTTACAATAAGCGACGCAGCTGAAATATCTGCTGTGTAGTTATCTCCGGCAGGTCGTAAATTAAACGCTGTTACACCTTCAAATACCATCTCTATTGAGTCACACAATTGGCTATCAAAGCACATAATCACTTGACGAACGTCAGCTACGGGATACATTGAATGGTCAGGATCTACGTAGGCACCGCTAGTATAGTTTACCATTTTAAGAACCGAATCATGAAAAGAATAGACACATGTCAATAAGTCGTTAGCATCATCTTGCGTCTCAACGTATGTCCAGCCGCTCATCTTAGAGACAACAGCCTTGTTCTCAAAAATGCTGCCTTTATACTGTATTGTATCTCCTTTAATCAAGTCTGCCAGGATAGATTTATTTTCAAGCAACCATGGATACCCCACATATTCAAAAAAGCGGACATCTTTGTGCAAATGTTTTTCAAAACCGGCTAATTGTTTATCAACACAACCTGATTTTTGAAAAACCCATTCCTTCGGTC
>DLMZ01000049.1:1108-1805 GCA_002479415.1 Firmicutes bacterium UBA7523
ATCAGAAATTATTGTATTTATCAATACCTTCTGTGTCTCGTCGCCTTTATCAAGATAATCAAAAAACTTGATATAGCCTTCGTTCTCTGAAGGAACGTGTACCAGCTGTTTTTCATGCCAACCGAGATTTATTATGGCATATACCTCTGATCTGAAATAATTACAATTTAATTTATCATAAACCCGAACCTTCATAATTAATAATTCCTCTCCGTTCAGCTCTCTGCATAAAGTGCCGCATTTATGGCCAGATAATGTGTAGTCGGTAATTAACTCTTTTTAACAATTTCTCTTTTCACTAACAGAGTTGCTTCTCCATAGTATGGAAACATAAAACTTTTTCATGTTGAACTACGATTTTTTCGTATGTTTTCGGTATATAACCACGCTTATTGTACAAACCGTAAGCGGGTAATGAACTGTCTAAAGCAGCTATAGCAAATTGCTGTGCGACTTTTTTTTCACAATAGTCCATAAGTTCTGTGCCATATCCTTTACCTTGAAAAGATGGCAGTACAAATACCCTAAAAATATGATTTCCTTCAATTGTAGCTGTTCCAACACATCTGTTTTCTGCCTGAATCAAAAATACTCTGCCGTGACGTATATCATTTTCAATCTTTTCGGTTTCATGATGTTCAATAAAAAAATTAACCACTTCTTGCGGATAATAAGAAGGATATATTGCTTTTATTGG
>DLMZ01000049.1:2007-4704 GCA_002479415.1 Firmicutes bacterium UBA7523
ATGCTTTGAACTATCTGCAAATCATCTAAAATTGCATTTGTTATCCTCACGACTTTATCACCCCGTAAAAAATTCAATTGCATTTATTCACACCCACATTTTAGCCTAATCCGAAGTGACTTCCTTCCTTCCGTTAGCATGGATTATGGAAGTTCAGGCATCACTACCTTATGTCGCATCTTTCAGATAATGTTTCCTAACTTCAACAACGGATTATGCTTATAATCTCAAATTTATGGATCTCTTTTCATCATGAGCGCACTTTTATATCAGTGGTATTTCAGCTATTACTATATTTATGAAGTTCGATAATCAAATCGGCTGTTTCCTGTATGTTTACAATCTTTATTACCATTGAAACTCCCCTCACTTGACTGCCATGTACACGGCAAAATTGTAAAACTTCCAGACTACATCCATAACCTCAAATCCGGCATTCTTAAGCATTTCAAAATGGTCCATCATTGATACGGGACGGTCTTCCTCATAGTATGTCGGAATCCATTTGTTATCAACCTCATCTGTTGACACGTTCTTACACATGAAGCTCTTCCACTGTTCCATATATCGCTCCTGAAGGGCATCTGTGGATGCCAGAACTACGTCAGCATTTATAAATACTCCGCCAGCATTAAGGCATGAGTATATTTTACGGTAAAACTCAAGCTTATCCTGTTTTGTCACCATATGATGAAGAGCAAGAGAAGAAACTACTGCATCATATTTTTTGTCAAAGCTAAAGTCATAAAAGTTTCTGTTTATAAATGTTGCACCTGATGCATCACTCAGCTTACTAGCGGCTACTTTAAGCATTTTCCCCGAAATATCAACGCATGTTATTTTAGCCTTAGGATAAGCGTATTTTACTGCGCATGATATAGTCCCTGTCCCACAGCCCAAATCAATAACATCAATATCTTTAGAACTATTAAAAGGCAATGTATTCACGAGCGCCTCAACCATCTGGGGGTAATATGGTATAAGGTTTTTTATTATACCGTCATACTGCACGGATTCTTCTTCAAAGTGATTTTTAATTTTATCCATTCTATCCATAGCTATACCCCTGCCTTCTTCTCAAAATAAACAAACCGTAAATCATTATTAATCTTTTCGTCCCTGAATCTTTTAAAGCCCAGCTTTTCATAAAAGGCGAAATTCTTTTCATCCAAATGCCCGGTAAACAGTTCAAACCGTAATCCCTCAAAGCATTTTTCAATAGAGGATTTTGAGGAAATACTGAAGCTTCAAAAGTTGACATATCGGGAAAACGCAATAAGATACAATGATTTTACAATTCCATCGCTTGAGTTCTATCTAATTTCTTTGCTATTTGATTATATTTCTATTTATTCTTAATTTCCCCTTTGATGAAAAGGCGCTGTTCATGTCGAAGTGAGATTTTTCCGCTTTCCTCCATAATTATTCCTATACAGAATTTCTTTGCTTGCAGACAACCAATCATTGTAATGACATTATAAATTATTTACGTATAATATGTTGACTGTTTGCATATAATGCTTTACAATACAACTATGGAAAGGAGCTGATACCATGGCTAATACTACCAACTTAAATATTCGTGTCGATGAGGAAATAAAACGCAAAGCAGAAGCTATTTTTAATGAACTGGGTCTCAACATGTCAACTGCTATGAATATGTTTCTACGTTACTCCGTTCGCTACGGTGGCATTCCTTTTGACCTCCGTATTGAACTGCCAAATGAAGAAACAAAAGTAGCAATTGATGATGTCAATAATAACCGCAACATGAGCAAAACTTTTGATAGCGTCAATGCCTTGATGGATGATCTAAATGCTTAAAATCAGATATTCCAGCAGGTTTAAAAAAGACTATAAAGTAATTGTCAAACGTGGCTATGATGTAAAACTTCTTGAGGAAGTTCTAAACCTTCTGGTTCAGCAGAAAGTTCTTCCTCAAAAGTATCTTGACCATCCGCTTGTCGGTAACTATGCCGGGTATCGTGAGTGTCACATAACACCTGACTGGCTACTTATTTACAAAATTGAAAAAACCATCTTGACTTTGTCTTTAACACGCACAGGAACCCACAGCGATTTATTTTAAGAAAGATGTCCTGATAATTTTATATGCAGATTGCTTTACTACAGAATAAAGCCTCCTTTATCAGATGGCTTTCAATGTATTTCCAAGCTGTCACCAAGCATAATACTTGCGCCAGCTTGCTTAATCCCAGTAATAACTTCTTTGCGGAAACCCCAGAGTGGTGGGATTTTCAAGAGATGAAGTGTCGTAGACGACTGTTTTATAAGGATTTTTAGGGGCTGTAGCTTCCTGTAGAGTACACTGCGTTCCCAATGCTTCCAATTGTTCATTAAGACCCAAAATCAAGCGGTCTCTGATCGTGCCGGTTCGAGTTCGGCCTTCGGCACCAAAAACAACTAGCTCTTAAAGTCGCTGTATACGCGGAGTTAAGAGCTTTTATATGTTCATATACCTGCCGCTGAAAAAACTCAAAAACTTGGTGTCTATTAAAGTCAATCTTTAAGTATGTTAAATACTCTTCAATCTGATGAACTATGCTCTCGCCATCATCTAATGAATCCAAAATTCCTTCTCGTAATTTCAATAAATAAAGCACCTCCAAAAAATCTACTGTTTCGGATTCGGATGCTTTTAAAATATTCCCTATAACCTGCATTCCCGGAATTTAT
>DLMZ01000033.1:0-1694 GCA_002479415.1 Firmicutes bacterium UBA7523
CACAATTTATTTTACACACTCTATTTGGCCATAACAATAGTATCCCGCTTAATCGGCAAACTTCCCAGCACGATTTCACTTCTGTTTTTTTCATCATTGGTGTTGGCAGTAATTAAAAACATATATGTGGTAATAACTCCGCCCATCACATAGATAAATTCTCGAAAGACTTCATTATTAAAAATTACGAAAAGAAAAAAACTGTACAGAAACATAAACAAGAAACTTTTTTTTTGTATTAGTAAATCTTTAAGCATTAAATATATCATTAAACTTCCCCCTTTACCGTATAGAGCATAATGTCTTCTAAAGACGCTTTTTCCACCAGTGCGCGCCCGTCAAACAAGCGACGTGTCTGTTCAACATCGGCCATCAAGCCCTCAAAGCCGTAAGGAGTTTGTCGTAGGCCAATAAACTTCTTTCTAATTTCAGTATCCAATAAATCCGTACTTCCTTTTATCATCCCGTATGTTGTAAAGATCGCATCTTTTTCCATGCTGAACACCAGTTTGCCGTTATTTATAAAGGTGATATAATCTGCAGTTCTGTCCAGGTCACTGGTAATATGGGTAGAGAACAAAATACTACGGGTTTCATCCTGAATCAGCTCAGCAAAAATATCGAGAAGTTCCCTTCTGAAAACAGGATCAAGTCCGGACGTGGGTTCATCAAGGATAATGAGCTCTGCGTTGTGGGATAACGCCACTGCCAGGGAAAATTTCGCTTTCATCCCTTTGGAAAACTGTTGGATTTTTTTTGACGGGGGAAGATCGAAACGTTTCAGGTATGACAGAAACGCATTATTATCCCATGTGCTATAAAACGGTGCTATTATAGTTTTAATCTCTAAGGGAGTGAGATCTTCATAATAATGGTTTTCGTCATAAACAAACCCTATTTTTTCCTTAATGGCAACATCGTGTTCAAGATTATTAAGTCCGAAGACATGAATGATTCCACCATCTCTTCGCAATAAATTCATAATCATCTTTATAGTCGTTGTCTTTCCCGCACCATTTGGACCGATAAATCCCATGATGAATCCTTTTTTCATGCTAAACGTGATCTCAAGAGTGAAATCCGTATACTCTTTTTTTAGGTTAATAATCTCAAGAACATTTTCCAATTATTTGTCCTCCCATAACAATCTTAACATTTCCTGCAACTCGTCAAAGGTAATTCCCAAAGCCCGGCTGTCATCTACAACTTCAGTGAGTTTTTCCTCGATGATTGTCAGCCTTTTCTCCCGTAGTAACTCAGCGTTTTGCATAGCAACGAAGGAGCCTTTTCCGGCCACGGTTTCTATAAACCCCTCTCGTTCCAGTTCTTCATATGCCCTTTTCGTAGTGATTACGCTAATTTGCAAATCCCTGGCCAGCGTACGGATCGATGGCAGCGCACTCCCTGCCTCCATTTTTCCCTTAAGAATGCTTTCCCGTATTTGCCGCGCCACCTGCTCGTAGAGAGCCTCTTCAGAAGCATTTGTAATTAAAATTCGCAAAAACATCACCGCCCATACTGTATATAAACAGTATATACAGTATGGGCGCGGTTGTCAATAGGTGTTGGTATAAACCACAGTAGAAGAGTTATTTTTGCAGAGGTTAAATGAAAAAAATTGAACCGAGGAGGTCGCTTATGAAATGGAATGAATTATTTGATTCAAGCCGAATTCCTTCTTATGAAGATATAAG
>DLMZ01000033.1:1865-6312 GCA_002479415.1 Firmicutes bacterium UBA7523
ATATTGGAGAAGCAAAGCCTGTTTAAAAACACTGGCAAGGTTTTTTTCAAAACGGTTATTTAGATAGTTATCTCTGGTATTTATGCCCCAAGCCTTATATACTTAGGATATATAAAACAGAAGGAGATGTGGCAGAATTGGATCTTAATATTCCACCAGATTCTTTTCATAGGAGACTGAATAATTACAAATATTTAATTACTATCCTAAACTCTTCGCAAAACGGTGTTCTGTAAAGCTAATTTTTAATGAACAGATTTAGATATATATAAAAAAGATTATGCAATTAAGCGAATGTCTGTTGGAAATGATAATTTGGAGGTATAGAGTAATGGACAAGGATTCATCTGATAATTATTGCAGTAATTGCGGGATGCCGCTAAGTACAGGGGCAAAATTTTGTAGCAAATGCGGAAAGCAAATTGAAACCGCTTTTCAAAATAGTATGTTAACAAAACCAAAAGGCAAAATGAAAAAAGGCGTATTTATAGCTATTGGAATTGGAGTTATTATATTACTTCTAGGCGGAATTGTATTTTTCCAGTCTTCGGAAGGGAAGAAAGCGACCAGCGGGGAAATTACCATGAAAAAAGCTTCTGAAACGGTTATTTCTCTAGCCAGCAATACGGTAAGTGTTGATTATGAGAATAGTAGAATAATAATTCCGGGCAATACGGTGCAAAAAGAAGAAAAGCTGGTGATATCCAAGGTATCAGGGACTCCAAAAGCTATGGAGGGACTGACAGAGCTATGTGCCCCGTTTGATGTCAAGCTTGGTGGAATAAAGGAGTTTAAGAATCCTATCCTAATTGAAATTCCCTATGATCAAGGTAAACTGGGAGGTCTATCGCCGGAAGATGCTTTTGTCGCTGTTTATTATAATGAGTCAGTAGAAAAATGGATAGATGTGCCATACAAAACAGATGTTTCCCGAAGGGTAGTGCAATTGCAGATGTATCATCTTACCACGGTACAGTGCTACTATTCCTACTGGGAAGGTGCGAGGGTTTATGACAACGGCAGCGCACTGGTTATTTTCGATCTAGGTGAAGAAGCACGCAAGGCTTATGCAAAATATGAACAAGATACAGGCAAAACTGCTGTCGATCCGACTAGACCGCAAATGGTAGTGGATGCAGCTGATAACGCAAAAAGAATAATCAAAGCTTACAGGGATGCCGGGTTAACCATAACCGGAAAACCCAAAATATATTTTTCAAAGAAAAATAATTATAACTCTGCGAGTGGAAATGTAGCATTAGACATTACTGTGACTTTTTCTGATGACAACCCGGAAAAGATGATTGCGCGCAATCTTGCTCATGAGTTGTTTCACAAGGCGCAGCAAGACACGCTGGGAAGTTATGCTTATAACAAAACGATTTATACGAATACTTCTTTTTGGATGGAAGCTACGGCTGATTACATGGGCAATAAGGGAGTTTGGCTATTGCTAGGGGAAGCACCCGTGAACAAGTTTGAAATATATGGCATGGATTTTTTTGAAAAAGAGCTATATGCTTTGGATGGTAGCCATGAATATGCTGCGGCCGATTTTGTAGATTTTGTGCTCACTAAACAAAACGTATCTCCTCTGCAGCTTGTTAAGCTTGCTGAAGAATCTTCCGTTCTATCGGGACTGAATTTTGAGAACCGTTTCAATGCTGTATTTAAAAATGCCAGCTATTCCGGATTGTCCAGCTATTATGGAGGCTTTGTAGAGTATGCTTTGTTCGACAACAAATCAAGGTACATGCAAAGTTCCAATGGCCGAATGGAAGGGGCGTTTGCTAGGCTAACGGAACTGAAATTTGAGCCTAATACTGCGGGGACTGCTACTAAACAGGTGCTGGAAGGTAAAGAAGAAATACGAATTCCGGACGACTATACAGCAGGGTTTTACCGTTTTACCACAGACATGGATACCACGCTGGAAATTACCTGCGAAGCGCCTCTCGTGATGTATTCCGCTAACCGTATTCGCACGGATCGGGGCTTTACAAGGTGTGTGGCTGCGTCAGTTGGAGTGCCTGCCAAAATAAGTTTTAGCAAGGATGAATTTGTTGTCCTGGTTGCGACAGGAGGAACGCAGAAATCCTTTGATATTAAGTATAAGGCAATGCCTTTGACTGTGAGTGCCAGGAGTGTTCAGGGTGTGGTGCCTCTGAAATTTCGTTTTCCTAACGGCAAAATTCCTCCGGCGACAGCAGAAAATGTAGGATGGAAAATTGCTGTCCAAAAATGGGCTGAAGCTAAAAAATATGACTTTGTTATACAACATCTTTCCCACAGTGGTATTTATGAGGATGCTGATTATTACTACCGGATTGACAGGCTTGATCCAGTTAATCGCGAGGATTTCCGCCTTAAGACAGACAATGATGGTAAGTTATTTGTTCAGGGCGATGTTAATATTGAATATTTGATTATGCCTCAACACAGAGCTACTCACGAGCGCATCACGAAAACAGTACTGCTAAAAGCCGAGCTGACGCAGAATAATGAAGGATATGATGTGAAATTGGAGATTGATGGGGTCATTTCCGAGGGAAAACTGAAGTAGTATACTGAAATAATAAAATCCCAGAGACGTCTCTGGGATTTTATTATTTCAGTATGTAACGTTAAATTACTGATCTTTACATATTAAGTCCCACAAAAGGTTCGGTAAGGGCGGTTCGACTCCGGAGGCGGCGAGGCATAATCATTCTGCAAGGGGGAGTGAGCGTAAGGGTCGGCAAGCATGTCAAGAAGCTGTCTCATCACGCTATAGTCTCCATGCATCACGGCTGCTTCCAGTGCTTCTTCCACCCGGTGGTTACGGGGTATCAGCGCGGGATTGCTGCTCATCATCAACCGGCGGCAAGCTTCTGTATTTTCTTGCTGTCTGCCTATCCTTTTCAGCCATAAGTTATGCCATTTGGCAAATTCCGTGCTTAAAAACAGAGCGGTATCATTTGTTTCGTCAAGAGTCAAAGCGCGAAAGGTGTTAGTGTAATCTGCACTATACTTTTTCATCAGGCTTAGCAGGTCTTCTAAGAGAGGTTCATCCTCAGGCTCTTCGTTGAACAGTCCCAATTTTGCTCTCATTCTCTCCAGCAGGTTGTCGCGATACAGTTTTGAAAATGCTGTAACAGCTTCATGGGCCAACCGGACAGCCTGATCCTGGTCGGCATGTAGCAGCGGCAACAGGGTTTCAGCAAAGCGAGCCAGGTTCCATTGAGCGATGACGGGTTGATTGCCGTAGGCGTAACGGCCATGGATGTCAATAGAACTGAATACGGTGGCCGGGTCATAGGTATTCATGAAAGCACAAGGGCCATAGTCAATAGTTTCTCCGCTAAGGGTCATATTGTCGGTGTTCATTACCCCGTGTATAAAGCCTACCGCTTGCCATTTGGCAATGAGCGAGGCTTGGCGCTTAACCACTTCCTGCAGCAGGAAAAGGTAACGGTTATCAACAGCGTCAAAGTGAGAAAAATGTCTTTGCAGAGTGTAATCAGCCAGGATTCGTAGTTCATCTAACGTACCCCATCTTGAAACGTACTGAAAGGTGCCGACACGCAGGTGACTTGCGGCCACCCTGGTCAGAATAGCACCGGGCAGTTTGGTTTTGCGGTATACCGTCTCACTCGTTGTCACTACCGCTAGGCTGCTGGTGGTGGGAATATCAAGCGCGTGCATTGCTTCGCTGATAATGTACTCGCGCAGCATTGGCCCCAGCGCAGCCCGTCCGTCACCCTGGCGGGAATAAGGGGTTCTGCCTGAACCTTTTAGCTGGATATCAAAACGCTCACCGGCAGGGGTTATCTGTTCCCCCAACAGATGAGCGCGGCCGTCTCCCAGCATAGTAAAGTGACCGAACTGGTGGCCGGCGTAAGCCTGGGCCAGGGGTAGGGAGCCTTCGACAATTTCGTTGCCAGCGAGTACCGCCACTCCATTTTGACTTTGCAGCGCTTCGGAGTTGAGCCCCAGCATTGCTGCCAGTGGGCGATTAAGGATAACCAGTTCCGGCGTGGGCACCGGGATTGGATTGAGGATGGTGTATAAAGTTTTTGGCAGGCGGGTGTAGCTGTTGTCAAAGTTCCACCCTGTTTGGTTGGCTGTATCTGTTTTTGTCATTAAGTTTCCTCTTTTCACTGTCCAGTTCTGTTTTATAAAAATAGATTTTCTCTATGCTAATAAAGTACCCAAAGAACAAAAAACATGGTCAAGGCAAAAATCACCTTAACCAGTATTATTTCTCATGCTCTCTCAAGTTTCTCTGTTTCCGTAAGCTGCCTAGTAATTATCCTGTTTATGGTATTAGTATATTTATAGAATTGGTGAGATAATATAATATGTCAAACTCAGGAGGAATAAAATGGGCATATCAATCTTTAAGAAGTCAAGAGGGCTAAAAGAAGAAATCGATATAAAAGAAGCATTTAATATTTGGAATATGTTG
>DLMZ01000033.1:6444-7578 GCA_002479415.1 Firmicutes bacterium UBA7523
GGGAATATGTTGAGATCGAAATATCACAGCACTGACACAGTTCGGTTATTGCAAAATTTAACACATGACCGAGATTTTGATATCGTTTTAGGACAGCTTTTGGATGAATGGAAAAAATATATAGAGCTTTATGAAGATAAAGCAAGGAAGCTTAAGCTTAAAGTTCCTAATAGGCCTCCCTATGATCATAAAACTAGCGTACAGGTTGGCCAGTTTACCGACGCATATATATATAGGCACATTTATAATGGCATCATTGCAGATATGTATCCCCTTGTAACCGCGTATCGTACATCGACAACAAATGATAATATCAGGCAAATCATACAAGATGACTTGGTCGAACATTTAAGTAGTTTTGAATTGATTTATAAGTATGGAAACTTAAAAGGGTGGATTGACGCACCTCCCTCTTATAATACTTTTGCAACTAAAAAACCTGAACAGTTAACGTCAGGCGAAGCTTTTCATATTTTGGATCATGTTTCGCACAGATATCATCAAATACAGCTTACAGAATTCTTTCTCAGCTTTACCCATGACAGGGATTTAAAGGATTTTTTGAGCAGAGGGGCTAAAAACCTAGAAAGGCAGGTTGCAAAACTACAAGAGTTAGCTTTAAAGTATGAAATTAATTTACCTAATCAACACCCATCTTCTACTCAGGTTCCTATCGGGCCTGAAGCAGCAGCGGATGACTTCTTGTACTCTGTAATTTTAAATGGCGTCCAAAGCGTAATTGACCTGCATGTCCGCGCAGTTATTGAAACTATCAGGAATGATGCTATCCGCAGCTTCTTTTTTGAGCTATTTATTGAGGAATTGCAAATGTATGAAAGATTTCTGAAGTATGGCAAAGCAAAAGGGTGGTTAATGATTGTTCCTATTTTTTCGCCCCAATCATAAAGCTGAGGAGATTGCCGTGGTATGACCCTATTTAGGGTTATTTTTTCGTTCTTTTTTGCGCAATACTTTATTATTCTTGAATAAGGTATTATAAGCAGGGAGTGTTTTATAATGAATAAAAGGAAGCTATTAGCAAGCATTGCCATAACTTCTATTTTTGCTGCATACTTTTTCTTCAAGACTTCTGTTTGTTGTAAGATAAAAGTACCGAAAGTTGCAAGTTAAAAT
>DLMZ01000025.1:0-343 GCA_002479415.1 Firmicutes bacterium UBA7523
CTAAAAATATAATCCTTGTTTTTCCCCTTAAATATAAAGTTCCCGGCAAAACATAATGAACATCACTGTCTTTTGCCATATAAAATAGTGAATCGATATTTTTAAACCCATCTGTCAGAAATGGGATAATTGGCATTACATGCAATCCAACAGAAGCATTTGTTTTCCTAAATTGTTTTAGCATTTTGAAGCGCCTGCTTGATTCTACACCCCCAGGCTCAATAAGCTTTCTTAATTCTTCATCTGCTGTAGTAATTGTTGCCGCAACATTGATATAAGTTATCTTCGACAATTCATCAATTAACTCATAGTCTCTCAGTATCAAATCTGACTTAGTGGAAAT
>DLMZ01000025.1:487-4018 GCA_002479415.1 Firmicutes bacterium UBA7523
CTTAGTGGAAATGATTGCTGGAGTTTTATATTTAATAAGTAACCTTAAGATTTCAGGCATTAATTTATAATGTTCCTCTGCTTGCTGGTAGCTATCAGTTACTCCACCAATATTTATAATTTCTCTTTTCCAGTTATGATTACTCAGTTGCTTTTCAAGTTGCTCTATGATATTTGTCTTTACATAAATATCTCCAAAGTAGTTATCAGAGCCAATATAACCATGAGTATAAATAGCGTAACAATATTTGCAGCCATGCTCACAACCACGATAAATATTTAAATCCCAACCATATGGAATCCGCCTTTTAAGCTGGTTTAATGCAAATTCACAACTAATTTCTTTATACATAATAAATCTTAACGTCACCTCAACCCTCTAAATTTTTGCACAAGAAGTGATGCAACTAGATAGACTGCAAAAGCATCGTAACCACTGATATTTCATTCTCCAATTCATCACATTCAGCCTGTTGGCTTTTTATATAGCTCTCAAAGAGATACGCTTTTTCTGGATATCTTTCTTTAAGCTGATTTGCTCTCATTGCTATAAATGACTGCTGTTCATCATTTATGCTTTTCATCTCATCTTCTTCAATAAATCTTTCATCAAGTAGCTTCACTCCTGCATTTTGGAAAAATATTAACCACTTTTCTCTTGTCAGATATCTCACATCTGAATCGTCATTTCCATAAGCATCATCAATAAATATGTAGCCTTCATTTTTCACTGTACTTTTTAGCATTTGAATTGTCTCTTCTGGATTCCCCAGCACATCCCCGACAGCACCAAGGATAACAACATCGTAGTCCTTTTCAACCTTTACTGCCTCATTGATATCTCCTACCTTAAATTCACATAGATTCTCTACCCCATATTCCTGGGCTTTCTTATTTGCAAAATCAATAAATTCGGGAATGATGTCAATGCCCCTAATCATACAGCCTAATGCCTTGGCTACATGGACACTAACAGCTCCTTTTCCGCAAGCCAAATCAAGCACCTTGGTATTCTTTGATACCTGAATATGCTTTTTGGTCATGTCAACAATATCCCTTGGTGATGATCCAAGTTCCCATAAATCCTGCAATAGATATGGCAGGTATGGAATCAGTTCTGTGGATTCTGCAGTTAATGATTTCGCAAGCTTTTCTTCGACATTTGACATAGACTTCCCCCTTTTATTCTATTTTCTTTAACATTTTATTGTAAACTTCTTTTGTTTCATCCTCATTCTTCATATTGAAAATAATAACCCTGCTGTCTGTTTCAATGTAAATAAATGGAGGGCTTTGAATATTAACAAACAACTTAACTGAACCTAGCTCACTCGTCCTAAAATGCCCCTTTAAATTTGAACCGAGAGCTGAACCATTGGTACGCATTTCAATAGTAGGTAATTCTTCTATCAACTTGACAGTATCAATGGACTCCCACATATAAATATCACCATACATACCATGAATTTGTATTCCCTCTTCAAGTAAAGTCACTTTTGTTGATTGGGATGAAAACAACATCAACACGGCTACTAATATTAATGTGACAATAAGAATACTAAAAGGCAGAGTTAATTCCTTCCATGCGCCCTTTCGTAGCTTGCCATTTTCATCAAAAATATTTCCATCATACTTTTGAGCTTTAATTAGCAAATAAACTGTCGATATACTAAAAAACACAATAACTGGAGTCAGAGCCGGTTTTAAACCTAAGGATTGCAATATACCCACTACAATAAAGACACTACCATTGACATAGGAGTATATCCCCATAATACGACCAAGACCCTTTGTGTCAACATTCGCCTTTTTTTCTTTTGGCATCGTGTTATAGCCAGCGATTAGAAAATGCCATTTTAATATATGAACCGCTAACCCAATTGCAATAAAAAATGCTCCCATTATTAAAAACCACATGGCGAACCTCCTCGGCTAAATTAAGAAATAATCCAAAGGACCTATTCATTTCATTATTTCATTGTGAAAAACCCTACGTTTTCTTAACTTTGAACCTCAATACCGTTTTTAACTTGCCAGTTTCAGTCTTGCGAGGATCGGAAAGGTATATTTCTCGATGTTTACTAGAGCTTCTCTCATATCCGTTTTCAATACAGAATTGGTTCATAATTTCAAAACTCTCCGGCTCATCATCATAACTCCCTACATGGAGCATTTGGCAGCAAAGCCCCTCAGTTATAGTTTCGTATTTAACTTTATCAAGATAACCATTTGGTTTTTTCTTTTTCGTTTCAATTATAAACCGTTTAAATAATTCATTTGTTAAAAAATCTGGCTGACGAATCATAATGGAGTATGCAAAGTTGCTTTTATCAGTTATTGATTTTGTTTTATCCACCAAATCCCACACTCCCTCAAGAGGGAATACAGTATAATCATAAAATCCCTGCGGTATCTCCTTGCTTTTATAAGACATCTTCACAGCATAACTAAAGCTATAAAGAGCAGCTGTAGCAAGCGAAAATTCTTCTCCATTGGGATCTCCTTCGCCATCAATAATCGCAAAGCTCATTTCTGGCACATCTATAACATCAGGATTTCTTTTTGGAAGATATAATTCTTTAAATACCTTTTTATAGTCTAATTTGTCCACGGTAATACTCCTTTCATACTCTTCATTCCAACGATATTTTTTGTTCTGTAACAACACTTTCAGGTTACAATTCATGCATAGCCCGTTATGACAGCATATTACTCCATCACAATCAGGACAACGCCAAATGTTCTCTTCTTTTTTCAAGAACAAGTCCATGCCATTTTCTTGTATAAATTTCAGGTTTTCTATCATGCTCATATGATATTTAGTGCGGTAGCGCTTATCAAGGGATTTCAGCCTTTTGCAGGGAAAGGCTTCGCACTCATAGCAAAAACGTACGGTTCCTTTTCTAAGCAGTTCACACTTATCCCCCATGTGAGTACAGTTTTTCCCTCTGGGAATACAGCCTGAGCAATATGTCCTGTGAAATCCCTGTTTGTTCAAATCTTTTTCTCTAAATTGATAAGCAATACATAAACTGCAATTCATCCCGCAGGGAGCAATGAGCTGTTCTTTCATTTGGCACCCCTTACCAAATATATCATTATCAGCTTTCGCTCTTGAATTACTCGCTTAACTGCGATTCTACCGCCTATATATACGACTGTGTCACGCAGAATTTCAATTGTATGGTTAGTTTTCCTCACTATCCTCATCCATTGTCTCAAGCAGAAAGCTAACTGGGCGGAAGCCATCATTACACGAAATCATAGCTGACTTTTTATTCTTCATCCAACCATTATAGAAATCTTCACCACCATGAGCAAGAGTCATTACAAATGAGGAAACACTACTCCATGCGCTATCGCAAAATCCTTCTGGTTTCTGCCAGCCATTAGCAATGAACACTTGTCCCTCAATCATATCGCAGGCGTGAGTGATGGGGTTTTCATATTTTTCTATTAAGTCCTTATAGCAAGCCGTCTTCATTACAGTTATTTTTACTTTTTTCATTGCTTTTCTCCTCTCTGGGGAAAG
>DLMZ01000025.1:4118-8576 GCA_002479415.1 Firmicutes bacterium UBA7523
CTAATGCAGATAGCATGCAATTAAGTTCGTAAAAGTGAAACAGCTGCTGTACTCATTTAGAGCTGCTGCCTGATTATAAAAAAAACCTCCGCTGTGGGAGGTTTTAAAATAACAGTTTCCTGTCGCAGAACAGCATAGTCCGCAATGACTTGACTGATATCCATACTTTTTCAGTTTACTTTCCGCACTTATCATGATGCTGATGCTCCTGGCAAACAGAACCACTAGATTTGAGTATGCCCTGCAGATACTCTTCTGCTGCAGTCTTCGCGTCTCCCGTTGCACCAACAATTACTTCTATCCCTTTCTCATTAAAAATTTCGATGGCTCCCCCGCCCATGCCGCCTGAAATAACTACATTAACACCCATGTCGTTCAAAAAGTTTGGCAAAAACCCCGGTCTATGCCCTGGATTTGGCATAGACTCGCTCTTTACAATTTGATCGTACTCAGCGTCATAGATATTGAAGTTTAAACAATGCCCAAAATGTTCTGTTACCATTTCATTTTCACTAGCAACTGCAATTTTAATCATTTCTTTTTCCTCCATTTTTTATTTTTTCGACAAACTTTAATTGCAAATAAACCTAATTCGCTTACTGTAGCTTTTTCCTTTATGCCGAACGCTTTTAAATTCTTTCCCATCGGGGCAGTCATCGCTATAGCAGCTACAACTTTGATTAAAATTTTCACTTCAACGAGCGTATTACGTTTATATCATAACTTGACTGCCTGTTTGTAAGTAATCCACTTTATCTCCTAATATTGACTTTAAGCTCTCGTAAGGTTTAACGCCTGTACAGTGACAGGTATAGAATTTTGAGCCTGTGCTAAAGAGGTGGTCCCCAATCTCTGCTACCACACCGAAATCCTCATGCCTATTAGCTGAGCGATTATAAAGATGGAACCCACCAATAACATGGCTTGGCTGATTTTTTTCCTTCTCATGAAAGTGCTCTATGATACTGACTATCCCATTATGAGCACAACCGACAATCAGAACAGTGTTTCCATCTTCCCTAATTATTAGGTTTTGTTCATGAGCAAAATCATCTGGCACAAACAAAGAGCTAGCCGCCATAAATAAGTCCCGATTTCCCGACGGGTTCAGCTTACCCCCTTTTACATTGGAAAATAGTTCTAGATCCTCGTCGATTACATGATGCTCTCGTACAAATACAAAGCGGCCATTCGGCATTAATGCATCATCCAGTCCAATATATCTCTTTTCACCGTTAGGCTTGCTTGAGTAGTATTTTCCAAAAGCCTCTTTATTCAAGTAGACGTTTGCTTTAGTGTTAATACTCAAAAAAGTCTTGAGTCCACCCCCATGATCGTAATGCCCATGAGAAATTATGACTAAATCTACAGCGGATAAATCAACCTGCATCTTTCTTGCGTTTTCTGCAAAAAGAGAGCTCGCTCCTGTATCAAACAACAGTTTATGGTTCTTAGTTTCAATGTACAGGTCCATGCTCACTTCCCAAACTTTCAGAGGTTGATGTATTTTCTGCTAGAACCTTAATAATCATGGATGGCCCCTTTCATTCTCGTTAAGGAGTTTCATCGTTGCTGCAAAAACCTCTTTTGTAGCATATCCCGATTTGCATTCTTTGTCGACGATGGTTTGTCCGTTATTTATTGCTTTCACCGCCTCCGCATCAAACGGTATGTTGCCCGCAAAGGGAATTCTATTAGTTCTGCAAAACGACTGAATCTGATTAGCGTTCTCAAGATTGGTATCATACTTATTAATACAAACGGCCGTCTTAATTTGAAACTTCTCTGCCGTTTTAATTATGCGTTCCATATCACTGATACCTGATATAGATGGCTCCGCAACTATCAAAACCATGTCCACGCCGCTTAACGAAGCAATTACGGGGCAGCCTATACCCGGCGAACCGTCGATAATTGCCAGATCAGCATCCTTAGCCGCTGACTTCATTCGTTTTTTCACTTCGGTAACCAGCAACCCGGAAGTGCCACTTCCCATTTGAAGCCGGGCGGTAGAAAACACTTTATGTTCATCGGAATATAACATCAATTCCCCTGCCACGGCAGGCACTAAAGAAACTGCCCCCGCAGGACAAACAGCTTCACAGACTCCGCAGCCTTCACAAGCAAAAGCGTCCACCTTATAATCTGGATCCTCAAGGATTGCGTCAAACCTGCAGTTTTGGCTGCACTGACCACACTTAATACATAGCTCCGCATTTATCTCGGCTTTTGGCATACCATAATAATCTATTTTTTCTGGTTCAGAACTACTGCACATAATTAAATGCAGGTTAGGTGCATCTACATCACAATCAGCATATGCTTTCGCTCCGGATAATTTGATAAATGCGCCGGCAATTGTAGTCTTGCCTGTACCGCCTTTACCGCTAAGAATTAGCAACTGTTTCATGATGCACCTCCCTTGTCACTTTTTGAAGCAAGGAGGAAAACATTGTTTTATACTTTTCATTTTCCCTTACAGCAATCCGGGCATTTGAATTTATAGTTCCAAGCTCATTGTCAAAGGCAATTCTGCCTAAAATCTTGATATCTTTTTCCAAGCAAAATATCTCTGCGGGGTTTTCTCCCTCAAGGCATTTATTCAGAACTACTCCATGAGGTTTATCGAACAGCTTGACCAATTCATGCACCATTTGAAGGTTATGAACGCCAAACAATGTAGGCTCTGCTACCAGGATGCAATAGTCAGCTTCTTTGATGCTTTCCATCACAATACAGGCACTTCCAGGAGGGCAATCAATTAATGTCAGCGTCTCTTCCTCAATCATACTATTATTCAGCAGCTTCTTGATAATAGGCACACCAGATGCTTCGCCGGTATTTAATATTCCAGTACTGACAGCAACGTTGTCTGAAACACCTCTTTGCACCTTGCCAATAACCTTGTCTTTTTCAGACAAAGCTTTTTCAGGGCAAAACAACACACAACCTCCACAGGAATGACATACTTCATCAAATATTTTTAACTTGCCTTTAATGTAAGCCAATGCATTGAATTTGCAAAAATCCACACAAATACGGCATCCACTGCAAAGCTCTTCACTAACAGAAGGAATCTTAATTGCTATTTCTGCCTCTTCGATACCCTCTGGCTTGAAAAACAGATGACCGTTCGGCTCTTCAACGTCACAGTCGATATAAGCTGATGTTTTCGCTGCTGATGCTAAGTTTACTGCAATTAGTGTCTTTCCTGTGCCGCCCTTACCGCTAAGCACAGCTATCCTCATCCTATTTTTCTCCATGCTTATGAAATCCGGCATGAATTTCTTCTAACACAGATAGTTTCCCGTCGACAAAAGCATTGATATTATCGATAGCTGATGTGCCTTGTGTCTTATAAATTTTGATATCAGCAGCTTTGAGTACATCCGCAGCATTTTCACCGCAGCGAGGCGTAAGCAGGGCATCTGCTTTATTATCTGAAATCGTTTGGGCGGCTTTAATCCCTGCACCTCCTTGGCTGGCAACCGCACTATTGTCCAGGAATACACCTTCTTTTGTGTCCGTATCATAAATAAGGAAATAAGGGGTACGGCCGAATGAAATGCATATACTTGTATCCATGAATTTATCATCTACCGGCATTGCTATTTTCATTGTGTTCCCTCCTTTTATAGTAATTATTGATTGCCCTACGCAAAGCACTTACGCCAAGATTTGAACAATGCATTTTATTTTCGGGAAGTCCATCAAGGGCATTTATAATATCTTCTTCTGTTATTTTTAATGCGTCTTCTAAACTCTTACCTTTTGCGAATACAGATGTCATGCTTGAAGTAGCAATTGCTCCGCAGCAACCAAAAACAAGATAGCTGATCTCTTGAATACAATCATCTTCAATCTTCAGGTAAAAAGTCAACGAATCGCCGCAAGCCGGATCTCCAAAGCTTCCCTCGGCATGAGCATCCGGCATGCTATATGCGTTTTGTGGACACATGAAGTGTTCAATCACTTTATCAGAATAAATTCTTACTCACCTCTATCTCTGCCGCGTCTATGTCTGCGACAGCCCCCGCTGCCACAGCCACTACCTATACCATTGCATAGCTGATATTCGCCGCCCTCAATAAACAGCACCGTACCGTTAACCAAAGATTTTGCAACTTTTTTTCGTGCCTCAAAATAAATCCCCTGAACAGTTGTACGTGCTACATTCATTTGGCCGGCACACTCTTCCTGTGTAAAACCTTCCAGATCAATAAGCCTTATCGTTTCATACTCATCAACAGTCATTATAATAAAACTCTCCGCATCAGCTGGAGAATCGAGAGGTCCAAAGCGGCTACTTTCAGGCAAACAACAAACTTTTCTCCATTTTCTTGGCCTTGGCATAATTCTTTCACCTCAATCTGCAATTAACCGGAGCATCCTCCGGTTGATTTTATTGCCTGTTATAAGCTTTCCAATTGCTTTTCAACCTGCATTCCCGGAATTTAT
>DLMZ01000057.1:0-248 GCA_002479415.1 Firmicutes bacterium UBA7523
TATTTAGTTTTCAAAGATCAATTAGGGGGTAGAGTTTGTCCCTCTACTAATCAGCAGATTTTTTCAGCAAAAGTTAACCCCCTAGGAAATATTTTTTAGAAATTTTTCTATTCTCTTTAACCCTTGCTCAATAGATTTTATTACAGCCGATTTGCTCACTCCTTCGATTCTGGATATTTCTGCTTTACTCATATCAAGAAAAAAATGCGCATATATGCGCTTCGCCTGCTTTTCAGGCAAACTGTTTA
>DLMZ01000057.1:499-20066 GCA_002479415.1 Firmicutes bacterium UBA7523
TGGCAAACTGCCTGAATAACTCGGCAACTTCGTCAGCCACTTCAACGAAAAATACCGATTTATAATACGGGTAATAATCCCGCAAGTTGATTTTTGTCATATATAAACCCCCGTTTCGATTTCTTTGAAAAAACCAAAACGGAAGGAGGGGACCGGCAGCCTGCACTTTCCATTAAATGCTTGTCCGCCTTTAAGGCATACCAATTAAGGCCGGATTCAAGTGGACATTTGCATAAACGCCCAAATAAATAAAAACAGCCGAATTTACTTAATTTCGTAAACTCGGCTGCAAAAGCTATGCGACGAAACAGTAGTCTGCCCGGCGAATCGTCATCGCTGCATTTAAGTGTTTGTCTTTTATGAATGGTGATATGGACCATAGTATATAGTAATTGCCTTGTCTATGTTGGGGGACTGTATGTTAAACTACCGCATACGATATCAGATCCAACAAACAGGCAGCTCCCGCACAATCACAGGTTCACCTAAACTTAGCAGCGTTGTCGCCAAATCTTCCCCCGGAAGCTTCTAGCAACCCCTGCCAACACTGGCTTTTAATCTTTCAATAAAGCAGAAATTTATCAGATACCCGAGATTTTTGTCGAACAACAAAAAAACACACCCGCAGGCGTGCTTCATTTTTAGGGCATGACGTCCTCTCCTTATTCATTTGTAAACTATAATTTCTCACTACGTGGAACCGGGCAGTTGACTTTTTGTTATGTTCATCCTGGCATCGAAGGCATGGCATCCCAGTTCTGGCTGCTTTCATGTCCTTTAATGTGTGCTTCTTCTTTTTCATGTGCTGCTATGTCCTTCCGATAGTCTGTTTACAGCTATTTGATAACGTATCTTTTCAGCGTTTTACATCATTTATTAAGATTCAGCGGGATTCTCTTTTCTTTGCCAATACCTTTCCAGCTTAAAATATCTACTGAACCCTTTTAACATGTATTAACATTCCTTCCCTGGCATATTTCGTCAAGAAGGTGTGCTTCTCCTCCATCCAAATTCCGACAATGTTCTACATATGATTTTAGTATAGTATGAAATTATAAATTCCGGGAATACAGACTCATGATATTTTCAAAAAAATTAAAAAGTCACGCAGTGCGTGACCAATTTAACTATTGATTTGGTACGCACTGCGTACCAAATCAAATTCCCTCGAATTCGAGGGAATTAGGAGATGTCACTTTATTCTTTTTACTTTGTTTTACCAATATCCACAGCCACTTCTCTGCCATTTCTCTCACTCTATTTTTTAACCCTTTCCAGTCTCAAAATACACTCAACGTGGAACGAACCGTTCATATTGATGTCCAGACTGTAGCTTACCATGTATCCGTCGAAGGAAAACGTCTACCCCGTTTTACAGCATTTGCTCGTTCGCGGGAATACGTCAATGCTTATAGGTTGAGTGGTCAATAAGGATGTTTTTCCGTATGTAAAATGGCATGATAGGCTCACCCTGATGTCTGATCTGTATTTTCCGTTTTGTCCGTTCGAGGGAATAGGTAAATAGTGGATTTTATGGGGGTAGTCTGTTCGGGGGAACAAGTCGGATATGCAAAATACGTAGCAACTATTTTACGGTTTTTAATTATCTTAGCGTAAGCATCACAAACAGTTGTTACGACAGTACCCACTTCATCCATATAGTTATATTTACCATATGAAATGCGAATAGCCGACTTTGCTTGTTGCTCAGTTAATCCTAGCGCAATAAGCACATGCGACGGTTCATCTTTGCCGGAATTGCAGGCCGAACTTGTGGATACACAAACTCCTTTTAAATCAAGGAGATGCATAAGAGATTCTCCGGAAACATTATCAAAGCCAAGATTTACCGTGCCTGGTAGTCGGTTCTCATAATCGCCATTAACCCTCACAGAGGGAATTTTTTCTTTTATTCCCTTTACCGTTTCCTCAATCATCGAGCTTAATACCTTTGATCTTGCAGCCATTTCACTGATGCTTTCCTCAATGGCATAACCCGCCGCGACTATTCCGGCAACATTCTCTGTTCCGGCACGAAGCCCGCGTTCCTGTTCGCCACCGAACACCAATGGCAATAACCCTAATCCTGCCTGCTTGTATAGAATTCCCGTGCCTTTCGCTCCATTGAACTTATGGGCAGAAGCAGTCAAGAAATCGACTTGCAAGTCATTAACATCGACAGGAATATGCCCCACTGCTTGCACGGCATCGGTATGAAAAAGAATACCTTTGCCTTTTAAAAGTCGGCCTATCTCTTCAATCGGCTGTACTGTTCCAATTTCATTGTTGGCAAGCATAATTGAAACCAGCCTTGTGTTTGAGTTGATAGCTGCTTCAATATCTTCAACTGATACCCGTCCTGCATGATCGATGGGTAGAAAAGAAACTTTTACGCCACCCTGTTCAAGCGCATGGCAAGCGTTAAGAACAGAATGGTGTTCTATTGAAGAAGTAATAATATGCATCGGCTCGTTGCGATAAATATCCGCAACACATCGAAGCACCCAACTATTTGCTTCCGAACCACCGGAGGTGAATGTTATTTCTGACGGATCTGCACCGATAGCCGCCGCTAACTGTTTACGGGACTGTTCAATTGCACGTTTAGCTTTTGCTCCAAGTGAATACTGGCTGGAGGCATTGCCGTATTGTTCGCGCAGATAAGGCATCATCATTTCAAAGGCTCTATCTGATATTCTCGTTGTTGCGGCATTGTCAGCGTAAATCATGATCTCACCTCCTAAAGAAACAACGTGCAACCTTGGTCTTTGAATTCGCTTATCTTTGCATAAAGGTCCTCCACGGAGACATCAAGGTGAGCTGCAAGGCAGTCAATACAAAAAAACCGTGAAAGATTTTTATCCAATAACTTTCTATTAAGTCCAACGGCGTTCTTATCAAGTTTTCTCTCGCACACACAGCATTTGGCTACTTTTCCCATTACAAATCCCACCTCACCGTGTATGTAGAGAAGCCGAGATTTCCATCAGGAAACATACCCGGATTAACGAATCTCATCTGCTTCAAGACCGTCTCCTGCATACTCTTGGCGGGGGTCAGACAATACTTATCAAACTCCTGTTTGAATTTCTGAGTTCGGATAAGAGGACTATCTGCGTGCGGGAAAAACAACTTCAAGTAAGCCGTACAAAGACGGAAAATGGCTTCTTTTTCACGCCCAGATGTATCCCCTGTAGCGGCTTTGACATCCACAAGTTCCTCTACCATTCCCCGATACTTCATCGTTTCAGGTGTACTGCGTAAGAGGTGCATAATCTCTGTGAAGTATTCCGAGTTCAATGCCCAGTCATTTATAAACATCCGTGGGGAAAGTGCAGGGACAAATTGTCCAGGTACAAAGCCGTGGATTCTTTGTAGCAAGGCGCTATCACGGAAAATCGGGTTGATGTCGCCAATCATATCTTTGTCGCTATCCATATTCTCGTATGCAATGTTGCCAAGAAAAACTATGCCCGCTTCTCCATCTATGCGAGTGCCGCCTACGGTTACATAGCCATCTTCCATATATCCTTTGAGTATGCCCGCCATTTCTTTGTCGTTGGCGAACTCAATGGATTTAATCTCGTCAATGGCAATAAAATCATTGCAGGTAACCAGACCTTTGGCTCGCGCTCCGGGGCGGCGGTCTATAAACAGCATAGTGCGGCTTACCTGACCGCCGGTGAGCAGCCAGCCATACTTGCTGATTTTGCCGAACATATACGACTTGCCCGTTTGTTGCGGTGCAAGTTCGATAAGGTTCACCCGTGGCTGAATGAACGGCAGCAACCGCGTCAGCATCGTGTGCTTCGCTTTCCAAGTGTCACGTTCTATCCAACCCTTACGGGCAAAGCCGTCCGGGTTATAGTCGATTGCGCCGAGCAGAATTCCCATCCATTCTTCAACTTCAAAATGGGTTCTTGCCTCACGAAAATCATCGAGACTAACCTTATACGGGCAAAAATTTTTGAAATCAAGCAGGGTGAATCGACCATTTTTCTTGCCGCCTTCCGGTGGCATATAGCCAAGTTTAATCAGACCCCACCCTCCGGCTTCACCGATGAGTTCGTCTTTGATTCTGTTCCACACATAGTCCTCGATGATGGTGTGGGAGTGCGAGAAACCGAGCGAGGGTATCTCAAAGCTGTAATAGTTCGAGTTGGAGTTAAAAGACACATTGACCTTGGCGAGGAATGGGCGCGTTTCACCCATCGTCCTTGCCTCATCTTCAAGTCGCTCCTTTTCGCTGCGAGGCGGGATAATCGTCGCAACGTAGTCGCTAAGCGAATCTATGTTGTCCACAGTCCCGTCAGCACCGGTTCTGCGTTTCAGAATCCAGTCGCGCAAGAAAGCTTCTATCTTAGCCGCCTTGAACAGCGACATAACGGACGGGTCTTTGAAAACTGTAGTAGAGGGGAAATATTCCCTCAATTTGTTAACATCGTACATCTATTTCTCCCTCCCTAAATGAGACCTTCAAATTCATCGACCACATCGGCGGTAGTCTTTCTGCCTAGTTGTTTCGGGACTTCCGCTACGGCGTTTCTCGTAAACACCACGATGGGAACAAGCCGCTCCTCAAGCGTCGCACCGCCGTGCAGTTCATAGAGTTTGCCACCCTTTTTCGGCAATCTGTTATACCCTCGTACAATCCAATATGTTTTTTTCGTTTCTGGAAAATATTCTTGTTCTAATTCTGGCGGACGGGTGGCTCCATGCGGGGCAAGTGAATACCGCCAATCGTCCGGCTGTCCATCCCACGGCAAGGTCATGCCTTTGCCCTCGTTATGGGCGATTACGGCAAGTCGAGAAGCACCATGGTCGGCTGTCACGACAACGCGGTTAAATTGGGTGAGCCCATCGGCAATACGGTTCATAATCTCGGTTTCAAATACCCGCAGGGTTTCCGCAAAATTCCGCTCTGGTATGGAGGCCTCGTGCTTTGACGCTCCGTGATGAACGATATTATCAATACTTTTTATTTCAGGCAATATCCGAGCCCCGTCCCACTTAATCGAATTAAATATGGTTTCGGTTGGCAGTTTGGCGGCTACGACAGCTTGTGACTCAATGTTCATACCACGACGTTTTGCCAATGCAAGCAATAGCGGCATGTATTCCGCACCCATTGCGTCGACTACGAGCAGTGCAACATCAGCTTGCGTTTGCAACTCAGCCAAAATAGCGTCGCGGTAGGGATATGTCTTTGGGACAACAAAGTCATAAGCTCGTTTTACAAAGCTGTCCGTTATGCTACCCGAAACCTTATGCCTGCGGTATTCCTTGAAATATGCAGTCGTTGCCGCATCCTCAAATTCAAAAGCGGAGGAAAAATAGTCTGCAAGGGTCGGAAACAGTTCTCCATATTCTTTGGGGAAATCATATGATAAGTCTTCTGTAGAAGCACGGCGCACTATCTCAACACGCTCCGCGTTTGTGCCGCAGTTAAGGAACTGCAGGGCATCGCCGGACTCCTTTGTTTGCCCGATGAACTCTACAATCAGCGACTCATAATCTGAGTCGAACGCCTTTAGTGCTTCTGCTCGTTCCGCTGCGTACTTTTTTGCGTTCATATCAGAAAGAACCGCAATTGCCGAACCCACTACGTATTTCCATAGCAAGTTATCACGGGTAACGTCCTCAGATACGACTTTTGCGATAAATGAATCGCCCGGAAGCCGCCTCCGCAACAACCAAATATGTGCCAGCCATAAGCTATCAGATGGCAGTTCAAGCGCACGTTTCAGTGCAAGGCGTGTGTTCATATTTCCGACACCGAACAGAGTCTCAAGATAAATCTCTGCACTTTGCCCGCTTTCAGCCGATTTTAAGAGCAATTGCTCTAATGTAGCATCGTCTAAATCGGCATCTAATCCATAATACCGCGTCGCGACATCGCGGGTTTCGCGGATAAACGAAACCGCATTCCCGATGCCCGCTTGCTTCTCAGTTAAGCCCGCCAATATAAGCGTATAGTTGCCGGATGGCTCATATGGACTCATTTGACCAAGTAATTGTTTGTAGCCCATGATGCCATCGGACTTAACCCATTTATCTGAGTATGCTTGTATGCTGAGAGGGTCAAGTGCCTCATCGTTTCCATTCTCGATGGAAACGATGCTCAGAGATTCCTCGTATCGGGGTGCGAAGTTAGGCTTTCTGAGAGCAGACAGCAAATAATCTGCGTTTAGCGCTTTACCGTCAAGTCTGTTGCGAAGCTCAGACATAAACGCGGTTGCACTTTCGGCGTCGAGTAACGCCAAGTAAGCATCCAGCCCTACTACCAATGCGCGTCCGCTTAATGCTTGAATTCTGGAATCAACAGCACTCATCAGTGCATTTGGCATCGGTAAACTTGTGCCACTGTCAGGAAGACAGTCTGCCACTTTAATAACGGTTGCCCCACGACCTTTATGGTGGTTCACAACTTGTGCCGCCGTGGTGTTATTGGGGTACACAATGACGCGTGGTGCATTAGGTTTACTAAACGTAGCTTGAAAATACCTGTTGAGTGTGTATGCCATCGTCAACCCTCCCAAAACAGCAGTCCCAGTTCAGGGTTCTCATCAGCAAGTTGCAAAAGCTTTTGCTTCAAGTCTTCCGCATTTCTGTCGCGAAGTTTTTCTTTTATTTGCGGCGCGATTGTCCCTTTGTATTGGCTCTTTATAAATTCCGTGATATCAGGACGAAGCGGCCATTTATTCGGCTGATTTCCGTTCTGGCTACGCAAAAATTCAAGCAATGACGCAAGACTGATATCAAATTTCTTATACCGTGTGGGTATGACATCGGTCATAAGAGTCTTTTGACAATCGGCGATGCTTGCCGCTTTAACCTCTTTCAGAATCTCAAGCATATCCGCAAGTTTAGTTGCGGAAAATGTTTCAGGTTGCTCAATAGCTCTGAGTAGGTCTGTGGTATCGGGGTGGCGGCCAAAAACATACCTTGCCGGCATACCGTTGTTCATAGCCCATTCAGCAGGTGTTCCTGTGCCGGAAATGCGTGTCCATTCACCTTTTATTTTTAGGACAACTGACTGTTTCGCAAATTCTTCGATTTTCACATGCAGGTTATCCATAAAGGTTGTTTCATCTAAGCCGAATCCGCCGAGCATCGAATTCAGTATGCTGAGCAGATCTGTATCTTCAATAGACACGCCATTCAACCGAGATTTTAAAATCAACAGCGATTCGGACTTCTTATGGTCAAAGAACAGCCTTTTTATTAACTCAAAGCTCTGCTGTAAGGCGAGTTTTATATCCTGTGCCGAACCCCCTGATTGTATAGCCGAAAGGAAACCGCCTAATATCGGATATACAGATTCAATCAAGTGTTTCGGCAAATGGTTTGTTTCGGTTACTGCAGTTTTGAGCGCGGCAAAAACGCTCTTATAAGGCACAAATTCCGCAAAGCCGCACAAGGGCTTTGCGAGTTCGATAACTTCATACTCACAGGCCATATCGTCAATTTCGCGGGTGATATCAGCCTGTTTCCACAGCCAACCGGCCGTTTCTTGACAATGGTCAAGGATAGCGCGGCAATACCCATGAGAGACATCACCGATAGACTTCGCCAGTGTTGATAGGGACGGATTCTCTTTATCGACATATATTTCAAAAGCACTTACGAAGTTCTCAGTCTTTATATAATCGGCGATTGCCCCCACTATATCTGGGTTGTTTGTGATTATCTCACCTGCTTCCTTGACGGCATTAACTCTTTCTTCAACCTTGCCCTTGCTGCTTGTCGTAAATGCCGTGCAAACATCATTTAGGATGGTCTCAATATCATCTGCCTTCGGGTCATTTGCGGCGCGAACATACTCCGGCAAGACCCAAAGCGGAACTCTTGCGGAAATAGCCTCAACACGACCTTGAATCTGGCTCAGAACGCTTTCAACCGTTGCGTCAGCAATTGGCGTAGCTCCAAAAATTATCGGTGCCTTCTCAATGAACTTTTTTTCTTCTTTGGAGAGGCGACATATCAGTTTTTCTTTATTGCCAAGTTTATTGCCGCCGTCATCTTTGACCACGGATTCGATAATCTCCTTGAGAGTTTTAACATCGAGCGGCTGGGTTAATTGCCCATTTGTCCATTGGTAGTTCTTCTGCAAGATATCGCGCAAACAGAAGCCTAAAGCAAATGCCGAGAGAGCATTGTAGCGCAGGCCATATGGCGCACGCTTGAGTTCGAGGTACACAACACGTATAGATTGCTGACCACCTCTTCCTACCGTGTTTGAAAACTTCTTCTCAAACACGGCATGAATTGCCGCAAGCGGGTGATCTGGGTTTTGTGCGAACCAATTAGGGTCGTCGGTTACGCCGCTTTTTTTCAATGTATTGACCAATTGCCCAATCGGACCCGAAGTGGCGTTAAATAACATACCCGCTTCAGCGTAGGCCTGCAGAGAGCTGTTCCCAAAATGCGGATCCTGGAAGCCAAGGTGATCAATGCTAAACCTCAGCGTTTTGCGGACATAGTTGGTAATCAGTTCCTTAAACTGATTCCAGCTTGTGTCTGAGGTCTCTATTGTTCCGTTGAGATAGCGATGAACGCGGATAACCGCATCGTTCTTTTGAAGTTCTTTGAACCAGTCATTTTCAATACCGTCAAGTGCGTCGCGAATTTGCTTCTTTGCTGCAGTATCGTTCTCCGTCATATACTGGGCATACTGGCGGATGTACTCGCCCCAAAGATTTTTATTGCTATGGCAGAATGACAGCTGCGGGAAAGTAAACATCAAAATACGGTGGTCGTTAAGCTGTCGCAGGATGCTGTCAATTTTCTGCGGGATTTGTAACTGCTCAGCGTGGTCTCTGGCAACGACAAACCACAGGCATACCGAACCATCATCTTTGTTAATCTTCGCAGTGTATCTGTCACGGGTTGCCTGATTGATGTTCGTCAGGGTTGTGTGGCTTGCATCCGAAACACGAATGTCAAACCTGCTGGAACTATACTTGCGGTAGTTCTTGGTATGCTCTTCAAGTTTTGCTTCAGCTTTTTCGTGTAGCAACTCGTGGAATTTATCCCTGTATTTCTCGATGTCTTCCGGTTTCACGGTCGAAATTGTAAACAAGGATATGTTCCCATTAGTGACGGAGAAACAGTGTTTCTTTTCTAACTCCTCAACGATACCGCGAGGATCGGCGATTGTGCCATCGCCCTTAAACGACAGTTCTATGTTCTCCATGGTCGGTTTCAGTCTGTCGTGGCCGCCGGGCGCAAGTTTATCAAGGAGGCAGAAAAGCAATACCGCTTTCAAGATGCGTAGCTCCGACGCGTCTTCCGCTTGGTTTTGGAACACACGGTTGCGAGCTTGCTTATAAAACGCACCGATGCCGGAAATTTCACTGTCTAGACCTGCATCTTTACGGTTACCAACAAAAAACTGCCACAAATAGTCAACTGTTAAGAACTGCTTGCTTGCTACTTCCGGACCGCCGGCATCAATAAAATCTTGGAATTCTGTACCGTCTGCGCCACCTTTGAGGTACTCGAAGAAGCTCCGTTGATTCGACTTCGCTTGCTCTGATAAATGCTTTAGTAAGAACGCCGCCATAGGATGAATCGGCAGAATCTCATAGAAACTGTCGCGAGTGGGGTCATCAGTGCCGTTGAATTTGGAGACGAGTGAAGATACAGAATCCCATAAGTCGTCTTTTGTCTTTTTCCATTCGTCAGCACGTTCTTTAACACCCTTCATTGCGTGTTTGGCAAGGCGGAACGCCGTGTCATTTGGCATTTGAAGTTTGCGGAAATAGAAGCGGTCATGAGCATATTTGTATCTTTGCGAACCTTCGGCGAAGTACATTGATAATTCCATATGCGTTACTGGCACAAGGAAAAAGCGGTTTACGCCCGGCGACTCTGTTATGTCCTCGAAAGTTTTTAGCTTTTCCTTGTTTGCCTCGACAAATGGGTGAAACTCATCAAAGAGGTAAACAATACTATGGTAATTATTAGCTTGAAGAATTGCTTTAATCCATTTCCGGAATGCTGTTACATCAAACGGTATATAGATGCTGTCCTCACGAAAAACGCGCTCAACATCGGCAAGAAGCTTAGGCGAATCCGCATGGTTATTGAGTGCATTCACAAGTTGTTCTGTTGTCTTAATGTTTGCACTAAGGTACCTGAGCTGGTTTTGAATAGTATCACGAGCCTTGAAGAAGTTTTCACCCTCGCGTTTAACGCGCTCAACAGCCACATCGAGCATTGACAGTGCTGGGACTTCTAACCCGCGCTCAGTCAGTGCGGAAATAATACCTTGCTCCAAACGAACGAGTAAGTCTACATCTGCTCCCACATTTGAGGAGTTGTAGTCGTAGACGACAAGTGTTCCCTCAGTGCGACGGTCGAAGAGGTCTTTTTCAAGGCTGTCGCGGTCTGACAAACCATTTGAGGCGTGTTCATCGAGCCATTGACGGACGCGGATCTCATCGTCCATAAACAGCTTCTGTATGACAAGAGTGGCATTGGTCTTACCTGTGCCGAGATTTCCGATTATCCAAATCGATTTAGGACCGGAGCCGAGAACCGACAGGAGTGTTTTGCAGATGTCCTCGAAATCAGTATGCGGATAGAAATCGAGCCACCGATCAGGCGTCTTGTTTATTTCTGCGGCTGTCATTATCGGGCAATAATCGTCCGCGACGGTGAAAAAGTCTGAATAGTGTCTCATCTTACTATTCCCCCAGTACTAAGTTAATAATATCTTCCAGCGTGTGTTTTTGTGGGTAAACTTCTAATCCGTCATTACCGTGGGTAAACGTCGTAGAGATATAATCGGGATAACGGGTACGCAAGCCCTCGCATTGTCTCTTGAACGTATCGGGCGTAATGCCGAACGCCACGAGCGGAGAAACAAAGGTAGAATCCACGTCAGCCGTGAGCAGTTCACGCACCGTGAAACTCCCACGCTCGGCAAGGTCGGCGATAAGGTATAAACCGTAGAGAATGGTCAGCGACTCCACGTCCTTTGCCTTGCGGGTTAAAGTTTTCATTGTGTTTCCTTTGTACTCGGTCGCAACCACTCCGTCAGATTCTCCCAACGGAGAATTCTTTAACATATTTTTCAGTGATTGCAACCCCCCATCTACCACCGAATCGGTCAATGTTGGATTGTTTTCCCTTAAATTTCCTTCAAGCTGTTCTAGGGTATTAACTTGGTCAATGGTCGTTGAAGTCACGTACCAATTCACAAGAACTGAGTTGTTCGATAAGCCCATCCAAATGAAGTCCCACCCCAATGAGTACCGAACACCATATTTTTCAAACATAGAAACTAGTTTTGTCGGTGTATGCCCATCCGAATTTGTCAAAAGAGCTTCTTTGAACCAATTCCGAGCAGCCTGAACCATGTTCTTGCCAAGCGGATGCCCCTCATACCAAGGGAAAAACATGTCCTTCAATTCGACTAAGGCAGAAACATAAGCCTCTTGCAAGCCGAATTTCTTGTAGGAATGGATTTTCACCATCTTTGATTGTGTTTTTTCTGGCTCTCTCATAGAAAAATACCTCCAACATGAATTATCAATATCATAACAGTTACGGCACTTGATGCATTTGTTTCCATCAATTTTTAGTTTCCCGTTCTTGACAGTTATCGCACCATGTACACATTCGGCTTCGCAACAACGACACGCAACACAGGCTGAAACTTTTTTTAAGAACGAGCGAATCAATGGTAACATCACGGTTTTCTCGTTGTCTGAAGAGAATTCGAATGTTGCAATGCCACCGCCCGTATATGGGGATTTATATGTCATTGGTATTCCTCTATCAATAGAGTGTGGAAGTTTTAAAAGCTGCTGCTCGGCATTACGCTCTTTGACAACCGTACCAATCGTTTTAATCCACTCGTAAAATCTTTCCTTTGAAAAGCCCGGATTTTGAAATTTGACCGTCAAGTCATCAGCGCTTTCGAGTGTGCTAACGATTGGTTCTCGCAAGATCGTGCCGCTTTTCCGAGCCTGCCAACCGTCACTCAAAAACGCAAATCTATCGTCAGCATTGTTGAAAGACTTAGAACTCGTTTGTATAATGACGTCGCAATAGTGCTTTACTTCGCGCGGATACATTTTGCCAATAAGCGCAATGTGGCTAGCTGCCGATTCCGGACACATCAAACAACCCACGCGGGCCAAGCCCTTTTTGTAGGCGCAATTAACAATAAGGTCATTGGCGAAGATATACAGCCACAACTCATGCGCGCCCCAATCAAGAATCGGCATACGGTTCATCTGTGAGGCGTTCTTTGCACCGTCCGTGGCGTCTTCGTAAAACGAACGGCTGTAGCTCTCATCGCCACGAACGCCGACAAACGCCATAACCTTTATAGCGGACTTACGCAGTTTCTTTTTAAGGTACATCAGCGCGGGGGTACTTTTATGCACCGAACAGCACCACCGAATTGTACGCGACGGTGGGGCAAAGACCCTCCAGTTTTCAAGCGCGGACGTTTCCGCTTTGGCGGTGATAAACTCGCGCTCTGGGTAGCGGGTCTTAATCTCTTCCCAAACCTTATAGGTATCCGGCAGTTCCATATCGGTGTCGGAAAAAACAACCGGCACGGAAAGAGGCAACACCCTATGGCAGATATCGAGCAAGGCTACGGAATCCTTGCCACCCGAAAATGCGATGTAAGCGATATCACAACGCTTTATGCTCTCATCATAAAGTTCCTTAGTTCGACGTTTTGCATCGGCGACAACGATATCCATTATTTTGGCGTTTGCCGCCATCATTGCATCCACGTCCACCGGATCAAGCTTCATCTTGCCATCAAAGAAGGTTTGTATGTTCAGCGGTCTGCCATATTGTGTATTATTAAGCTGCGCTACTTTGCGCCCGCAGGGTTCGCCCTTCTCGTCAACGTCTGCAATTAGATATGTATTCTTCATACCCCACATCAGCGGGCGGGTCTCGTGTCGGTCGTATTCAAAATAACGCCCAAGCCCAGTGAGCGAGAGCTCCGGAGCGAATACGGGACGTATTTCACTCGCCACATATTTTCCGGTCTGTGTGGTAAGCAGGTAACCGCGCGTTTTTTTATCAAAGACATATGAGTACACTTAGTTTGCTACCTCCCCAAAAATATTGTATTTCCACTCTCGGCGAGGTTCTGCTTTATAGAATGCGGCTATAAGCCGCCTATAAGTATCCCAATCAGGCAGATTATATTCCGCCTTGAAATTTACGCCCAGTTTAAGTGAAAGTGTAGTATGCAGAGCATCTTGCGTCGGATCAAGCCCGATGTCGCTAAGCCGCTCCAAGGCCTCGGCAAGCACCTCTGAAAAGTTCTCCGGCAAGCCGAGCGCATCAAATGTCTGGTAACAGACGCTGTCGTTAATTTCGACGCGAATCAATTCGTCAACGGCGCAATGTCTGATTATCTTGCCAAGTAAGTCGGTCGAGAACGCACAGAATTTAGTGTGCAAATCGTCCTCATTACACGAGCCGTAATACTCCTCGGTAATAACGGATACGATTTTTGCAGAGACTTCCTTAAATGTACTCCAAACCGCGCCATTGCTGTAACGCGCTATTCTGTTGCCAATATGCGGGGCTTGAACGCAACGGACGCCGCTCTTGCCAATTTGCTCGTAGAAACTCTCGAAATCTTCCGCATTCCGTATGCAGTTTGGATTAACTTTTTCCTCGTACAGCTTATAAAATTCAGGGATTTCAAAGCAACCATACTCTTCAAGATAACTGTCGGCAAAATCGATGATGTCTTTGCGAGTTGCAGCATCGGCAACTATGTCAAGCAAGAAGTAGATACCATCATCTCTGCGGAACATTATGCGCTTAAGCGCAGACTGCATACGCTCGTCAATTTCCACGCCGGAGGCGCTTGAAAGCAGATTGATATAGGTCGTGTCAAAGCGAAAACCCGAAGCATAGTTCTTGTTTAATGCATTAACCACAGCATCGGGAACATTTGATGCAGAGATAGCTGCCAAATTTACGTTAAGCAGCTCAGGGTAGTTCTCATTGATAAATTCTTTCAGCATACGCAAGGAGCGAAGATACCCACGCGCCGAGCCCGAGGGATTGTTGGTTTGGGTTGGGTTATCTGTATAGAAACTCTCAATCGCGTCATACGCCCTTTGCAGACCGTCATCAGCAGTCAAAGCTTCCTCAAGCGTTATACCAAACCTGTTGTTGTATAAATAATAGGCATCGGAATAGTGCATCGTAACTGTTCCATTGCTCCAATCGGGGTTGTGCGCGGTGAGCCACGCACGAAAAGCATCGCGGACGGTCTGCTGAGCAAAACGTGCGGAGTCGTCCTTATTTATATTCATTGGTCGCATTCCTCCCGCGCTTTGTTTCGGAACATATGTGATATTCACATCGTTAAGATCAACACCGTAAAACTCACAGAGTCTACCTATTGCGAACACCAAATTCTTGATGCTGAGGTTAACGTTTATCCAATAGCCATTAGAAAGTTGTCGCGCAGAAAATTTCGGCTTTTCTTTTAGCAATAATTCGCGTTCTCCCTTTAGTGATAAATGCTCATGCGATATAATTCTATTGCTTTCGGCTTGCTTTGTAGAAAAAACTCTGTCAACGCAACAAGAACATCTCGCCAATTAAAGACGTTGAAATTGTTTCCCTCAACGATGCAAGTTACAGGGTCACAACCAGTGCAAAATTCCGGATGAGCAAAATCGACATGTTGCGGCTCTACGGTAAGCTGTCGCGGTATTTTTTTTGTTGTTTGAGATGTTAAGTCAATATCGACTCTTTGGTCATTCCTTACAGGATCCTTCTTGTTCACCGCCTATTTATTCCAACTGTTGCGTATAGTTCTATGTCTTTGCGCCTTGTTATAGTTCGCTCATCATCATTCTGTAATGCTGCCCCTGCTCGAGCGTATCAAAAATCAGCTTGAACACCTCTTTACACTGTGTGGCTTTCGTGCAGTCGTCCACATAGTGGAGACCGTCACTTATTCCGATGGACTGTGCAGTGATATACGACAGCATCACTGAAGCCAGGTGGTATCTTGAATAATCCGCTTTTTCCGTCAGCGAATACATCTACAAATTTACCTTGTTGTCCTCAAGAATCCGTTCCTGATGTCCACACGTCGTAACCGCACAGCTGCATGACTAAAAGGAAACGCAATGATAACGGCACAACTAGTTGTATGTGATTTCCTTATGAAAAGAGACATTATGAGTCAGAATAAAAAACTGCTTTATGTAATCGCCCTGGACACGTTTTTCCAGATAGTCAGCGTTGTTGAAGCAGATTTCAATCATTTCACGAACTATTGTACTGACAATAAATAATGCGCTGCTGTCCATGCTGGAAACGGGGGGTCGTCAATTATAACAATCTTGTCTTTACCAATATCGCTGTCGTTGAAACTTCCTCGAACTAGGTGATAAAAATACAGGAAAGCTATAAAGTTACGTTCGCCTAATCACTACCTAAGCCCATACGCAAAACATGGAAATAAGCTATTTATATTTTTGTCGGTCATCTTTTGGTTTCTCTGCATTTTCAGGGATTACCCATGCCTTACCAAAACGTGTCGCTCCGGAAATTCTACCCTTTGCACAGAGCAACTGAACTTGCCTTGGAGTTATGTTCCACTTTAAAGCAGCCTCTTTAGCGGTCATGTCTTTCATAGCTATAATCCCCTCATAAATAAATGGGTACTTTTGCTGTTACTATATCGCAAAAGCGAAATATACACAATATAGAAATGCATTTATTTATTGCTAAGTCATCGTCTTACGGTGTTATTCGTAAATTAGCTTTCTACACCTCAACGCGAGCGCATAACCCTGCCCCTCTTCTTCTCCTCCGCAGTCAACTCCACTAACGCAATCACCTCATAATTTGCCTTATCCCTGCAGTGGCGGGGCAAGTCTCCTTTTTCTGCCATGGAGGAAAAACTGGTGCCGCCAACAACTATGTGATCCAAAATCTTAATTTCAAGAGGATGAAAAATATCAACGAATCTCTGCGTTAATGACTTGTCTTCCGGGGAAAAATTTTGGGAGCCCCCGGGATGATTGTGAGCTAAAATCATTGAAGTACAGTCACAGGCAAGAGCATATTTTAATATCTCCCGCGGATAAACCGCTGTTTGCCCGACACTACCCTCAGACATGGTTTTTGTTTCAATTATGTTATTGCCGCTGTCTAAAAAAGCCACCATGAACCTTTCCTTGTCCTTCATTCCCCCTAATAGAGCTAAAAAGTACTGGCCTGCTAAAGTTGATGAATTGAATGTAATCTTCTCGTTGCTCTCGTAGATTTTTAATATGTTATATGAGGCAATGAATTCATTGAGCAGCCCTATCTTTTCAAGCTGTTTCGCATTTGGTTCTATGATGTGGGGATGCTCCAGGATGTTAAAAGGGTTGTTCCCTTTTATATATTGCTGAACCTTCTTGTAAGGCAGTCCTGTTAAAGTTATCAGCCCTTTTATAAATTTCTCAGCATGCAGAATATTTTGTTTCATATTAGGCCTGCCCCCTTTCTTCATCAAGCATTTCAATAATGGACTTAATGCTTTTCAGCTTTTCTGCAGTTTCCGGGGATAAGTCCACTAATTCAAGACTAAGAAAAAAATTCTTGATCCCCATAACCTGAAAGCATTGAATCATTTTTTCTTTTGTTTGCGCATCCAGGTCAAGCAATTCGACCAGCAAATCGGCGCATTTTTTGTATTCCATTAATAAATCCATCCAGCATCCGCCTTTCTGTACAATTTAGTATTGAGCTTGGATCCGCCTAGCTGCCGGTGAGCTGCATAAACAGCTCCTGGTATTCATCCTGCATAAGTTCCGTCAGCATTTTTTCTTGCTCATTATTGAAGCCGTATTCGTCTATCATTTCGTTATAAGATTTGGATGTCATATTGATATGCAAGATGGTTTCGGTGGTAGTAACAGTTACCTCGGTCGTGTTGCCGTCCTCGTCCGTAGCCGTTGCGGTTGAATGATGTTCAATTACTTCCACCCAATAGTCGATTATGTTCATATCCCAAAAGACATTTCGTAAAATCGCCTCCTTGGTATCGTCAAGGACGGCTGCATTCATGCCGTTTTCGGAATCACTGACCACCTTGACTGCATAGACCGCCAATATTTCCCGCCAGTTGCTTATAAAAAAGTCCGTTTCATTGACGCTGCTTCCGTTTATAGACAGTTCCAGCGTATCGTGAGGGTTTCCATCCCGTATCAGGTGGAACTCCGCTGTAAATTCTTCATTAACCTGAACAACAACCTCTGACATAATCGGAGTATCATCATGGTAGCTTTCGTTTGAAAAGAAAATCCCGAAAGCAGAACCCAGCAAAAGCCCTGCTAGACATATGACCAGAATGACAGCTAAGGCAACCCCACCGCATGCGGCTAGCAGGGCAACTATATCCTGTACTCCCGCGACTATCACTTTTATTGCCACTACGAGCGTTTTTACCGCAGTATGCGCTGAAACAGTCGCAGTATTCTTTGCTATCTGTGCGGTATTTTGCACAACCTGTAGGGCTCCGGTGACAGGTTTAACTACAGTCCGGATAGCCTTAATACCGGCTTTGACACTATGCTCGGCGGTTTTAATAGATTTCAGGGCCGTTTTTGCCTTACGCACGGCAGCTTTTTTTGCGGCTTTATCGCCGAATGCAGACTGCTTCAGGGTGCGTCCTTTTTTGCCGGAATAATAATTATACTTTAAGCTGCTCTGTCCGGGAGCATGTTTCACTCCAGTGGTTGGAGCATTCTGCTTTATGGCTTCCTTAACTTTGCCCGGAGCGACGCTCCGCTCCGGCAATTGAGAAATAGTATTTTTAGTTTTTTGCACCATGTTATTTTCCAACATAATTCCGGCTTTTCGGGCAGCAGTTCCTGTGAACTCTTCGACGCTGTTCCCGGCATTATTCACATAATTGCCGTCATCCTTATGCCAATTCTGTTCCGTCTGATTCTTGGTGTGAATATAGGCGTTTTTCATTTTGCGGGACATGCCTGAGACTTTATCCAGGACCTTAACATCCTTTGTGGTCGATTTCGTTTTTATTTCTTTCAATTAAAGCACCTCCTCCCATAATTGAGCACTATCTGCGCATAATGATAAAGGGCTGACCGCTTTTGTGGTCAGCCCTTCGCTATTAATATGTTTTAAGACTCGCCTGGCTTGGTGGTCATTAGGCGGTAGAGCTGTGTGTGGCGCGGGAACTGGTCGGCGAAGGGAACAAGGGCGCTACCCACCTTGATTAGTCCGTTGCCTGCATCCACGTTGGTTATATAGCTTAACTGGAGATCGGAAATATTTAAGAGCTTGGCAAGTTCAACACGGTCGGTGCTAGCCTGATTAAGCATGACAATAAATTCGGAGTTGGCCAGCATAGTGCGGGCAGTGTGGCTCTGTAAAAGGTCGTCCACGTTCTGCGTAATGCCTGTACAAAAAGCGCCATACTTTCTGACACGTTTCCAGAGCGTGAACAAAAAGTTGGCACTGTATTCATGCTGGAATAGCAAATAAATTTCATCAATGAAAATAAAGGTGTTTTTGCCTTTAGCCCTGTTTTGAGTAATACGGTTTAGGATGCTGTCCAATACTACCAGCATGCCGATGGGAAGAAGCTGTTTGCCAAGGTCGAGGATATCATAGCAAATCAGACGGTTGTTTACGTCCACATTGGTCGGCTTGGCAAAGGTATTCAGGCTGCCGCTGGTAAACAGCTCAATGGCCAAGGCGATTTCCTTAGCCTCCGTTTCATCCTGTTTTAAGAGTTCAGCATGAAAATCCTGCAGCGTAGGAGGTTTATCTTTGAAGTTGCTTTGCAGATACTTCAGATAAACACTGGCAGTACAGCGGTCAATCAGTGATTTCTGCTTTGCTCCTAAGTTCTGGCCGCCGATGAGCTGCTCACATAGGGAGAGAACGAATTCGGATTTCAGAATAACAGGGTTTGCACCGTCACCGTAATCCCGATTCATGTCCATAGCGTTGATGTGGTTGGGAGAGGTCGCTGAAATATGGATAATCTCGCCGCCCATGGCTTTAACCAGGGAGGAATACTCCCTTTCCGGGTCAATGAGGATAATATCGTCATTGCCGGCCAGCATCTGATTGACAATCTCCCGCTTGGCAGTAAAACTCTTGCCCGAGCCGGACACACCCAGGATGAAGCTGTTGCCGTTTAACAAATTTTTGCGGTTGGCGATAATCATGTTCTTGCTGATGACATTCTGTCCGTAGTAAGTGCCGCCGCTATGGGAGATTTCTTGTGCACGGAATGGGATAAACACCGCCGTGCTTTCAGTGGTTAGCGTCCGGAGAGCAGCTATTTTCCGCAGGCCGTAAGGGAGCACTGTGTTCAAGCCGTCCATTTGCTGAAAGGTCAAGGCGGAAAACTGGCAGAGGTGCTTTCGTGCAGTGGTCAGCAGAGTTTCTGTGTCACTGTCAAGCTGCTCCTTGCTGTCCGCTATATGCACCATGGTTAGGACGGCAAACATCATTCGCTGGTCGCGGGTGGTGAGGTCATCGAGAAATTCTTTGCTTTCCTTGCGCTGTTGTTCCATGTCAT
>DLMZ01000057.1:20197-28681 GCA_002479415.1 Firmicutes bacterium UBA7523
GTCATAGGGCACAACGGCGGAAAAGTTATTATATTGGTTTTGCCGCCGCTGCCAGTTGGTGATATTGGTTTCTACACCCAAGAGGCGGCTTTCCACCTCCCTTACCGCTTCATCAGTGGGTATGGGAATGATGTCCAGGGATAACATCATATTGCGATGCAGGTCGCAAAGCTCAGCCACCATGCTGTCTTTAATAAAGCTGGCAAATTCCCTCAAGAAAATGACACGGCCGAATTTATCGCCCATCCGGAAATAATCCCGTTCAAATTCGAAGGTATCGGGGCAGATATAATCTTTAAAATCATGGCCTTTTTTCATGGCAGCGGACATATCAAAATGAAAGTCCGTTTCCTCACCTGGACGAAAAAAGTCGTGCAGGATTCTAAGGCGATCGGTAGCGTCCAGCTCAACACATTTGGAACCCAAATTTGAAAAGTGCGTTATCAGCTCATTGCCGATACGGGAGAAATAATTACGGGCTTCTTCAATACTCTTCTTTACTACCGACACGGTGACATATTTGTCCTGCACAATGCTGTTTGCTCCCGCCGCCTTCTCCAGAAGCATACTGTTGTATTCAGTGCGATATTTGTCCAGCGCATCTTCTTTTAACGGAATCAGAATCGAGCTTTCAAAGTCAGCTTTATTTAAGCGGCGGTTGTTAATGGTAATCTTGGTGGTAGCTCCGCTGTCAAAGGAGTTGAGCAACTCCGAGTAAGACAAAAACATCGCTTCCTTATCCTCTCTGGACGCCACCGCATAGTTGATATCCTCAAAGCGATAGGATTTGGAAAACTTGTTTCCCACATTAAAAACCCCGTCGGGCCAAATGGCACGGACGGGGATTGCCTGCTGAACGCCTTTAGGGACAGTAAACTTTTCTTTGTCCTGCTTCATTATTTTTTGCAGAGTCTTAATCATGTCGCCTCAATTCCTCCTTCTCGTGATTTTCAATGGCAGCTTTCAGAGCCTCGTAATAGATGTTTGTGGGGAAGAAGGTCAGCTTTTTTGGCATTAGAAACTCTGATTTTATATAAGCCCATAATAATTGTTCCGCCGTCATGCCGTGGTAACTAATAAAACCCAGGGCCGCAAAAGGAGCGGCACCTAAAATACACATCCAGCTGACTGTTTCAGTACCCAGTAAGCTCCGCAAGCCAAAGTATATACCTATGGATACACCAACAGACAAGACAGAAAAAACAAACTGCCGCATGGACAGTCCAAAGAACAGGCTTTCCGTGTAATCACGTATTTCCCGGTTTATTTTTACTTCCATCGTCATTCCTCCGTCTCCATAACAATATTGACTTTACTAAACTATCTTTCATGGCGGTTTTTTCTTTGTCTTTCATTCTCCCTCTGTATCTTCAATACCAATTCATCGACCTTGCTGTTTTGCGCAATAACTGCCTCGTCTTGTGCAAGGGGAACACCATTTTTTATGGCATCCTTCACAAGCCTGCCCAGCTTTTCTTTTTCTTCTTCCAAACGCTTATAGTAATTTTCCGGCTTCACATCTAAACCTCCAGCTTTTTTCTCCTACATACTTCCAATTCTTCCTTCTATGAGGCATAATGGTATTGGAAAGGAGGGTTTGTTTTGCAGTACGCAATCATTTTTATTATTTTGCTTATGCTGGTGCTAAACGTCGTGTTTAAGATCGCGTCTGTTTTCCGGCTAAGCATACCCCTTATTTATGTCTTTGCCTTACCGATTTTCTTCCCGAACTGGCTGGGCGAAAATGAGCCGTTGGCACTCGGAATCTTGATTGCCATGCTTGTCCTCGTTGTAATCAGCTGGGTTATGACCATTCGCAATAAAATCGAAAACAGGCGCAGGCAAAAGCAGTTCGACGGCAGCTGGGATTAAAGCCCCATCATCTCCCGCACAACACGGTCGGCCATTTTTACAGCGCCCACCAGCACCAGCATATTGAAAATTAATTCTCCTATATAGATCCATACCATAGTAACTGCGCTTACGCTGGTATCTACCACCGGTGGAGATGAAGCATAAATAGAAAAAATAACACAAGCAAGAATGATAGTCGCCCCTTCCAGGCAAACAGCGGCATAGCCTTTCAGAAAGGTTTTGCCGATGCTCTGGCTCGGCTCACCGGCAAAAGAAGCCAGTGGCACAGGGGCGATTGCTGTGTAAAGGTAAATCTTAAAAAAACGGCCGTATACCGACATAATCATAATAAAGGACAGCACCGTGATGAACAAGCCTCCAATCAGCGTTACCGCCCAAAGAGGTATGCTCTCCCAAAAGCTGCAGTCCTCAATGGCCTGCACGATAGCTTCCGGCAGAACGGCTTCATATGTTGTCCCCAAGCCCGCGGTGCTTAATATGGTCGAGATGATTCCCTGCACAATATTAAGAAGTGCCATCATCAGCTCCAAGCCGTAGGTAACGACACCTTTTGCCAAAGCAAACCTGATAAAAAGCTTCAGAGCGTGTTCCGGTCTTTTAACTTCCGAAAAGCTGCCGCAGGTCTTGACCACGCCGATAATAAAAAACAGCACCAGCAAAGCAAGTCCCACAGCCTGCAACGCGCCATGGATGTCCACAATCACGCTCCAGATACCGCCGCCCTTAAACTCCGTGGGGGATTGGGTCACAAGCTGCCAGATTTCCGCCAGCTTTTCGTTCCATGTTTCCAGTACATTGTTAAGATTGTCAACCACCCAGTTTTCACTTGACACAGTTTAATCACCTCCAAAAAGTAATTCGGGGAACAGGCTCGCCTGTTCCCCTTTGTTTATAATTAACCTGTTATGAGAGTTAGTATCTCTTTGGTGAAGGTGATAATCACGCCGCCCGCAAGAGTCAAAAAGCCGTTGGCCCTCTGGGTCGGATCGTGGGATTTAAGAGACATGCCAATCTGCACAATGCCAAAACCCAGCATTATCAGCCCGATGGCGCGGATAAGCCCAAATATGAATTCGGACAAGTTATTAATCACCTGAAGCGGATCGCTGGCCGCAAAAACAGGTGCGGCAATAAGCATAACCAGCAACAGAAAGAAAACAGAAAAGACTATTTTTGCTATCTTAGATACTTTCATCGAATCATTCCTCCTGATTAGTTTTAAGAGTAGTTTCAAGCTCTTCCTCGGATAGAAGCTCGTAATCGCCTTCCTTCACCAATGTTACGCTTTGCCATTCCATTGCGTGGGAAGCTTCGCCGTGCCGGAAAGATTTGCCGCCTCCGTCAACAGTCAGCTTTAAATTAGGATGTTTAAGAATATCGTACTTATCATCCATCACCGCCCGTTCACCCCGGATGAAAAGCAAGGCATAGCGGTTGTCCAGCATCCGCACCTCGTCGGGGGTTAAAAGCTCCCTGCCGGACAACTGGTAATTGACCGAGTAGCTGCCGTTCCTACCCTTGCTGTGACCGTAGCTGTTTAAGTCGATGGTTTCCTTGCCCAAAAGCTCCGATACATACTTATGGGTAGACTGTTCATTGCCGCCAAGGTACAGAAATTCATCACAGTTACCCACAATAGACTCCCAGCTGTCTTTAAAAAGAGCTTTTAATTGCGCGAGATTCTGCAGAATAATTGAAACGCTGATTTCTCGGGAACGCACTGTAGACAATATCTTGTCAAACTCATCCGGCAATGCCACATTGGGGAATTCGTCCATCACAAAATGGACATGAACAGGAAGCCGCCCGCCGTGTACATGGTCGGCCAGGTAGTAAAGCTGCTGAAAAAGCTGCGTATAAAGCATTCCCACGATAAAATTAAAGCTGCTGTCATTGTCCGGGATTACGGCAAAAAGCGCTGTTTTGCTTTCTCCCATGGACGATAGTCCAAGTTCGTCTGTGGTGGTGATCCCGGCGATGGAAGTCAGGTTAAACTTCTCCAACCGGACACCAAGACTGATTAATATTGATTTAGCCGTTTTCCCTGCCGCCAGCTTGAAGATATTGTACTGCTTGACCGCCAAATGCTCCGGTTCCCGCATGGCCAGCCGTTCAAACAGCTCATCAAGGGGGCTCTGGTAGGTTTCATCCTCCTCCCTTACCTCAGCGGCGGCTATCATTTCCATAACCATCGGAAAATTTTGCTCCTCCGGCGGCGCCTCATAGAGCAGAAACAGAATCAATGCTTCCAGCAGCGCGGTTTCGGACCGCTCCCAAAAAGGATCGTTAGTATTGCTGCCTTTGGGCGTGGTGTTGCGGATCAGGTTTGTCACCAGCTTCAGCACATCCTTGTCATCCTGCAAATAGGCAAAGGGATTGTAGCAGTGAGAAAGGTGCATATTGATTAAATCCAGCACCTTGATTTCATAGCCTTTTGCTTTCAGCAGACTTCCCGTATCACCCAAAATCTCCCCCTTGGGGTCAAGAACGACAAAAGAGGTATTGGCCTGCATGACGTTTGGCTTTGCATAAAAACGGGTTTTCCCCGAACCGGAGCCGCCCACAACCAGGACATTCAAATTGCGCCGGTGTTTGCGTCCGTCCAGACCGATGCGGACATTCATCGTCAGGATTTTGTTTAGCTGCGGCTTTTTGTCCCTGTATTTTTTACAGACGGCCGTCGCGCTTCCCCAGCGGGCACTGCCGTGCTCCTCCCGCCGCCGATAATTGCGTAAGGTGGACAGGTAAATCCCGATACCTAGGCAATAAGCTGCAATAAACAGCATAATACATTTTGGCGAGTCCTCTACCCAGACAATGCTAAAAGGGTTATTCAGGGCCGCCGTGAGCTGTATAAGTATTTCGGGCAGCCCCCCCGATAAAGCGGGAGCGGTAAGCAGTGCCGCCCATATAACAGGGATTAATAAAGCCGCATAGAGTAAAAAATCACTCTGTGCGGCCTTATCTCGTCTCATTATGATTCCTTTGCTTCTGTCTCTTTGTCGGAGCGTCAATGGTTTTTAAGAGCAGCTCGTCTACAGCATCGGTGGCACGTTTTTCTTCAATCAAATCATTTCGAAATTCGTTTAAAGCGTTTATCATAACACCGTGCTCATAAGTATCGAGGGTTAAGACCCTTTTTTCTTTCTTCATGGAAACATCCTCCTGTTATCTCTCCGTCTCCTGCCGCTTTTGCTGCTGTGCCGGCATCCGGTTCGCCCGTCCGGATATTTCATTCGCTGCTTCCCTGATAAGCGACAACTCTGAACGAATCTTTTGCGTGTCCATGCCCTCCAGCATTTCGGGTGCACGGTCAAAGCGGTAGCCTGCCGTATCCACTCCGTATTGTTTGCAAAGCATATATGATACGCAATAAGCATGGAAGGAGTAATCTCCCCGGCGGTAGCTGCCGTCACCCGTATCCATTTCCGCATGGGCAAGCTCCTGAGAAAGAGCGCGATAAATATCACCGGCGTCCATACCGCGCCTGATTTGGATTTCCCTTGCTTCCGGACTGTAAAAGGCGTTTGTGCCCTCCGGCAATTCATCACTGATGCGGATGGGCACGGCAGTGTAATCCATCAAGGCCTTGATACAGGTGCGGTCATCCGGGTAAGAAGGTGTTTCCCGTTTGCGGTTTCCGGTTTGGGAGATGTCAAACATCTTTTTCGGATTATAGCTTATAGCCACCGAGCCGTCCTCACGCCGGTACTCGTCACCGGGCTCCAGGATGTAGAAGCCGCTTTCTTTTTTGCGAATGAAAATCCCCTGCTGCTTCCAGGTATCAAAATCCGCAATGCGGGTGGCATCCGGCTTCTGCGCAAGTATTAACAAAGCGTTGGCTACACTGTAGCGATTAAAGCAGCTTTGCACGTCCAGAAAATTTTGAAACAAGGAGCTGTCTTCGGCCACCTTTTTTGCCGTATCGTCAATCATTGCATAAACCATTTCCCGCTGTTCCTGCTTCTGCTGTTTCCAAGCCTCTTTGTCAAAAGGCTGGTCTTTCAGGGAAGCAGGCTTTTGGTTTTCCTGCTTAAACAGATCGTCAAAACTACTCATACAAGCTTACCTCTCTTTCGCTTTAGTTTTTGCTTTGACTTGTTCCTTGTTTCCACGAACATTTTGTTTTATAGCCTGCTCTTTGGCTTGCTCGCGCTTGGGCTGCGCCGTCTCATCTCTTTGAGCTTCCCGGATATCCCGCAGTTCTTTGCGGACGGATTTCCGCTCAGGCTCAATAGTGACCTCGGCGGCTTTCCCGTTGCGCTCGAAGATAGGCTCGGACGGACGGGATTTCTCCGTCGTCGCCATTGTGGGGTTTGGGTTGTCGGGCTGCTCAGGAATTGGCTCCTGCCGGTCAGGCTTGGCCATCAGCTCATCAAGAAATGCGTCCGTGCTTTTCTCAGCAGGGCTGACTCTCGCGGCAGGTTCCTTTTCAAATTCTTTGGCTGCTTTGGTTTTTTCGATTTCACTCTTAATGCTTGCCGTATCCACGGTGGCCAGCTTGAAGCGTTCCACAATGCGGTTAATCTTGGAAGCATCCTCGGCCCGCACCATAATATCGCACATCCCGTCCAGATTCTTTTTGTCCCGCAGAGCACAGTACAGAACACCATAGCGTTTGGCTTCCTCACAAAACTTCTTTAAATCCTCGTTGCGTACAGCAAAAACCTTCAGCTCCTTGCCGCTTCGCAAAAGCCCCTCCAAGCGGATTTTGCCTCTGGTTTTCTTCTGGTCTTTCAGAACCGCGTACAAGTAGGTAGCAAGGTTTTTTGCGCCTTCCCCGGAAAGCTTGGCAAGCACCTCAATCCCTCTAAGACTCATGTTTACAACTTGATCTGCCGCTTCGGCTCCGCTGTTCATATGCTTTTTCCTCCCTTCCTTGACGTATTTCCTCCTGGACTTTAAGCAGTTTTTGCTTCATTTCCGCAGAACGGTCCATAATGCCGGTACATAGCTTCACCTCCTTACGCAGCAGGGAAATTCTCTTGGAAAGCACGGAAATCTGCTGCTTATATGCCTCAATTTGCCCGCCATCCTTGCAGCGGCGCTTCATGTTATACAGGAATTTGCGGTCAGCAGCAAGGGACTCCATTTCCTGCTCCACCCCTTGCTGATAAGCAAAAAGCTGCTCCTTATTCTCAATATTGTGAGTGCAAAGCAGCTTTGTTTGTGCAGTAATCTGTTCCAGGTAACGAATGTCCTCACGCAACAAAAAATGCGTCCTTTTCTTGGACGCACGCTGTCTGGGCAATATGCCCATCTTATAAAGATAGTGAAAGTATAACTTCTGCAGGCCGGTGAGCTTCCTAGCCTTTTTCAGGCTGCCTTGAACAGCATACTTTTTTCGTTTAGGTTCCGGCAGTACATCATTGCGTTTCGGAGATTCGTTTTGCAGTATGCGCTGTTTTATGGCTTCCTCGGTATAGTTATCTCCCAGTGTTTTTAGACGGACAAAGCGTTCTTTGCCCGGTGGCCGCACTGCCATATATTTAACACCAGTCTTTATCTCGTAGCCTTGTTTTTGCAAAGCAGAGATAAATTGCGTAAAGGTCATGGAAGCAGAAACAGCTTTGTCAACGTCCTCGCGGACGAGTCCCCGCCAGGTAGGCCTGCCTTCCTGCCCGGATTTCCATTCTGCATAGTGCTCAGATTTCCCCCGCCCCGGGTTATCAATAACAGACAGAGAGTATTCCCGGCACAGCCGGTCCGAAACCTGCCGCATAACTGCATAGGTAGCGTTATTGTCGTAATACCGCTTGCCGTCCAAAAAAGACACAGAGTTTAATACAAAGTGATTATGCAGATGGTTTTTGTCAAGATGGGTGGAAACGACAACTTCAAAGCGCTCACCCCAAAGCTCCTCTGCTAGCTTAACCCCGATGGCATGGGCCGTTTCAGGAACAGCTTCCCCCGGCGCAAAAGACTGGTAGCCATGAAAGGCTAAAATGCCGTCCGTCTTTTGGAACTGCAGCTTTGTCCCGGACATCTGCTTACAGGCAATAGCCGGGTCACAGTTTATACCCGTAACATAGAGCTGCCGCTCTGTCTTATCGTTCTGCCCCGTATACTCCAGCACATTCTGCAATTCCTGAAAATCCGGACTTTTATAATCCAAATTTTCAGTTTTACCAGGGTTCGTTGTATAGTTTATTACCCTATCAAGGCGGTCTTTCACATCCCATATCGCCGTAGTTGCCATTGTCGTTCCTCCTTTCCGGCGCAGTAACAGCCGCCTGTATATCTAAAACCGCCTTTCTCAGCCGGTTGGCTTCATACTGGAACACCGTCCGGTCAATACGTCGGGTAGCGTTTGCCTTTGCAGCAATCTGGTTCAGGTTTCTGGCAATGGCGAAAAGCTCCCGCATCATGGCGTAGTAATCCAATGGTGGAAGCTCCTTGGGCACATAGTCGTTGATAAGGGTGCGCAGGTAGCTCTCCCGAGAAAGCCCAGCTTTTTTAGCACTGGCATGAAGCCGTGTATTTTCCTCTTCATTCAGCCATACCTGAACACGAATACTGCGTTTTCTCATAAATACGGCTCCTTCCGCTTTAATGTCCACTCTTTTTTTAAAAAAAACCGCCACAATTGCGGCAGTTCAAACATATGGC
>DLMZ01000057.1:28798-34040 GCA_002479415.1 Firmicutes bacterium UBA7523
GTTCAAACATATGGTTTTCTTCAAAACTCATTTTTTACCCATTGAGTGAAAAAAAAAGCTCGAAAACATGTTGAATTATCAGCTTTTACTATTCGGTGTGTGGTAAAATAATAGCACAAAAGTAGTCTTATGCTCTGCGGTCACTTTATTGGCATAGATAAGTTGCAGCGTCTAAAGCTACTTCAAAATTATCCGCTAGTTAATGAATTTGATATTTCCGTAAAAGAACCTGAAACAGTTTCAAGATTTTTAGGAAACTTCACCTTTAAAACAACTTAGAATTTTAGGGATATCAATTTTAAAGCCCTGCATTCGGCCTTCCCGGCCGAGATGCTTATGGTGGAAAAATCAAAGGGGGGTAACACGCTAATGGAAATCATTACTGTCGCTGCCGTGAAGAGAAGTGTTGCCTTTTGCATAGGAGTCGCTGCTTACAAGCTCATCCCCTATGCTCAGGCCTATTTTGAGCAACGCGGGCATCCTGATGCGAAATCATACTGCCCGAAGGTCACCGCACTGCGCAAAGCTGCCATTGATTACCTTCAAGCCAAAACAGCGACGGGCGGGATTTGGAATGGAGTTCAGATCGCCGATTTGCGCATGATTAGCCATCTGACGGACCCTCGCAATCTCTTTGTCATCGATGAGGCCGAAGGGGTCCAGCTGTTGGATGGTGTGGACAAGAACGCCGAAATGGGCGTAGAACGGGACAAGAACATGCTTGACCAGTTCCTGCGCGCACAGGTCAATTTCGAGAGCTATCTGCTTCTCCTCATCAGGTTTGATGCAACCAAAGCAACCGGGAGCTTGCATGGTGCCTCAATCCTGCATGAACTCATCCATCATGCCGAGTTTCTTGATGGTCAGTTCGAAGCGCCTGATTATCGAGAAAATCATTCGCTTCGGGAACGTAACACGGCCTATTTTGATGCAATTCACCTGCATCTGGAAAATATCAATGACATGGTCAAGGAATGCGGTCCGCTGGGTTCGCCTGGTAAGGCGGACTTCAATGCAGATGATTTCGACAATCTGAAGCAATTTGGGGATTTGCTGAAAGAAATGGTTGCCCTTGAAAACGGGGAAGCAACAGCCCGATACACGCGAAACAAGCAACGGATCAAACCCGACCTTGCTTTTCTGAAACGGGCGTTCGGTTGTGACATGAGCTTCGAACGCGTCTACAAAACCCTCACTGACGGTCAACTCGGAGAGCGGGCAAGACAAGCTGCAATACTGATGGGTGAAGTCGCTCATATCGAGCGCGAATACTGGAAAAACATATGCATTATCGAGAATTTCATCAGTGCGCACACCCAAGACTTCCGCACTGAAAAGGATCGCACGGAACACCGCGAGGCATCACAGGCGCAAGCGGCGGCAAAGCGGGACAAGGACTTGGCAGAATTTCTGGAAATGCTGATGGACAGTTTGAAGGACGGGTTGCTCCGGCACTGAGGGCCGCCAATCTGCTCTGACATCATCTGCAGGCGCGACGGATTATTGGCGCAATCGAGATGCGTTCTTCCCAATCGGGATCGGGCAAAAGCATAAGGAACACTAGCAAAAGAGAAGCGCAGCAGGCAATATGTCCTGTTACGCTTTTTTTTGCGTTTTATGTTTTTTGGGTGGCTTGGGGACAAAGGATGCGGCATATATTCAACATTAGTAGCCAGCCGAATTTTTCTCGGCTATGGACTGAATAATATTTTCACCAGAAGGCTTGCAGTGTTATTTTGTATTTCTTCTATCTGCGCTACTGTTCTGTCCACCGCTAAGGCGCGGGAGCCTAATTCGTTTTCCAGAATTATATTCGCAAGATACAACCATGCCGGGGTATTAGGGGCAACCCCCTAACAAGCGAATTTGGGAGACCAAATTCAGTGCTTGCTGCAACATCAGACACAGGTCTTATGTTGTCATGATGAAAACTACGATTGGTTTCAGATACCACCAGCCGAAAAAAAGAGCAGGAGATCATCGCTCCTTCCACGGTGCTTGTCTTTGGACAGTTGGGTTATTATCTCTTCAGATTAAAGCCTATATTCACATTCCAAGCGATAATAATTAGAAGTACGATAATGATTAATTTTATTAAAACATTATTCCCCTTTAACAAGTAAGCAATTATCATTATGGCTATAAATAACTGAGTTTTATTTATTTTTGAATTATTTTTATCTTCCAACCAGTCAAACATTTTATAATCATCCCTTTTAACATCAGTATTTCTAAATGATAGAAACCCTGGTGCTTACACTATCGCAACATAAATCATTATATTTTAAACTCATATCAAGTGCTAAATATTATTACTTTCTTTAAAAGTAATATAACAACCCATTACAAGTACTGCTATGGCTAATGTATTGGCTTCTGGACCTATGAGAAAGGTTAAAAACATTATCAGAAAAGTCCAAAGTGTGTAGCGATAAAGTGGATTACAACCATTAACCATACCTTTATAGCTAAAATATGCTCCCATCACTATTAAGACACTTCTAAAAATGGCTGCAGCAATAAGTGTATTACTGTCCAATAGAGCAGTTCCCTCCTTTTTCTCATTCTCAATTTATGTGGTCGTTTGTCATTTTGACATAGCTAGCACTACTTAAGCACACTGCTTTTCCAAGGCATCTTCTACCAAATTTTTCTCGGAGAATCTCTAGAATGATTTTAGCGTTAAGTTCAACCATGTTATGTTTTCTTTGCCTCTTAATATGTTTACTGACAGGTTTAAGTTTTTTATTATATCATGTCGGAATTATTCTGGGTTCATAGTTCCATTTATGTTCTTAAATTTACTGTATTTGTTAATAAATGAAGGCCAAGTTATAATTCAAAATACCAATGGCAACTTGACCTTCATAATTTAGATTAGCTTAATCAAAAACTTTTTTATATTTGCATGTTAATACCAATACAACCACAAATTATTCATTTTTGTTGTCCATCCAAGCGACTCTAATGTTGAAGAACCACCAACAGCTGTGGCATTACCCTCTTGAACAAGCCGAACTGCATACGTTCTTCCCGCCTGTAAATGATGGTATAGAATTTTTGATGGTGAACCGCTATAAGTTGTAGTAAAAGGCGTAGAGTTTACATTCAATACATAGTCTTCCCTTAATAAAGTCACAGGACTTGACGTTACATCCCATAACTCTACTTTAATCTTAACATTCCCCACACCAAGATCAGAATCTCTAAGTCTTTGGTTATAATAAATAGGACCAAAAGCGAACCGTGCCGATTGAGTTCCAGAACCAGTAACTTTTATTCTTCTCTCAAGTACAGCCCATGCCCAACTATTACCAGTACCGCTTACAGAGTTATCAGTTTTTATAGATGGATTATTAATATTGTAACTATTGCTTTGTAACCATGGCACTAGTGCCCATCCTCCGCTATTACCATTGCCTGTGCCAAAATACATACCCAGATTTCTATTCTCCCCTATCGGTATATCATAATAAGACCGAATACCGAAATCTGAATTCTCATAAAAACTATCCTCACTTATTGGCCTCATATTGATTTTATTTACTATCTCTTGTTCTGCTGTATATAATTTATTAAAAGCTATGGCAACGCTTTCTCTTTTTTCTTCAGGTATATTGTCAAAATCAGGAACAAGTTTTTGATAAATGTTTTCACCACGTTGTCTTGCATCTATAATGCTTTTAATAGACACTCTTAGGAAGCCAAATTGGTTTTTTGTGTCTGCAACATTCGCTTCTGTAAACGCAGTACTGAACATTAATAGTGCCATGATTACGCTCATAAATAAAACACTCAATCTTCCTCTCATTATTCTTCCTCCTCCAAGTAATTTTGGACCCATGCAAGATCTTCTTCATGGGCTGATGTTGTCTTACGGCAATCAAAGGGGACGCATACCAGTAATAAGTAAATCTCCCACAGTCTCCACTTTATACCATAATCTTAACGTAAAATAGCCCCCTTGTCAACCTGGATTCCCGCCGACTCATAACGAGGATTCAGCGAAAACCCAATAAAATCAAGGAGTTTGAGCCTTAAACTGTCTCTAAGACCATCGTTATGAAAAAAACACATAACGAGTTAGCTTTATAGTATTCATGGGGGCTTAAGGCCTCTCGTTACGTGTTTGTCGAGTAGCCCCGGGGAACTTCCCCCCGCGCCTCTCACAGAACCAGGACGTGAAGGTCTCCCTTCATCCGGCTCTTCTTAATCACCCTTCGGGCAGATGCCCATCTTCCAGTGGACAAAAAGCTCCGGGTTTGACTGAGCGATGTTGCCCAGCCAGCGGAGTGCTGCGGTGAACTTCCTTTTGAACCGCTTGTACTTTTTCATGACCCATCTGGCAAGACTAAGATTTACTTGCGATAGTACCGAATAAACTGCACTGGGCGTGTAGTGATTGAAGTAGTTGGCCCATCCTGTTAATGGCATAATAAAATTACCCATTTATGACGGAGGAATTTCCCCACCCCAGTAGAAATAAATGCTCCGAATTGTCTAATATAGGCGATTTCTATGTTAGATGGGAGGGAGCAAAAATGCTGGGGGTGCACATGCAAACAACAGTCAAAACGCTATTTGAAAAAGGACACAGCAAGACTAAAATCGGAGAAATATTGGGCATTGACCGAAAAACGGTAAGAAAAATACTTAAGAACCCAGATAAAGATGTTCACATTGAGAAACAGCCACATCCATCAGTACTGGACAAGCACAGGGAGTTCATCGAGGTCAGCATTTTAAAAGAACTCTCAGCAACGCGAATTTATCAGGATTTGCAAAAAGAAGGCTTTGAAGGAGCATACTCGACGGTCAGGGATTATGTCAGAAAGCTTAAAGGTAACAGCCAGAAGGCATACATGGTGATTGAGACGCTGCCCGGGGAAGAAGCTCAGGTAGACTTCGGATACATCGGTACATTAAATATCGGCGGTAAAAGGAAAAAAGCCTGGGTATTTGTGATGACGTTAAGCTATTCACGGTACATGTATGTCAAGATCGTTTTTGATCAAACCGTCAAAACCTTTATCAAGTGCCATGTAGAATCATTTAGATATTTTGGCGGTGTTCCCGAGACGGTCAAAATTGACAACTTAAAGGCTGGAGTTATTGAGGCCAACTTCTATGAGCCAATCATTCAGCGGACATACGCGGCTTTTGCAGCACACTACGGCTTCTGGGCTGATCCTTGCCGGGTATACACTCCAACAGATAAGGGTTATGGAAAGCTAACCGTTAT
>DLMZ01000003.1:0-271 GCA_002479415.1 Firmicutes bacterium UBA7523
CCCATTTTAAACGAATATATTTCCATACAATTAATATATATTTCTCTGTCATTCCTTTTTATGGAATGGCGATGAAAGCTTTTCCCAAAGGCCTTTCTTGTTATATAAATCATTTTCAAGCTTATTAATAATTTTTGTTAAATCTTCCTCCTTTTGCTTGCAATGTGCAAGATCTACACGTAAACCAAGAATTAGTATGCTATCCTCTTTAATTTTAACTTTCTGTTCACCAATTAGCTTTTTCGTCTGCTCAATCTGTTCTTTTAAAGAC
>DLMZ01000003.1:421-28932 GCA_002479415.1 Firmicutes bacterium UBA7523
CTTCAAGGTTACGCATCTTTCCGTCTTTTTTATTTATAGTTTCCTTCAATTCGGAATGCTGCCTGCTGGTAGTTTCATGAGAACGTTCCAGCATTAAACGGTATTGTGACAATGATCCTTCCTTTTTTTGAATAAGATCCTTTAGTTTTCTGTTTTCATCCATGAGCTGCACAATCTGGTTCAAGACTTTTTGTTGTTCCTGCTTATCGATTTCTTCAGTAAAGTCAACTAAGTTAGGCTTAAAATGCCAGTTATCTGCCGGTGTCGTATCTGCTATATTGTATGTTTCTCCACCGAGAAAGCCCTGACGCACAGGTATACGTAAATCAGTTTCTTCTATGCTTCTCTGCCAGTCATTACTTTTCAGGGTAAAAGTGTATAACTTGTTATCTGTTCCCATACACCACAATTTCATGCTTTCTTCTTCTTGAAATGATATTATTTTTGGTACAATTTCCATTGGCAGATAGTGCTCAGGCTGCCACCCGCCTAAAGGCCATCCTCCTGCTTTCTTTGTTCGGCAGCAAATAGTATTGTTATCAGATACATACCAGGCAATATAAAGATTTTGGTTTTTGTCGGTCCAAATGGCAGGCAGGTTAGTTAGCTGCGTTGAATTATCCAGGCAAAAAGAATCTGCCCACCTGTTCATCATTTGACTGCGAAAATAATAGTTTAGACTGCCATTAGCTAAGTTGTATAGAATCAAATGTAAACTGCCGCTTTTGTCAATCGTTATGCTTACAGGCAACGAATGGTTTTGACTAGGAGGCAATTCTTCTTTCCAGCCCGAAGCAGGAAGATATTTTGCCGCAAATAGTTTTTCTGGGTTGTTTTCTTCATTGCAGAAAAAATACCCGGTACCGCCCGCAGAAAATGAAAGAATAAAAGGGCCATTACATCTTTCTTTTAGAAAGAATTGCTTTCTGTTTAGCCTTGAATTTTTAATATTAAAATACACCAGTTTATCGCTGGCGGCAATAATATGCAGACACCCATTGGCGTCGGGAGCTGCAACAAAATAACGGCAATTTTCTTGGAGAATTTCTTCATCTCCCCATTCTCCATGGTCATTACTTCTATTCAAAGCAAGAGCACTATGTTCGTTCAATTTCAAGAAATATGAGTGATTCTCTACCTGGCAATAATATGGCAAGGTTAGGTACTCATTCATTTTTGACCAGCCCCCTTTCCTATACTTAATATATATAACATTTATTGTTTCGGCATGACTGTAAATTATCAGCTTAATCATTTCACACATTCAAACTTAATCGCATATATTACCAGTGAGATTGGCTCCCTATTTTCCTTAACATTAAGTAAAGAGCCGCGGCTTATAGAAAGGTGCACATCATCTATGAAAGGAGGAAAAAACAATGAGTTCGTGCGGTAAAAAAGGAAACACATTTGTTGCCCAACAAGTAGCAGACGTACAGCCTGGACAATGCGACCCTGTATATGGGTGCCCCCCTCCCACCGAACTGGTCTGTATTGTAACTGAAAAAGTTTACGATGAGTGCAAAAATAGTCAGGTCAATGAGGACGAATTTGTTTATTATGCAAGCATTGATAACACCATTGTAGATGTACAATGCAAAAAAGTTAAAATCTTAGAAGGCCCCCGTTGCGAAGTGATTCGGCCCGGAAGAGTTCGTGTCACCTTTTCCTACCGTGTTAAAACAAAAATCTTTTTTGAAAATGAAACAAGCACAACTCTTTCCCAGGACATTAACATTATTAAAAACTTTAATATTCCCCGTGCCGGAGAAGAAGGCCTCCATGTTCAGTGCTACGTTCCCTTTATTGAATGTCTGGAATGTTTCATAAAGAGTGAAGAAGAAGTAGAAAATCAAATCAAAACAACTATCGTTTGCTGTGTGGGCAAATTCCTGCTTCTAAAGCTAAAAGCCACCGTTCAACTACTTGTTCCCGCTTACGGTTTCTGCCCTGAGCCTCCGGATTGCGATGAAGTTCTTGGCGAATGTCCTGATTTTCAACCGGTATGGCCCCCATATCCCTCTCAAGATAGGTAGATAAGGACGCCGGAAAACGGCGTCCTTATCTATACATACTATTAAAATAAAAGCTATGTACAGAGCTAAGTTTGCTCGGTCAAACACTGTAACACTTCCACCATAATCGAATATATTAAAGTAAAAATATTTCCGTCTATGCATCAAAAACACAGCATATCACTCATGAAAGGAAGGCTGCCGATAGTGAGCGCATGCGACAGCAAAAGAGGTGAATACGAAATACGAAAGACAAAAGGTGGTGTTGTTCCGGGGATGTGTAATCCTTTATATGGATGCCCGCCCCCTACAGAAGTCGTTTGTATTCTGACAGAAAAGGTTTATGATGAGTGCAAGAAAATTCTGGTCAGTGAAGAAAAATTTATTTTCGAAGCCGATCCTGACAACCCTGTAAAAGATGTTACTTGTCTTGGTGCCGAGCTTTTAGATGGTCCTCATTGTGAAGTAATCAGGCCCGGCAGAATTAGCATCAGATTTTCTTACCGCGTAAGCATACGCATAACACTTGACGACAATCAAGAATTCAATGCGTACAGAGATTTCAATTTTTCAAAATCATTTAGTGTCCCCCGTGCGGGTGAGCAAAACCTATTGTTGCAATGTTCGGTTCCCATCATTGAATGTTTATCATGTTTTGTTCAAAAAGAAAAACCTGATTACGATTTTCTTGAAACAACAATTATTTGTTGTGTAGGAATGTATCTACTAGTCAAACTAAAAGCCAAGGTTCAACTATTAATCCCTTCTTATGGTTTTTGCCCTGAGCCGCCTGACTGCGATGATGTTCTTGGTGAGTGTCCTGCCTTTCAACCGGTTTGGCCCCCATACCCTCCACAAACAAGATAGCATCAGCGCGTGCGTATATTGATAGAGCTTTAAAATCTTATTAAAGAGAGGTTATAAAATGAGTGGATGCAACAAAACAGGAAAGCGATTTGATATCCAACAGGTAGCAGACGTACAGCCGGGGCAATGCGATCCTGTCTATGGATGTCCTCCTCCCACAGAGGTTGTCTGTATCGTAACTGAAAAAGTTTATGATGAGTGCAAGAATACTCAGGTCAATGAAGATGAATTTATTTATTATGCAAGTATTGACAATCCGGTTACAGATGTGCAATGTAAGAAAATTAAAGTGTTAGATGGTCCGTGCTGCGAAGTAGTTCGTCCGGGAAGAGTTCGTGTTACCTTTACCTATCGAATCAAAACAAAAATATTCTTCGAAGACGATACTTCAACTACTCTTTCCCAGGATGTCAATGTAATCAAAAACTTCAACATCCCCCGTGCGGGTGAAGAAGGCTTACATGTTCAGTGCTATATTCCCTTTATTGAATGTCTGGAATGCTTTATCAGAAGCGAAGAAGAGATAGATAATCAAATTAGAACAACCATCATTTGTTGTGCCGGTGTTTTCCTGCTTCTAAAGCTTAAAGCTACTGTCCAGTTATTAATCCCCGCTTACGGTTTCTGCCCTGAGCCCCCGGATTGCGATGAAGTCCTTGGCGAATGCCCTGATTTTCAACCGGAATGGCCTCCATACCCGTTCCAAGACAGATAAGTAAAGCAATATTCTGAGGATGCCGGCAAACTCGGAGTCCTCAGGCCGTTGTAAAAAGTGTGTTGCATTGTTGTTGCAGATCCGCCCCGGCATTCTCAGCGTATACTAATACGCCTGCTGCCGGGGCGGATTTTTTTTGCAAATAATTATTTCTTCTTCTTAAAACTATTTTTATATCCTCAGGTATATACATGCTGTTTGTCTAGCCATAATTCCTACGTCAAAGTAATCCTCTGCTATTTGCCTCGAATCTTTCCGTAACTGCTGCAGCAACTGTCGGTTTTCATTTAATTCAAATAAATCAGCTGTAATCTTAAATTCATCCGGCTTACTTGCTCCGTGTTTCAATTTGCCGCTCAAAGATGGGAAGCCATTGCAGCTAATACTTTCTTTGCTTAATATACCGCCATAACCCTGTCCAAGCAATAATCCTGCATTTCCGCAAGCCATAGCTTCTCTTAGAGATCTACCGCGCCCAAAGGCAACATTACTCCAGTGCAGGAGCGAAACAGAATCATCCACCCAGCCGCAGTTTTTGAAATTGACGGCAAATACCCCAGCAGCATGACCAGCCATGCGAGCGTCTATTTTTATACCTTGTTGCCTCATCAGCCCAATAGCTTTATCTAACGCAAAAAATCCCTTAGTGTCAACTCCCCTTGTTCTGCCAAAATACACTATACGTAATGGCTCTTTATCTGCATCTACGCAGGACACCGGTTTAAAATGCTCCAAGCTTACACCGTTTAATATTATGCTAATTTTATTTTGATACTCGGGACCAGCCGACAGCGCTACTTCCGGTCCGGTTGCTATAATATGCGCTGCATATGTCATTGCCTTATCATATAGTTTTGCCCAGTCCATAGTACCATGGAGCGTCAAGACCAGGGGGACAGACAGCTCTTTTGCAATCTCAAAAGATTCTCGGAACGTTAGAGGAGAATGTGAGTGAATTATTTCAATTTCATGCAATTTTACTAAACTCATCAATTCATTTATTGAAAGATAAAAATTGAAAGATAACGTTCCTAATAAGCGTCTGGCAAAGCTGGAGCTGTCTTTAGCGCTGCTTTTAAGAGCCAGATAAGGGGTAACCCCAAAATGCGGCAGCTTATTTGCCAATTCACAGACATGCGTAAACATGCCGCTTCTAAACACTGGAGATGTCAACATTACACGCAAGAAATTCACCTCATAAAGCCGTTTCTTTCCAAAACTATTATTGTTTGCAACCATGAGTACGACTATGGGTTTAGCTAGCAAAATTATCTCGTTTTTTTATTCTCACTAGACTGCTGATTAAATCCAATAATGAATCTGTTATACAAAAACCCATTGTTTCCTTAAAAGTTTTAAGCCGTGGCACCGAGTTGACCTCAAGAATTTTGTATTTTCCTTCTCTGCTGTCTACTATCACATCTACACCCGCAAAGCTTAGACCAAGTGCTTTAATACTACTGAGTGAGAGCTGCTCCAGTTCTTTATCAACAATAAATGGCCTGGCTGTTCCGCCGTGCAATGCATGTGTTCGCCACTCGCCCTGTGCTGCAATTCTTTTTATTGCTCCTAACACTTGATTTCTGGCCACAACGACCCGGATATCCCAACCGTCATTGGCAATATAACTCTGCAAATAAAAACCGTCTTTATATATTTTGGCTCCGGCAAAACTTCTAAATTCAGCCAAGGAATTGAACAGAAATGCGCCCCTTCCCTGTGTTCCGCTTTTTGGTTTGCAAACCAAAGGGAATTCAAGCTGTTCAAAAAAGTTATTGTCAGAAATCGAGTTATTATAATACACCATATTTGGCTGGGGCAACCCGCTTCTGGAGAGTACAATGTTGGTTAACACCTTATTCCTAGCAGTCCTGACAGCTTCTATGCTGTTTATGAAAGGTATCCCAAGGCTTTTGCACGTGTTTTCGATTTCTTCAAAAACGGGATAAGGCTCCCAGTTAATAATACCCTGCAATTTTATCGGCTTAAGGTAGCCATCCAATAAAAGCAGCTTATTGTTATTTATGGCAACAACCAAGGAAGACTTCTCAATTATTTGTAGATTAATACCCCTGGCAGCAGCGCTTTTTTTAAATAACATAATATCCTGCTTACTAATTGATTGTGATATAATTCCTATCTGCAAAACTAACACCTCTAAACTAGCTATTTAAGCATTCTTGGTAAATACTCAACATATCCCTGCAAATTTCCCTGTTGTCATAATACTTCTCCGCCAGCTTTCTGCCGGAGGCTTGGAGCCTCTGTAAATAAGCTTGGTCCTGCGTAAGCTTAGCCAGATCAAAGAATATATCTTTATAGCACGGGCTGCTGCCTGATAGTCCGCTTAAATCCAAATGTTGTTCCTTTTCCATTTTTTCATCTGTAAGAAAGCCTTGATATGTCCTACCCAAGACAAAACAAACATTCCCAGTTGCCAGCCCCTCCACTATAGCGCGACCTGTACCGACGATAATATCTGTCTTTGACATGAGATTTGAAACATTATCCACCCAGCCCATATATTTTGCTCTATTGCTTAACGGAGGTTTGTTCGAAGCTACAATAAATTCCACATCCTCCAGCAAATCTACTGCTTTGCATAAATGGAACAAACCTTCCTGCTTCCATGAGTCAATTCTTGATACCAAAGCAATTTTTATAGGACCACTTGTTTGGGTTGGCTTATATTCATCTAGGTCAACCCCGTTTTTAATGACATGAACCTTATCTGCATAACTATGCATACTTCCTGCAACACGCTGAGAAATACAAAAAAGGACTGCAGCTTCATTTAAATAAGGCTTGTATTCTTCTCTATTCAAGCCCAGTCCGTGGCAGGTTATCACAAACGGAATATTATATTCCCCGGATAGTTTTGCGGCCATGGCAAATGTAAGTGAAGAATGAGCATGTATAAGATCATACCTATACTTTTTTATCATGCTTATTAATGCTTTTTTATTACCGGGTTTTGTTACAGTCACATTTAGCTTCTCTAACGTTTTTTGGTAAGTATTTATAGCTGTTATTGACGGATACCCATCAACTACTAAATGTGACAAATGCCCTTGCTTTTGCTGTTCTTGAACAAGAGAAAAAACATGAGTGGTTTGGCCGGAATATGAAAAACGGTTCAGGTGCAATATTTTCAAACATACCCCCCCTTTCTATTAATATTCTATGTAACTTAATAAGCTCATGTGACGTAAATAATCATCAACAAATACTTCTGTTTTTGTCTCCACTTTTCTAGGCTATTCATATATTAACATGTAGCAGCAAGGTATCATAATGAGGGGGAAAAATATGAGTCGTTCTGTTTGCGGCGAAAAGAAAAAACCACTGGTGGCGGTTTTCATTAGTCAAAGAAACATTACTAATCTAAAAATGCAAAGAAAGGATAACAATTTCAAAGTAAATCAAATTGTTAAAGCGAACAGATTAGCAGATACCACTCTTTTCTTTTTTTCAGTTAACAGTATTGACTTTGAAAAATCCAAAATTAACGGTATGTATTTTGATGATTATAAAAATATCTGGGTTGAAAAATCCTTTCCCTTTCCCGACGTACTTTATGACCGTGTAAAAAGAGTAAAGACATTTAATATAACCGGTGATGAAATACGTAAGAAGTTTGATAACATGGGCATTAAAAAGATAAATTCACGTCATTATTTTGATAAGTTGGATTTATATAACATATTCATGTTAGATGAAAATCTAAACAAACACTTGCCCCTGACAAAGCATTATCAAGGCGTAGACGATCTCAAAGATATGCTTAACCAGTTTAATAAAATCTATCTCAAAGGATGCAGAGGAAGTCGAGGAAAACAGGTTCTAAGTGTAGCCAGTCACCCGGATGGCGGTTATGAACTTAGATCCTACAAGAACATAATTGCTGTGGAGAAGGCATCTAGCCTACTAGAAATTGACAATCTCATTAAATCCCACCTTGCCGGAAATCGTATTATTGTACAACAAGCCATCGACTTAATCACAAAGGACGACTGTATTGTAGACTTCCGCGCCGAGCTTCAAAAGGATGGCAACGGAAGAATAACAATAACTGCAATTCCTGCCCGTGTAGGCAAAATAGATTCTCCCATCACAACCAGGGGAGCATGTTATTCGTTTGAGTCCTTTTTTGAGCAAATTATGGGATTATCGGAAAAGGAAACAGCAGCCTTAAAAAGCAAGTTTGAAGCATTTCTCATCAATATATACAATTATTTAGAGAAATCCTATGGGCCGTTCGGTGAGCTAGGCATAGATGTAGCTCTAGACAAGAGCGGTAAGCTCTGGTTTATTGAATGCAATGCAAAATCTGCTAAAGTATCTTTATGTAAAACAGCACGGGGAGAAACACTGCAAAAAGCCTTTCTACAGCCATTGGAATACGCCAAATACATTCACGAGCAAAAATAAACCCGCCTGTAAGCGGGTTTTTAATTTTACCACATAAATTTTCCTCTAAAATTACATAATAACTAATAACTTAGTTTTAAGTGAAAAAGCTGTAAAGGAGCAAAGCTATTATGAAGGACAGATTTTCTAATGGATTTATTGCAGGCTTTGCCGGGGGCGTAGTCCCTCTTGTATTTAATATCGTCACCCGTGCCTTAGGCTTTACAACAATTCTCTGGGAAGACTATATGGGTGTTTTTATGGTTGGCAGAAGACCTGGAGATATGGCGGAGCATGTTTTCTTTTCAGTTGTGCAGTTTTTCTTTTTAGGAGTTCTTGGTATAATCTTTGCATTAATCCTTCCATACATATCCAGCAAACGTCATCTCTTTAAAGGAGCTATATATGGAATAACTATATGGTATATTCTTTATTCCATGCCATATCTTCTTCGTCTCCCCGACCTTGATGTGGCTCCTTTAAAAACTGCCATAGTAAATAGTATTGCCGCAGTTCTGTGGGGTATATCATTAGCCTTCATTCTTAAGAGGATAGACAACGGCAATTCATTACAGTAATTGGTTATGTTTAGGGTGTCGAAAGACTACTAGGTTTGCTATGTAGCCCGTAAGCTTTATTTACATTTTGTATAAAAATAATACCGTTTCCGGGCTTGTTGATTTCAAGCTGGCCGCTGATAGTCGATGTAATAGACTCTGTCAGATGGTTTTCTGAAATAATCAGCACAATTTCTTTTTCCAGTTCTATTTCCATGGAAAACAGGGTACATGTTTCATGAATACCGGAACCACGCGCATTAATAATCGTAGCACCTTTTGAACCGGCACTTGTCGCAGCTTCTATAACAGTTTCTCCCTTTCCTCTGTCAACAACAACAAAAATAGCATGATACATTGAGTCCTCCACCCCTTTTTGCTCAATATAATTATCGCATGGAATCATGCATGTTCCCACCAAATTAATAATTGATGTAGTAAAGGCAATTCCATGGTTCCGTTTATCAAAATTAAACTTCTTCGCAATATGCTCCAATGCTTCGTAAGCTATATCCTTTTTTGCTGCCATCAGGATAATTTCTTTCCTTGCTTCATTTAATGCCAGAAAATCCAGAATAGGGTTATTAATTGTTCCCTTTCCCAGAAAAACTGTGCTTCCCGTAATCCCATTCATTTTTGCATATTTGACAATCTTAGGCGCCAGACCAAAGTTAACAATTATATAAATCAATTCAATCTGAGTACAGCCTGTATTACTGTTCATTTCTCAGCAAGCCTTCCTTTCTTGATTTTATCTTAAAGAAGTAACCTAGTACTTGTAAAGCAATGATAGGCGTCAAAGCAACCGTAGCAATCATGCCAAAGCCATCAATTATTACACTGGCTCCTTCAATTGATTCAGCAACACCCTGTGTAAACGCCAGAATAAATGTTGCGGTTACGGGTCCGGTTGCAACGCCCCCAGCATCAAATGCAATACCCACAAACAATTCCTGGGTAAAATATATCAGTGCTATTGAAATAAGATAGCCCGGCAAAAGATAGTGCCACAATTGAATTCCCGGCACAAGTATTCTTATCATTGAAAGAGCCACCGCGAAACCCACTCCTACTGAAAGAGCAACTAACACGGACTTCCTTCGAACATATCCGCTCGTAACATCCTCAATTTGATGTGTCAATACATAAACCGCCGGTTCAGCCAGTATAGTAACCACTCCAAGAATAAAACCAAAAATAATAATTAAAGCTTTGTTGCCAAACGCAGCAATACTATAGCCAACAATGCTTCCCACATCCATAAATCCTGCATTAACTCCAACTAAAAAAATGAAGAGACCAATAAATGAATAGAGAAAGCCTTTGAAAATTTTCGCCAGAGTTTTTCTGTTAAGCTCAAATAGCCTCTGAAATACTAATAATATAAGCAGGAGCGGCAGCAGCGACAAAAATGTTTCTCTTATGATTACAGGCATAATATGGATAAATGGACCAATGATGCCTGACTTCTGCGGTGTTATTAGCTCAAATGCGCCAGTAAAGCTGTCCGTCCTTAATATGATACTCATGATGAGCACAGACATAATTGCGCCAACAGATACTACTGCGATTAAGCCAAAACTGTCATTTTCCGAGGCTTTACTATCTTTTTTCAGGCTTGAAATCCCTGCAGCCAGTGCCAGTATGAACGGTACAGCCAACACCCCGGTGGTTGCACCCGAAGCATCAAACGATATAGCTAAAAATTCCGGGGAAGCAAATAAAGCCAAAAGAAATGTCAAGCCATAAAGAACCGTCAAGACTCTACTTAACGGCACATTGTATACAATTCTTAAAAAACCGAAAGAAAGCATTATAGCCAGACCCACAGAAACTACCATTACGATGCTGATGCCGGATATTAACCCAGCCGTAACAATATCAACCTGATTTGCAAGTACAATAAGCCCGGGCTCAGCAATTGATATGACAAAGCCAAGAATAAAACCGCCAACTATAATAAGCCACAGCTTATTAGTTTTAGCCAAAGACGATCCAGTCAGGCTCCCAAGAGGGGCCACACCGAGATCCACTCCAATCAGAAATAACGACAACCCTAAGATTATTAAAATAGACCCAATCAGAAATCGTAATAAAAGCGGTGCCCCAAGCGGCGTAATGGTAAAATTGAATAAAATTACGATGATTGTTATAGGAGCAACTGAAAAGAGAACTTCCCTGATTTTTTCTGAAAATAAATTCAAATATGCCTCCCCCCTCGCAATTTATTTTTGAGAAAGTCAATTTTCGTATTTAAGAATAGCCCTGCAGTTGCTTATATTATAGTCCGAAAAGCAAACGATTACAATTAGGTCAATTCTATGACACTACACAATCTACTACATGATGTTTAAGGTTAAACCTTGTCACATTCTTAGTATAAACTTTTTGATCTGCAGAGTTTTCAATGAACTCTTCCACAAATCTCTTAGCAAAAATTTTAACGTATGATATGGCACAATTCTATAGAGGCAAATCAAAATATATAATTAAAGGATTGGGTGCTGGAAAGGCTTTTACAAGCAATAATATACTAATGTCTTAGTCGGGAATTGCAAGATTGCAGCCAGCCAAGGCAAAAAAAGAGCTTCTGTTGCACTATGTGCAACAAAAAGCTCTTTTTATTTCGAATAATATTAATGGTCGGAGCGACAGGATTTGAACCTGCGACCTCTTGACCCCCAGTCAAGCGCGCTACCAAGCTGCGCCACGCCCCGACACTAGATTATTATACAATAAACTAACTACATTATCAAGGAAAAAATTTATTTCTGTGATTAACTTTTTTGAGCTTACAGAACCTTTTAGTTTCATTGGTGGGACTCTTTCACATACATCTTTTTTGGCTATTATAGTAGGAATTTTCACGCTGTTGTAGAAAGCATTAATTATTCCTATTTCAATGACATTTGAAGGAGGGGTTTTTGTGTCTTTTAAAATTAAGGATAGCATCACCTGGGTCGGCAAGGTAGATTGGGAACTCCGCAAGTTTCATGGAGAGGAGTACTCTGCCCATAAAGGAACCACCTATAACTCGTACCTGGTAAGAGATGAAAAGACAGCCTTAATTGATACCGTATGGCTTCCCTTTGCCGAAGAATTCGTTGATAACTTGAAAAAAGAAGTAGATTTAAAGGAGATTGACTACATTATCGCCAACCACGCCGAGATAGACCACAGCGGCGCTTTGAAAACTCTGCTGAGGGAAATTCCTGACACCCCTGTGTATTGTACCAAAAACGGAATCAATTCACTTAGGGGGCATTTCCACCAGGACTGGAACTTCGTTCCGGTAAAAACCGGCGACAAGTTGAGCCTGGGTAGCAAGGAGTTAATTTTTGTGGAGGCAAGGATGCTGCATTGGCCCGACAGCATGTTCTGCTACCTGACCAATGACGATGTTCTCTTTTCTAATGATGCCTTCGGTCAGCATTATGCTTCAGAATACATGTACAACGACCTGGTGGACCAGGAGGAACTGTATGGGGAAGCTATCAAGTACTACGCAAATATCCTTACTCCCTTCAGCTCCCTGGTGGAGAAAAAAATCGCAGAAGTGGTGGGTTTAAATCTGCCTGTAGATTTAATATGCCCAAGCCATGGGGTTATTTGGAGACAAGAACCTTTGCAGATCGTGAACAAATATCTAGAATGGGCCGCTGGATACCAGGAAGACCAGGTAACTATAGTTTATGATACCATGTGGGATGGTACCAGAAGGACTGCTGAGGGAATTGCAGCAGGGATAAAAGAAGTTAACCGCAAAACTACCATCAAGCTGTACAATGCTGCTCGCTCCGACGTCAACGATATCATTACGGAGATCTTTAAATCCAGTGTATTGATCCTGGGCTCCCCCACCATTAACAAAGGTATCCTGCACTCCATATCCGGGTTGCTGGAAATTAACAGGGGGCTTAAGTTCCAGAAGAAAAAAGCTGTCGCTTTTGGGTGTTACGGTTGGAGTGGTGAGTCTGTGAAAATGTTGGAAGACAGTCTTAAGGATGCGGGATTTGAACTCATCAGGGACGGATTAAAATTGCTCTGGAACCCCGATGACGAAGCCATGGAAAAAGCCCGGGAACTAGGGCGAGACATCGGGACAGTGTTAAGGTAAAAGCTGAGAGCTTTATCTGTAAATTATGACTTAGCAGACTGTCCGCCGTCGATAGTATAGATCCCACCTGTAATGAAAGACGCCTTATCGGAAGCCAGAAAGTAAACAAGCTGGGCGATTTCCTCTGGCTTGGCATACCGGTTCATTGGCACACCTTTTTCGAAACTTTCCCTTGCACCTTCGCCAAAGACTTTCTCGATAGATTCCATCATTCGTGTTTCCACAGGAGCAGGGCAAACCGCGTTAACCCGAATCCCTTCTAGGGCAACTTCTAGAGCTGCCGAACGGGTCAGGCCTACCACCGCATGCTTGGAAGCAACATAAGCTCCCATGCCGGGGAACCCCCGCAAGCCAGCTAGAGAAGCAGTATTGATGATGCTGCCGTTTTTTTGTTTGAGCATCACCTTAAGCACATGTTTTAATCCATAGTGTACGCCCATAAGGTTGACGCCGTATACCTTTTGCATGTTCTCCGATGTGATTTCCGCCGTCCTGGCCACGCTGCCCTCTAACCCGGCGTTGTTAAAGAACACATCGATCCGACCAAACTTCTCCACAGTTGCTTCTACGTAAGCTTTGACGTCCTCTTCTCTGGACACATCCGCTACCAAGGCCAGGTACTCCCCGTCTTTCAATCCCAATTCCTTGGCCTTTACCTCCGTCTTTTCCTTGCTTGTACCCACCAAAACCAGCCGGGCACCGTTTTCTGCAAATATTTTGGCGGCAGCGCTACCAATTCCACCTGATCCCCCAGTAATTAAAACAACCTTCCCTGCGAACTCCATCAAGCATTCCTCCTCACGGGTAAATTTAATGGTTAATTCGTTGATATTTAGGGGAAATCAATTTGCTTTGACCATAACAATCCAATCTCCTTGAGAATCGGTGGTTTTATCTGCTGGGATAAAACCTAACGAAGTATAGAGGTTGTAGGCAGCTGAATTATCCGGGCGGACTTCCAGCTTTATCTCGTTTGTGCCCTCTAAGTAAGATAGGCCGAGAGTAAGGAGATTTCGAGCTACGCCGTTTTTTTGACAATCCGGGTGAATGGCGATGGAGAGAATTTGAGCTTGAGACGTTGTGCGGTAATTGTGCTTATTAGTGAGAAAAAGAGCCTTGTGCATGATAATAGATTTTATAGGGCCTGTACCAATATCGTAAGTGCCGGAGAGCCAGCGGTATAACCAATAGAAAATCTCACCTTTAGTTATGGCTTTTAGCCAAATGAGGCGCATACTGCGGGTGGCTATCAAGTAACCAGCTATTTTGTTATCGGATTCGGCTATGAAAAAGCTTTGGGGTTCAACCTTGCGAATGAAGTTAAAAATGTCGCAAATGCTAAGATTGTTTTGCAATGGCTTGCCGAGGAAGTGCTGTACAGATGGGCTGAAAGCATGCAAGAATATTGACGCCACAGCAGGGATATCCTCAGATTTAGCTTGACGGTATTTCATTATTATTCCTCCACATGAGTTAATCCCTTGATTATCAGAAGCTCCTGCATAGAAACCGGAATCAGGCCTTTTTCTTTGAGGCCGGTGATTATTTGGGGCAAAGCCTGTACGGTATTATATCGATGGCCACCTTCTGCGGAAATAATATTTCCGCTGTCATGGAAAAGAAGAATGTCGCCGCCGGTAACTCGGGATAGAATTCTGGCAGTGATATCACGCTTGCTGATTTCACGCCAATCCTGGGAACTGATAGTCCACAGGCAGAGGGTGTAATTGCGTTCTCTAGCAATATCACGTACAGTGTTACTGTAAACGCCGCGGGGCGGACGAAAAAGTACGGGCGTGATCCCGGTAACCGATTGGATAATTTCTTCGCAGAGAATTATCTCTTCCATTACTTTATCCGGATGAAGCGGTACCAGGCTCCGGTGAGAATAAGTGTGGTTGCCTATGTCGTGACCATCTATCACGACACGGCGGGCGATGTCCGGGTACATCTCCACGTGACGGCCTACCATAAAGAAGGTAGCCTTTACATTGTGTTCAGCAAGTATATCCAAAATGGCCGGCGTATATTCCAGACTGGGGCCGTCGTCAAAGGTAATGGCAACATAAGGAAGGCTTGGGTTTCCGTGACGAATCAAGTCCATTTGAGTGCCAAAGCCGCGATAAACATAGCGGCTAAAAAAACCTGCAGTAATCATGGATGTAAAAATAAAGAGTAATGCAAATTGACGAAAGCGGCGCTTTCTATTGCATTCTTCTCCGATTAAGTGATAGCTTACCAGCAGTGCTGAAATAATGCCGAAAATTATATATAAGTCGAAGCGCTTAACTTGCCAGAATATAATAGGCATGGAAAGTGTGGTAACTATATAACTGGCGTACTTGTTTGCAAAGGTTAAGTACAGCGTTATCCAGATAATAATTAGATAAGGCAATACCGATGGAGCAAATATTAAGATAATGCCAAACAAAACACCGATTCCCGTTCCACCGCGGAATTTGGCAAGAAAAGACCAGTAATGGCCAATAAGAACAGCAATGCCTGCCAAGGCCATAGCTATTGGTGTACCAATGAATAATCGTGCCAATAAGACTGCGGATACTCCTTTTATAGTATTTGCAAAAAACGCTGTATAGTTGTGTTTTAAACCGGGGATTTCCCAAACTAAAAAGCTTAGTTCATCATCTCTTAATCTTTTTAGATAAATCTCCGAAGGGAGAGAACCTAACAGGTAAGCGACCAGCATGACAAAAAGAAAAGTGTCCCTGGCAATCAATAGTATTCCCCCTGAAATTTTGTGCTTATTAAAATTATAACTTAAATTAATCGACATGAATAGGGGAAACAAAAAGACGCTCCGTGAAGCGTCTTTAGTAGTTTAAAGGATGATGGCGATAAGACCGCCGCTGCCATCATTAATGATTTTTTCCAATGTTTCTTGGAGTTTTTCCTGAGCAGTGGGCGGCATATTCCCCAGTTTATTAGCTATACCGTCTTTTACAAGTGAATGCAGGGATTTGCCGAAAATATCCGATTGCCACATCTTTTCCGGGCTTTCCTCGAATTCATTCATGATGTAGCTGATTAGCTCTTCACTCTGCTTTTCTGTACCCACTATTGGAGCGAATTCAGACTTAACATCTACCCTTATGATGTGAAGAGACGGTGCTGAAGCACGAAGACGTACTCCAAATCGTCCTCCCTGGCGGACAATTTCCGGCTCTTCAAGAGACATTTCCTCCAGGAGAGGCGGAACAACACCATAACCTATTTCCTTTACTTGCTCCAAGGCGCCGGCAATTTTATCATATTCACGTTTGGCAGCGACGCTGTCTTTAAGAATCATTAAAAGGTCGGCCTGGTCTTCAATTTCCACACCGCAGATTTCAGTAAGAATCTTTTCATAGAGCGATTCCGGTGCTTTAATCTCAATAACTGCCTTTCCTGAACCTAAATCCATTTCCTTAAGTACAATGTTTTCCACGATATCCTGAATGCTTAATGTTTCTACCATACCATCTACGTCACGAAGCCGGTTAATTTCTGCCACACTTTCTCTGATAATCTGTGAATAGTCTTCACGCAGCCAATGGTCGGCATCAAGTACTTCCACCCAGCTAGGCAGATTAATATTAACTTCACGCACAGGAAACTCGTAAAGAACTTCCTGAAAGATAACATTAATATCTTCTTCCATTAATTGAAGCGCATTAAAGGGAATAATGGGAACATTATATCTTTCTCCCAACTCTTCTTTTAAAGCTAGTGCTTCCTGTGAGTAGGGACGAATAGAATTTAAGAGAATCACAAAAGGTTTACCCAATTCTTTTAGTTCGGCAACTACTCTTTCCTCCGCTTCCAAATAGTCTTGGCGGGGGATGTCTGTAATAGTGCCGTCTGTGGTAACGACAATGCCAATAGTAGAATGATCAGTGATGACTTTCCTTGTTCCTACTTCCGCTGCTTCTTCAAAAGGAATATCATAGTCAAACCAAGGGGTAGTAACCATCCTTGGACCGCCATCATCGTCGTATCCTACCGCTCCGTTTACAGTATAGCCGACACAATCCACAAAACGAACCCGCATTGCTATGTTTTCCCGTACTTTTATTTCAATGGCCTCGTCGGGAATAAATTTCGGCTCAGTCGTCATGATGGTACGGCCCGCACTGCTTTGAGGCAGTTCGTCACGGGCTCGCTCCTGATTCAGGGCATCGGGAATATTGGGAATAACCAATAGTTCCATGAATTTTTTTATAAAAGTTGACTTACCTGTGCGTACCGGTCCGACTACTCCAAGATATATATCGCCGCCGGTTCTCTCAACAATATGCTGTATCAGGTCAAATTTCACCAAAAACTCTCCCTCCTTTATTTACGTAATGTTTTCAATGCAATAAAGAATCTATCCCTCCCCTTCTAAACTTTTAGATAGTGACAAAGTTGTTATCACAACCATACTAACGAGTTGCGGACAGGTTTTAACAATACATGTATATGTGTGGCAACCGTGATTATTACTTTAAAGCAAGGGAAATAATGTGAAAAAAAATAAGCACTCCTGCGAGTGCTTGTCCTGTTTCAATGTAATATTACCAGCTATCTCTTGTATTAAATACAATTTCCTCGGTCTCATGTTTTGGCCCGCGACGCATTAAATCTTCCACAGCAGACCGGGGATTCTTATTGTTGAATAAAATATTGTGGGTTTCTTCAGTAATTGGCATTTCAATTCCATGCTCTTTAGACAATTCATGGGCAATACGAGTAGTTCTAACCCCTTCCACTACCATCTTCATACCTGCAACAATATCATCAAGCTTTCCACCTTCACCCAAGGCTACACCAAGGCTTCGGTTACGGCTATGTTTTGATGTGCAAGTTACGACTAAATCACCGATGCCTGACAATCCGGCAAACGTCAGCGGCTCAGCTCCCATCTTAATCCCCAAACGGGCAATCTCTGTCAAACCACGCGTCATTAAGGCAGCTTTTGTATTATCACCAAAGCCAAGGCCGTCTGATATACCGGCTGCCAAAGCAATGACATTTTTTAATGCTCCGCCCAGTTCAACACCAATTATATCAGGATTGATATAAACACGGAAGTTTCGAGTCATAAATATATCCTGTACTGCTTCGGCAGTTTGGCGGTTATGGGCAGAAATCACTGTGGCCGAAGGGATACGCCGACCTACTTCTTCTGCATGATTCGGACCTGAAAGAACAGCAATCCGGGCGTCAGGCGCTTCCTCTGCCAGAACGGTGGACATCCTTTGCAGTGTATCCGGTTCCAAGCCTTTGGCACAGCTAATCAGGCATGCTCCATTTTTTAGGTAAGGAGCAAGCAATTGTGTGGTGGCACGGACAAAATGGGACGGAATAACTAAAACAACGCCGTCTTTATACCGGACAGCTTCTTCTAAGTCAGACGTTAAAGTCACATTGTCCGGCAGAATGACCCCGGGCAAATAATCCGGGTTACTTCGATTGTCACTAATGGTACGGCAAAGTTCTTCACGCCGGGCCCAAAGAGTCACACCGTCGCAATTTTCAGCTAATACAACCGAAAGCGCTGTTCCCCAACTCCCCGCTCCAATTACGGCAATACGCTTCATTAATTATCCACCTTTTTCTCCTCTGTATCAACCTTGCTTCCGAACCTATTTTCTGTACCGTTTAGAAGCCTCACAATATTTGCTCGATGGCGCCATACGGCCAAAATACTTATAACAAGGCCAAAAGCCTGATACTCAATAGGTTGATTTAAAACAATCATCAAGACAGGTATTAGTATGCTCCCGATAATTGACCCCAGTGAAACAAAGCGGGTTACAGCAATAACTGCTACGCCGGTAAGTCCGGCAATTAGTATAACTGCTGGAGCCAGTCCGGCTATAACACCGATGCTGGTTGCAATCCCCCTACCGCCGCGAAAGTCATAAAAAACTGGCCAGTTATGGCCGACCACTACAGCTATGCCAGCAAGCATCACTATCAGGGGAACCCCTGTAAATGTATGGGCGAGATAGACGGCAAGCCATCCTTTTCCTGCATCAAGTAGCAAGACAAGAATTGCCGGTCCTGTCCCCAATGTACGCAGTATATTGGTGCTTCCTGTATTTCCGCTACCGAAATTGCGGATATCTATGCCGCGTAAGTAGCGACCGGCTAGGTACCCAAAAGAAATAGACCCAAGCAAATAGCTAAAAAACAAGATAAGGAAGTTGTTCATACGCCCTCCTTTTTACGCTTTCGCACCAGCAAACGCAAAGGTGTGCCCTCAAAGCCGTAGGTGCTCCGCAATTTGTTCTCAATAAAACGCATATATGAAAAATGAGCAAGCTCCGGCTCGTTTACAAAAACAGCAAACGTAGGCGGTTTAACTTTTACCTGTGTTAAATAATATATTTTTAACTGCTTGCCTTTTTTTGTAGGCGGAGCTGTAACAGCCATGGCATCTTCTAAAAGCTCATTGAGTTTAGAAGTACTAATTCGCAGTGCATGCTGGTCAGCCACATAGTTAATTAACTCAAAAACACGCTCAACTCGTTGTCCTGTTAAAGCAGAAATAAAGAGAATGGGAGCATAGCTAAGATAGGCCAACTCGGTACGGATTTGTTCACGATACGCATCCATAGTTTTTCCGTCTTTTTCTACCTTGTCCCATTTGTTGACGACCAGAATCAAAGCTCTGCCGGCTTCATGGGCAATTCCTGCTATTCGCTTATCCTGCTCGGTAACTCCTTCAGATGCATCAAGCACCATAAGCACTACATCGGCGCTTTCTGCTGCACGGATAGAGCGCAAAACAGAATAATATTCTATGGCTTCATCCACCCTGTTTTTGCGGCGAATACCTGCAGTATCCACAAACAGATAATGACGCCCGTCCCTTTCTACCTCCAAATCTACTGCATCGCGAGTAGTTCCAGGAATATCACTGACAATGACACGCTCCGTTCCGGCTAAACGATTAGTTAGTGAAGATTTTCCCACATTGGGGCGACCGATTACAGCAACACGTAATATATCTTCATCTTCTTCGGGAATATTTCCCTCAGGAAGCAGCTTCACCACCTCATCCAGAAGGTCCCCCGTTCCCAATGCATGAGCACCTGAAGTAAGCGTGGGCTCTCCCAGACCTAGTTGATAAAATTCCGCAGCTTCGCCGCCTGCAGCGCCTGCTTCAGACTTATTGGCCGCAAGCACCACAGGTTTATCTGTTCTACGCAAAAGCTCCGCCACTTCGTAATCTAAAGCAACGGGACCGCTGCGCACATCCACCAAAAATATTATAACATGAGCCTCATCAATGGCGAGTTGTACCTGATGGTAAATTTCCTTAGATATTTGATCACCATCAAATGTAAGACCGCCCGTATCTATTAACCAAAAATCTCGGTCTGTCCATTCTACGCGGCCATAAATGCGGTCGCGAGTTACTCCCGGAGTACCCTCTTCTATAGCCACTCGCCTTTGAATCAAACGATTAAACATGGTGGATTTTCCCACATTAGGACGGCCCACAATTGCAACAACAGGATGGGACACGAGGTCACCTCATTTCTGCGAATAAAAACTGTACTAAAGAATCTAAGCTGTCCACAACGTGGACTTCTGTTCCAAGCGTTTGAGCCAAATCATCAATTGTATATCCGTCAAGAAAAAGCTCTTTTCTTTCTTTTAGCATAACTGCAGGCAGAATAAGCGGACCAACAAAATCATCGCAAGAAAGAGCATCGGTCAAATCATGGTATGTAAGCAACCCTGACACTGTAACATGTCCACCGAAGAACAGGTTTGGAACAGCTTTTAGCCTTACGTTAAGCCCATTGATTTCGTTTAACCTTGAAACAATCGGCTCAAGATATCCGGCTGCGGAAACCCCTGTTGCCACAGTTACTGTTTGTTCCTTTGTTAGCGCGGCAGGCAGCTTTTTTCGCAGCTTATCCCACTCATTGTAGAGCAAGCGTACCATACCTACACCGTTTTCTAATTGAAGATAATCCTCATATTCTACATCTTTAGGCACGTCGCTGCCTGCCAACGTATAAAACTCATCGGATGCAAAAACAAAACGGGTTTTGGCCTCGGACAAACAGCGTTCCTGTTTGGCACTAATCTGCTTCAAAACTGACCGGGCACTTTCATCATTAAATGACGAGAGTGAGTAAAGCCCGTCCCTGTGTCCTGTAAGCCCCACAGGAACAACAGCAACGCTGCGAACAGCAGGATACAAGTCAAACAAATCCTCCAGAGTCTGTTCTAATTCTTGTCCGTCATTTAGTCCTGGGCATAGAACAATTTGAGTGTGAAACTCTATGCCTGCGTGGGCCAGCCTTTTTAACAACGGCAGAACTTCGCCGGCTTGCCGGTTGCCAAGCATACAACGGCGAAGTTCCGGATTAGTAGTGTGAACAGATACATATAGCGGACTAAGGTGCAGTTGCATAATGCGCTGCAAATTAGCTTCACTAATATTTGTCATCGTTATATAGCTGCCTGAGAGAAAAGAAAGGCGGTAATCGTCATCCTTAATTTTCAATGTTTCACGTAAACCCGCAGGAAGCTGATCCACAAAACAAAAAACGCAGCGATTTTGACAAGGGCGGATACCGTCTAACGTAGGGGAATTAAAAATTATGCCTAATGATTCATCATAATCTTTTTCTATTTCGTATTCGACCAATTCTCCGTTCGTGTGTTGAACTGCTAAAAGCAGCTCTTCGTCACTCTCAGTTAGTCGCCAATCCAAAATATCACCAGGTTCTTCCCCGTTTACCGCAACAATCCTGTCACCGGGACGAATGCCAAGTTCCATGGCGATGGAACCATCTTCAATCCTATCCACCACTTTATCTTGCCCCAATAGGCACACCTACTTCAACTTATACTTTTATTATTATCCTATATGCTGATATCGGTGTCAAGATAACCTGGGTGAAATGGTTAAGTCCGGCTTTCTATTGTTTTACCCGGATTTATAGTTCAAAAGCCGCATTCCATTAGCGGTAACAAGCAGTGATGCCCCCATATCTGCCAGTATTGCCAGCCATAGCGTCAGCCAGCCGGGGAAAACTAGAAGAATCGCAATTCCTTTAATCAGCAAAGCCATGGTTATATTTTGCTTGATAATTTTCATGGTTCGGCGCGAAAGCCCAATCAGAAAAGGAAGCTTATTCAGCTCGTCGCTTATTAACGCCACATCCGCCGTTTCTAGTGCTACAGGTGTACCAGAAATCCCCATAGCAATACCCAAATCGGCGGCAGCCAGAGCCGGTGCATCGTTAATTCCGTCACCTACCATAGCCACCTTGCCATACTTCTTTTTATAGCTCTGTACAGCATCTTCCTTTTCTTCGGGTAATAGCTCTGAACTGACATCGTCCAAATTCAGCCCAGAAGCTATCAAGGTTGCAACACCCGACCTGTCCCCCGTAAGCATAGCAAGCCTGGTTATACCAAGGGAACGCAATTCCGTAAGCACGGAGGCACTCTTTTCCCGAAGATTGTCGCTTATTAGGATTATTCCATATAATTTCCCGTCCGAAGCCAAGCCCACCGGAGTAGCCATGTCGGTATCAAGACAATTATACACCTTAGAGGAAATCCCTCTTTCAAGCAAAAAATCCAGTGAGCCCAGGATATAGTGAACATCCTCCACAGTACCTTCTATGCCTTTGCCTGGATAAACGGAGAAATTGCTAACAGGCAGAAAGCTTAATTCCCTCCTCTTAGCATAACTGCGCACAGCAGAAGCTAATAAATGCTCAGAATGTGCTTCAAGGCTGGCAGATATTTGAAGAATACTATTTTCGTCGGCCGAGTTAAAAGCCTTGATTTCTTGAACTGCGGGCGTACCTTTGGTAAGAGTACCTGTTTTATCAAATACTATAGCACTAATGCTGCCTGCTGTTTCCAAGTGTGCGCCGCCTTTTATCAAAACTCCGTTGCGTGCCGCGTTTGTTAAAGCAGCAGCAATAGAAACCGGCGTTGAAACAACTAGTGCACAGGGACACGCAATAATGAGTAGAGCAAGCCCACGGTACAGCCATAGATGCCAATCGCCTCCCATGGCAATAGGTCCGCCGATTGTTAATACAGCCGCTATTCCTATAACAGCTGGCGTATAAATCGAAGCGAATTTGTCTATAAACCGCTGAGTCGGCGCACGGCGAAGTTGAGCCTCTTCTACTAAGGCAACAATTTTTGCCAAAGTAGTGTCATAAGCCGTCCCTTTAACCCTAACGCGCAACGATCCGTTTCCGTTTAATGTCCCGGCAAATACGCCGTGTCCTTTTTCCTTGGATGCAGGCATTGACTCTCCGGTAATTGCCGCCTCCATTACGAAAGAGCTGCCAGAAACAACTATACCATCTAATGGTATTCTTTCCCCGGGGCGAATTAAAATCTCTTCACCAGCTGCTATCTCTTCCGCTGCTACTGTTTCGTAATCATCGCCCGTCAGCAGGTGGGCGGTATCGGGCATTGTAATCATCAGATCGCGAATAGATTTACGATTTCTCGCCGCAGTATAAGATTCTAAAGCATTACTGGCGGAAAAAAGAAAAGCTACCGTTGCAGCCTCCCACCATTCGCCGATAAATATAGCTCCGGCTACAGCCACAGTCATGAGAACGTTCATATCAAATTGCTTTGCTGCTATAGCGTTAAAACTACGTTTGAAGGTTACGTAGCCGCCGCTAAATAGGGCAATAAGCAGAAATACATTAACGTAAAAAGAGTCTATCCTAACAAAAATAGTTGCCAGCAATAAAGCTGCAGCAGAAATAACGGCAAGTATTATATGCCTGCGCACAAGATCCCCTGCAGCATGTGTTTTTTCTTTACTAGTTCTATATCCCTGCTTTTGAATTATGTCATAAACCGCTGCAAGAGAACCATTGTAACGAAGATGCAGTCTACCTGTAGCATATGAGAGAACTGCTTCGGCAATTCCGTCCGCCAGTCTTATTTTATCCTCTAGCTTCTTCGCGCAATCAGCACAGTCTAGACCTTCAACATTAATCGTTTTCTCCAGCCATTTACTTTCATTAGCAGCTTTTGCGCCTATCTCCACTTTCATTACCTCTCTATTCATAAGCTGAAACGATGCGTTACGTGGTCAAGTCCAACCTGCAATAGTATCTGCACATGTTCATCGTCAAGAGCATAGTAAACCATTTTTCCTGCACGGCGTGTTCTTACCAAGCCCATATTTTTTAGAAGTCGTAGGTGATGCGAGACAGCAGGAGGGCTCATTTCCAGCACTTCTGCCAGCTCACAAACACATAACTCTCTATTAGCTAATGCAAACAGGATTTTCAATCGGCTGGAATCTGCAAACGCTTGATTTGTCTCGGCTAATACCGACAGAACCTTTGCGTCCGGGATATTCATTTTTGCCGACTTGACAGCATCGTCATTTACAGCGTACTTCTCACAGCACTCCGGTCGTTTTGTCATCATTTCACCTCGATTAAGCAATCACTTAATTGTTATATTATTATATGCTTAGAACAATGTTTTCGTCAAGCATTTCAAACGATATAGTACAAAGATAAACAGCAGCCGATTTAACCTCAGCTGCTGTTTATCTATATTATTAATCTGTAGGTCGCTCCACCTTTTTTACTAATGAAGAAAAGCAATTATAAGCAAGCTTGCTTGCCAGAGCACTTTCTGCTTGCCATAGCCCCAGTGAACGCAATGCTTTGCATATACCGACTGCTTGAGGATTCTCAGGCTCGCAGGGAATAACCTTAATATCTTTTACAGGGATACGGTAAACCCCAAGCAAGCTCTGCACAGCGCGGACGAAAACATCAAGCTGTCCCTTGGCACACGATACAAATACCTTGTTTCCATGTTCATCGCTATCAATGTAATGCAGAGCACCTTCATCACATTTCTCACCATGCCGGAAACATTCTATGGTAAACAGTTTAGCGGAGTCCGGAGGGAGATATTCATCAATTTTCTTTAGGTGAACGGCTGCTGCAACAGAAGGCAGGTATAAGTCGCCGACTCCAAGATAGATATAATTCATGCAAAAGAGCCTTCTTTAACTTGTTGAACTAGCTTTACAAGTTCAAAATATGCTTCGCGGGTACCTCTCAGCACAATAGGCCGCCCGATTTTTACCATCCCCAAGCGTCTGGATATATACCCGCCAATACGCATTTTCAAATTCACACAGTGGAGGGTATCGATAAATATCATCTCATCCCCTGCGTTTAATATTTCTTTTATTTTGGTAAGAAACTTAGTCACAGAATAGCCTACGTTTCTGCAGCCCACAGAATATACTTCGTCACCATATTCGTCAAAGCCAAAAAAATGCAATCTGCCGTGTCCTTCCTTTGTTTGTTTGTCAAAGAGTGTCAGCGCCATAAGTTCTTTACTGGCGGGAACTTTGTCCACTCTTAGCTGTCCCAAATGAATCGCGGCAGCCACTACAGACGAATGTGCACCCCCGTAGCAGTGGTATATTATTTTTTTGCCTGCCATAATTCCTCCCTATAGTGAGATTGAGATGCTAATGTTTTACAATAATATATACGCCGTTGCCCATATCATGAGCCACTGCCTCCATAACTCTGCAGAGCGTCACGGCCATAACTTCCTTTTCTTCTTCATCCTTAGCGTAAAATACCGGGACGCCTTCAACCTTTCGCGCCTCACAGGTCACGGCGGCCATAATCTTTTTTTTGATGGCTATTTCCATATATCCTCCTGCTAATCAGATGCACATTTGCCGGCATCTGAAGACAATGGGCTGGATTGGGCACTTTCCAGAACCGGAACATTTTTAACAGCCTCCACTAAACACTTCTCGTCAGGTTCAATGGGGACTATAATCATGGCAATCCGTCCCGTATCAGTATCTCGCCGTAAAAGCGGAGTAAATTCAGGAGTATCCACGTCACGATGAATACCCAGCAGCAAGGCTGCATCATGAGCTATGGCTTGGCGCTGGCCGGCATTTGCTAATATTTCCCGGGCGTTATCATCAAATGGTTCAATTATTAACGCTTTAGCCTGCTTGTGATAAGTTTTTTTTACTTCCGGCAAACCAAGGTTCATAATCTGCACATCTTCAACGAACAAATTAGCTCCTTCAAAACGAAAACCCGCCGGCCTAACCTTAGCAATGTCTTTAATTACTTTACCCCGCATCAGATTTTTAATTGCAAAGCCAACTAAAAATGCTGCAGCAATGCCATATAACAACCCAAAGCTGAAAATGACTGCAGATGTGACCAGAGCAATAAGCATTACTAGGTAGTTTCGAGCCTCAAAGGTTCGCGCTATCCCTTCAATAAAATCGCTGCCTCTGGGCACCATTTCCGTTTTTTCCAAGGAACCGAGCATTTCCCTTTCCATGCTGCGTACTTCTCTAAACTGTGTTGATGCCAAGGCTAAAAAGGTTACTGCTGTATATTCTTTAGCAACAATAGCCGGAACTGCCACCGCCCCCAAGGTAGCAGCTACAAATCCTAATGCTAAATGATTGACGACAGCGTGGGGGTAAGAAGGATACTGTCTAAAATCACGGCGCATCATCCAGTATCTAGCTAATGTTCCTATTATCACGGCACCTGCGATAGCCATTAAGTCTCCGTTCAATTGTGCCCCCTGTCATCTCCGTCATCCCCCTTACGGCCCCCAAACAGATCGGCAAATTCCCGTTGCCTAAACTCATTTAGCTTTTGCTTAATTTCATCTACTCCGCCGGTGCTTACAAGCAAATATCCGGCAACACCCAATATTAATGCCAGTATCGTCCAAAGCATGGCACGAAGAGCTGTTCCTCCAGGTCCTTCAGATGTGGTAATGCCTGGACCGGCTAATTCCTGCCCTTCTTCAGTTCCGTATAAATATACACTGACTACATCGGCAAAAAGCTGCACCGACTCTTCTGCTTGATCTTTGTTATTCGTATGGGAACCAACTTCAATTAAAACTGAACGAGGGGATAAATCCTGATTATAGTTACCCCGCGCCATAAAGATACCCTTTACTAATCCCGGGTACATTTCATCGGCTACACTCTTTAACCCTTCGGCAAATTCGCGGTTATTGGCAGCATTTTGATTTTGTCTTCCCACAACTAGTTGAACTTGTACTCTTTCCTCTCCAGCAACCTCTGCCAGATATTCTTCCTCAGGCACAGCATCCCGGTGAACATCAATCAGCGCATCAGGCTGTTCTTTCAGCGCCTCTTCCGCTGTACGGCGTGAACGCTGGTAAGCACCGGCGTCATGGGGAATATGGGTTTCTCTGGAGCGGATTACATTCACGCCTTTACTCTCTAACGACCCGGCTAATGCATCACCAACATCAAGGATGCCGCCACCTGAATCCACACTTTCCGTACCGTCTCCAGGTATATAGGACTCAGCTCCATGAGAGTTATAGATAGCAATTCTCTTCTGACCATTTTGCTGCTGTACAGGCAGAAAAATGCTTACCCTGGAAACCCACCGTTTGCCAGCAGCAGGTTCAGCCAATGTAGTTTTTTCCAACAACTCCGCTACCGCTTTTTGTTCTTCAATAGATATCACACGATAATGATTATTATCCCTGTTTATATATTCATCATCAATACTAATACGGCGTGCAGTTCGCATTATAACTTGTCCTTCACTATCTACCATGGTATATATTTGCCCGCTATGATGCTCAAACTCATCTAAAACATCATCCAGCTCCAAAGCAGTTGAGACAGTGAAAAATAGAAAACTAACGATTAGGGCGAAAACAGCCGTTTTCACAAAAATATTATTTTTCATTGCTTTCACCTTCCATCTTTTTTTGCTCTTCACTGTGATACTCTTCACCAAGCTCTACATCTGAAAGGCCAGCTTTTAGTTCATCTGGACGATTATTAGCAGGTCCTCCCTGTATTCTTTCCCGGCTTTCACCGATTAACTCTGCCAGCATTAAAGCTAGGATACCGCCGATAACAATACTGTCAAAAACTCCGGCACCACCAATGGCCATCCGGCTAGTACCACCTCTAAAAGCAATTTCAATACGTGAGAATATATCGGTGAGAAGCAAGCCCATTGAACCCGCAATAAACGCAGAACGCCGGGAGCGTCCAGCCAGGTACCCTGCTACACCGGCAATAATAGCAAAAATGTACATCGGATCTAGAAAATAATTATATGTTGGTTCTAAAGGCATGACTTTCATTGTGCCATATACAACTAATGCAGTAAGAAAAGCTGCTGCAACAGCCCTTACTTTTTCCTTTACCGTGCCAGCGCGAATTATTAAATAACCGGCTAAGACGACGGGGACAATACCTCCCCCAATATTAATCGATACATTTTGCGTAATAGGGACATCCGGAAGAAAACCCCCGATTACTAAAGCTCCTACAAAGACAAGTGCGGCGCGGTCTGTTAGCTGAAGCTTATCCAGTACTCGCTGAGCAATTCCTAAATATATTAGAATCGCTGACGCAACCAGCACAATCATCCCGATTGTCATTATTCATACACCTCCAAGTTATCTATATTGCAGTAAATATAGTAACCTAAAGATAAAGATTTATGCTACAAAAAATAAACGGCTACCGGTTAGTTTCCGGTGCCGTTTTCTAAAATTTTTATCTATCCCTTAAGACCACGAGAGTCTAGCCACTGGCGGGTTTGGCCTGTAATGACAACAGGGGCGTGGCGCAACTCATCAATTGAGCTGCAACCCGTCATAACCATAACCACTTTTAATTCCTTTAACATATTGCCAAGCCGTGTTACTAGAACATCTCTTCCTTCGGAAAGAAGAGTCTTAGCTGCCATACCAGCAATCCCAACCATTTTTGCGCCGAGCGCAAAAGATTTAGCTGCCAAAAG
>DLMZ01000003.1:29029-49337 GCA_002479415.1 Firmicutes bacterium UBA7523
GCAAAAGATTTAGCTGCCAAAAGTCCGCTATTGATTCCGCCCGAGGCAATAATGTCCGTACTTGGCGCACCGGTCTTAGCTTCAATTAAAGCAATGGGAGTGGGAATTCCCCAATTTAGTAAATCCTCATTTGTTTTAAGGTGCGAACGTCTGCGTTCTATAAGCATAAAATTAGTTCCGCCTTTGCCACCCACATCAATGGCAGCAACACCCATATCCTGAAATATTGCTGCCTGCTCTTTAGCTATACCGAAACCTACTTCTTTAATAATTACCGGAACTTTTACAGCCGCGATTATTCTCTCTAGCTGCTTCCTGTAACCACGAAAGTCAGTATCTCCCTCAGACATCATTAGCTCCTGCGGAACATTAAGATGAACCTGAAGAGCGTCCGCTTCAAGCATATCTACCGCGTTTTGCACCATTCCCGGGTCAGCATAAGCGCCTATATTGGCAAAAATGATTCCTTCGGGATATGCCTCACGTACAACTCTAAAAGTTTTTTCATACTTAGGGTTTTCCAATGCCGCCATTTGCGAGCCCACAGCCAGCGCTAAACCGCATTCTTTTGCAGTTACCGCTAGCTCTCGGTTAATGTTTTCAGCATCATCTACACCGCCAGTAATGGCATTGATGAGAAGAGGACAACGCAAATCAATACCAGCTATGCTGGTTGATAAATTAACAGCAGTCAGGCCGGTTTCTGGCAAACAGTTATGAACCAAACTTATATCATCAAAATCAGCATCAGTTAAGTCGGTTCGCACCGTATGCCACAAATGTTCCAATTTTCTTGCCTGACGTGTCATTACTATTCTACCTTATTATCAGAAGCATCAAAAAGGTTGCCAAACACATCACCCAGAGTCAAACCGGAAACAGTCTCTGCAGGTTGCTGGTACTGCTGCTGCACCGGATCCTTTTTGGGCCGAGGCGCTGCGTCACGCATACTTAGGCTAACCCTTTTTGCCTCCTGATTAATATCCAGAATTTTAACTTTAACAGTGTCGCCCTGTTGAACAACCTCAGATGCTTGTTTTACATGATAGTCGGCTAACTGGGAAATATGAACAAGTCCTTCAACGCCGGGGGTCAATTCGACGAAAACGCCAAAGTCAACTAAGCGTGTAACTGTACCTTCCACTACTTCTCCAACTTTGAACTTCTTTGCTATTTCTGTCCAGGGATCAGCAAGAGCTTGACGCACAGACAGCCCTATCCGATCTCTCTCTGGAATAACTTCAATAACTTTTACTTTAATTTCATCGTTAATATTTAAAACTTCTGACGGATTTTCAATGCGGTGCCATGAAATTTCGGATATATGCACAAGACCATCAATACCGCCCACATCAACAAAAGCACCAAAATTAGTGAGGCGCTTAACAGTGCCGTCAATAATCTGACCGGGCTTGAGAGACTTTAGTATCTGTTCTTTTTTTGTCGAAAGCTCCTCTTCCAAAACCTGCTTGCGGGAAAGAATCAACTTTTCTTTGTCGCGACGAATTTCAATCAGCTTAAAAGTGATTTCCTGATTAACAAACTCACTGAAGTCAGGAATAAAACGAATATCTACAAGAGAGCCGGGCATAAATCCTTCATAGCCTTCTCCCAAATCTACTACCAAGCCTGCTTGCACTGCTTCCTTTACCTTGCCTGTTAGCAAAGTTCCATTCTCATGGGCTTGCTCTAACTCTGCCCACTTATTCTTGCGTTCCATGCTTAAGTTGTCCTCCGCTGCCACCTGCACTTCCTGTTCCTTTTGTTTTTCCACATTCATTTCGTTTTCCATCTTCGCAATGACCTCCTTTATCATCCAGTCGGGTGTTGAAGCACCGGCGGTTACTCCGACTGTTTCCATATTTTTTAGTTGACTGGTATCAAGTTCACTTGCCTCGCTGATTAAAATAGTTTTTGTTCCCACAGCACTACAGATTTCCGCAAGCTTTCGCGTATTGGAACTTTGCTTGCCGCCTACAACAACCATCACATCAACCTTAGCAGCTAACTTTCGGACATTTAACTGTCTCTGAACAGTCGCCTGACATATTGTATCATATATATTAACCACCGGGACTTTCGCTCTTAGTTTTACAACAATTTCATTTACAATACTCTGTTTCTGAGTTGTTTGTGCTACCACAGCCGTATTTTTTTCATAATTAAGATTAACTAAATCGACTTGCTGGAGCTCGGATATAACTACAGGCTCTCCCATGCCCCATCCCACTAGCCCTTTAACTTCAGGATGTGCAGGATCTCCAATAATAATCACCTGTTTTCCCTCAGTTGTTAACTTTGCTACCAGTTTTTGCAGCTTTGTTACATACGGACAAGTTGCGTCAACTATTTTTATTCTACGCCTCGTTGCTTCCGTATATATATCGGGGATAACTCCGTGTGTTCGTATAAGCATAACAGCACCCTTAGGCACTTCTGATAGTTGTTCTACAGTTACGATCCCTTTATTGCTCAGCAAGCGCAGCAACGCTTCATTATGGGCAAGCGGGCCTAAAGAGTAAACTGTTCCTTTTCCCGCAAGTTCCAATGCCATATCTACAGCATTTTTTACTCCGCCGCAAAAACCTGCATGTGCGGCCGTTACAATTTTCAGCTTGCTCACCTCACGTACTGCTTTCCAAGTGTAGCCGACGAATTTCCGCCATAATTGTTAATGCAACCTTATCTAATTGCTCAGCACTGGCTTTTTCGCCATAATACTCAGAGAATTCAAGCGGTTTGCCTATTTTAACCTTAACAGGCTTAAACAAACGGTAAGGACCTATGATTGCTACGGGAATAACAGGAGCTTCGCTTTTTAAAGCAATTAAGCCGATGCCGGGCTGAGGCGGCAATAAAAGTTCATTAGTTTTATTCTGGGTTCCTTCAGGAAACAATCCTAATATATTGCCTTTTTTTAGCACATCTAAAGAAGTTTTAATAGCTTTACGGTCAGCAGTTCCTCTTCTGACTGGAAAGGCATTGACCCTGGGCAATACCTGACCTAAAACAGGCATCTTGAAAAGCTCTTCCTTTGCCATAAAGTAAACCTGATGCTTTTTAACCAATGAACAGACCAAGGGAGGATCCCACCAAGAAAAATGGTTGGGACAAAGAATATAAGGACCTTGATACGGCAGATTGTCCAGTCCGTATATCTCACGGCGATAGAAATACCTGAATACAAACTCAAAAACCCAACGTAAAGTCTCGTAAAGCACGAAATTCCTCCCTGTACTACTGTCCGTTTACAGCACTGACGATAGCGTCTATTACTTCCTCGATAGTCATCTTCGTGGAATCTATATGCACTGCATCGTCTGCAGCCCTGAGAGGCGCACACTTCCGCTCGGAATCAATTTTGTCTCTGGCAGCAATCTCATTTATCATTTGCGGTAAATCCAGGCTCTCACCTTTGGCTGTAAGCTCTGCCAAACGTCGCCGTGCTCTTTCGTCCAGTGAAGCGGTAAGGTAAAATTTATGTTCCGCATCAGGCATCACATTGGTACCGATATCACGGCCATCCATTACCGTTCCACCTTTAGCTCCAATTTGACGCTGCTTGTCTACCATAATATCACGCACTTCCGGGCAGCGTGCAACGTATGAAACTCCCCTGCTCACAATAGGCAAGCGAATAGATTCAGATACATCCTCGCCATCTAAATAGATGACATTTTCGCCATTTTCACCGTTTTTAATATCTAAATGTAGTTGCCTGGCGAGGCGGCCCAATGCTTGAGCGTCTTCTAAATCTGTATTTTCGCGCAGAGCGGCTAAAGTAATTGCTCGATACATAGCACCGGTATCTAAATAAGATAGTCCCAGCTTACGTGCTACAGCACGAGCGACCGTGCTTTTCCCCGCACCAGCAGGTCCGTCAATTGCAATTCTAGGTTTCATTTTGCCAGCACCACTTTCGGTAAAATGCACAACAAAAACAACACACTAGGTGTTGTCTGCTAAGTCAGCCCTTAGATTTCGAGCTTCACGTAAATAAATATGTCTAACTTGAGATTGATGGAGTGTTGTATTTACATGCATCATCACACGGATACAAAGAGGTAGCGCTCCCGGCACATCCACTTCCGAAGCACAAAGCAAAGGCACTTCATCCCAGCCAAGCTCGCGAGCAGCAGCAGCAGGAAACACAGCGTTGAGATCAGGCGTAAGAGTAAAGAAAACGCTGGCAATATCTTCCTTTTGAATGTTGTTTTCCTGAGATATTTTTACTAAGAGCTCCCGAGTCGCCTCAAGAATCTCTGCTTTGTCGTTTGCAACAACATTAATGGCACCGCGTATACCCCTTACCACACTAGAACCCACACAAACGTCCTCCTACGAAAACAACCGCTGTACTAGATACTGAGTAGCTGTTTATTTATTGCTTTATAAATAATATCTTAAAATATCGTTTTTGGCAACCCCTTATGCACCGTTTTCACTTTAGTTACCACTGATAACCACCCGCCCCACAGTTTCGGGGCGACCAAAAAAATGAATCTCCCTACCGTGTTTGGGCAGCATCACTTCAGCTGAAATAGCGCTGACAACTACTGCTAAAGCCTCATCGGGAACGTCCCCGTCAATTTCCACTAAATCTCCTTCGCTGACCCTAACCACAACAGATCTATTTTTTGAGAATGAATCCACCGATATACCATTTATTAACACTTCTAAAACACCGGTAGCTTCTCCGCGCAAAGTCAGCTCTAAGTAGTGAGCCGAATCTCCGGATAAACTTATTGCTGTATCTACCGGCACAAACGGCTCACCTTCCAAACGATCCACCAAGTTGAGCACCTGCCTCATTTCAGGAATCGTAAGCAAAGCCTGACTAATAAGCAGCATTATAAGTAAAATAATTGCTCCGCGTATTAATAAACGTTCAAAACCGCTTGTCCGCTCTTTAAACCACTGTTCAAAATCCATTTTTCACCATCCTCCTTATACTAAAGAGTATGCCGAGGATAATGGTTTTTATTCCTGTGCGCCAGCAGAAAAGCCGGCTAAAGCACCTGTGGAAAAAGCAGCCTGCAAATTATATCCGCCCGTGTTGCCGTCAATATCTATAACTTCACCTGCAAAGTAAAGCCCCTTAATAAGCTTTGAAGCCATGGTGGAAGAGTCAATTTCCTTACGTGACACACCACCTGCAGTTACAATAGCCTCCTTTAAAGGACGTACTCCACAAATAGTAAAAGTCATATCTGTTAAAACTGCAAGAAGCTGTCCACGTTGTTCTCTGTTAATTTGGTTAACAAGCAGTTCGCCATCAATTTTTGAAAGCTTAATTACGGGGTCAATCAACCTCTGCGGCAATAAATCTCCCAGACTATTTTTAAATTGTTTGCGAGAATATTTATTGAAATCACGCAGAATCCTGGCGTCAAGCTGCTCAACTGTTAAAGCAGGTTTAAGATTTACGTGTACAACAGGATTTGCTCCTTTTCTCAATGCTTTAACTGCTTCGCGGCTCGCAGTTAGTATAATGGGGCCCGAAAGACCATAATGTGTAAATAGCATGTCTCCAAACTCTTCAGCAACTGTTTTCTTGCCAACTGTCAAGTGGACTCTCACATTCTTCAGTGAGAGTCCGGTTAATTCCCGAACCCATGTCTCCGCCGTTTCTAGTGGCACTAGTGCCGGATAAGGTGTTTCCACCAAGTGCCCTAATTCAACGGCAAGACGATATCCATCACCGGTAGACCCGGTAGCAGGATAGGAAGCGCCGCCTGTAGCAATAATTACCGCTTCGGCAGCAAACTGTCTTTCTCCACAGTTCACATATTGAACCGCACCGTTTCTTACGCCTACTGCGGTAGCCCTATGTCCGTAATGTATCCGTACCCCTGCCTGTTCTATAAAACGACGCATTGCGTCTACTAAATCAGACGCTTTTTGTGATTGGGGGAATATACGACCTCCCCGTTCCTCAACCGTTGGTACGCCTTGTTCGTGAAAAAAGCGACGTACATCTTCATTGGTAAATCTGTATAGCGCACTATAAAGAAAACGCCCGTGTCCTGGGAATTGCACAATAAAGTCTTCAAGCTCTGCACTGTTTGTTAGGTTCCCCCGACCTTTGCCCGTTATTGCCAGCTTTTTGCCCAGCCTGGCGTTTCGCTCTAAGAGTATTACCTCGGCCCCCGCTTGTGCTGCCTGCCCCGCAGCCATCATTCCAGCCGGGCCTCCTCCGATTACAACTATTCGCATACTAATCACTCCCATAAAAAGCAAGCGGCTGGTAGCAGCCGCCTTAGTCAAGAAACTTTTTAGTTTTTAAATAAACCTGTGTTTTTACCGTCTCATTAATGTGAAAAAACAAGTGCTCCATTTGTTGCTTAGACATAGAAACATTTTCGGGCTCAAGAATTAAAATGCGACGAAATTCATCGCGAGCGGCAAAGCGAAGCAGCTTATCAAAGGAATCTGTGATAACGTCCAACTCTAATGGGGCAAAAGCCACTTCATCGTCTGCTTCTTCATCATAAACAAAATAAATCTCACCAAGCTCAAGATTATCCACCTGTACACCCTGCAAAGGGACATTTCGCCACAAAGCTGCTTGTTGCTGACGAAGCTCACTAGCTGATTCTTCGGTGGTTTTACCGCCGAAGAAAAAGCGGGACGGCCGAGCCTTGCCTCGGTAATCAAAGCGAACCTTAGCACGAATCGAAGCTTGTCCCTGAACCTCCGTGCTATCCTTTTGCAGCTTGCATTCTTCCAAGCTAGTCAGTTTTTCAAATCCGGGCTTCAGCACATCAATCTCCCCATCCATCAAATCTTATTTAGAGAGAAAACTCTATGCTAACTATATTTTCCCTGTTTAAAAAAATAATTCGTGCCAATAGGAGAAATTCCTGCTTGCATCTCAACTTCGTTCAGTGATTACAGATTATTGTCCAAATAACCAGTATCATTGAGCTTAACCAACTTCCACCCGTTAGCTGCTTTCTCTAAAGTTGTGAGTGACCCGGGATACGCCTCTATGCGGGCAGCCGTTTCTAAAGGCATATCCATTAAAGACGCTACAAGCGCACGAATAACACCACCATGCGTAACCACAACAGCAAACTCGTCTTTCTTAACCTTCCCGATAATTTCTTCAACTGCTTCTCTGGCACGTGCTGCAAGTGATATAAAGCGCTCTCCCTCAGGAGCCGTATTAACAACAGGGTTCTCTATCCAACTTATAAAAGCTTGCCGAAGTGAATCATCCATGTCTTCGTAGCGCAACCCTTCAAAACGACCGAATGATATTTCCCGCAAGTTTTCCACTATCTGCGGTCTCATTCCAAACCGGGCTGCTAAAGGTGCGGCATAGCTTTTTGCTCGTATTAAAGGAGAAACATAAATGGCGGTGGGAGTTTCGGTAAAAGCGGAAACAAGAAATCGGGACTGGCGTTCTCCAAGATCGCTTAGCGGTACATCGCTACTGCCCTGCAAACGAAATTCCCTGTTCCATAATGTTTCGCCATGGCGAATTAATATTAACCTGCTCACTTCTTCCTCCACTCTACTGATTTAATTTGTATGTAGTAACCTAAGTTCTTATCATGCTTTTAATGCTTGACGTAATTTAAAAAGCAGCTTTTGGTTTTCCTCCGGGGTACGAACGGCCACGCGAAAGTAGCTGTCGTCCAACCCCTGATAATTGCCGCAATTTCGAATCATAATGCCTGCTTTAAGCAGCTTCTTTTCCAATTCCGGGACCGGCATATTCTCCATCTTTATAAAAATATAATTTGCCGCTGGGGGATAAACGATAAAGCCTGAAATAGTGCTTAATTCTTCCGCTAATCTGCCTGCTTCATCCGATATAAACTGAGAAGTATCTTTTGTGAAGCTTTCGGCGGAAAGCGCAAATTCGCCTGCTCTTTGAGCCAATACATTAACGCTCCAAGGGTCACGAAGCTGGTCAAGCTTGTTAAGCAAAGAAGCTTCTCCTGTGATGAAACCAAGGCGCAGGCCCGGTAAAGCAAACATCTTGGTTAATGACCGCAGAACTATTATACCATTATTATTTTCCTGTAATAATGTTATCTCATCATGACCAGGATGAAACTCGAGAAATGCTTCATCGACAACGAGCAAGCTCCCGCTTTCAGTACAAGCATCTGCGGCTGACAGCAATTCATCGCGGGAAAAAAGGGTGCCGGTAGGATTATTAGGGTTGCATAGTATCACGAGCCCCGGCTTAAGACGAATAATTTCACAGCATAAGTCATCCATATCCAAATGAAAGTCCAAATTACTATCAAGCATATATCGATGAACGTCAGCACCGGCAGCCAGTGCCGCTTTTTCATATAGCATGAATGAAGGAGCTGTAACCAGCACCGCAGCCGGAGCCGTTAATCGAAGCAAGAGAAAAATTAGCTCTGCCGCTCCGTTGCCTACTAAGGTCTCGCCGGAAGGATTATAACGTTCCCGTATTGCTGCTTGTAAATCACGGCATGCCGAATCAGGGTAGCGGGTAATTTCCGGCATCTTTGTGTTAAGATATTCAAATAGGCCGGGCGGCGGTCCAAGCGGATTGATGTTTGCGCTGAAATCAAGAATTTCATCCGCACTTATACCGGCAGCTAAAGAAGCAGTCCATATATCACCGCCGTGCCCATATAAAGGAGAAATTTTATTTGACAAATTATCACCTCTGGAGAAATTATTGCTTTTTACTCACTAAGATATACAATTTATAAGACAGACACTATTATGAGCAAAGCTAATTCATTTATTTCACATGCCGCACCAAGCAAATCTCCGGTGACACCGCCGAAGTTTACCAAGAAAAAATATCTTATACACATGAAAAATAGAATTTGAAATAATAAAGCGGAAAATGCAGCCGCCTCCCCTAAATATATCCCAGATACAACTACGAAAAAAAGCACTGCAACAACTATGTGCGATAATCGTGTCCCTTCAACAAACACTTTTCCCAAGCCCGATTCGCTTCTTGCGTAAGAGCTTGTCCCCATAAGGCAAACAATGGCTGCCCTCCCTGCTGCCGGAGCCAATAAAAGCGCTAGCGTACTGAGATTAGAGCTAAGCGCTGAAAGCGCAGCAATTTTTAAAATAATCAGAAGGCAGGCTGCCTGAGCGCCAAAGGCGCCTACGCGGCTGTCCCGCATTACTTCTAATCGCCGCTCTCTATCCCCTCTAACGCCTAAACCGTCAAATGTATCCATTAAGCCGTCCAAGTGAAGCCCGGCTGTAAGCAGTATCCAAAGCGTCACAGTTAAAGCAGACGATAAAAACAACGGCCAGTTTAACTTTGCCCAATTATAAAACAAAGTCAATATTAAGCCAATAAACACACCGACAAGTGGGTAATAATATAAAGAAGCAACAAGGTCCTCATCATCTATTTGCCCCTGGTCACTTCCCAGTGGCAAAATAGTGAGAAAGCGCAACGCCAAGAAAAAGTGCTTCAATTTCTGCACCTTCTTTCAAAGTAAAATAACACATTTGACTTAAACCAAATAATACCGTAAAAAAAATCCAGTAATTAAAAAAATCACAGAAGTTGCCTGCATTAAGCGTGCTGCCGACACAATATCTCCAGGGACTGGTAAGCGGCCAGCGATATTGAGTTGAGGACGCTTTGATATGTGTCTGCCGTACTGACTTTCACCGCCCAGCCTTATACTTAATGCGCCTGCGGTAAATGCTTCTGCAAGGCCACTGTTTGGGCTGGGATGCTTTCTGCCGTCATTTTTCACAGAACTCCAAGCGGCTTTGTAATCAAAGCGCAGTATAAGAGCAGCAAATAGCATGGCTAGCACTGTAAGCCTGGCCGGCAACCAGTTTGCCGCATCGTCTAGCTTAGCTGCAGCTCTGCCGAAGTACAAGTACCTGTCGGTCCTATGGCCGAGCATAGAATCCATTGTATTAACGGCTTTATACATCAGCGCCAAAGGCAAACCGCCAATTAATGCATAAAAAATTGGAGCCGTGACGCCATCCACTGTATTTTCCGCCACTGTCTCCACCGCAGCACGGGCAACTTCCGCTGCAGATAAATTTTCCGTATCTCTGCCCACAATCATAGAAACCGCATGGCGTGAGGCAGGCAAATCCTTCTTAGCCAGCGTCAAAAATACAGAGTATGCAGCTTTTGCCAAGCTCTTTGCAGCAATAGTCGTAGACATCAACATAACAATCAAAAACTGTCCCGCAATTTTATGTAATACGCTGGCTACATATACAATAGAAACGGCGGCAGCCCAAGTAGCAGCCACAACTATAATGACTAGCAACAATCCTCGCCATAATTGTTTTCTAGGAGAATGGGAGTTGTCAAGAAGTTGGTTGTCAAGTGCAGTAATCAAACGCCCCATAGCAATTACAGGGTGAGGCAGCCAGCTTGGATCACCCCAGAAGGCGTCAAGCAAAAATGCAAGGATTATTGTCACTATGCTTCACCCTTCAAGTAAAGAGGCAGTCCGGCCACAACTAAGCAGACCGAATCGGCTCTAGACGCCAAATACTGATTAGCACGTCCTGCCACATCCCGAAAAAGGCGTCCCAGTTTAGACTCAGGCACAATACCGCAGCCCACCTCGTTTGCAACTACAATAGTATGAAAAGGGGATTGTCCCGCAATAAAGCAGAACTTTTCCAACTGAATGTGGATTTCTCTCTCCAGCAACGCTAAAGCAGCCGGTGACATGTTTTCCGTGTAGCGTTCCAACAGACTATTGCTCAGCCAAAGAGTCAGACAATCCACAATCACTGCTGCATAATCATTTGGGACACGCTCCAACGCCCCAGATAAATCAAAACGCTCTTCTATTGTCAGCCATTCCTTTGGTCTGGAGTCTCTGTGCATTTTGACCCGCATCGCCATTTCATCATCAAGTATCCCGGCGGTAGCTATATAAGCAATCGGACCTATAAGCTTTCTTGCTCTTTCCTCAGCCAAACGACTTTTTCCGCTGCGGGCTCCCCCCATAATTAACACTAGGGAGCTGTTACTATTTTTCAATTGCTCACCTCTTTACAAAAATACCGCAAAATTTAATCTTGATTAGTTTAGCCTAACACGGCAATGCTATCAAAAAGGTATGATATTAAAGGCCGGTGATAATTAATGACCAATGAACTTTTGCTGCTTATACTAGTGACATCTCTACTATTTCTCATTTTAGAGGTAGCGTCGGTTATGCTTTCACTGACCGGACTAGATAGGGATACGGCACGCTTTCAAGCCATTTCCATTATTACTGCCTCTGGGTACACCACATCTGAGTCAGAGCTAGTCGCACGTCACCCCATACGCCGTAAAATTGCTATGTTTTTAATGATCTCAGGAACAATTGCTTTAGCTTTTATTATCTCTATCTTAGTACGCATTCTAGGCAAAGGCTTATCGGGCCCTGAAGAAGTCTTTTTGACGATAGCTGTTCTATTAGGCATCTATATCATCTTCCATAATCCGGTTATTGCAGGGTTGGCTGACCGCTACCTGGAAAAGCAATTAACGAAACAGTCCTATCTGAACAGGCGCAGCGCAGAAGAAGTGCTAAAGCTGGATGATAATTTCAGTATTGCTGAAGTGCATCTAAGCAATTTTGAAGAACAGTGGAACGGTAAAACTCTGGCTGAACTCCGTCCACGGGATTAAGGAATTATGATACTTTTCATCCTACGGAACGGCAATATAATTCGGGCCCCGCTGGGTACAGACAATCTACGCCAGGGAGATATCTTACTGGTTTACGGACGATCAAAATATATTTCACAGTTTATCAATAAAGTAACATAAAAACAATAAAAATCACTTTAGTAATCTCTTAACCTCATCCGGAGTTAATCTGCGCCACTCTCCAACCTTCATGCCGCCAATAGTCAGCGACCCAAAACGGACACGCTTAAGGGCAACAACCGGGTGTCCTACAGCCTCCAGCATACGGCGAACCTGACGATTCCGCCCTTCCTTAATAACTAGAGAAACCAAGGAGGTAGGACGGCCGCCCTTAACTAGGCGGGCTTGAGCCGGAGCTGTCATGCCGTCTTCCAATTCAACTCCCTGAGCCAACCGATTGAGCGTTTGTGCATCAGGGATATCATGAACACGGGCAAGATATTCCTTTTCCACACCATAAGACGGGTGAGTCAATCTGTTGGCTAATTCTCCATCATTAGTGAGCAAAAGCAGGCCGCTTGTATTGATATCCAGGCGCCCTACGGGAAATACACGTGCTTTGGCATCTTTAGCCAAATCTAATACAGTAGGTCTACCAAACGGATCCTTAGCCGTTGTTACATAACCTACAGGCTTGTACAGCAAAATATATTCTTTTTTCTCCTCAACCTTAACAAGACGGTTGTCCACTTCTACTCGGTCACTTTCAGGATTAACACTAACACCCATTTCTGTTACAACATTGCCGTTGACCTTTACTCTGCCATCTTTAATCAATGCTTCACCGGCTCGGCGCGAACAAACGCCTGCCGCGGAAAGATATTTCTGCAGTCTCATTTTATGCCTCGCAATCATTTTTTCTCTTTAGTCTGTAACCTTTTTACCTTCACTTATCCCATCAATTCGGGGATTGCGGACAATTCGCTCTCCGTTGCTGATTCCAGAAGTAATAACCACCTCAGAATCGGTCTCAATTCCTTTTTCAACCGTTTGCACAGCTGCTCTTCCATCACGAACGACCCATACCGCACTGCCGTTACCGTACGGGAATAGACTAGTTTTAGGAACTACCAGGCGGTTATCTTCCCGTTGAGTGACAAAAGTAACATCCAATGTATATCCAGGCCTTAATTGAACAGTTTGCTCCTGCTCACTTATATCAATTTTAACTTTTACTCTTTGCTCAATCAAGCCTAATGCTGAAATTTTATCCTGAGCAGTAGGAGCGATAAAAGAAACAATTCCTTGGAGTATAGCTTCTTCAGGGTCGTCTTGGTCTGTCAAACGTACTGCCATCCCTTCATAAACATTACGCATATCTGCTGCTAATAAATAGCATTCAACTTCGTATCGCTCTGGACTAAAAATAGTAGTCAAAAGTATTCCGGGCATTGCTGTAGCTCCCTCGTCTATTTTAAATGTGTCAACAATACCATCAAGGGAGGCATAAAAATCAGCATTTCCCTTTTGGTAACGGAGCAAATCTATTTGAGCCCGCAGGGATGCTTGCAGTCCTGCAAACTGTTGCTTAGTGCCTGTTGTATTACTAAGAGAGTTAAGAGCCTGTTCCTGCTGAGCAAAGAGAATTTCCAGCTCCTTTACGCTCCGTGCGGCTTCGTCATACGTAGAACGGCTGACAGCACCGGCCTCAAACAAAGCCAAGACTCTCTCATATCCTTCCTGTGCAGCCTGCAATTGAATCTGCACCTGCTCTACGGCGAGCCGCTGCTGTTCTATGCGGGACGCGGAAGCTTCTCCCAATGATTGTAATTCCTGACCGCGCAAGCTGGCATATTGTCCTTCCAATTGAGAAATTTGATAATCTATTTCCTTTGTATCCATGGACACTATTAAAGTGCCTTTTTTTACATGCTCACCTTCCCGCACATGGATACGACTTATTTTACCACCAAAAGGACTATAAATATCCTGTTTATTACCAGGCACAACAGTTCCTGTCTCAGTGAATCCTTTTTCAATTGATCGAGCGTTAATTGCAATAAGCTCAGTCTTTAGAGGCTGCATTGAATTATAAACACCAATTACTGCAGCAACAATAATGACCAACGCCCATAAGCTCCACTTAACTGGCTTTTTCATCCCGTTCCCTCCCGTTAATCTCTCTCTTTTAATACTTCAACCATTGAAAGCTTGTGTATCTTTTTGTTAATTGTCCACTGGGCAATCACTACGAAAAACGCCGTTCCTAAAATGGCCATAATAAATGGAAAAAACTCAACAATAAATGGTATAGAAAACATATCATTATTCATGCTATCTGCCATACCTTTAATCAAAAGAATTGTGAGCGGTATTCCTGTAATCATGGCAAATATACTGATAAACCACTGCTCAAATGTAAGAATTTGCAGCACTTCTCCCGGTGACATACCCAGTACACGCAGAGATGCCAGTTCCCTCTGTCTCTCCGATAAAGATACAATGCTGGAGTTATAAACTACGGCAAACCCGGTTATCAATGCAAATATAGCCAAAACATAAATCATATACCCGTATGATTCCATAAGCTCGTTAAAAGTAGCAAGCATTGCTCCGCGATCTTCCACCACCGCTATACGCTCTGAATCCTGATACTTATCTTTAAGAGCAGATAAGCTGTCCTGCTCTAAATCAACCAAAACACTTGTTGCCATTTTACTTTGCTTAAGTAGCGCACTAAGTGCATCTATTTCCATAAAAGCATTTACCCCGAGATACTGAGGAACTACGTCCACAACCTCAACATTAACAGCTTTTCCTCCGTTATAAAAGCTGTCAATCTCAATAAAATCCCCCTGTTTCACCTCCAACAACTCCGCCAAACGACTGGAAAGAAGAACGCCATTACTTGGGGGATGCAGTTTTTCTCCTGAGTCTGTCAATATATTATACATCTGTGAATCTTGACTAAGGCCCATAATCACTGAGCCTTTTTCATGCCAGTTGTGCCGCAGCAAAGCGGGCACCTCTAAAACCGGCTCCACCCTATTAACACCGGGAAACCTGCCTATCTCCCGCACCACCGCGTCTTTTGCCTGCGGGCTCGAGAACACGACCTTTGCACTGTGCGTCTGCACTTTTACAAACTGGTCGGTAATCATTACTTCGGTTATAGCTTGAAAATACCATGTGGTTGCAATCATGGCAAAAGCAAAAGTAATTCCAAGCATTGTGAAAAAAGCTCGTGCTTTATTGCGAAAAATATTGCGCGTGGCCATTTTCCCTTGTATATTAAGGCAATTCCAATAAAGCTGCTGCTGCTCCAACCACGTCTTTCCACCCTCAGGCGGCGTAGGAGGGCGCATTGCTTCGGCGGGTTGAAGCTTCAGAATATCTGTTCCAGCAAAGTAACCTGCCACCAGGCTAAAGGATGTTGCCATTAAAATATCGGCCAGCATGTACTTAAGAGAGAAGTGGCTTTCCAGCCCAGGCAAGCTAAAAAATTCCTTATATAATTCGGTTAATGGGAAAGAAATCCAGATTCCTGATAATCCTCCCAGAATACCTCCTGCAATGCCAATGATAACAGCATACGAAATATAATGCACTAATATTTCCCGGTTAGTGTAGCCAAACGCTTTCAAAGTGCCAATTTGTCCTCGCTGCTGCTCCACCATCCTCTTAATTAAAATATATAGTATTACTGCAGCAACAAATAGAAACAGAACCGGCAAAGTTGTAACCATGCCTCTCATTTGATCCAATTCCTGATTTAGGATAACCTCGCTGACTTGATCCTTCTTAGGATACATGCTTTCCAAACCGTATCTCTCTAATCTTGGCTTCATCCTGGCCTCCACGTCCTCATAAGAATACCCTGGATTCAATGAGAACACTAAATCATTATAGCTTTCCCCTTCCTGAAAAATTGACCTCATAACAGAGAGGGGAACATGAGCAATGCCAAAGGTTTCCGGGTTAGGATAAATATCCTGTGCAGTCCGCAGCGCATAAACGAACTCCGGGCTTTGCCCCACACCTGATATTCGCAGATCATAAATATGGCCCGCTGCGATTACAGGCAAAATATCTCCAAGATTCAATTCATTTGCTGCAAAGAAATCCGGAGCCACCACTAAATCACGGGAACGCCCGTCCGGTTCCTCACCTTTTAGCATCTGCACACGGTTTAAGCCTTCCCGCTCCCCGGGAACAGTTGAAACAAGACGCAAGAAAATGCTCTCATCCTTCCCGGGCAATAATACACGCACATCTTTTACTAGGCGACCTTCCAAATACGCCACGCCTTCAATTTGCTTTATACGGTTAATCTCCGCATCAGGTATGCCGCGAACTCTAATAAACCCGTCGGCAAAATTGTAATCGCGGTAAAAATCATCTTTAGCAGCCTGCAAATTTTCTAACACAATGGCCGAAAAAGTGAAAACCATCAAGCCTATGCCGATTACAACGACACAGGCAATATAAGCTGCTTTATTGTCTTTTAAGTCCCGCAGCAATTTTCTCCAAAGCACTACCAACTCACCTCGTCGGGAGAAACAGGATTTTCAATTCTTCGAATCTGAGCCAATTTTCCGTCTTTCATAACAAATACCCTGTCTGCCATTTCCGCTATTCCGGCGTTATGCGTAATAACCATCACAGTCTTTTTATATTTCTGATTAAACTTCTTTAAAAGCCGTAATACCTGAACACCTGTTTCAAAATCCAATGCTCCGGTCGGTTCATCACAAAGTAGTATTTCAGGGTTCTTGGCAATAGCCCTGGCCACAGCAACCCGCTGCTGCTCCCCTCCCGACATTTGTGAAGGAAAATGCTCCGCCCTCTCTCCCAAGCCAACATCTTCCAACACCTCTTCTATAGGCAATGGGCTATCAGCAATTTCCACAGCTAAAGCAACGTTTTCATAAGCAGTTAAGTTTGGCATCAAATTATAAAACTGAAAAATAAAACCAACCGTATTCCTGCGATATAAAGTCAGAGCTTTCTCAGCGACAGAATGGAGAGGCTGCCCCCTGTAATACAACTCTCCTTCACTTACACTATCCATTCCTCCGATAATATTCAACATTGTGCTTTTCCCTGAACCGCTGGGACCCAGCACCACTATAAATTCTCCCTGCAGCACCTCAAAGCTCACATTTCTTAACGCATTAACACGGACTTCCCCCATCTGATACCACTTGCTCAGCTTTTCACCTAGGAGAATAACATCCATGCTTCCACCCCTTCACAATTGCTTGCAAAAATGCCCTAACTTATATTAGGGCAAAATATTGCACACAGCAGCAAAATATTATGTTATTACCTTTCGCTATCTATTAATAAAAACCTTTTTTAATCACCAAGACCCCCGGCAGGCTGTTCAAAAGCAAGCATAGCGAGGCGCGAGGCTTGGCGGACCCGCAGGCGTATTTAATATACGCTGAGGACGCCGACAAGCTGAGCAACGAAGAAAGGCGAAGCTTTTCAACAGCCTGCTAGCGAAAGACCATATTGCATATTACAACCGCCCCCACAAACCCGGCAAAATCCGCCAGCAACCCTACTGCCAGAGCATGCCTGGTTCGGCGTATTCCTACGGATCCAAAATAAACTGTAAGTATAAACAGAGTGGTATCGGTGCTTCCCTGCATGGTAGAAGCGACTCTGCCGATAAAAGAATCCGGCCCTTTAGAAGTAAGAATCTCCGCCGCTATCCCAAGGGCGCCGCTTCCTGAAATAGGCCGCATTATGGCAAGCGGCACCACTTCTCCCGGAATATTAAAGATTTCAAGAATCGGAGTTATTTGTATTATAATTAATTCCATAGCACCTGAGGCACGCAATATGCCAACTGCAACCAGCATTCCAACCAAAAACGGAATGAGTTTAACGGAAGTTGCGAAACCCTCTTTGGCGCCCTCGATGAAGGTATCAAAAACATCTACCCGCTTGAAAAAAGCATAAACCAATGAACAAAAAATAAACGCTGGAATAACCCAAGCAGCCATAGTTTGCGTAATAATCTGGAGCATCACCTTTTCCGTCCTTTCCGTCCGTTTCGATAAAACCGACGCAATAATCTATCAAGAGTTATGGCAACAGCTGTGGAGCAAAATGTAGCCACAATGGTTGTGCCTACTATTTCAGTGGGATTAAGTGAACCCGCAGCTGACCTTAAAGCTATTACTGTGGTAGGGACAAGAGTTAAGCTTGATGTATTTACAGCTAAAAATGTACACATTTCGTCGCTGGCTGTTTCCGGGTCACCGTTTAACTCCTGTAGTCCCTGCATTGCCTTTAAACCGAACGGTGTAGCCGCACTTCCCATTCCCAGTAAATTAGCGCTCATATTCATCAGAATAGCATTCATTACATGATGATTTCTAGGAATGTTGGGATATAAAAAATTGGCAAAAGGACGAAGAATAGCAACTACAATATTAATCATGCCGCTTTTTTCAATAATTTTCATCATACCCAACCAAAAGGTTAAGATGCTTATTAGAGATATAGCAATACCCACAGCATTTTCAGACGATGAAAATATAGTTTCAGTTACTGTTTCTATTTTTCCCGTTAATGCCGCCACAACTAACCCGGCAAACATCATGCTAAACCATATCAGGTTTATCATGCTGCCACCGCCTGCAGCCAGCCTCCGAAAAACCTTCGTATAATTCTCCCAAGGCCTCTTTTTTCCACTTCTTCCCCCGCCAACAGCTGAACAGTGGAAATTCTTTGAGTGCCAAAATAAACATAAAGCGTACCCACTTCTTGACCGGCTTTTATTGGGGCACTCAGCGGTTCCTTAACCTCAAAATGATAGCGTAACAGTTCGGCCTCATTCTCCTTGAGAGGCATACCTACACTTTCCCCTGCTATCAAGGTGACTTTATCCAACATTCCCTTTCTGACTGCGGCAGTCTTTAATGTCTGATTTTCATTTATTACTTCATTCCATTGATAATAGGAATAGCCGAAATCCAGCAATCGTATTGTATCTTCCCACATTTGCGGAGCATTAAGAACTACGGTTATTAACCGCCAATTGTCCCTGGTTGCAGAGCCTGCAAAACAGCGTCCAGCGGGCGTAGTCCACCCTGTTTTAATACCGTCTGCGCCGTCAAAAAGAGTTAGGAGCTTATTTTGGTTACGAAGCAGGCGGTTATAAGGCCTCCCTGTCCAGGAAATATTCGTTTCTTGTGTTAAGCACACTTCTTGAAATTTAGGAATTGACATGGCGTGAGCAGAAATTAATGCCAAATCATATGCAGTAGTAAAATGGTCTTCATGATGCAGCCCATGGGGATTCATAAACTTAGTTTGTGCCGCACCCAGTTCTTTTGCCCGCCTTGTCATCTTCACTGCAAACTTTTCCACAGAACCTCCCAAATGTTCTGCTATAGCAGTAGCCGCATCATTCCCTGATTGCAGCATCAGCCCATAAACGAGCTCCTCCAGCGTTTTTTCTTCGCCTGCTTCCAAGTCAATGCCGGAGCCTTCAACTAAAGAAGCATATTCGCTGACCTTAACAATTTCCCCCAGCCTGCCGGATTCCAAAGCTAAGATAGCAGTCATAATTTTTGTTGTACTGGCCATAGGCAATACTTCATGAGCATTTTTACTAAATAGTATTCTCCCGGTTGCCTGATCAAGCAGTACGGCTGAACGTGCCGTAACTACAGGCGGCTCTGTAACATCAATATTTGCTGCCGCCGTAAACGGCAAGGAAAATAAGACCAACAGCAGCGTCAAAATAGACGATAGTAATTTTCGCACTTTATAACCCCCCAATTCCTTAAAAAATGCGCTTTGCGTTTTTTTACTAAAACGCATTTTTGCATTGAAAAAAGTCATGCTTATTGTTATTCGCATGACTTTTGGAATATGAGGGGAACTGACTATTTACCGTTAAATCTCGTAATTAGTGTAGCCGTCCTGCCCGTTATCTTTTTTTACCATATTTTGCAACTGGGTCACCAACTGCGGCGCCAAATCTATTAATCTGTCCAGCATGGCATGTCTGTCCACGGGCAGCATGCGTACCTGACCGCTGCTGCTCATTACTAAGAAAGCAACCGGCTGTACACTGACGCCTCCTCCACTGCCGCCGCCAAAAGGCAGCCCGCTGCTGTCCTTATTCTTTCTTTCTTCTTCCGACTGTTCAAACTCACTACCGCCTGCTGCGAAACCAAAAGATACGCGAGAAATGGGAATAATAACGCTGCCGTCCGATGTTTCCACCGGATCACCAACAATTGTGTTTACATCTACCATTTCTTTGATATTTTCCATGGCTGTTTTCATCAGCCCCTGTATAGGATGTTCTTCCATAATTCTATCAACTCCCTAGGATTTTGGTTAATCAGAAAGATAAGCCCAGCTAAAGTGAAATGGCCAAGACGAAAAGATACTGTAGTGTCTAGAAGGCACGAAAATTCAGGCTTAGAACTATAATCTGGACACAGACTAAAAGACAATCCATTTCTTACCTTCAACAAACGTTGAGCCAAGACAGAAATTGTGCCTGCGGCAGTCCAATATAAACCGGAACATACCCCGGTAACCGCCGCATCTCCTGTTCCCCCCTGAATATTTAGAGTAAACTTCTCCAGGGTTACGGCCCTCAAATTAAAACGGATAATGAAAGAGATTAATTTACGGTTTTCGCGCACATATTTTAACAATGCCCTTAGTTTTTTCCATTTA
>DLMZ01000003.1:49478-49807 GCA_002479415.1 Firmicutes bacterium UBA7523
ACTTAGTTTTTTCCATTTAATATTCGCAAGCGAAAATTCTTGCTTCGTTTCTTTTATTAGCTTATCATCTCCGGCCTTGACTTCAGCTTCCGTTGCCAAATCAAGCGGCGATTTCTGATGTAGAAGCGGGATTTCTACATTAAAGCGAAGCAGGGAGAAAAATGTATTTACTCGAATGGCTAAAAAGTCGTTTTTATTTTTCCTTTGAAAAAACAGATTTATACGTACAGGAATCAATTGAACCAGAAAGCAAAAAACAATTGCATAAGGAAGCAATTTCCACAATAGCGACATGGAACCACCATATATTTTTTTTTACCTTCCCCTTA
>DLMZ01000003.1:49898-62327 GCA_002479415.1 Firmicutes bacterium UBA7523
AGACTTTAAGCCGTCAATGAAAAAGCCCGCCGAATAAGGCGGGCTTTTTCAATATGATAACTTAAATATTAATAAGAGGCCGAAGCAAAAAGCGGATTAGACGCCTTAAAAAACTGGGTGGAGCAGGCGTTCCTCCCGGCGGCACATAACTACCGGCGGAATGTGATTCATGAGTTGCTTCATATGATAAAACAAAGCCGCTAGCATCGCCTGTGAGTGCAGGAACATTATTCGCTATTACATTTGTTCCCATATTTACTCCCAAATTATTTTCCGTTATTAAAAAGTGTAAAACCGCACTTGGTATATTATTACCATTACTATCCAAACCACTGTAAAAATTTAAGCTATAATCAAATCCATCTAAGCTGCCGTCCAATACACTACGCTCATGTGCATTACCGTCACTGTCTTTGAATAGGTGAAGAATGGCCTTGCTGCTATTATCAAAATAGATATACGATAGTTCATTATTAGGATCAGAGAAATAATCCGCAGGCGGAGGAGCAGAAGAAATACCCAGGTTGTAAGCAACCCGTACTTCCTTAGTTATATACTCAACGGCTAAACGCATATCTCTGCGCACCAAACTGTGCTGCTCCGCTCTATCAAAAGCTTTATAAGTGCTAAAAAGAGCATTATAGCCTATAGCCAGCACTGTTCCGAATATGGCAAGCGCTGTTACCAACTCTACAAGGCTCAGCCCTCTCTTATCTCTCAGTGTTTTTGTTATAATACTCATTTATAACACCCCCAGCAACAGCCATTTATTCAGGGTAAAAGGTATAATAGTTTATTTCCTTCTCGTTATTTAAGCCCCAGGGCTCTGTAGTCTTAACCTTTTTCCCTTGCACAGTTACATTCACAAATGTTCCTGGCGCTTCTATTTTTTCAAAGCTCATCTCCAGTTGAAAAATATCTCCCGTCTCAGCTTTGGCAAGTTTGTCTTCCATATTTGCATGTGCATTATATGTAGCATCGCTTCTGCGCCCTGCTTCGAAAATTAACTTAAAGCTATTTGATAATAGGGGGATAAAAGTAACTGTAATTACAGCTAATATCGTTAATGCAACTAACACTTCAATAAAAGAAAACCCTTTTTCTTCTCCAATGTTAAGCTTCTTTGTGCTCATTGCATCACCTCAAAATAGCTTATTTCCAGAAATATAACCTTAAGTCATCGTCAGTTGCGTCAGTCATAATTAAATCGCCGGCCTTAATACTTAGGAGGTCTGTGCCATGGCGAAAATAGTACGCGTTGCCTGCTAATTTTTCTCCACTTGAGTTTCTAGTATCTTGTTTTGATTTTGCCTGAATGTAATATCTTGAAAAGGCTAAATAATTATTTCTCTTCCATTCGTAATTCTGCGTCTTCACGTCACCTTTAAATAATACCTTGCCATAACGCTCTCCTTGATTACCGCCTATTGACTTGCCGTCAATCCCTCCACCTGCAGGAACACATAAAATTAGGGAGCCTATTTGTGCAGATTTGCCTTTTAGTAGTAAACCGTCTAGTGCCAGTCCTAAGAGAAAAACGTTTCGGGGAAGATGAGTTAAAGTAATATTCGAAAATTCCACAACTTCAGCTGAGGCATTTAAGGTCTTATTGTGAAGAGGTTTGTTATAGCCGCCAAAAGACCCAACGAGAATAAAGTGTATCTCCTCGCCCGTTACATTACCAATATCAATTACCAATGGTTTCTCGAAACGCAGATATCCCGCATTAAAAGAAGCTTCCACATCTGAAGAGTTGCTGCGGGTCTGAAGACTGATTTCGCTGCTATTGGGTATTACACTAACATACCTATTATGAGTGTCGTAATTACCTGCGGAAATAATACCGATTATCTCATTATACCATTTAGGAGTAAGTGAATGCCCTGAAACAAAAGGCTGGGTAATTAAAGTTACGGTACGGTAATAGCCATCTACTACTCCTGTGGCTATTACTTCAGTCCATTTTGTATCTTTATTATCTGCATCAATTATAGCAATGTTCTCAATCTTAACAGTATAATAACCGCCGGGTTTTGCTGGCAAAGTATCTTTAAATTCACCATTTTCTGTATCTAGGTATACTTCTTTACTTTGAAAGCTGCCTGTCTGAAGCGCAGGAGTTTTTTGCCAGGCGGCCATAGCCGCTTCTGCTCCCGCACGAGCCAAGTAGAAAGCACGCATTTCTTTTTCCTGGCGTATGGTATGCATTGTATCAAACATGCTGTACTGCCATAGTGCACCGGATAGAAGAGAGATGACAAAAAGCGCTATCATTACAACGACAAGGGCAGCCCCTCTTTCATTTTTTAAGGCGTTCATTTTCCCTCACCCTCCTTAGCAAACAATCATGCTGTGTTGTGGCTCATACATCTATACTAGTTTATTGCCGCAAACTCAAGACCAACTAACACACCATAATCATAACGTCTTTCCATGCTCGCTCTAATCCGGTGATTACCTGCTGAATAAACCAACTCTTTTGATTGAAGCTGTGAGCTTAAAGAAGATAAGCGGCCAAGGTCATTACCGTTTAATGTTAATGACACAGCACCTTCCCGTCCCACCTGTTCCAACCTGATACTCCTGCTGGCTTCCCAGCCCAGAAGAGTGCCTGCGGGAACATTTTTCCGCACCACTTGCTCCCCGTCTACAAATACCTCTAACCAACACATGTCGGAGGTAAGCAACTGAAGGGATATATTTCCTTCGACAAGTGTTAAAGGAGTTTCTTGTACAACAGTATTAATTGGTAAATGAATAAAGGGATCGCGAACATTTTTTGTGCTATGACCAATTATCCTTTGGTGAAAAGGCCCGGGTTGTGCAGGCATAATAAACGGATCGCGGCTACTTGCTTCATTCGGAGATTCTGTAACTCCAGCCTCTTCTGCAACCACATCAATTTCAATGTCAGAATCAACCAGCTGTCTCTGACCGCTGCAGCCAGTAAGGGGAATTAATAATATAAGCAATGATAAAGCAATAATAATTCTACTATTAATTTTTACTATTATTTCATTCGGTGCTGTAAAACACGCTGATTCGCAGGTTGACACCGGGGACTTCGCCGCCATCTGTTTCCATTCGGATTTCATCGATGCGTACCGCCCTCTCATTGTACTGTAACTCCTTAACAAAAGCCTGAATATTTGCATAACGGCCCTCAAGCTGAATATCCAGGGGCATTTCCGTATACTGACTTACCTGATTCTCTATTCTAGTTCCAAAGCGGATAGCTTTTAAATATACACCATTATCATCGGCATTTATTTGTAAGTCTCTAATTAATTTACTGCCCTGCGGCTCATCAGGGAGAAAATTGCTAAGTAAATCAATCCGGCTAATAAGTTCCCCTTCTTGGCTTTCCAAAGCTTTAAGCTCGGCCAACAAAGCATTCTGCTGAGCTAGAAGCTGTTTTTCTTCAACAACGTGCATCTCTGCCTCTTCCAATGCCAAAAACTGTGTAAATATAAGGCCGGACAGTAAAATTATTGTAATTACTATCGCTAGGAGAGCAAGAGAAGTTCCATGAAACTTTCCAATATTCATGCTATTCTTCCCCCCCCGCCAAAGGTTCAAATGCTTTACCGCGGTTTAATGACGCTTTTATTTCAAAAACAATCACATTGTCGCTGCTACCAGCAACATTTTCGGCTATGGAAAAAGAGCAATATGGGTCGGATAAACCCGCAATCTCTCCTATCTTTTCCCACCAAGAGGCCGTCGATGGATGATCGTAGGTTGTGCCGCGAATATTTACCTCACCATGACTTTTTTCCGCTTTATAATTGTAGCTAAATGAGAGAGTTGACAGCCAAACATTTGCTGGTATTTTTTCACTAAACCCGGCCATCAACAAATCCCAATCCGGCTGTACACCAACAGCGGCTGAAACTGCTTGGGATTTACTACTAATGTCACTATTCATAATCCTGAATCTATCATAAGCTTCTATTTCTGTTTTAACTTCTATCCTTTGCTCAGCAAGATCCGCTAAATTGCTTTGAAAGAGCATACGAGTATAAAAGATAACTCCCAATACTATGACCATTACCACAATAATTATGGAAGATATGCGAATAATGCGAGCTATTGATTGCCTATCTTTTCTGGCCTTTAGTACTTCTTCAGGGATAAGGTTAATATTAACCATGTATCAAACCTCCTCAAAACCACGCAGGGCAAGACCGAAACTAACGGCAAAATCTGTGGAAACCCGCCCTAAGGCTTTATTTTCCTTTGTCATAGCAATACCGTCACTAATATTCTCCATCGGATTAATCAATTTCACAGGTATTTCCAGCTCTTGTTCCAACATCTCTGCTAACCCGCGGACTCGGGCTCCTCTGCCGCTTAAGAATAACGAGTCAACATATTTTCCTATATTTTGCTGCTGGTAATAATTCACGGAGGAAAGCACTTCATTGACAACCTTTAGCGCCCATTCGTTTAGAGGTGATTCTTCTTCATTTTTGCCGAAAGCTACTTCAGGCAACTTTAACAAACCCAGAGCTTGCGCTGTTTCATCCTTTTTCTTAGACGACGAATATGGAAGTCCTTTTTCCTGCAAGTATTGTGACAGTGATATCGGCAGCCCTCTGACAAAGCGTGGCTTTCCATCAGAATATACCACCAAGCTGCTAAGCCCATTTGATAAATCTGCCACAGCTATAACACTACCTTGCCCTTTGGCAGGCAGCACTCTGCGCAACGCGAGCGGAGTCGGTTCAGCGATAATCGGCTGCAAATTATTAGACTCTAATACCTCGATATATGTACTAAGTTCAGCTCGCTTTGCTGCAACGAGCAATATTTCGAGAACATCTCCGTCTTTTATAGCCTTCTCTCCCACTACTGCATGATTAAGCACAAGCTGAGAAGGAGGTATTGGAAAGTACTCGCTCGATTTTAAGTGTAAAGCCTGTGCCAGTCTTTCTTCAGGCACTTTGGGGAAATCTATAAGCCTAATAATAACGCTATGTCCGAATATACCTAAAACAACCTGACGACTCTTAAATCCTGCTTTCACCCAAAGCTTTCCCACAGCCTTTTTAACAGCATTAGCATCCTTAATTAAACCTTCAGAAATGGCCTCTATAGCCACAGCCTCCTCCGCAACAATAGGTATGGCATAACCATCATTTGTCATTCGCAGTTCAACAGCTCTAATAACTCCTGTGTCTATCTCCAAGCCTACTATACTCGGATGTTTCTTGAGAAAGTCCATTCTCTCACTCCTTCTTCCTTGCTTAAATATATCTGTCTCTATAGGTATACTTCTAAGCTATACAATCTGCGTAAGCACTGTGAAAATAGGGAGATAAAGGGAAATAACAAGCGCAGCAACTATAACTCCTACAAATATGAGCATAAAAGGCTCCAATAGACTTGATAATCCTCTAGTCATTGTTTCAACTTCAGCCTCATAAAAATCGGCAACACGATTGAGCATTAACGGCAAATCTCCCGTTTCTTCTCCCACAGAAATCATTAAACTAACCATAAAGGGAAAAACATTATTATCTTTAATAGAGCTTGATATATTTTGTCCTTCCTGAATACGCACCGCCGTATTCTTCGCAATGGCAGCCACAATATCGCTGCCGGAAGACGGTCCTGCAGACTCAAGTGCCTGTATTACAGGAATACCTCCTGAAAGCAATGTTGCTAATGTGCGGACAAAACGAGTTACAGCTGTCTTTCTAATCAATTCACCAAAGACTGGCAATCTCAGCTTAGTTTTTTCCCACAAATTTTTTCCCGAATCACTCTTTATGTAGTGCCGAGCAGCAACTACAACTAAATATAAGAATATAAATAATAGATACCAAAACCCACGCACTAAATCACTTATCATAAGCACTAAACGCGTAGGTAACGGCAAATCCACTCCTGGCGGGAAAAAGCCTGAAAATATTGGCACTATAAAAACTAACATAACGAGCATAATTAAAAATGAAAAAGAAACAACCACTAATGGATAAAAGGTTGCGGCTCTAAGGTTGTCTCTAAGTTTTTTTTCACTATCTAACTGAACAGCGAGCCGCTCCAAAACTTCTTCAAGTGCCCCGCCTACTTCTCCAGCTTTTACCATATCAATATATAAAGCATTAAAAATCTCTGGGTAAGCCTCTAAAGATTGAGAAAGACTCGCCCCGCTTTCCACACTGCGTGAAATTCCCAGTAATGTCTGGGAAAAATACGTATTGGTCATTTGCTCTCCAAGAGCAAACAAGCATTGTGTTAAAGGTATGCCCGTATCTAGCATTGCCGATAGCTGTCGACTGAACATACTAAGCTCACCTATAGAAACACTGCGTTTTTTTTCAAATAATCTCTGCCATGAACTTTGTTTAATCTCATTAACTTCTAATGCCGTATAACCTACTTTTTCCAATCTGGCAACAGCCACAGCTTGACTTTCTGCTTCCAGCTTGCCCTCTCCCAATGCTCCTGCCTTGTCCATCACCTGATAAGAATATAGAGGCATATATGCTACTCTCCCCGCATGAATGAATTGTTTGCATAATTAAATATAGTTATCTCATTTTAATTGTAATTACTAGTATTATACAACATAATCTAGTAGTAATCTACACTTAATTACAGAATCCAGAACTGCCAAAAAGGTGTAACAGTAAGTAGCCGCCTGTTTCATATATGCAAAAAAGCACCTTTTCGGTGCTTTTCATTGTTTGTTAGTTTTGTTCATGCTGATCAAAAAGCGACCTTTCCCTTGGAATATCCTGATTAGGCTGGGGTAATTCACTTAAATCTTTTAGCCCAAAATATTTTAAAAATTCCCTTGTGGTTCCATATAGTATAGGTCTGCCGGGAGCATCTTTTCTTCCGGCGGTACGAATGAAGCGTCGCTTAATAAGTGTTTCTACCACACCGTCAACTTTTACACCACGGATGCTTTCAATATCCACTCTTGTCACCGGTTGTCGGTACGCAATAATCGCCAAAGTTTCCAAAGCCGCCTGGGAAAGGGTATAACGGTTTTCTCCCTTAAATAGCTTCTCAACCATTGGCGCTAATTCAGGCTTGGTGGCAAGCTGATACCCTTTTGCTATTTCCATTAACTGCAAGCCGCTGTCATCTGCAGCATATTTTTCTTGCAGCTTACGAAGAGCCAAACGGACATCCTGAAGAGAGAATCCTGTAATTTCTGCCACACGCTCCGGGGATAAGGGTTCCTCCGCTACAAAAAGCAACGCTTCCACCACCGGCTTTATCATCATCTTTCGCACCTCCATACATTATGCTTTGCGCATAATGAGCAAGCTTTCCATTGGGCCATTCTGCCAAACGGAAATTTTTTTAAGCCTAATCAGCTCTAAAAGAGCAAAAAAAGTCATGATTATTTCCGACAAGCTTGCCCCTTTATAAAATAGAGCAGAAAAATCAACTCCGGAGGAATTTCCTTTCAAGGAGCTCATTATTAAATTCATTTTATCTTTTACAGTAAACTCATCAACATTTACTTCGCGGGGCAACTGCTCCCATTCTGCCAGCAAACGGGAAAAAGCCTGCATCAGACCGGGCAAAGTGATTCCCGCTGCCGACATTTCCTTTTCGGGATTGACAATAAGTACTTTTTCACCTGACAAAGAGCGGGCAAAAACCCGCTTTTGAGCTTGCTCACAAGAACGCAGCTCATCAGCGACAGATCGAAAATGGCGGTATTCCAATAGCCGCTGCACCAGTTCCTCCTGTGAGTCTATGGTTATTATAGCATCTTCTGTCTCATCCGCCGTTTCATAAGTTCCTGGTAAAAGTTTTTTTGATTTCAGCTTAAGCAGAGTTGCTGCCATCACCAAAAACTCTGAGGCCACCTCCAAATTCAGCTCGTGCATCGCCTGCAGGTATTCCAGATATTGAGCAGTAATTTCCGCCACTGATATTTCGTAAATATCTACTTCTGCTTTTTCAATTAAGTGAAAAAGCAAAGCAAAAGGCCCCTCAAAAGCTGTTTGTCTAACGAGATACTCCACCGGCCTCTCCCTTTCCTCACAGCGTGAGGTTCATTGCCTCACGCACCAGATCCAAAGTCTCCCCGGCAACCATACCGGCTTTCTTTGCTCCTGATTCCAGTATTTCACGGACATAATCTTTTTTGCCCAACAATTGCTGCCTGCGCTCGTAAATTGGCTCCATATATAAAACCAGCTTTTCAGCCAATTGCTTTTTGCACTGAACACAGCCTATTTCTCCACGACGGCAGACACCCTCCACATCGGCTAACACATCAACATTAAACACGCCGTGGAAAGAAAATACTGTACATACATCGGGATTGCCGGGGTCACTTTTCCTTAAACGTCCGGGATCGGTTATCATCTGATTTATCTTGCGCCTAATCTCATCTGGATGCTCAGACATCTCTATAGTGTTGCCGTAAGATTTACTCATTTTTCTGCCGTCAATTCCCGGCAGGAGCTTCACCTTGTTTAAAATTGTGGCCGGCTCAGGGAATACAGGCTTATATAAATGATTAAAGCGACGGGCAACCTCTCGTGTCATTTCAATGTGAGGCGCTTGATCCTCTCCGACAGGGACAGCATCGGCGCGGTATACTAATATATCTGCAGCCTGCAGCAAGGGATAGCCTAAAAATCCGTATGTTGCCAAATTCTTCTCCCGCAGTTGCTCAATCTGGTCTTTATAGGTGGGACAGCGTTCCAACCATGAAAGGGGTGTAAACATGGAAAACAGCAAATACAATTCGGCATGTTCTTTTACATCGGACTGACGAAAAATAACGTTCTTCTCTGGGTCAAGCCCGGCGGAAAGCCAGTCTATCACCATATCGTAAACATTTTCACGCATTTGCGCCGTCTCTTCGTATCCTGTAGTCAGCGCGTGCCAATCCACCACTGAAAAGAAACAGCGGTGAGTATGCTGCAATTTAACCCAATTATCAAGTGCACCCAGCAAATTGCCTAATTGCAGACGGCCTGTAGGGCGCATACCGCTTAAAATAACTTTTTGATCCATAATTATTTACCCCCTTCAAAAAACATTAAGCAGTAAGTTCACTGCAACGAAAATTGTATTAGAAGCTATGCTAATTAGCGGAAAGAGGATTCGCCATAATACACCGGAGAAAATTAAGACAATTAGTATTACAGGTCCGTACTGCTCAAGCTGGTGAAAGGTTTGCATAAATCCTGAAGGCAAAAAATAAGCAAGCACTTTTGAGCCGTCCAGCGGCGGAAAAGGCAGCATATTAAACACACCGAGCATAACATTATAGCGAAAAGCTACCAGCAATATCTGATAAAGATGGGGAACAGCACTTACTGCTGCCGATAAGGCCAGCAGCAGAAACAACAGAATAAAAGCCAAAACAAAATTGGTTACAGGCCCGGCAAGTCCGACAAGAAACATGCCCCGCCGGCGGTCACCTTTAAAGTACATAGGATTGACAGGGACAGGCTTAGCCCAGCCAAAGCCCACAAGAAAAAGCGCCAATAAGCCTAGAGGGTCTAAGTGAGCTAAGGGATTTAAAGTCAATCTGCCATGACTTTTCGCTGTGGGGTCACCTAAACGATAGGCTACCCAACCATGCGCCAGCTCATGGAGAGTAACAGCTAAAAGCAGTGCGGGAACTCGGTATAAATAATCTCCTAAAAACATGTCAGCACTCCTCTCCGCTACCGGAAGCCAACAACTCTTTTATATATGCCATTTCTTCCTCCTTGCTTTGCAACCTGTCATTTAACCGTTCCTCGTGAACCGAACGCAAGATTTGCTGAAAGCGTGGTCCTGGTGAGCAGCCCATCTCTATCAGGTCTCGGCCGCTCACGTTGCTCTGACGATGGCGCAACTTTTCCCAGTAAAGCGAAGTATACTCCCAGATGCGGCTCTGCTCATTTTCTATTTGAAGCATAAGCAATGTTTCCACAGGCTGCCCATTTAAAGCATAAAAGATTTGGCTTGGGCTAAGGCTCTTATCTGACAAAAACAACGATTGGAGACGAGGCACCGCTTCTACTACGGCCAAAACCCTCTCCCTCTCATCTGCATGCAAACGCAATCTACGACAAAGATGTCTTGCTTCCTGAAACGGTGCATCTAACAAAACGGCAGACAGATAGAATACTGAAGGTAAAGCGAGCGCATCCTTCCAGCAATTCTTTGCCCAAGAAAGCATTTCACGGGTAGCTAAAAGCCTGCCTCTAATTTTACTGTTAAAACGAATACCTGGGAATATTTGAGCTCCCAGCCCCAGTTCAAAATAACGAATCAAAATCTCTGGAGCTTTTTCTTCCAGCAAAGCAAGCTTCAGCTCCTCATACTTTCTCTCCTTGCTGACCTTGTCCAATACTCTCGTCTGAATCGCATTTTCCACAAGTGAAAGAGTAGTCTCTTCTATGGTGAAGCCAAACCGCTGTTCAAAACGGATAGCTCGCAATACCCGAAGAGGGTCTTCTACAAAACTAAGGTTATAGAGAGTACGGATTAGTCCCTTTTCTAAATCCGAAGTACCGTTAAAAAAATCATAAAGCCTGCCGAACCTGGGTGAGTTTAAGCTGCATGCCAAGGTATTGATAGTAAAGTCACGTCGAAAGAGATCATTTTTCAAGCTACTTTGTTCGACTTCTGGCAAAGCAGCGGGTCGCGCATAAAATTCTTGGCGCGATGTAACCAAATCGATCTGCCTCCCGTCAGGCAAAATAATTTGCGCCGTGCCGAATTGCTCATAGCTCTTCAATGTCCCCCCAAGCAGCTCGTTTAAAGATATAGCAAAAGATATGGCGTCCCGCTCCACTACCAAGTCCAAATCCTGATTGGGAATATTAAGCAGCAAATCCCGTATAAATCCGCCTACGGCGTAAACCTGCATATTTTCTCGGCTAGCCTTCTGCCCGATTAGTAACAGCAGGCTTTGTATCTCTTTAGAAAGCCTTTTAGTTATAATTGAGGTAATATCAGATCCGGGTGCGGGGAAAAAGCTCTCGCCGACGCTGCTAAGCTTTGATCCCCCTTCAAGATTGCGCAGCATATCTGTTCGTGTGACAATACCCACAATTTCGTCGTTATCTACTACCGGCAGCCTACCTATATTTTTTTCAATCATAATTTGTTGTGCTTTTTTTATTGAAGTTTCATGGGAAATTGTTATAGGCTTTTTGTTCATATATCCTTTAACAGGAGCATGCCCTAAGCCGTGATGAGCTGCCTTTTCTAAATCCCTGCGCGAAATAACTCCAGCCAGACCATTACTTCCCATTACTGGAAAACCGCTGTGCCCATAACGCATCATTAATTCTCGCGCTTTGTCAACAGTGGTGTCTGCTGGAATAGAGTGTACCGGAGCAGACATAATTTCTCTTACTGTTGTTACAGGGGAAATCACCCGGTAGAGAGTGGCAATCAACTTTTCTCTTGCTTCAGGCAACGTTGAATCCCTTACAATGGCAGAAGCCGCACGGGGATGACCTTTACCCCCAAACACAGAAAGGATAACACCCAAGTCAAAATGCTCCATCCGGCTTCGTCCCACAATATATATTCTATCATCCATAGATACTATTGAAAAAACAATGTCCACATCTTCGATTTCAATTAGCTTATGTGTCAGCAAAGCCAAGCCTGTAACATAACCGGCACTTTCTGCCGTCGTCACAGCCACACGGACACCACGCAATTCGTAATATTCAGTAGCGGTTAGCATGTCATCTAAAATTGCTCGCTGTTCTTCAGATAGCGGTCTGTTCAAAAATTCATTAACAACCCGCAGGTTAACACCTATCTCCCAAAGGCGGTGCAGTGCATGCACATCACGCAGAGTAGTGGAATCAAATGTTAAACAGCCTGTATCCTCATAAATTCCCAAAGCAAACAGAGTTGCTTCAAATGATGTCAACCTAGTATTTTCTGCGAAGATACGCTCAAGTATTAAAGTGGTGGTAGCGCCAACTTCTTCGCAAACAGTTTTATTAGCGACAATATCGTCACCGTTTTCGGGATGATGGTCATATATGTGTATTTCAGGTATGTTAGGCAAATGTTTTTCAAAAAGACCTATTCTGCTAATCTGCTTGGTATCTGTTATCACCAGAAGTTCAACTTTGGAAAAATCGATTTCTTTTTGAGATTTTATATTCAATACATCCCTGTAGAGCGCAACAAACTCTTGGACATTCTGGTTAAGGTTACCAGGGAAGACCGGTTGTGAATGAGGATATAGCTTAGCTGCAGCCACCATAGAAGCCAAAGCGTCAAAATCAGCATTTTGATGAGATGTAATGGCTATCAAAGGCTCCCTCCTCTCCAAATCTTTCCCCATTATACCACAAATACCCCAGGCAGGTGAAACAATAAATAATGTGACAAGCCTCTGATTATACGCATTGCTTTTTCACGACACAACCCCGACATCCTAAAACGTATACTAATACGCCTGCGGTGCCGGGGTTG
>DLMZ01000003.1:62429-63394 GCA_002479415.1 Firmicutes bacterium UBA7523
TACGCCTGCGGTGCCGGGGTTGTCTGCTTTGATAACATGTTAAAACATACTATTTCAACAACCAGAATTAGTTTTCGTTCTGCGTTGTGACAGCAAGTCAAGAAATGCCTCCAGGCGTGTGATAAAGCCTGCTTCTCCGGCCTGCTCATCAAGAGAAAAGGATATTACCGGGATTCCCTGTTCCCGGCTGACTGTGGGAAGAATACTTTGTGCTACTATTTCAGGCGTACAGGTAAAAGGTAATACATGTACAACACCGTCGAAGCCTTTGCGGCCATAAAGTACTGTATCTCCCACCGACTCCCGACCGTGACCACCAACAAAATGCTTCAAATACGGAGAGGCGGCTTGCTTCATATTTTGATTACTTTTAAGCCGAAGGGGGTTTAAAACTAAATGCTCTTTAATCCAATGAGAGATATATATGGATCTGTCTACTTCTACACCCATTTCTCCCAAAATATTTTCAATTTGCAAATTGGCACAGGGCTCAAGCAACATATATATTTCACCAACTAAGCCAATGCGCAGTACTTCTTTTTCGAAATTACACGGCACCGACTTTAACTTATTGGAAGCCAAACGAGCAGCGTTTTCTGTATCAACCGTACTGCGCGCTGCGGCAATAAGCTGCATACCTTCTTTATAAGACTTGGTGGTACTGCCCGTTTCCAGTTCACGCGGCCGAATTTTCAGCGATAAAGCATGAAGTTTATCCATGGCTTTAATTTTTTGCCAGGCAGTGTAAATCGCCCTCATAACTTCAGGCCAACTTCTATTGCCGCATAGCTTTTTGATCTCAACTCCCAACTCACTTAAATGCTTTTGCGGAGGTTCAAGCACAATCATTTTAAAATTATACCCTAAGTCTGTTAATATTTCCTTTTGTACCTGGGCGTAATAACCCAAGCGACAGGGGCCGCTGCCGCCTACCATAACGATTGTGTCTGCTCCCTCTTCAAGAG
>DLMZ01000003.1:63562-64565 GCA_002479415.1 Firmicutes bacterium UBA7523
GCCCATATTTACCTTCAGGGGAAAACAGGCAAATTCCGGCGAATGTCGTACTCCCAAATTTATTGTGCGCTTTGTAATCGGTGGCGGCGGCAAAACATCCAGCCCCAGATCATCCAGAAATCCATGAATAGCTAAAGAAAGTGTTCCCATATGCGGATAAGTTATTTTCATACCGCTTCCCTCCAGCGCAGCATATCTATAAAAGCTTCGAGCCTGGTAACAACACCTGCTTCTCCGGTATGTTCATCTATTGTTAACATCAATACAGGAGCTTTTTTGCCTCTCCTATATATTCTTTCCACCATTTCACAAACCAAAGAGTCCGGCCCGCATCCGAAGGCGGCAACTAGTATTATCCCGTTAATTTTCCCTTCTTCCATAAGATGAAAAGCTGAACCCATCAGCTCTTTGCCGAATGTCCAATAGATTTCTTTTTCAGTAATTGCTGCTCCCTGCTCTATCTCCTCAGCTTTGAGCATTTCCGACGTAATTACCTCAGCGCCGAACTCTCTCAATTTAGACAGTAAATTCATACTAATAAACTTGTCGTTCAAGTTGTAAGCATGACCTAGCACAGCTACCCGTACACTTTCTTTGCGATGCTTGTCTTCCGTTCCTGAAAGAACATCTTGCGGTGTCTTCCCTAAGCGCAAAGCAGCTTCATAATTCTCCTGTGCCAACTCGGCCGAGCGCAAAGCTTCTTCAATAATCCGAGGACGTTTTTCAAAGCTTGCTGCCAACCTTTTCAAATCACGACATGTCTTTTGGTACTGTTCGTGCACATTTATTTCCACATCTAAAAGCGGGGGCAAATCCGGCACGCCAAAACGGGCTATTTCCGGTAATCCCAAGAATTTTGGACAAAGAAATTTGTTTTGTTCAACCGAAACAACTCGAGGAGCAAATATGCAGTCCACCTTTTTATCTCTCAAATTTGCCAAGTGTCCAAGATAAAGCTTTACAGGAAGACAAGCCTCATCAACAGCAAGGCGAACGCCGTTGT
>DLMZ01000003.1:64705-64956 GCA_002479415.1 Firmicutes bacterium UBA7523
AAGGCGAACGCCGTTGTCCACAATTTGCTTTGTTGTCTCGTCAGAGAGGACAACTTCCGCTCCAAGTGCTCGAAAAAAAGCTTCCCAGCCCGGATAATAGTTATAATATAATAGTGCGCGGGGTATGCCTACTCTAATTCCTGAAGCATTTTCCACACCATACGCTTTATTATGAATCGGCATTATCATCCCTCCTATTTCCTATCTGTTCCTTGCCTTTTGAGGTAATACGAGTTCTATCTTTTGTTTTC
>DLMZ01000003.1:65071-94740 GCA_002479415.1 Firmicutes bacterium UBA7523
TACGAGTTCTATCTTTTGTTTTCAGCACACTGGGTCGAACATTTTGTATTAGTACAGGCTCACGAAGCAGGACACTTTTCAACGCAGAAAAATTGAAAGGAACAAGCGGCCATAAATAAGGAACACCGAAAGATTTATTTGTTGCCAAACGTATAAACACAATCACCAGCCCACCTATAAATCCCGGAAAGTAAAACAGGCCTGTGAGCAAGAGCATCATTAAGTGGACAAAGCGATTAGCCAAGCTCAACTCCCAGCTCGGCGTAGAAAACATTCCCAATGCTACCAAGCCTCCGTAAAGCAAAACCTCCGGCGTAAACAACCCTACGTCAATAGCAATCTGCCCAATAAGCAGAGCGGCAATTAAACCCATTGCCGTAGCTAGAGATGAAGGTGTATGTATTCCTGATATTCTTACCAGATCAATTCCAAAGTGAACAATTATGAACTGAATAAAAAGAGGAACATTTCCTACTTCTGCCGGTCCGATGAACTCAAGAGATTCAGGTAGCAAGTGAGGCTGCAATGAAAACAGCAAGTATAGAGGCGCTAAGAATACCGACATAAAGATACCGGCAAATCTCACCCAACGGACATATATGCCGGACAACACATTTTGTCTGTATTCCTCGGCATGCTGAACGTGATGAAAGAACGTAGATGGCAAAATCATTACGGCGGGAGAGGTGTCCACAATTAGAAGAATATGCCCTTCAAAGAGATGTGTGGCGGCTACATCAGGCCGCTCCGTATAACGCACAAGGGGGAAAACATTCCACATCCCCTTAGTTATAAATTCCTCCACTGATTTTTCAGCCATAGGCAAGCCGTCTATATCAATTCTTCCGAGACGGTCTTGAACATTTTCCAGCAGCTGAGGGTTAACGATATCATTTATATACATTATGGCTACATCAGTTTTAGAGCGGCGCCCCAACTTCATTGCCTCCACCCGTAAGCCTGGGTCTCTTACCCGACGGCGGATAAGCGCTATGTTAAACATCATCGTTTCTACAAAGCCATCTCGTGAACCTCGAGTTAGTCGTTCCGTGTCCGGTTCTTCCGGACCGCGAATCGGGTACTCCCTGGTGTCCAAGACAATTACCTCTGTTTCCCCGTCTACAAATAGCAACATCTGGCCGGCCAATAACTCATCCATTACCTCGGAAAGCTGATTGTTGCGCTCCATCTCCATAAAGGGAATTTTATGTTCCATCAGCTTCTGCAGCGTATTGGGAACAAGATCACTTCTTTCCAAAGCAACCATTCTATGCAGAATCAAAGATACTAGCTCACCGTTTGTAAATCCATCTATGAAAATAAGAGCCATTTTTTTTCCACCGATGGTCATTTCCTTCACTAAAACATCAATACTGGTTCCAATACCCAGTTTTTCTGTAAAAAATTTAATATTTTTCTGAAGCTCGGAGCTTACTTTTTCTGGTGGGCCTTGCCTGTTCGGGGACATTTACTCACCTCTTATGCGAATTATTAAAAACCCTCCAATAACAGGAGGGCTTAAACAATTTGTCAGCGGTCTTTTACTCCATAAGCAACTTTAATATTTGCTTTATACTCAACTATTTTGCCGTTATCAATATTGGCCGTCCAGTTATAAACTTCCACACCACTCATATTCTCTACAGTTTTTGAAGCATCTTCAACGGCATTCTTAACCGCATCTTCCCAGCCTACTTTTGATTCGCCCACAAGCTCGACAACTTTTGCCATCGACATACACAATCACCTCCTATGTTTTATCCATAGTTTGCCCCTAATAAAAAAAAATATAACGGCCAAAGCCGTTATACTTATAAATTACCGAATAGCTCTAAAACTGCTCATTAATCGTTTAAGTGCTTTTTCATATCCTCTAAAATCTTTCTTTCCAGCCTGGAAACATGCATTTGTGAAATTCCCAGCAACCCAGCTACATCATGCTGAGTTTTATAATGAAAAAAACGATAAAACACGATTTGCCTCTCACGGTGCGGCAATGAAGACAGTATCTGGCGCAACGCAATACGATCCACCACATTTTCCTCTTCGCCTACCTGAACAGGCGTCCCTCCCGCGGCTCCCGCCGTGACGTCATCCAAAGAAACAGGTGAGCGCATCACATCAATAACCGCCGACAACTCCTCGCGTCCCAGCCCGCTTACCTCGGAGAGTTCACTGAGAGTGGGCCGGCGCCCTAATCGTTGTTCTAATTCTTCTGTAATAAGCTTTAATCGCCTTGCCTGTACTTTTATAGCCCTGCTGTATTTTACTGTACTCTGACCACGCAAATACATTTTAATTTCGCCGGCGATAACAGGCACAGCGTAAGTAGTAAATGCGGTTCCGCGTTTACTATCAAAGGATTTAAGAGCTTTAAGCAGTCCAATACATCCCACCTGAAACAAATCCTCGCTCTCAGCAAATTCGCCCTTGAAACGGTTGACAAGACTACGCACCAGCGGCAAATGTTTCTCAACAGATTCTTCCATAGCAGGCACCGCCTAAGACATCTTATTATCTATGTCGCCAAATACCTTGCTCATACTCACGGTAGTGCCTTCTCCTGCTTTGGAAACGACTCTGCACTGATCCATAAAGCTCTCCATAATTGTAAAGCCCATACCCGAACGATCCAGTTCAGGTTTAGATGTGTATAGAGGCTGTCTAGCCTGTTCGATATCAGTAATGCCAACACCGTAATCTACCACAATAATTTCCAATGTACGGCCGGTCAATGATGCTGTAATAGCAATAATTCCAGGCCCGTTTTCATAACCATGGATTATTGCGTTAGTTACAGCTTCGGAAACGGCAGTCTTAACATCTGTGATTTCATCGATTGTAGGATCGGCCTGTGCGGCAAAAGCCGCCACAGCTACCCGGGCAAAGGATTCATTTTGTGACTTGCTTGGTATCTCCAACTTCATATAATTGTCCATCTCTTTGCCTCCCTACACTGAATTTAAAGCTTCACGCTCTGTGGAGTATAGCGGTATTTTTGACTGCAGCCCCGAAAGCTCAAACACCCTGTTCACACCTGGACTAAGAGAACAGGCTACTACCTTGCCGCCCTTTTCAGAAACAATTTTATAGCGTCCCAGCACCAGCCCTAACCCGGAACTGTCCATAAACCCAACTTCATTAAAATTAAAGAGGATATTTTTCACCTGCGGCAGCTTTGTATCAATTTTTGACCTCAGCCCATTTACAGCATGATGGTCCAGTTCACCCCGTAGCCTTACCACAAGCGTATCCCCGGCCAGCTTAAGCTTTACTTCCACCGAACATCCCCCCGTATGTCGATTAATTCTTATCTTCTATTCTCCACAATAATTGGCAAGTCCTTCCTATAACAAAAAAATTTCCATTGTACCCATATAGGAGCACAATGGAATATTCTAGTCATTAACGGCCGAATTTCAGCCAAAACTCTGCAAACCGCCGAAAATAGGTAATAAAATTACCACGCGGGACTTCTTCTGCCGGGACTAGTGCCACCCGGCCCAACTCTTCTCCCTCTGGTGAAGTTACAACCAAGCTCCCGACTTCATCCCTCACATTCAATGGGGCGTGTGCTCGTTTCGGGATAATAACTTCCTGCGTCACATCATCTTTTGCCCCTTTTTTCAGCAGCAGAGACAAGTCCTGCGCCGCCACAAGATTCACTGCCTCCTGCTTTCCTTTGTCAACGCGAACCGCGCCCAAAATATCCCCCCTCTTTACAATTGAAACACTGCGGTAATTGGCAAAGCCCCAGTCAAGCAATTCCCTGGCCTCATCAAATAGTGCCGGACGCCCCGGTGCTCCGAGGACAACAGCAAGGAACCTGGTATCACCGCGCTTAGCAGTTGCGGAAACACAATTTCCCGCTTCGTTGGTAAAGCCGGTTTTTAATCCGTCCGCTCCGTCATAATAACGGACAAGGCGATTGGCATTGCTTAGATAGACACCTTCGCTTTTCTTGATTTTATCTTTTAGAAACTCCTCATTCATCCAAATAGTCAGCCATTCATGTATCTTCGGATAACGCATCAATTCCAGTGACATTAACGAAATGTCATAAGCGGTAGTGTAATGGTTTTCATCATGAAGGCCGTGAGGGTTTACAAAGTTTGTATTAACCATGCCCAGCTCGGCAGCTTTTTCGTTCATTAGCTCCACAAAGCTTTCAACCGAACCGCTGATAAATTCTGCCATAGCTACTGAACCGTCGTTAGCTGAGCCAACACCTATACCAATCATTAAATCTTGGAATGGAATACGGTCCCCAGGTGAAAGAAAAATTTGAGATCCCCCCAGACTAGCAGCTTTCTCACTTATGGGAATCATATCTTCCAGTTTAACCTTACCCTCATTCAAAGCTTCCATAGCCAACAACATAGTCATAATCTTTGTTACACTGGCAGGGTAAAGGCGTTCATTGGCATTACTCTCATAAAGAATCTGCCTGCTGCCCGTGTCCATAAGTAAAACAGCCTTGGACTGAAAAGAAAAATCCTGAGCATAAGCTGGCATTACGCTAAGTGTTAAAAGGATAGTCAACAGTATTGTTACAAAACGTTTATTTAGCATACATATTTCCTCCTTAAGTTTTCACTGCTTTAGTATTTTCCAGCTTAAACAAAAAAATATGCAAAGTCGTTTTCCGAAATGAGACGTCTTTACATTTACCCTTGAAGCTGATGCTTAATATCCGTGAAGATAAGAACACAAATAACCCCTGCGGGTATCTAATAATAATTCCTGCAGGGGTTCTATTATAATATCGAAAAAAATAAAACGCCTATTATCGAGCTTTCTAGTTGATACGTGCCAATAACAATGGAGGTGTTTTTGGCAGAGTGTTTCTGAAGCTATAAGCGGTAATAAAATTGGCTGTTGCCGGAACCAGCTTATCTTTAGCATTTGCGAATAAGTCAGCCAGAGGCTCTCCTTCCCGAACTCTGTCACCTATTTTTTTATACAAGCGGATTCCGGCAAAAAGGTCGATCAAATCCTCTTTTTTTTCGCGGCCTGCACCTAGAAGAACGGCAGAGCGTCCTACAATACGCGCGTCAATACTACTAATGTATCCGGAAGTGTTGGAATAAATCGTCTCAGAATATTTCGGCTCCCCTATTTTTTCAGGGTAGTCAATGACGGACGCGTCCCCTCCCTGAGCTGCAACTAGGCTCCGCATGGCCTGCAAAGCGCTTCCGTCGATCAATAACGTCTGCAGCAATTGCCGGGCACGGCTGTTTTCCTGTTCTAACCCGGAAACTGCTAGTAATTCGGCGCCCAATTCCAGACAAAGCTCCGTCAAGTCCGCAGGCCCCTCACCACGTAGCGTTTCCAACGCCTCCAGTACTTCAATATGGTTTCCCACAGTGTTGCCAAGGGGCTGTTCCATGGAAGTGATTAAGGCATGTGTCCGGCGACCCAAAGTGCGCCCAATGGAAACCATGACACGAGCCAGCTCTATGGCGTCATCTTCATCTCTCATAAAAGCACCGCTGCCGGCTTTAACATCAAGAACAATTCCTTTAGCGCCGGCGGCTATTTTTTTGCTCATCACTGAGGAAGCAATTAGCGGAATGCTTTCAACTGTGGCCGTAGCATCCCGCAATGCATATAGCTTGCCGTCTGCAGGAGTCATTTGCGGTGTTTGACCCATAATAGCTAGGCCGTTTTCCCGTACTAGATTAATAAATTCTGAATCTGTTAAATCGGTGCGGAAACCGGGTATACATGAGAGCTTGTCTATGGTGCCGCCTGTATGGCCTAGTCCCCGTCCCGACATTTTCCCCATTACCGCACCTGCAGCCGCCATAAGCGGCATAAGAATTAGCGTAGTCTTGTCTCCCACTCCGCCAGTAGAATGTTTATCAACTACAGTATTATCCATGTCGGAAAAATCCAGCATCTTACCGGAGGCGGCCAGGGAATCTGTAAGCGCCGCAGTTTCTTTCTCATCCATGCCGCGAATAAACACAGCCATTAGCCAGGCCGCTGCCTGGTAATCGGGAATACCACCGTTTGTGAATTTCTGAATAAAAGCATGGATTTCTTCAGGCGAAAGTGAAAAGCCGTCTCTTTTTTTGCTGATAATATCCTGGACCCTCACTTTGTGTTCAACCCCAGCTCACGAGCAAAACTTTGTCCAGCCGATGGAGAAGGAACTCCTAAAAGTTGGGCGATAGTTGCGGCTACATCGGCAAAAGTCTCTCTTATTCCCAAATTAACTGGACGACTTTTTTTGCCATAAACTAGCAACGGCACATATTCCCTTGTATGGTCCGTATGGGGGAAGGTTGGGTCACAGCCGTGGTCGGCCACAAGGAAAAGGAGATCACTGTCTTTCATTTCGTTTAAAACCTCCGGCAATTGACTGTCAAAACGTTCTAAGGCTTTGGCATAGCCGAGTGCATCATTGCGATGTCCGTATAACATATCAAAGTCTACCAGATTAGCGAAAATCAAGCCGCGGTCATAGCTGTTCATAACATCTAGCACTGTGGCCATTCCTTCATCATTGCTTTTTGTATGTATTGATGTTGTAACACCCTTATCAGCAAAAATGTCCGATATTTTACCAATACCTACCACCTCGTGGTTATGTTCAACGAGAATATCCAGAAGAGTAGCCCTTGGAGGGGTGAGTGAGTAATCCTTGCGGTTTTCTGTCCGTTTAAACTGTCCCTGTGAGCCGATAAAAGGTCGGGCAATAACCCGGCCCACAGCGTATTCATCACGGAGCAAGCTTCTGGCAGCGGCACACCATTCATATAATACAGGCAATGGAACTACATCTTCATGAGCGGCAATTTGAAAAACACTGTCTGCCGATGTATAAACAATGGGACGACCGCTTTCCATATGTTCCTTACCTAAAAGATTAATAATTTCTGTTCCTGAGGCCTTTATATTGCCCAGTACGGGACGTCCAGCAGCTAACTCAAAGGGCTCAATAATTTCCGGCGGAAACCCATCGGGAAACACAGGAAAAGCTTGATCAAGAATAATACCGGTCAACTCCCAGTGGCCTGTGGTCGTATCCTTCCCTGCTGAACGCTCAGCCATTTTGCCAAATGACGCCACAGGCTTGTCCCTGCAGGGAACGCCTCGTACATCAGTAAGACAGCCAAGCCCAAAAGATTCCAGAGCAGGAAGGGTTAATCCCTCTGCAGCTTTGGAAATATGAGCCAACGTGTTGCTTCCCGCATCTCCATAAAATGAGGCGTCGGGAAGCTCCCCTACGCCTAAACTGTCTAGTACAATAATAATTGCCCGTTTAATTGTCACGGCAGCCTCCTAAGCTCTGGGATGAGTTTTTTCATACACATCTTTCAGCTTACGCTTTGTCACTTGGGTATAAATCTGTGTAGTAGCAATATCCGCATGCCCCAGCATCTCTTGAACGGAGCGCAAATCAGCACCATTTTCTAATAGATGGGTAGCAAATGAATGCCTGATTGTGTGCGGCGTAATCTCCTTTGTAATATTCGCTTGTCGTGCGTATTTTTTTAATATTTTCCAAAAACCTTGTCTTGTTAGCCGATTTCCATGCTGATTAACAAAAAGAGCAGCCTCGCCATTGTGGCGAACTAGTTTTGGACGACTCTCTGTTAAATAGCGGTCAACATTTCTGATAGCTACAGAGCCTAGAGGGATAAGCCTTTCCTTTGAGCCTTTTCCTGTACAGCGAACAAAGCCTGCTTCTAAATTAATATCCCCAACATCCAGTGAAATCAATTCCGAGACACGAATTCCGGTAGCGTAAATTACTTCAAGCATGGCTTTATCTCGTACGCCAGTTAATTGCAGAGAGTCAGGCTGTTCAAGTAAAAGGTCTATTTCATTAAGAGTCATTATGCGGGGAAGCTTTTTAACCGTTTTTGGTGACTCCAAATCTGATGCGGGATTTTCTGCAATAGCTTTCTCATTAAAAAGATAATGACAAAAAGAACGAATTGATGCCAGGTTGCGGGAAAGGGTTGACGTCGCCTTCCCTGATTTTTGCAGGCTGAGCAAATACCCTACAATTTCGGCTCGAGTTACCTGTCCCATGCTTTCTATACCGTTCTTCTTTAAATATGCGCAAAAGGATCGCAAATCCCGGCTATAGGATTCCAGAGTATTTTTAGCCAATCCTTTTTCCACAGAAACATATTGAATAAAATCCTTTAACAACCTGTCCATTTACGATCTCCTTCTTTGTCTTGCCTGAACTTACAGTAATATGATAAGAGATTCAACATTTTAGTAAAGAAATCCTTTTCTCCCATATAAATCACAGGCCATTTTGGAAAAATTCGTTTAAAAAATTTAAAAATCGGTCGTATATTTCATTTTTTTCATCTTCTACACCATCAACCGACACCTTTATTGCTTCTCCGCGCGGTTCTCGGAAGTGAACCCTCTGGGGATTTAGAGCCATAAATGTATAATACTGAAGCAGCAATAATGTTAATAGCAGTATAACAGTTATTGATATAATCCTGAGAAATTTTCTACCTATAAAGAAAACGTGCATAATACCCCTCCTCATAATAGTATTATGGGAAAGATAATATTTTAGAACTTTTTATAATTTCGCTTGGTACGCCAACAATCATTCTTCCCTCAACTATAAATTTTTTATAGAACGGACACCATCATCCTCATAAATACTGGTGTAATTAATGCCTCAATTACTGCTCCCAAAGCCATGCAAGCTGCGGATGTAAGTACTAATAATGTAAATTGGATTAAGTAAGCGCCTGCAGGAAACTGCTTCCCGCCAAAGCGCCTTCGCATATGCAGCACTGACAAGGTAATAGCCGCCACTCCAACCAGCAATGAAACAGGAATATACACAAGATTCTGAGGCATCACCGCACTAAGAGCAAACATTACGCCGCGCATTGCATTTTGCTCAGCTAAAAACCCTACGGTGAAACCTATAGTGAATCCGCGATAGAAAAGCAGCATCAGTACAACTGCAAAGCCGAAAAAAAAGTTGCCGCAAACCCAAATTGCAAATAAGAACTTTCCGTTCTGCAGCATGGAATTCTGAAATATCCGCATGTGGCTTACAGGTTCTTGTTTTGCCAGAAAGTGAACGAAATCAATAAAATAATGATTTAACTCATTAATCTGCGCCTCCGGCAATAAACGCACAGATAGTGCTCCTAAACCAACACCTATCGTAAATACAGCTATTACCAGTAAGTACACTAAAAATTGATCACGAATATGTTCAATCAGCGCGTCCTGAAACTTATGCCACACCGGTCTCCCCCCTGTCCATTCTGGCACAGTCTATGCAGGGAAGGACTTTTTTATGTCGCTACTCTTTTGTCAAGTCACAGTGAGGCATATATTCTCAAACTACTCATAGAATATTGTAATCTAACCATTAAGGAGGCGTCACCATGCAAACATATATCCAAAAGGAAAAAGTTATTTTTATCGGCAAAATTAAAGACTTAAAGTTTTTTTTGAAGACAATGACAGACAAGCATATGACATTGACCCAATTTATTTCAGTCAAGCTGCATTAATGAAGACGCATGTGTTGCAGCTGCCGTAGTTGCCATAAAAAAAGCCCGGTCATCAGCGGGAGTACGCCCCATCGTTGAACAAACAAAACCATATTCATCCAAGTGCTCTAGGGAAGCATCGGGGATCCAAAATATTCGATGTTTATGATTCAGACCGGCACCTTGCAGCTGCGACTTTAATACGGCGTCACTTTTGTCATCCAATAACGGCAGAGGTAAATCGGCAGCAACTAAAGCAACCTTGCCTAAGGCTGTCAACGAATGATGAGATAAGCCGTAATGTCTGATGCGAGAATCTTTAAAGCTAATGCGCGGCACAGCAATGGCATGACCACCAAGAATATGTACCCTGTTAAGGTTTTCTCCCATCTCAATACCGCTAAAACCAAAAGGAGTTCCTGTGCCGACTACCCCAGGACCCATGCATATAACAACAACATCGGCTAATGCTGCATATTTTGCAGCCAAAAGACCACTAAAGATATTTACAGCTTCAAGGTCTCCGCCAAACGCATGACCACAGCTGACTATACTATGGAGAAGTCCTTCTTGCCGCAGCTTTCTTGCAGAAAAGCTAAAATAGGCAGGCAAAGACCCCCCATCAGTCATCAAGTATACAATGCGCGCGGCAGGTTTTATCTTTTTTAAAGTTAATACAATCGGAGCAAGCATACTATGTAACTCCGCCACTACCACAGGCAAGCCGTCTAAATGCTCTGCCTGCGCCATCACACAATGATGAATTGACTGCTCTTCTTCCACAGCAAGCACAGGAAACTGCAACGGCGTATAGCGCAGCTTAATTATATGACCTGCGCTGTTTTTGCCTTGTTCTATCCTGTTAAGATTTAGATAAACAAAGTGATAACCGCCGCTTCCAAGTCCTAACTCCATAGCAGCAGTATTGAGTAGTACAGCATCTCCCGGCAAAGCCGGACCGGTAAGCAGCGTATAATTTATCGCTTTGTTTATGTTTCCGTCAAAACAAACAGTAAGTTCCTCGCAATCAGGCGAAAGAACAATAGTTTCAGTAACTGTAGCAACTTTGCGGCTGAACAAATATCTCTCTCCTTTATTTCTTCAAGAAAATAGCTTTTCCTCCTGGAGATGCTATTACTCCCATTCTTCTCTCCCTAGTGTATCTATAAATTTTAAAATTATATTTTCAGAAATAACATTTGTAAGGGATATTCTTTCTGCCAGTATGTGAATGCCTACAAGCACTACCATGTATAAAAACTGGAATACCCACGGTGCGGTTAATACAATAACAAGTCCCAAGACGCCTCCCAATATATTAGAACCAACATCGCCTAGCATACCTTTTCCATGCAAGTCCCATGGCAATAATACCAAAGACGCCAGCCAAAAAGGAAAAAGCAGCAAAGCTCCTGTATTGTCAGGTACCCGCCAAATGTATATAAACGAAAACATAAAAAAGCTTTTTATAGCGCGCCCCGGCCTCAAATCAAGCAAATTTAACAAATTTGCAGACAAAGCCACAAGAATTGCCCGCAAAATGACGAGCAAGAATGATCCCGGTAAACCGCTTACTGCCCACAAAGACAGTCCAAAACCAAGCACAGCTTTACCTATCCCCGTTGTTATTTCACCGTGAAACAGCAAATGTTTAACATGCCCTCCAAAACCTCTCGCCCGATTATCTCCCCATATATCATCAGTAACGCCCAAAATTCCAAAGCCCGCTGTTATCAAGGCTAATCGAGACAAAAGAAATATTGGCAATATTCCAGTAAAGTTTGCCCATAGTGCTGACAAAAAAAATACTACAGGAAAAACAATGCCCATACTTTGCGGTATCACATCTCCGCAGTAATTACGCTGCAGATGCCGCAACGAATGCAACAAGCCGTCTAACAATGGAAGAACCAGAAGAGCAGACAGTAAAGATACTGACATGTATATAAATAACGCCACTGCTAAACCCTCTCTTTCCTGTAAGGTAGCATACGCCACAGTGTATATGCCACATGAAAAAACTGCCTGCCTCTATGCAAAAAACCTTGAAAATCCCGGCCTGTTTCCCGATGCTTCATGTAAACCGGGATTTCCTTCATGCGAAATCCCGCACGTAGACACTCTACAGTTAATCCAACTTCAACACCAAAGCCGAAGATGTTATAATTGGCTTGATTCCAGACAATTCGACGCAACACCCGCTGTCCGGATAAGGGCGCATTGGATTGATATCCTGTAAGTAAAAAAATACCTTTAGTTGCCAAGCCTTTTACTAAGCCAAAACCTGAACTACGGCCAGCCTTAGGCCAAGAAGCCACAACCATGTCCGCATCACCGCTGATAACCGGCATTATCAGCTTACGAAACTCTGCAGCCGTATCACCCAAATCAGCATCTACAAAACACAAAACATCGCCGGACGACGCTTCAACGCCTTTAGCTAAGGCGCCTCCCTTGCCAAGATTGGAAACCAGCCTAAGTACTTCGGCCCCTGCTAAACGAGCTATTTCTGCTGTGGAATCTTCCGATCCATCATCCACAACAATTATTTGTGAAATTGCTTCAATAGCAAATAACGCCCTGATTGTATATTTTATAGTCTTTTCTTCATTAAAAGCAGGAATTATTGCTGATATTTTCACAATTTACCCTTTCCTTATAAGCTTTGGTTTAAAATGTGGAAACAAAATGATCTGCAGCATCTTTTATGCCAAAATTGCCAGGACTCCCGCGCAATACCGCAAGCAGTGAAAATTGACCAAATGGTGTATCTGCATTATCAATAGTGGAAAAACCCCTAGATTTCAATTCATTAAGGACTGAGTCTGTTACCTCGCTCCACTCCAGTCCAACCATAGCCAACTCTTCCGGGTCAAGATGCTCACATATCTGCTGCACAATGTCATTACTGATATTTTTCCGCTCCCCAAGAACCATTATAACCGCTTCAGGCTTTATCACAGTATCCATACGAGTCTGCAGCTTTTCAATGGTTGCATAACGGTCTAAAACCTCTTGCTGTTGCTGGTCAATACTTTGGCCGTTAATCATTTGCGCCAAAAACTTCCCCAAATTATTTGCCGAACTGTCAAGCCGTGACCGTTCAATAACATTTACAACAGTTACTATTTCCGCTTCCGCATCATGCAGCAAAGACAAAACCCCCGGGGGGATATCAGTCCCGTGAGATATGACGGCAATATTTTTTCCGGCTAAGGAGCCTGTTACTAAAACAGGGTAGAGAGCACTGCGAAATTTTTCCCATAAGTACAAATCACGATTTGCAGACTGCAGCTCATTTTCAAGCAATATTTTTTCTTGTCTTTGGACGCGAATGTCTCCTGATAACTGTTCAATAATTAGACGCTGCTGTTTAACAAGCATATTTTCACTAATAGCAGTTCCCACAAAGATGCCAATCCCAAGAGCAAGAAAAACGGCAACCAGAGAAATAATGTGATCCTTCACACGAAACATAGCGAACCTCCTTATATTGCTGAGCCCAAACGCATAGCCAATATTTTAAATATATGCCTAATAGTGGGGTTTGACAATGCCAATACCAACATTGGAATACTTGCAGCCAAAGCTAACAAAACCATTGAGCGACCAGATACCCGGCTGCGATATAATTGACTAACTCCGCGAGCATCTATAAATTTGCTTCCAATTTTTAAACGGACAAGAAAAGTACTGGCCATTCCTTTTCGTCCTTTTTCCAAAAAATCAATCATATTTGAATGAGTACCTACTGCTGCAATAAGTTTTGCTCCTTTCTCATAAGCAAGGAGAAGTGCAATATCTTCGCTGGTTCCCGGTGCTTTTACGACGGACGCATTTAATCCCAAACTCTCAGTTCTGGCCAAGCCCGGTGCTTTGCCGTCAGGATACGCATGCACCAGTATTTCCCGAGCCCTCTTTAATGCTTGGTCACTTACACTATCCATATCACCCACTATTAAATCCGGAATCCGGCCGAACTCTAACAGTGCATCAGCACCGCCGTCAACACCAATTAGCACCGGCTTTACTTCATCGAGATAATGAGCAATAGCATGCAAGTCCTCCCGATATGATTGCCCCCTCACCACAACAAGAACATGCATACCAGCAAGCTTGACAGACAGAGAAGGGAAATCAATTCCTCCCAAAATTAGTTCTTTCTCACGCAGTGCATATTCAAGTGTATTTTGAACAAAACTATCCAGCAAATTGCCTAGATTTCTTTCTGCCCTTGATAGCTGTCGCTCTATTAACGCAGCGTCCACTACTCGGGCACTGCCCACGCGCTGTTCGCCCAAATAGAGATTCCCGCGGTGAATTGCAACCATATCTCCATCATTTATTTGGGAGTAAAATTCTTCACCTGCCAAGTCAAAGTGCGGTATATTCGCTTCAGCCAGCTTACGTGGCCCGTTGTTAGGATAGCGTCCAGACATTGAAGAATTAATATTTACTACTGCTCTTACCTTTTTTTGCACTAATGATTCAGCGGCTATTTCATCTATATCACGGTGGTCAATAACAGCCACATCTCCCGGGGATAACCTTTCAACCAAAGATTTGGTCTTTCTATCCATTTTGATACGCCCGCAAACCTGTTTCATCCAGTTCAAGCCTCTCCGTTTTTTTTAGTATGTGTTATGGTAGCACGTTTAATCTAAAAAACTGATTTTTTTAAAATAAAAAAGACGCTTCGTTTCGAAACGTCTTTTATTAAATATGTATTTTCTTTGGTGATAGTCTGGCCTAATGAACTCCTCTGCTATATAAACGGAGCCTGTCTGCCACTAATGCTATAAACTCAGAATTGGTAGGCTTGCCCCGTTCAGTGTTAATGGTATAACCAAAAAATCTTTTAATAACTTCAATATTATTCCTGGCCCAAGCAACTTCAATGGCATGGCGTATAGCTCGTTCTACGCGGGAGCTGGTAGTGTCGAACTTTTCAGCAATGCGTGGATAAAGGACTTTTGTTACCGATCCCAATAAGTCAACTTCTTGTACAACCATGGTAATAGCTTCACGCAAATAATGATAACCTTTTATATGAGCAGGAATGCCAATTTCATGAATAATATTTGTAATGTCGGTTTCCAAGCTTGAGCGTTTTACTGGTCTAGGAATATTCCCTACCGTAGCCGCAGAAAACCTGCCATCTGCTTTGCCTTCTCCGAGCAGACGAATTCTTTCTGCCAAAACTTCCATATTGAAAGGCTTAAGCATGTAGTAAGAAGCACCCAATTCCACTGCTTTTCTTGTAATATCCTCTTGGCCGAAAGCGGTAAGCATAATCACCTTGGGCTTTTCTCCCGCATCCATGTTCCCAATCTGCTCCAGCACGCCAAGCCCGTCAAGGTGCGGCATGATAATATCCAAAAGAAGTACATCCGGTGGATTATCTGCCATTAATTCCAAGGTTTCCTTGCCGTTATATGCTTTACCCACGATGTCAATGTCAGGTTGTTGTTCCAAGTATTCTACTAGTAAGTCACTAAATTCCCGGTTGTCATCTGCTACAAAAACTCTCAGCATAATCTCTCCCCCCATTTTATGATAAACCAACAAATTATTTCTAGGTTGTATTATTCGACATTTGGATAGATATTCCTTTTACTTTTTTCAAAAAAAATAGGCCATTTAAAAAAACAACGACCTAACAAAACGTTCAGCGTGAATTAAATATTTTCGCCAACAGCCATCGGCATTCCTGATTCTAGAACCATCCACTCGATGAAGATGCCATAGCCTCTGGTCGGATCATTGACAAAAACGTGGGTAACAGCTCCCACCAATTTGTTATTCTGAATAATGGGGCTGCCGCTCATCCCTTGAACTATTCCACCTGTTGCTTCCAGCAAGCGTTCATCCGTAACGCGAATAATCATACCTTTGTCGCTTGGTTTGTTTTGATTGTAAACACGCTGAATCTCTATGTCAAAACTTTCTATGTTTTCTCCTTCAATAACAGTCAATATTTCTGCCGGGCCTGTTTCGATCTGGGAAATCAGCGCAATTGGCATTGGCTTATTGAATTTGCCACCTGCTTCCATTTTGGACAGAGTGCCAAATATGCCGAATATACCGTTTTTTTCTATTTTGCCTGCAATATCCTGGTCTTCCTGAAAAATACCTGTTTTTTCTCCAGGCTGTCCTTTTCTGGCAGCTTTAATATCTACAATGTTAGCCTTCACAATTTGTCCATCTTTAATTACTATAGGCTGATTAGTATCAACATCGGTAATAACGTGGCCCAACGCACCGTAAACATTAGAATTGGGTTCATAAAATGTTAATGTACCTACACCGGCTGCAGTATCCCGTATATAAAGCCCTATACGGTAGCGTTTAGTATCCTGGCAAAGCAGCGGTTCAACATACTTCTTAAATTCTTGTTGCCCGCGTTTAATACTAAAAGTCAATACCTTTCCAGGCGAACCATAATTGGCAATAAGTTCTGCCATCTGGTTAGCGTCTTGCAGTTCTACATCTTCAATTGCCAAAATTACATCGCCAATTTCTATCCCTGCGTCTTTTGCTGGTGAAGCTGACGCAGATTTCCCGCGAACAAGGTGATGACCGACAACAAGCACCCCTTCACTATGCAGCTTTATCCCTATGGAATGGCCTCCCGGCATCAACTTTTGCTCCGGAAGAACATTTACGGTCATCTGCCGCAACGGAATAACACCAAACAGTCGAAATTCCAGGTTAACCGAACCTAAGCTCTGTGCGCTTAGTATAAGCGGCGCTCGAAGACTAAGCTTGCTCGCTTGCTGTGAAACAGTAACTCCGTTTAAAGCGATAACGCCATTTTTGTCACCTTTTACATGAATACTAAGGGGAGACGCAATGTTTACATAATGTTGCCCCCCTTCCAACAGTCGCAAATCTGTCTGCAAATTTACCCATATCCTCCAAGGAAAAGCAGCAGCGACAATAATCAGGAGCAGGATTCCTGAAACAATAAGCGACTGCTTCCCATGCCGATTTTTCATGTGGTTATCACTCCTTGTCATTGCTCAGTCGGAGAAATCACCTCCAAATTTTGTTTCATTTGAAGTCGATTATGCCTTTTTAAGATAACCCCATGAATTATTTTTATACAAAATAAGTTTACATAATCTGCTTGCATCATCTGGATGGTAAAATGAAAAATTATTAAAAAAACTCATGGCATGAAACCATGAGTTTTTGCTTACTGTGGGCTTTCTCAAGAATTTTATTCTTTCGCAGCTCGAAGCATTTGGCGAGCATGTTTGAGGGCGGTTTGGTCGTCGGTTTCGCCGCCCAGCATGCGTATCAATTCAGCTTCGCGTTCTGTTTCGGATAGTTTTGTCAGGCGTGTAACAGTACGCCCGTTTTCAGTTATTTTATAAATTGTGAAATGGTGATTAGCGGCGGCGGCTATAAGAGGCTGATGGGTGACACAGATAACCTGACGATGGCGGGCCAGATGCTGCAGCAGCTCAGCGATAGTGCGTACAGTAACGCCACCAACTCCCGCATCTATTTCATCGAAAATAAGTGTGGGGACATTATCCTCTACTGCCAGCACACTTTTTAGAGCTAACATGACCCGAGAAATTTCCCCGCCTGAAGCTACCTTGCTTAAAAGTTGCAATGGCTCTCCCGCATTGGCGCTAAAAAGAAATTCAATCTTGTCACTTCCATGGGCACTCACCGAACCGCTATCATTAATACTAATATCAAATTGTGCCCCTGTAAATGCTAAGCTTTTTAGAGACGCGCTGGTTTTATCGACTAAAACACCTGCGGCCATATGGCGCAAAGCAGTTAAATGAGCAGCGTTTTTTTCAAGTTCGGCAACTGCTTCTGCTAATTCGTCATTGATCTTTGCCATACTCCGGCCGCGATCGTCCAGCTCAGCCAATTCATCTAGCATTTTTTGAGCTAAGGCATCTATATCCTGGAGAGTAGGACCATATTTTTTCTTTAATTTCTTATATGTTTCCAGTCGGTTTACCACTTCATCCAATTCTGCTTCATCTAAACTGATGTTGTCAATATAAGCACGTAAATCACGAGCCACCTCGTTTAGCTTTCCGGCTGCTTCAACTATCTGAGCTAGAATACCTTCCAAGGAATCGTCCAAAGCAGAAGCTGTTGTCAATTCCTTTTCAGCCGAACCTAAGCTTTCGATGACAGCTCCTCCGTCAAAAGCTCCTTCGCATAGCTGGGTATATACTTTTGCTGTACGCTCCACTAATTGCCGAGCATGAGTCAGCTTTTTAAACTTCTTTTCAAGTTCCTCTTCCTCTTCAATAGTAAGGGAAGCATCTTCAATTTCATTTAACTGAAAGCGAAGAAATTCTGCAGTACGAGCTAACGTCGCGTCGTCTCCTCCCAGCTTATTAAGCTCCCTCCGCAGCATAGCGCAGTGCTCAAATATTTTTTCCGTTTCAACTAATCTGCAAGCCAGCTCTTCACCGCCATAGGCATCAAGTAATAGTCGCTGTGTTTGTGAATTAAGCAAGGACTGCTGCTGGTTCTGACCATGCAAATCTACAATCTTACGGCCCAATAAACCAAGATGTGAAAGAGGTTGGACACGACCGTTAATACGGCAGATATTCGGGCCACTTTGGCGAATCTCGCGGCTAAGCACAAGCTCTTCCTCATTACAATATTCAACTTCTTCAGTCAATGCACCGCAGAAATCATTAAAGACAGCCTGCACAAGTGCTTCATTCTCTCCGCTGCGAATCACCTCGGAATTGCCCCGCTCTCCCAAAAGGAGATTTACCGCACCTAAAAGCATAGATTTGCCGGCGCCTGTTTCCCCGGTGATAACATTCAGGCCTTCCCCAGGATAAAAGGAAAGATTGTCGATGAGCGCAAGATTGCGAACTTCCAGCAAACGCAGCATAATTACACCCTCTCCGGCTCCCTGCTGATTACCTTAGTTAACTTTCTATGTAACAGGGAATAAAAATCAGTACCATGCAGTTGGATTATCGGCGTGGTCATGGGTGCCCGGGTTACTTGAACCAAATCACTTTCTATTATGGGAGAGCCCACCAGCCCGTCCACAGTCAATACCACGTCCGGCTGCCTAGCATTAGTACGGATAAGAACCCGCTCACTACTGGAAACAATGACAGAACGATGATGAAGCAGGTGAGGGCAAATAGGAGTAATAATCATAACATCAAGCGTGGGGTTTACAATAGGCCCGCCTGCGGATAATGAATAGCCGGTGGAGCCTGTAGGAGTAGCAACTATAATTCCGTCACCAGGATAGGACTCCAGATGTGTATCGTTAACAAAGGTATCAATATGAATAATTCGAGATAAAGGCCCTTTAGTGATAACAACATCGTTTAGAGCAGTATATTCACAAACTAAGCGGTCATTGCGATAAACACGGGCAGAAAGCATTAACCTGTGCAGAGTTTTGTAGGCCCCTTTCTGAAGCTGCTGCAAAGCAGTCTCCAAAGCAGGAGGCTCTACTTCAGCAAGAAACCCCATTTGACCAAGATTCACGCCAAGAATAGGCAAATTTGTACTATTAAGCTCCCTGGCCACACGCAGGATAGTGCCATCACCGCCCAAAACAACCGCTACATCCGCATTGCCGGTAAATTGGTCTAAAGGCAGAAGCTCAGCTCCCGGCAACACCTCTGCTTCATCTGTTTCAGCTATGTACACTGAAATTCCTTCTTTATTGCAAAACGAAATAATTCTGGAAATCATCTTCATAGCTTCTTGTTTTTTTTCCCAATTAGGAAATACGAGAATTCCTTTCATACTCCACCTCTTTTAAATGCGAAAACTTACCTCCTGGAGCAGTCCCTTTTCCGTATCCAGTATAACAATTCCTGCGGTTCCAAAAGCCTGCACATCAAGCAGTAATAAATTACGCCATAATTTTGACTGTAAACGTAAAGGTTTGCCGTCCCTGCGTACACGCACCAGATAAGTTTGTCCGCTGCGGGAAACAAGATAATCGCACTTTATATCGAATTCATGCAGCTTATCGTCAATATTCATGTTAATATGAACAGCAGGCTTAACCTTTTGCACCTGGTATCCGGCTTCTTCTAAAATCTTAATTGCCTTAGCGTTTGATTTTCCCGGATCTTTTCCGGAAATACGGGAACGTCCGCCCCGATAGTGCCAAACAATAAAAATAAGACATATTACCACAAGTAAAAGCCAATCTTTTACTTCCATCAAACCACCTGCCTACTTTTATTCGTCATCGCCAGCAAATTTCCTTTTTTAGGCAAGAACGTTGTGCGCCTCGGCAACTACTGCGGCGCAATCCTTTTCAGTATAATCTATTAACTTTTCTCCTGTTCGTAAATGAAGCAAATATTCGATATTCCCTTCGGGGCCACGCAGCGGCGAATAACTCAAACCCATAACATTATAACCCTCATTTTCTGCTGCACTTATTGTGTTTATTAAAACTTCACAGTGGTCTTCCGGATTACGGACCACTCCTTTTTTTCCGACCCGGCCTTTGCCAATCTCAAATTGAGGCTTAACTAGAGCCACAACCTCCGGCACATTAAACCGGACGAGCACGGGGAAAATCAGCGCCAAGGATATAAATGAAACATCCACCACAGCTAAAGATACCTGCTCCGGAATCAAGCCGGAATCTAAGTGGCGGATATTAGTACGCTCCAGAGAAACAACTCTGTTATCATTGCGAAGCTTCCAATCCAACTGGCCGTAACCCACGTCTATGCTGTAAACTTTAGCGGCACCAGCCTGGAGCAAACAGTCGGTAAAGCCGCCTGTAGAAGCTCCCACATCCATAACAGTTTTGCCTGCCGCATCTACGCTGAATTGCTGCAAAGCTTTCTCCAGCTTTAGCCCACCCCTGGAAACATAGCGCGGCAGTTCCCGGACACTTATGCAAGCTTCTGACGTCACCATAGTTCCTGGCTTGTCAACTTTAATGCCATCTAAAGAAACCAATCCGGCCATCACCGCAGAGCGGGCAGCTGAGCGGGTAGTGAAGAATCCCTTTTCCAACAAAAGTACGTCTATTCTCTTACGCTCTGAACCCATGACAGCTTCTTCTCCCTAACGCCGACCTGCTCAAGACAAGCAGCGACAATATAATCCGATGTTAACCCAAGTTTTTCAAGAACAATAGCACGGGCACCGTGTTCAACGAAATAATCCGGTACACCCAGCCTGCGGACAGGAATATGATTAAGTTTATTTTGCTCAAACAGCTCCAGCACTGCAGAACCAAATCCGCCGGCAAGAACATGTTCTTCCACTGTTACAATCCCATAACGCGCCTCGGTTGCTGCACGAATAATTAACTCATCATCCAACGGCTTAATAAAAATTGGATCGATAACCGACACAGACAACCCTCGTTTTTCTAAAATTTCTGCCGCTTCCTGCGCCGCAGCAACCATGGTTCCCACAGCAATAATAGCTAAATCTTTACCGGGACGCAAATTTTCTCCCTTACCCCAAGGCAGCAGTGAAGGCTGCTCCGTCTTAATGCCTGTCCCTTTACCCCTCGGATACCGCAAAGCTACCGGGCCCTGATGTGACAACCCTGAGACCACAGCATGCTGCAGCATATTTTCATCTCTGGGCGCCAAAATTGATAAGTTGGGAATATGACGAAGGTAAGATATGTCAAAAAGACCGTTATGCGTCTCTCCGTCCTCTCCCACAACTCCCGCCCGATCCAGAGCAAAAAGTACAGGAAAGTTTTGAATACATACATCATGAAGCACCTGGTCGTAAGCTCTCTGCATAAAAGTGGAGTATATAGCCACCACAGGCTTAAACCCTCTAGCCGCTAAGCCCGCCGCAAAAGTAACTGCATGCTGTTCGGCAATACCCACATCAAAAAAGCGTTTAGGATATTCTCTGCCAAATGCATCCAACCCGGTACCACTAGGCATGGCAGCAGTTATGGCCACAATCTTTTCATCCTTCTTAGCTGCTTCTGTCAATACCTGACTAAAAACTTCTGTGTATGACGGAATATCACTAACCGTATTTGGATTAGGAGGATTTTGTGGATCAAAAGAACCGATTCCATGAAATAAATCAGGCTTACACTCAGCGTGCTCATAGCCTTTTCCCTTCTTTGTAAGCACATGTATAAGCACAGGACCCTTTATTTTTTTGGCTCCTTGGAGAACTCCAAGCAATGCATCAAGCTGGTGGCCGTTAACCGGCCCCAGATATGTAAAGCCCAATTCTTCAAAAATCATGCCGGGAACTAGCAAAAATTTAAGCGCATCTTTTACTCTCTCTACCGACCTTAGAACCTTACCGCCGATGGCAGGAATCCGTTTAAGTATTTCTTCCGCATCTTCTTTAAGGCGGAAATATTTTGGATCTGTACGTAAGCGACCCAAATATGCAGCCATACTGCCCACATTTTGTGAAATGGACATTTCATTATCGTTCAAAACTACAATCAAGTTCGTTCCTGTGTCTCCGGCGTTGTTTAAAGCTTCAAAAGCCATACCGCCACTCATGGCGCCGTCGCCAATTACAGCTAATACATGGTGCTTTTCATTAAGCAAATCCCGAGCATGAGCCATTCCCAGCGCCGCAGATATAGATGTAGAGCTGTGCCCTGTATCAAACACATCGTGCTCACTCTCCTTCCGCTTGGGGAATCCGCTTAATCCTTTATATTGCCGTAAAGTATCAAACTGTTCTTTACGGCCGGTGAGAATTTTATGTACATAGCTTTGGTGCCCAACGTCCCAGATAATCTTGTCTGCAGGGCTGTTGAATATGGTGTGCAAAGCAATAGTAAGCTCCACCACTCCTAGATTAGGCGCTAAATGTCCGCCACTCTGAGACACTTTCTCCATTAAAAATATACGAATTTCACAAGCCAATTCGCATAATTCATGAATACTCATTTTTTTTAAATCATTTGGCATATTTACCCGTGAAAGCCATTTACCCATACAGCCACCTCATTATTTTCTCTTGGGTGGAAGCCCCTTGCCAAAAAATAACCGTCCTGGCAAGAATGATTCTATTCTGGCCAATACGGCAGCAAACCACAGAATAATTTCTGTAGAACGATCAAGAGCCACCGCCTTGCCCAACCCTTTGCCACCAACCGTTAATGCTGAAATAAGTCCGGTAGCTGACACACTTAAAAGCGGATTTTCCCGAAATAAACCTGAGCCAACCAAGCGCAAGACTAAATACGCGCTTAATCCACCGCTAATAATACCGGCAATATCTCCAATTACATCATTACAAAAATTAGCGAAACGATCAGCATTGCGAATCAAAAAGAGAGCTTCCCGCGCGCCATATACTCTGCGAGCCGCTTTAGCCAAAAGCGGAGCTTCTTCAGCTACAGTGGCGGCAATACCTATCATATCAAATAGTATCCCGACAAAGACCACAAGCAATAGTATAAGCAATGCTAGTAGAAAGGATTCTACTACACCAAACAAATACTGAGCCACAATACTAATAAGTATGGCTAAAATAAAAGTCCAAAATGTAATAATCATAACCCAACGGTTCCGGGTGGCTGTTTTGTTGTTATTAGCCACTAAATCAAATCCTTACACAATTTGTTGATATTTCCATAAAAAAATAATGGATATTCCGTAGGTGAGCAACCCATCAAGTAAACGTTACGGCTTGAGGTCCAGCAGGTTTTCCCAATTCATCACCAATTCGTCACCGAGCTGGCAGTTTCCAATTAAGATTCATTCCGTTGTGTTGCCATCAACGGGGCTGGATTGCCACTGAGACCGTACTTTAATCCCTGATGTGTCTCCTCTGAAAAGGAACAGTCTAGGAGTTTTCCTCGACAACACGGATTCGCTTTCTATCCTCTGTTGCAGTGTGGGTTTCATGCAAGCACTCCACCGACACCACGCAAGGCAGGCTACACTGTACACAGCGCGAACCGCATACAGGTTCTTCCCAAGCCGTAATCATTTACCAACTACGGTAATACACCACAAACTTGGGTCTCCACGGGGTAGGGTCAACGCCCACATGCCTTTGCAGATCGCCCCATCCCCTTAACTCCCAGCATCAGCACCAGACTGGGCGTCCAATGCCAACACCAGGAACTTCATCGATGTGCCCTTTACGGATTCTTAGGCCCGTCTTCGAAAGCGGCCGTATTAACTAGAATACTGCGCCACCCACGGATTCCACCATTATTGTAACATATCGCGCAAAAACACACAAATACTTCCCCTGACTTCTATTCCTGTTATACAGCCGTATAAAGCTATCGAATAGAATTAAGCGCATTCATATTTACTGCTTGCGTCCGGTCACATCCATACGCTTCAATACTTAATATTCACGCTCAACAAGCTTTTCTCCAAGCCAAAGAAGTCTATCTGCTCTTTTGCCAAATTCGTTTAACTCTTCACGGGCAGCCTGCAAACAGTGAGTTGCTTTTCTCTTTGCTTGTTCCATACCATATAGAGCGGGATAGGTCATCTTTTGTTTGTTTTCATCCGATCCTACTTTTTTACCCAGTTTATTTTCATCACCAATAATATCTAAAATATCATCTATAATTTGAAAAGCAAGACCTATATGCTCGGCAAAAGCTGTCAGCCTCTTTATTTGAGAGCTGCTTGCACCGCCTACTATCCCTCCGCTGCGAATGCAGCAAGTAAATAGCATCCCCGTTTTATGGCGGTGAATATACTCAAGTGTTTCTGCATTGGGCAGCTGCCCCTCGGACTGCATATCAACAACCTGGCCGCCAATCATACCTGCCGCTCCAGCGGCACTCCCCAACTCTGCCACGAGGCGAACGATAGTTTGATCTGGCAATACTTTTTGACCTTCAATAGAGAGAAGCTCAAAAGCCCGTGTCAAAAGTGCGTCCCCGGCTAAGATAGCCATAGCATCACCAAACACCTTGTGGTTAGAGAGGCGTCCTCGCCTGTAATCATCATTATCCAAGGCCGGCAAATCGTCATGAATAAGCGAATATGTATGAACCAGCTCAATGGCACACGCCGGAGGCATGGCTGCTTCCTCCGCAGCTCCAAAGATATGGGCAGCAGCCAGAGTTAATAAAGGACGCAGTCTTTTCCCGCCAGCAAAAACACTATAGCGCACAGCTTCGTGGATTTCCCGAGGGAATGTATGGGCCGGCGCCAGATAACAGTCAAGCGCCGCATCAACCAAAGCAACAGATTTCTTTAAATCATACATTTTATCTATCCGCCTCTTCGTCGTAAGGAATAAATTGACCGGATTCCTTTAAAAGGATAGCTATCTTGTTTTCAACATCACTCAGCTTTAGGCGGCTCTGCTTTACCAAGTCCATTCCCTCACTAAAAAGCTCTAGCGCTTCTTCCAAAGGACAGTCAGCCCGTTCCAGCTTAGCCAAGACTTCTTCCAGCCGCTGTAGTGTCTCTTCAAATGTCTGCTTTTGTTTCAAAGCTTCCCCTGTCATGTTTATTCCTCCATCTTTACCCGTTTTACTTCGGCATCCAATGATCCTCGCTCCAAACGGATATTAATTACGCTTCCTGTCGAAACTGCGGAAGCATCACGAACCACCTGTCCCTCATCGTCCAGACAAATGGCAAAGCCCCTGGACAAGACAGCAGCAGGACTAAGAGCCGCAAGCTTACTATCAAGCAAATTAACACGTGATGTATATCCTTGCAACAGATAAGCCATGCGGTTTTCCAGCCGCACCGCCAATGAGTCCACAAACTGCTTATTCTGCTCCACCCGTTCCATGGGGCGCTTTAAAACACGGGAAGAGGCTAGTTTTTCTAAATAACGCCTGTCATGCTCCAGTTTCTTGGAAAGCTGCGAAGCCATCCGTCTGAATGCAGCATCCAAATATTCACCTATCTCACGCTGGTTAGGAACAACCAATTCCCCTGCCGCAGTAGGCGTAGCCGCACGAATATCAGCAATAAAATCAGCAATGGTAAAATCAGTTTCATGCCCTACCGCACTAATTACCGGAACATCTGAAGTAAAAATAGCTCTGGCCACAATTTCTTCGTTAAAGGCCCATAGCTCCTCAATGGAGCCGCCTCCCCGTCCGGCAATAATCACGTCAATATCACTAACTGTGTTTAAAAATTCTATAGCCTCAGCTATCTGCCGGGGCGCCTCTGGCCCCTGAACAAGCACAGGCACAATTAGCACTTCAACTTGGGGGAATCTTCTGCGCAATGTAGTTAAAATATCTCTAAGCGCAGCTCCCGTGGAAGAAGTGATTATGCCAATTTTGCCTGGAATCCTGGGAATGGCTTTTTTATACTTAGCCGCAAAAAGGCCTTCAGCCGCCAGCTTTTTCTTTAGTTCCTCAAAAGCGGCAAATAGGCTGCCCACTCCTTCCGGCTGCATCGTATCGGCATATAGTTGATACTGTCCGTCACGTTCATAAACAGAAAGCCTACCTCCGACAACCGCCCTTAACCCGTCTGCGGGACGAAAAGCAAGCCGTGCATTCTGTGAGCGAAACATGACACATCGCACTGAAGCCCCTGCATCTTTTAGTGTAAAATACATATGTCCAGAAGAATGATGCTTGTAATTAGAAATTTCACCGCTGATTTGCAGCTTATTAAGCTGCGAATCAGCGGCAAATATATTTTTAATATATTGTGTTAATTGGCTTACGGTTAGCACACGGCCGTTATCTTCCATATCTGTTTAATACACTCCGTAATATTATTTAACCTAAACACCCTATTTCTTTACTTTATATTATGCTTGCGCTTAAAAGCCTCCATTGTGTTAAACATCAGCATTGTAATAGTCATTGGCCCAACTCCGCCGGGGACAGGAGTTATATGGGATGCTTTTTCAGCAGCGCTTTCAAAGTGAACATCACCGACCAGCTTATCATTTACACGATTAATACCCACATCAATAACAATAGCACCCGGTTTAATCATATCGCCGATAATCATTTCCGGCTGACCTACAGCTACCACAAGCACATCGGCCTCACGGCAAACAGCACCTAAATCAGCGGTCCGTGAATGGCAGATAGTCACAGTAGCATGTTTTTGCATTAGCAAAAGAGCCACCGGCTTACCCACAATATTACTGCGGCCTACCACTACAGCATTTTTACCTCTCAGGTCAAAGCCGATATACTCCAGCATTTTCAAGCAGCCGTGCGGTGTGCAAGGGATAAAGCAATCTTCTCCAATCATTAAATTACCGACATTTATGGGATGAAAACCATCAACATCCTTATCAACAGAAATGGCATCAATAACAGCCTTTTCTTCAATATGCTTTGGCAAGGGGAGTTGAACAAGAATACCGTGAATATCATCATCATTATTCAAGGCTTCAATCATTCTCAGCAACTCATCCTGAGTAGTTTCAGCAGCCACACACTGTACCACTGAATTAATCCCTAATGCTTTGCTAGTCTTCTCCTTATTAGCCACATACGCCTTGGAAGCGGGATCGTTACCAACCAAAATAACAGCCAAGCCAGGAACCTTCCCCGTTTTTTCCTTCAAAGCCACTAATTCCGCAGCAATCTTTTCCCGTATAGCCGCACTCACCTCAACGCCCTTAATTAACTGTGCACTCAAATTATCAACTCCCATATCTTATGTACCCCACAAAGCAAGTGAAGCAATGCGCTGCCCTTCATCTACCCCAGCCCCTGCCAGCCAAAGCGCGGCGAAGCAATGCGCGGCCCTCTCCCTCACTCTAAACTATCACACAGTGGGAAGTGGAAAGTGGGGCGTAGGGCGCTGAGAGGCAAGCAGGTCGAGGAACCGGGCTTTCCGGCCCCGCAGGCGTATTGCTCTATACGTCGAGGACGCCGGAAAGCCCAGTGACGAAGAGATGCGCCGCCTATCAGCGCCCTACGCCCCGCTTGATAGGTAGGTGTGTATATCCCTCGCCGCCGCCTTCCCTGCACCCATAGCTTTAATAACGGTAGCCGCGCCAGAGACTATATCGCCGCCGCCCCAAACAGCTTTACGTGAGGTTTTGCCGAACTCATCGGCTACAATAGTTCCTCTGCTACCCGTCTGTAACCCCTCAGTGGTTTGCGGAATAAGCGGATTTGGTGTGTTACCTACAGCTATAATAACAGTATCAACTTCAAAGACAAACTCAGAGTTCTCAATAGGTTCAGGCCGGGAACGTCCCGATTCATCCGGCGCACAGAGGCGCATTTTCACACACTCCATACCTTTTACCCAGCCCTTTTCGTCACCTATTATTCGCACAGGATTAGTGAGCAAGTTAAGCTTTACCCCTTCCTGCTCAGCGTGGTGAATTTCCTCTTCACGGGCAGGCATTTCTTTTTCTGAACGGCGGTAGACAATATGCACATTTTCAGCACCCAAACGCAAGGCTGTACGTGCCGAATCCATCGCTACGTTGCCAGCTCCCACAACTGCCACATTTTTTCCTAAATAAATCGGCGTATCATATTCAGGGAACAAATATGCTTTCATCAGATTTGTTCTGGTTAAAAATTCATTGGCGTAATAAACTCCAAGCATATTTTCTCCGGGAATGCCCAGAAACCGGGGCAAGCCCGCTCCGGAACCGATAAAAACCGCATCAAAGCCTTCTTCATCAAGCAATTCATCAATGGTAATAGTCTTGCCAATTACTATGTTAGTCCTTATTTCAACGCCTAAACTTTTAATATACTCAACTTCTTTTTTAACAATTTCTTTTGGCAAGCGAAATTCAGGTATTCCGTAAACAAGAACTCCGCCGGCAGCATGAAAGGCTTCAAAGACAGTAACATCATGGCCCATCTTTGCCAAATCAGCCGCACAAGTCAACCCCGCAGGGCCCGAACCTATTACTGCTACTTTTTTCCCGCTTTTTACCGGAAGCTCAGGAGTTTCTACGCCGTTTTCCAGCTGCCAATCGGCAATAAAGCGCTCCAAACGTCCGATTGCCACCGGCTCACCCTTTTTCCCGCGCACACAAAGCGCTTCGCACTGATTCTCCTGTGGACAGACACGACCGCATACCGCTGGCAGGTTATTTTTTTCTTTTAATTTATGAATGCTCTCTTCAAACCTTTTCTCCTTAATTAAAGAAATAAAGGCAGGAATATCAATTTCTACCGGACAGCCTTTTCGGCAAGGTTCGTGCTTGCACTCCAGGCAGCGATTGGCCTCTTCTACCGCAATCTCAACATCATAGCCGTAGGGAACCTCGTCGAAATTCTTTATCCGTTCCTCCGGCTGTTGTTCTTTCATAGAGTGTTTTTTCATATCTTCTCTGGCCATTATTTTACGCCTCCACAACGACAAAAATCCAATGATTGTTTTTCTTTATCAAGATACATTCGAGAACGAGCAACCAGCTCGTCAAAATCAACATGGTGGCCATCAAATACAGGCCCGTCAACACAAGTAAACTTCGTTGCCCCGCCAACCGTCACGCGGCAGGCACCACACATACCGGTACCGTCTACCATAATAGGATTTAGGCTGACTAGAGTTTTAACGCCATATGGACGAGTCTGGTTAACAATTGCACGCATCATGGGCAACGGGCCCACAGCAATAATTTCTGCAATCGGCTCACCGTCATCTAAATATTGCTGTAAAATTTCTGAAACAAACCCGTGATGACCATAGCTGCCGTCATCTGTACAGATATGGATTGTTTTACTTACGGACCGCATTTCTTCCTCAAGAATCAACAGTTCTTTTGAACGAGCGCCTATTATGGAAATAACGTCCTTGCCAGCTTTAAAAAAGCCTTTTACTTTAGGATATATGGGGGCGATTCCTAAGCCGCCGCCAACAGCAATTACACGACCGGAACCTTCCGGAAACTCCATGGGTTTTCCAAGCGGACCTACAAAATCACTTATATATTCCCCCGCTTCTTTTCTCCCTAAGCATTGCGTCGTAAGACCAACTTCCTGAAATATAATGGTAACTGTACCACGTTCCGGATTAGAATCAGCGATAGTTAAAGGAATTCTTTCTCCCTTGTCATCAACGCGCAAAATGATAAACTGCCCGGGCTTAGCCTTTCTGGCCACGAGCGGTGCTTCCACTTCAAATAGCTTAGAAACGTCGGAAAGTACTTTTTTTGTAACTAGCTTATACAATATCTCTTCCTCCCTGAATGAAATTTGCCTAAATAAAGTTTATTCGCCAAAATGAACAGATTTTCCTTTTCACGTACTAAAGTTTTTTAATATTTAGAATTTTA
>DLMZ01000003.1:94862-102970 GCA_002479415.1 Firmicutes bacterium UBA7523
TAATATTTAGAATTTTTAAATAATTAGTTGCTTTGAAAAGTATAGCACAAAATGTCAATATTTTAAAGTGCTACTGTCTAAATCTTTTTGCGTACAAAGCGGCGCCTACCGCATTGTCTCCTGCGTACCTGGGATCGGCAAAAGTTGCCTCTGGCCCAAATCTTTCCATAATATAACTGCTGATGTAGCTATTGGCGGCCACACCACCTACAAAAAGAATATTTTGCAAGCCGGTCTGCCTTTTTGCTTCATCAATCAGTCGACAAAGTGATTCTGCGATACATCGCTCCACTCCGCGGGCAACAGCTGCAGGCGAATGCTTTCTCTGATCAACCACACGTCTTACGTGGCTTTCAGGCCCTGAAAACGACATATTCAACGCTGACACGGATACTGGAATATCCAGCATATCCTCATCGGTCGAGCCTGCCAAAGCTTCCAGAGCCGGACCGGCCGGAAAGGGCAACCCTAAGCGTACACCCACTCTGTCAATAAACTGGCCTACATGAAGGTCAGCAGAACCGCCCAAATCTTGTATAAGCATTTTATCCGACATTGTTACTGACAGTATATCAGTGGTGCCTCCGGAAATATGAACAGCTAAAAAACTGCCCCAGTCCACGCCAGCAGACCAAATGCCGGCCATAAGATGAGCTTCTTGATGAGAAAGGGGACAAAAAGGGACACATAGCACAGAAGCCAATGTACGTCCATAAGACTCGCCTACGGTAAAGACAGGCATATAGGAGCCGGCTGCAGGCCGGGGGCAAACCGATGCAGACACAGCCTTTATTTCCCGGCCTAGTAGCTTCTCCTTTAGCCTTTCAAATAAAATAGGGACGTTGCGTACATGCTGAAAAACACCTTCCGATTGCCTTAAGCCGCAACTTCCCAAGGGCACATCAAGAAGCTTTCTCTCTTCGCAAAGCAAGAATCCCCGGTCGTCAATTACGGCCAGGGATGTCGTATAACAAGAAGTATCCAATCCTAAAATCATGCTATTTCACCCCGTTGCCGGAACCATGGTCTCGAGCCAGCTTGTCCAGCACACCATTTAAAAATTTAGCGGCTTCCTCGCTGTGAAATATCTTGCTAATTTCCAACGCCTCATTTATGGCAACCACGTTGGGAACATCTTCCCGATATAGAATCTCATAGGTTGCTAAGCGCAAAACGTTGCGGTCCACCACAGCAAGCCGTGAGAGTTCCCAGTTTACAAGATACGGAGTCAAGAGCATATCGATGGACTCCCTATTTTTTATAGTCCCGTCTACCAGGCTGCGGGCAAATGCCGCATGTTCCCCGTTTAATCCGCTTTCTTCCAACAAGCTGGATAATGTAGGCTCAACTTCGTTATTGTTGAAGTCAAGCTGAAATAGTGTTTTAAATGCCGTTTCTCTGGCAAGGTGTCGGCTCATATATGCCTCCTGTTAGTCACTGTCAGGCCAAAACTTGTTAAGCAGGCCCTGAAGTCCTTCGTTGCGGTCAAAAAGCTTGCCTGCATATGTACCCAAGGCTATGCAGATAAAGATAAAAAGCGTTCGCCAAAAACCAAAAATAATGATAGCCAGGCCTACTATTAGTCCTAAAAACCCGCCAACCACTTTTCCCCAATGATCCGATATAAATTGACGAAGTGCCTCTTTAGTCATCTACTCACCTTCTTTCCCCGCTAACGAGCGGCCTTTCCCGTCTCAGAAACAACATTTTCTACCATAACTTTTATCTCGGCGACGGTGCTGCCCGTTATATTCTCCACATAATCCTTAACTGCTGTTTGCAGCTCTGCTGTAACTTGAGGAATGTTTTGTTCAGGATGGGTAACGGCACGCAAAAATATGACAAGCCCTGCATCAGAAAATACAATCCTTGTCTTAGTTTCCCTGACACCTTTAATTCCTCTGGCAGATTTTAAAACTAAGTTCTCCACAGCTTTAAAGCAGATACGAACTTCCCCAAGCGGTCCCTGCTGGAGCAAAGTTTCCACACATGATCCGCGCCGCAAGCTGAGAAACAGTATAAAAACAGCCAGAACAAACAATGCGGCAGCAAGTATGGCAAACGGAATGCTTCCGTAAACCATATCCAGGCTTGTCCTTAATTGCTCCAGCGGCACCTGAGCCAAAGCGATAAAACCAAGTCCAACCGCATTAGCCCCAATAAGCAGAGAGAACAAAACCAAATATAATCTTTCGCGCGCATTCATAAGCTATCAACTCCTTCCGAACTACTCAGAGACAGTATTAATCCATACCTAGAATAAGGGAATAAGCCCCTGTTAAACAGGGGCCAAAATCAAAATCACTTTAAGCGTACTTCCTCTTCTTCATCAACCTTCGCTGTTTGAAAGCTTACTCCTTGCACATGGACATTAACCTTTATAACTTCTAATCCCGTCATTGATTCAATTGCTTTTTTAACATTTTCTTGTATGCTCCAAGCCACATCAGGAATTCTTGCGCCAAACTTAACAACAATATATAAATCTATGGAAGCCTGTTTCTCACCTACTTCCACCTTAACCCCTTTCGAAAGATTCCGCTTGCCAAGCATCTCTGCAATACCACCGGCTATGCCACCGCTCATTCCAGCCACACCATCAACCTCTGTGGCCGCTAAACCAGCCACAATCGCCACAACTTCATCGGCAATCCTGATATTCCCCAACTCAGTAGGAATAAATTCATCCTTTACAGTCAAAATCAACACCTCCAGCGTTACAAGTTTCTGTAACGTTCATTATTATACCAAATAAAGCCTTTTAATACAATTACGCGCGAGAGTTTAATTTCTATTACAAAGAATTGTGCTCCACAACCGTCACTTCTTCCATTTTAACACCTGCAGCAGAGCTGACCATCTCAGTAATTTGCATAAATTCTTGCTCCGTCAGTTCTTGTGCCTGCACCACTACATTAACCAAGCCTTCTCGGTAAAAAAAGATTGCATCTTTATAGCCATGAGCTTTTATCATGTTCTCTACCAAAAGTTCTTTTTCTACAAGAGAAACTAAGGCTAACAATTGTTCTTCTGCCTGCTTTCTCCCTTCCGCTGATATATTGGGATTATCAATCATTTGATTAAGCATCTCCACCTCTCCGGCTCGAACACGGTCACGCTGCAGCCGATATTCAATAAAGAAAGCTTTGAAATGGTCTGTATCCCAGCGTTCAGGGGTGCTGTCCGTGTCAGGAATTATGCTGGGAATAGCCAATTCTTCAACGGTCAGAATTTCTATTCTACTCACCTCCTTTTCTACCTGTATTAACCACCAAACTGCAACTGCTCCTATCAGCAGTACTGTCAATGTAAGCACTTTTTTCTGCGATCTCATATTTCCCCCCCTCTACTTCATCGGCAAGACAGTAATCCGATGTGCCGGCAAGTTTAGTCCTGACTGAAGTGCCAAGGTAATTCTTGCAGTTAAAGCTGGGTCTTCTGCCCCTTTGGCTACAACCATAACACCACGCAGCACAGGCTCAATTTCCCTTGTAATCAAGGCTTGCTCGCCGCCCCCATCCCTGATAATCACGTGCTGCGTTCTTTTCGTGTTTTCCTCTACAAGCCTAACTCCTCCCCCGCCATCTTCCTCCTTTGTTGCCCTCTCGGTGATATCTCTGTTTTCTCCGTATTCATACATGGGCCCGCTGTCTAATGTAACCATGACAGTTACCTCACCTACTCCCTTAACCCGGCGCAAATGCTCGGTCAATTCCTGCTCCAATCTTTCCTTGTAGTCCGGCTTTCTCAGATTCACAAAAGCTTCTCTACTTTCCTCAACAGGAGGATTTGGCACAGAAGCCTTTTCCGGGTTGGCACCGACAAACATAAAGAGAACGCCCGCAAAAGCAAGCATTGTAATAATTAGTGTGGACCATGGGCCTTTCTTCATTCCGCTGTCAAACCAACTGCCGGCCCGCTGCCAATAATTCTCAGTCATGCCAACAACACCTCCTGTGGGCAAGCCTTCTGTTAAGAATATATGCCCTGTTCATTCTTTTAGCACTCTAACTTCAACTTTTTGTTCGTTAATCCCCAGGGCATTTGCAACATCTCGCACCAAGCCCGGCTTTGATTCTGATTCTGCAGCTCCCCAATTATTTTGTTCGTTTATAATTATACGAACCTTTTCCACTCGTTTAATAGATTCGTCCTTATCCTCTTCCCGACGCGCCAAAACAGACACAAGCTTTGGGCGGCCAAACTCCAGATGGCTTACCTCCTCTTCAAGGTCCAGCCTCACATCGATAACAGCATAGCCCTTCTCACTTAATACCTCAGCGACTCTTTCCCCTACTAAGAAACGATAACGTTCCAAGGTCATATCCCAATTCATTTGCTCAAGAATCATAAGTCGGTTATTGTCAGCTTCGGCACGGGATGCATTATTTAATTCGAAAACAGGCTCAAAACTTCCCGGCATCTGAAGTGCACTGCGCAGCGGTGACAACAGCATCAGCATTAACACAAGACCCACAATCATATTGATAAACGGCCTAAAATCGCTGCGCGGCAATACCAGCTCCAACAAAGTAGCTATAATTATAAGAACAACAATATTACGTACCACATCCGACAACATATTGAGCATACCCTCACCTACCTTAACATAAAAGAAGTATTGCCTGCCCCGGCAATAATGGTGATTCCCAAGTAAAAAATAACACTAACAATGGCAACGGCAGCAAATACAAGAGCAAGGCAATTGCCCATGGTATTAAGCGAGTCACACAGATTGGTCTCACCTAACGGCTGAATCAGTGCTGCCGCCAATTTATAGATAAAAACCAAGGCTAGTATTTTCAGAAGGGGGAAAGCTACCATATAAAATAGCAAAAGCACCCCTCCTAAATGCACACTGTTTTTAAGTATGAGGGTAGCACTGGCCACCGTTTCCACAGCATCAGTTAGCATTCCGCCAACCACAGGCAAAAAAGCGCCGGTCATGAACTTAGCTGTACGAATAGTTACAGCATCACCCACAGAAGATGCCACTCCGTGTATAGCCAATAGTCCTGTAAAAATTGTCATCGAGAGCCCCATGGTCCATACGGACACATTTCTTAGCAGCTCTGCCATTTTCCCCACGGTTATACGGGGCGAAAAGTGATTGACCACTGATAATATTGTAGTTAAGTAAATTAGCGGAAACACTAGATCTCGTGTAAGAGCAGCAAAAAAGTTTACGGCAAAAATAATAATAGGCCTAAATATGGCGGCTGAAGCAAAATTACCCAATGTAGCTAATAAAGTAAGTAATAGCGGAATCAGTGCCAATATAAATTCCACCATACTGTCTACAGTTTGCCTTCCCAAGCTCACCGCCACGCTAAAGCTCTGCATCGCAATAATAATTAGCGCCAAATAAACGACGGCTTGAGTTAGAGAAGCAACAGTATCGTTGGCAAAAGCTTTTTCTAAATTTTTTAGCAGTGCTGCCACCACAGCCAAAAAAATCAATCTGCCCAGCAAATTCAAGTTAAGGTACACTTCGCGCCAAAGAAAGCGCCATAGTCCGTGCAGCATCTCTCCAAGCGAAAGGCCTCCTTCTTCCCCTGGCCGGAACCAATCAAAAATGTCGCGCCAGCTAAAATTAGGCATAAATTCCCCCACTTCCCGTTGCAGCTCCGTCCAAAAAGCGTCTATATCAGACAAATCAATTTTTTCTGCTTGCTCCCGTGCCAGATTATCAGGACTTTCCGCCCATACAGGCACTGCCGCAATCAGCATTATGAAAAATAAGCAAAACAGCGCGATTATTCTATTCATAGCAGCCACCTAAGGTATAAATTTTAAAATTGTCTCCAATACAGCGGTGAGCAAAGGAAGGGCCATGACCATAATTATCACTTTACCGGCAAATTCAACCTTGCCGGCAATGGCTCCTTCGCCGGCATCACGGCATACCTGAGAGCCAAATTCTGCTATATATGCTATGCCTATTATTTTCAACAGCGTATTTAAATAGATTAACGAGATATTGGCCTGCAACGTCATATCTGTAAGCATTTGCAGGATTATGCTCAGATAGTGAAGCATACGTATAAATATAACGACACCTACGACGATGGAAAGCTGCATTGCTAATACCGGCCTATGCTCTTTTAAAACCATAATTAAGATTACGGCAACAAGCGCAAACGAGACAACCTGGATAATCTCCAAATACTCACCCCGCTTCCTAAAAAAGATTAAAAATTGTCTTAATGCTGGAAAATAGCTCATTAATAAGCCTTATCACCATTAAAAGCACTACGACAACTCCGCCTAGGGTGAGCATTTGCGCCTGCTCTTCCTTGCCTGCCTGCTTCAAAACGATATTCAATACAGATATAAAAATCCCAATACCGGCAATACGAAAAATAAGGTCAATATTAAAGTCGTTCATTCTTTCTCCCCTTCCCGCTAACGTCAATCAATCTTATAACATAAGTATTACAATGGCCAATCCGCCAAACATGCCAAGATAACGCCACATTTTCTCTCCTCGGCGGCAGGCTTCCGCAGCTTCGGCAGCCTGCGCCGACAACTGCATGTCTGCCAGCTCCAGCTGCCGCACCTGATCATCACGTCCAAGAGTGCCCAATCCTGCCGCCACTCTGTTCAAAACCTCCCAGTCTACCGCAGTCAATGCCAAAATGTTTTGTTTTTTGGCAACTACCCGGGTCCAGACGGCGGAAGCGTCATCACCCTGCTCTGATTCAATCAGACATGCACGTACCTCAGAAAAAAAAGAACGTACTCCTGAACTCCTCAATCTAGTTGCAACATATCCCAAAGCACGCGGCAACGGAGTTGCAGTATAGCCTATTTCCGCCATCAATAAGCGCAGCGCCAGTCGAAAAGTTTCCAGCTCAGTCCCTCGCCGACGCAGCTTGGCCGCTTGGCTTTCGCCCCAAGCGACAGCAGCAATAAAAACCAGTAATGCACCAATCCATTTGATAATCATGCCTTATCACCTTGCCTCTTTTGCTCTACACAACGCATCACCTGGCACCACCTTTTCCACAGTACCCGGCCCGTTCGACCTGCTTAGCATAATTATTCGTTCAAAAAGGCTATTCTCAATTAACCAAGCTAAACTTGGTCTTTTTAATAAATCTGCAATACTATGTCCATGAGCAGTAGCTAAAATTGACGCACCGGTGTTGATCACTTCTTCAACCGCCCTAATATCGTCTGCCCTGCCTAATTCGTCGGTGACTACAACATGAGGTGACATGGAGCGGACAAGCATCATCATCCCCTCGGCTTTGGGACAACCGTCCAGGACATCACTGCGACGTCCGATATCTAATTGAGGCTGTCCCAAATAGCAGCCTGCAATTTCTGAACGTTCATCAACAATGCCAACCTTAAAACCCGGCCGGCCTACTAAAGCGTCACCGTCACTTAATAGCCTAGCCAAATCCCTTAACAACGTTGTCTTTCCCGCTTGAGGCGCGGAAACAAGCAGTGAATGGCGCACTCTTTTTTCCTGGCTGCAATAAAGATGATGCAGCACTTTCTCTCCCGCTCCTTTTATTTCGCGGCAAATACGAATATTTATTCCGGAAATATCCCGCAAAAGCCGAACAATGTTATTCTCCAGAACAGTACGCCCACCAAAGCCTGCTCTATGTCCTCCGGGCAGCGCCAAATAACCTCTACGCAATTCCTCATCCCTGGCATACATGGAATACTCGGTTATTCGCAGCAGCACCTCCTGAATATCGCTATGGTTCATCCGGAAAGCACGGGTTTCATCAACCACACCTGACCTTCCAAGAAAGTACTCGCCACAACCGCTGTGAAGAAAAACAGGACGTCCGATTCGCAGCCTGACTTCCTCCAGCTCCCAAGCCACTCGCCCGTTTAAGCTGTTTAATGCATCTTTAATTTCTGGAGGCATTAATGGCAAAATATGCTTTTTCCAATGTGTCCGGTCCATTTTATTCACCTCGGTACAGCATATGGGGACGAGCACCGTTTTATGACACTCAGGCTGCTTAAAAAGGCGCATTGCTTTGTCGCTGCACAGGCCCACATCCTCGACGTATACTTATACGCCTGCGGGGGGGGACTGTTTGCTCTTCGCGCACCGCATCCTTTTTAAGCAGCCTGAGTGG
>DLMZ01000051.1:0-1342 GCA_002479415.1 Firmicutes bacterium UBA7523
AAAAAGTTCTTGCAAAAAACAGTGGAGGTGACCCAAGGTGTCGATACTAATAACCGGAGGAGCCGGCTACATAGGCAGTCATGCCGTGAAATACTTCCAAACCCAAAACGAACAAGTCATCGTTGTAGATAATTTGCAAAGCGGCCATGAGGCTTCTATTAAGTTAGATCATCTATATAAAATAGATATCAGATACAAAGAAGAACTATACAAGGTTTTTAAGACTCATAACATCGAAGCAGTTATTCACTTTGCAGCCAATTCTCTAGTTGGAGAGAGTATGGAAAAGCCATACGAATACTACCATAACAATGTCTATGGGATGCTTTGTCTTCTTGATGTGATGAAAGAGAATAGCGTCAATAAGATTGTATTCTCATCAACTGCAGCGACATATGGAGAGCCAAAGAGTATTCCAATAATGGAGTCTGATGAGACAAGCCCTACTAATACCTATGGTGAAACGAAACTTGCCATGGAAAAGATGATGAAGTGGTTTGACCAAGCTTATGGCACTAAGTATGTATCGCTAAGGTACTTTAATGCTGCGGGAGCTTATGAGACAGGTGAAATAGGCGAAGATCACCATCCAGAAACGCACCTTATTCCGCTTATTCTACAGGTTCCACTGGGAAAACGTGATAAGATTTATATGTTTGGTGATGACTATCCTACTGAAGATGGTACATGTGTAAGAGATTATATTCATGTCATGGATCTTGCCTCAGCTCATTATAAAGCTCTTGAATATTTAAGAAAAGGTTATGATAGTGATATTTTTAACCTAGGAAATGGCAACGGTTACTCAGTTAAAGAAGTAATTGAGGCAACAAGAAAAGTAACTGGCCATCCAATTCCTGCTGAAGTGAAAGATAGACGAGCCGGAGACCCAGCGACGTTGATAGCTTCATCTGAAAAAGCAAAGAGAGTGTTGGGATGGAAGCCAGAATTTGATTCACTTGAAAAGATTATTGAAGATGCTTGGAGATGGCACTCTAATTATCCTAATGGATATGATAAGTAAATTCTAAGCCCTAACATCGTTTAGGGCTATTTATTTTAAAGGCGGGACAAAGATGAATAAAAGCGTTGAAAGATTTAAAAAAGGGACAAAATACGTCAACATAGTATCTGCAGTAACGAGAGACCAGTTAACTACTATGAGCAATATAGATGATGAATATTTAAATATGAAATGTGTGAAATTTATCCCTGCTAGTGGTGCTGCTACGAGAATGTTTGAAGACCTTTATAAGTATTTAGATGACCAGGTAGAGACTGAGGATGTAAAAGCTTTTCTTGATAACTTGGAAAAGCTTGCTTTCTATGAAGACATTAAGGG
>DLMZ01000051.1:1436-10358 GCA_002479415.1 Firmicutes bacterium UBA7523
AATACTATAGATTGCAGAATGAAAATAATCAATTACATACTTAATGATCTAAACTACGGTAGTTTGCCAAAGGCTTTAATTAAAATGAATTCATATAAAGATTATTCAACTACACCAATCGATGAGCATATATTCGAAGGTGAAAAATACTTAAGCAATAGTTTGAATTATCATTTTACCATATCAAAAAATCATGAAGATTTATTTAATGAATATATCAAAACATTAAATGAAAATATTAATATTACCTATTCATTTCAAAAAGAAAAGACGGATACCTTGGCTGTAGATATGGATAACAATCCTTTTCTACTCGAGGATGGTTCTATGTTATATAGGCCAGGAGGCCATGGGGCCTTAATTGAAAATCTAAATGATATCGATGGAGATATTATATTTATAAAAAATATCGACAATGTATGCCATAGAGACTATATAGAGGATACCGTATATTCAAAAAGAATGTTGGCATCAATAGGGTATGAGTTTAAAAAGAAAATTGATGGATACATAAAAGAGATATTATCTGATGTATATGATATGGCAGAAATTAATGAATTTATAAGGAAAGACCTTAATATAACCTTAAAAGGTGAAATGACTAAGGATAAAGCTTTGTTTTTTTTGAATAGACCTCTTAGGGTGTGTGGTGTTGTAAAAAATTTGGGAGAGCCTGGTGGAGGTCCTTTTGTTGTTGATAACGGAGAATATTCCGATTTGCAGATCTGCGAGAAATCTGAAATAGATTTAAACAACGATGAGCAGCTTAAGATATTCAGTGCTTCAGAATTTTTTAATCCAGTAGATATTGTATGTTTTGTTACAGATTATAGAGGAAATAAGTTCAACTTATTAGAATATGTCAATGAGGAAAGATATTTTATAAGTAAGAAGACGTATAAAGGTAAAGAGATAAAAGCGCTAGAGCATCCAGGGCTTTGGAATGGCGCAATGGACAATTGGAATACAATATTTGTTGAAGTGCCTTTAAGTACTTTTAATCCTGTGAAAAAGGTTAATGATTTATTGAGAGAGTGCCGCAGGAGTCAAGATTGGAGCGAGAAGATAGGGGAGCAATATGGATATTAATATACGTAAAAGCTATGAACTGTGGCTTGAAAGCTTACATCTAGATGATGAAACGAAAAGCGAGCTATGTAGCATAAATGATAATTTAAAAGAAATTGAAGATCGCTTTTATCAAGAGCTTGAATTTGGCACTGCAGGTCTGAGGGGAATCATTGGTGCAGGGACCAATAGGATTAATAAATACACTGTTAGGAAGGCTACTCAAGGGTTAGCAGACTATATTAGCTCTAAGGGTGAAGAAGCAAAAGCTAGAGGTGTAGTAATCGCCTATGACTGCAGAAGGATGTCTAGAGAATTTACCCAAGAAACGGCTCTTGTTTTAGCTGCTAATGGGATTAAAACCTATTTATTTTGTGACCTAAGGGCTACCCCTCAATTATCCTTTGCTATTAGATATCTAAACTGTATTTCTGGTATTGTTATCACAGCAAGTCATAATCCGCCGGAATATAACGGTTATAAGGTATATTGGGAGGATGGAGCTCAAATTGCCACAGAGCAGGCTGAGGCAATTATTAAATCTATCTCTCAGGTAACGGATTTTTGTAGTGTGAAGACGATGGAAATGAAAGAAGCTATGGAAAGAGGCTTAATTATCTACTTAGATGAGGAAATCGAAGATGCTTATATCAATGAAGTAAAAAAGCAGTCTTTAAGAGCAGATATGGTTATGGAAGTTGCTGATGAGTTCAAAGTGGTCTTTACTCCACTGCATGGAACGGCTAACATTCCTGTAAGAAGAGTATTAAAGGAGATTGGATTAAAAAATGTTCTTGTGGTACCAGAGCAAGAGCTTCCAGATTCAGAGTTTTCAACGGTAAAGCTTCCTAACCCAGAGGATAAGGAAGCTTTTGAACTAGCTATTAAACTAGCTAAAAAGGAAGATGCTAATTTAATTATTGGCACAGATCCTGACTGTGATAGGGTTGGGGCTGTTGTAAAGAACAGAGATGGCGAGTATATAGTTCTTACGGGAAACCAAACGGGAGCATTACTAGTAAACTATATCCTTGAAGCTCTAAAGGAAAAGGATTTGTTGCCAGAAAACAGCGTTATTATTAAAACTATTGTTACTAGTGAAATGGGTGCAGATATTGCTAGAAGCTATGGTGCGGAAGCTTTAAATACGCTGACAGGGTTTAAGTATATAGGAGAGAAGATTAAACAGTTTGAGGAGAATGGTGAAAAGACATTTCTTTTTGGCTACGAAGAAAGCTATGGTTATTTAGCAGGGACTTATGCTCGGGACAAAGATGCTGTGGTAGCTTCCATGCTCATATGTGAAATGGCGGCATATTACCATGCTAAGGAAATGAATTTATATGATGCTTTATTAGAATTATATGATAAGCATGGATACTATCTAGAAGGCCTAAAGTCTATTACTCTGGCGGGTAAAGAGGGATTAGAAAAGATTAGAGAAATCATGGATTACTTCAGAACTAATAGGCTGGAGGAAATAACAGATAAAAAGCTTTTAGTGCTGGAGGATTACAAGTCTCAAAAAAGAATCTACACTGATGGGTCTAAGATTACTGAAAAAATAGAATTACCAAAGGCCGATGTTATTAAGTTTATCCTAGAAGGTGGCTCCTGGATTGCGTTAAGGCCTTCAGGAACAGAACCAAAGCTAAAAATCTATGCCGGCGTAAAGAGTGATTCCTTAGAAAAGAGCAGAAAACAGTTATCTGCAATGATTGCCTATATGGAGGAGAAGATGAGGGAGATTTAACTGGGGGGTAGGATATGCGCAAGATAACATTAGACTATTCTAAGGCACTTCAATTTATAAAGGAAGAAGAAATCAGCAGCTTCGGAGAGCGAGTAAAGCAAAGTCATAACATGCTGCATCAGAAGACCGGTAAAGGTAATGAATATTTAGGTTGGGTAGATCTGCCTGGTCGCTTTGATGTAAGCGAACTTGTAAAGATAAAAAGTGCTGCTGAAAGAATCAGGGAACAATCAGAGGTGTTAATAGTAGTAGGCATTGGGGGCTCCTATCTAGGAGCAAGGGCTGCTATTGAGATGCTAACCCACAGCTTTTATAATGAATTGCCAAGGGAGAAAAGAAAAACGCCTAAGGTCTATTTTGCAGGTCACAATATTAGCTCCACCTATCTAGTAAATCTCTTGGATGCCATAGAAGGTCAAGATATCTCATTGAATGTTATATCGAAGTCCGGGACAACCACAGAGCCAGCCTTGGCCTTTAGAGTATTAAAGGAGTACATGGAAAACAAATACGGCAAAGAAGAGGCGGGCAGGAGAATTTATGCTACCACAGATAAATCAAGGGGAGCTCTTAAGTCTACAGCTGATGCAGAGGGTTATGACACCTTTGTTGTCCCCGATGATATCGGGGGAAGATATTCTGTGTTATCTGCTGTGGGGCTGCTTCCAATTGCGGTGGCCGGTATCGATATAGAAGAAGTAATTAAGGGTGCTCAAGTATCGGCAAAGGATTTGTCCAGCAATAACCTTGATCATAATCCTTGTTACCAATATGCAGTTTTAAGAAATATTTTATATGGCCAAGGAAAAACAACTGAGGTTTTAGTAAATTTTGAACCTAGCTTATTCTATCTTGGCGAATGGTTTAAGCAGTTATTTGGCGAGAGTGAAGGAAAAGATGGAAAGGGGATTTTCCCCGCATCTATGAACTTTACTACCGACCTTCACTCTATGGGGCAATATATACAGGATGGTAAAAGAAATTTATTTGAAACGGTGCTAAACGTAGAAAGATCAAAGGAAGAAATTCATATTAAAGCAAATGCAGATAATATAGATGGGCTAAACTACCTTAGTGGAAAGACTTTAGACTTCATCAATAAAAAGGCCATGGAAGGAGCTTTAGAAGCTCATCTAGATGGTGGTGTACCAAGTATTATTATTAACATCCCGGAGGTATCGCCTTACTATTTTGGGTACCTGGCTTATTTTTTCATGAAGTCTTGTGGAATGAGCGGATACTTGCTGGGAGTAAACCCCTTCGACCAGCCAGGAGTGGAAGCATATAAAAGAAATATGTTTAGGCTATTAGTGAAATAGTCAAATCATTTTTTACTGGTAAACCCAACATAAAAAGGATATAATATGCATTATATTGAATATGTAGATAGGAATGGGGCTGTATAATTGAAGAAATCTCTTGCATGGGCAGGGGCGATATTATGGATGGCAGTAATTATCATGCTGTCTAATCAGCCGGCGACAGACTCTAATCGGCTTAGTAAAGGAATTACAGAACTTATTGTTGAAATAGTTGAAAAAGTGGCTCCGGGTATGGAGCTTGATGTAAGAGAATTAAACCATAAAATGAGAAAAAACGCCCATTACTTCGCTTACCTGCTTCTTGGAGTGCTGGTAGCGAGAGCAATAGGGATTAGTGGATTTAAACCGGCTATCGCTTTATGTATGTGCTTTTTGTTCGCTGTGGCTGATGAAACCTACCAGACCTTTATTCCGGGAAGAGGCGGGCAGGTTACCGATGTGCTTATTGACACAGCGGGGGCAGCTACCGGCATACTACTTTTTTCAGTAAAGGAAAGATTATATGGCAAACGAAATAATTAACTTTTTATCTATAGAATTAACGGTATTGCTTACAGCAGCAATGCCTGTTATCGAGCTGAGGGGTGCAATTCCATTGGCTATATCATTGGGATTGTCGCCCCTTCATGCTATGCTAATTAGCCTTTTGGGCAGTATGATTCCCGTGCCTATAATTCTATTTGGTATTAGGCCGGTGCTTAATTATCTAAAGGCGGGACGTATATTTAGGAATGTTGCTCATAAGCTTACTAATACATCTCTAAGCGGCAACGGTGCTCGGATTCAAAAGTATGGTGTTTGGGGCCTAATATTAGTAGTTGCCGTTCCCTTGCCAGGCACAGGAGTATGGAGCGGAAGCTTGGCTGCGGCGCTGCTGGATATACGGTTCAAATGGGCTTTTCCGGCAATATTGGCTGGCAACATAATTGCCGCCTTAGCGGTGATAGGGATAAGCAACGGAGTAATCAATGTTTTTGGCAATTAAACACAGGGGGACGAGGAGGAGAGTAAATGAGCCGCTCACGCAAAAAAAATGGATTGGATTTTAAGAGTCCGAAGCTTTGGATAGTCATTGTGGCTGTAGTAGTAATTATAGCATTGGCATTAGCTTTGATGATAAGCTTAGGAAAGAATATAACCTACAGCAGCATAGAGCTGGGCGTTGAGCTTGTACTTCCTGAAGGCTGGGAAGGCAGATTTACTGTAGAAGAGGCTGATAATCGGATTCAAGTATACAGTAAGGCGGTCAAAGATGATGGTGAGCTTCAGGGGTTGCTTTTTAGCATTGAGAGGCTGACAGGGGAGCTAATTACTAAAGAAGACATTGCACAGTCACCTGCTCCAGGGAAAATAATTGCGCAAGGCAATGGCTATACCTATATAGGAATAACGCCTACTGATGTGCAGTATCCTGCAGATAATCCTGAAATCTCAGAGGAATACCTTTCAATGTCTGAAAAGGTACCCAAGATATTGGGGAACATTCGCTTGATTGGGAATAATTATCCCAAAGCCAGAAATGAAGGGTTTAAAGTTGTGGGGTCGTCCCATTTCACAATGGAGATACCTGATAGCTGGAGTATAGAATTGTCAGATGAAGCAGTGATGCGTTGGGTACTAAAAGAAAATAATCTCCGTGTTGGTGATATTACATTTATTCCACACTTTACTGTTAAAGAAGAAGAGCAAGGCGGAGCCCAAAAAGCTTACTTGCAAGACGAAGAGACGCGGAGAAAGGTAAGAATAGCTTTAGAGAATAGTGAGGCAAGCATTCTTGATGTGATGCGGGGAAGCTTCCAGTTTATTAGCGGCCCCTTCACCTCTGTTGATATGGAAATAGCAGCACAGCAATACCTTATGGCCGGGGGAAGAAGTGTATCTGGCAAGATTGAAGAAGTTGTTTATTATCAAGGTGAGATAGCAGTGCTATTTATAAAAGAGATGGAATATCTCCAAGGGGAAGAAGCTAACGGAAGTGAAACACTTTCTGTAATACCGGTGTCAAGCGGGGCCAATGTTCTCCCCCTCGCACCGCCAGATTCCACAAACTATAAGGTTTATTACTTTATGAATCTTGATGAGTTTGTCGAGGATTACGACTACCAATCTCATCTCTATAAGTTCATTATAGGATCAGACGGGGAAATTAAAATAATCCTTGGCGCGCTATAGAGTTGGCAATTGATTTAAAAAAAAGACGCTTCGGCGTCTTTTTTATATTAAGCGCAAGTTATTCCAGGCCCTTAAAGCCGTTCTTTGTAAGCGTCAAATAAGATAGTGGATAGAAAAAAAGCAAAAACCCGTGTAGCTGAGTTTTTGCCCTGTCTTGGTCCTATTTGCAGTTCTCCTGAACATCCTGGCTCCAGGGAATATAATCTTCCAGAAACTCAGGGTGTTGTCTAAACAGTACTCCAGGAAGTTCACTAAAGATGAAATATAGATACTTGTATGGATTCAGTCCATTAGCTTTGGCAGTTTCAATGATGCTGTAAACAGCAGCGCTAGCTGCAGCACCTCGGGGACTTCCGCTAAAGAGCCAGTTCTTGCGGCCTACGGTAAAGGGACGGATACTGTTTTCTGCCAGATTGTTGGAAATAGAGCAGTTGCCGTCGTTAAGATAATTCATGAACTCTTCCTTATGGTTCAGAGCATAGTGTAGGGCTTCGCTCAATTTGGATTTTGGAAGCACCTTGTCCTTGATGGAATATATCCACGCCCAAAAGGCTTCCAAAACAGGTTTTTCCTGCTTCAGACGCTCTAATCTGCGTTGTTCGCTAGAAAGCTTTTCTAGAGTTTTTTCGATCTCAAAAAGTTTATTGCAGAAGGCAATGCCTTGGCTTGCGAAGGTAGCTTCCGGCCTATGAACATCTTTCGGAAGCGCATCCACGAATTTCCTCCGGGTATGTGCCCAACAGAGGCATCTTGTGACTTCAGGAATCTTCTTGTAGCCGGCGTAGGCATCGGAGTGAAGATACCCTTTGAAGTTTTTGAGGAACTCCTGCGGGTATTTGCCACTCCTTCCCGGCTGGTACTCAAAGAGCCGGATGGGGTGTTTGGCGTGCTGGCCGGAACTGTACACCCACATGTAAGAATCCGTGGTATTCTTACGTCCCTCTTCGTTCATTACCTGCACGGTGGTTTCATCAACGTGCAAATAATGCTCCTTCACCAGCATCTCCCGCATCAGATCCACCAAGGGAAATAGCCAGTCACGGGACGCAACCATGATCCAGTTAGCCATGGTCGCACGGCTTAACTTTACACCGAGCGTCTGCCATTCCTTTTCCTGTCGGTAAAGGGGTAGGGCGTTTACGAATTTCTGATGCATGACCCAAGCGACCGTAGATGGAGACGCCATGGAATGCTGAATCACAGGGTCGGGCATCGGTGATTTCTCCATGTAGGGCTTCCCATTCTTACGACAGGTTCGGCACTCATAGGTTTCACGGTAATAATCGATTGCCCTTACTTTGGCAGGAATAAACTCAATTTCAGTACGTACGAACTCTTCACCAACAGACACAAGGGTGGTGTTGCATTCTTCACAGAAACAATCCATTTCCACAAGCGTACAGAGACGTTTATCACGCGGGATATCCTTTAGAAGTTCCGCTCGTTGACCGGGAAACTTTTTTCTGTGGTATCCCTGTACCTGCTTAAGATCAGGTTCGGGTGCCTTTGTATCGGCTGTGGTTTCTGCTTCATCAAAAAGAGACATCTGTCCCACAGGAAGAGACGATGTCTTCTCCGAACTTTTTCCGTAAAGTTTGCGTGTCAGATACGCAACTGTATCATGCAGCTTTTTGTTTTCCAGTTCAAGTTCGAATACACGGTTTTCAAGTGTTTTTAGCTGCTCGGATGCACTCATTAATAACTGTTTCCTTTGCCTGTTTTGATGCTTTTAGTATAGCATAAAAACAGGCAAAAGTCCAGTAAATACGGGCATTTATGACACCTTTGACTGCTGAAAATTACACTCTATCTTAAGCTTTTTTACTGCCTTTGGTTGGTCAATAGAAAGCCCCTCCAGGAGCCATCTGAATTCCTGATTTGTAATGGATCGAACGGCTTCGACATTCATTGGCCATTGGAACGTTCCATTTTCTAATCGCTTGTATAGAAGCACGAATCCATCTTCTTCCCAGAAGAGTGCTTTAATCCGATCGCGGCGCCGGCCACAGAAGAGAAACAAGCTGTTCTGAAAAGGGTTCAATTGAAAGTTCTGTTGAACGATACCAGCAAGACCATCAATGGACTTTCTCATATCGGTATAACCACATGCAATGTAGATTTTCTCAGCCTTTGAGATATCACCGAACATTTTGTAGTGCCTTTAAGGTGTTTTCAATCAATGCCATCGATGCATTGTTTTGAAGCTCCAAAGTAGCAGCCCCAAACCGCAGAATAATTTGTGCAGACGAATTTGGTGCTGGGCGGTCTGCATTTGCTAAAATGTTAATTGGTACAATTGAACTATTTTCTTCAAGAGAAGGGAGAGCTTCGCATGCAGCCTCCCGTACTTTCCGCAACCAATAGTAGTAAGTCTTTGGATTAATGTTATGATCTGCACACCATGCTTGAACAGTTTGTCCACTGCTACGGCATTCGCGGACAATTTGCGCCCAATGATTTAGCCGATATTTTTTAGCAACTTCCCTGGTATTCAACTCTAAACCTCCTTGGGAGTTTTTCGACTAAGTCAAAAAACTCTACAAACTCTAATTTAGAGAATTGTCTCATAACATTAGGGAAGTTACTATCCACTATCTTATTTGACGC
>DLMZ01000051.1:10469-10844 GCA_002479415.1 Firmicutes bacterium UBA7523
CCACTATCTTATTTGACGCTTACCGTTCTTTTCTGCGTGACCCAGCAAATACAAGAAAGCAAAAGCAGGGATTCGTAAAAGCTTATTGCCCGAGGGTGTATTGTGGACTCCATAATCATCAAATCTTTTGGTAACAACAATGGCGGCACAGGCCTGGGTGCACAATTCGCAAATAGCATCATTGTCTGCAATAGAAGCCTGTTCGCGATACTTTACTTCAATTAGGATATTTATTATATTGGGATAGTCAACAACAATATCGATTTCTTTACCCTTTTTGCCTCCCCGATAATAACCAATCTTTGCCGCCTTCTGATAATAAAATGCGGCAACATGCTTATAAACGGCTGTTTCAACTATTTTTCCCATTTCCTC
>DLMZ01000051.1:11121-46083 GCA_002479415.1 Firmicutes bacterium UBA7523
CTCTCAAGGTAGCGAATGTAGTTTTCAACGGTAGGGCGTGAGACGCCGTTCAATTCTTTAGCAATCGCATCAATAGAAACAATATTTGAGGATACATTACACAGGTATAAGAATATTCTTTCAAGCTCTGTTGAGTTGCGTATACTGTACAGCGACGGAAGGTCACGCTTTAATACTTTATCGACAACATCTTCACGCATCACTTGTTGGGCCATAAGGTCGTTGGAGGAAAGGGCAAGCTCGGGGAATCCTCCTACTTGCAGATATCGAATAAAATGGTTTTGCACCACTGATAGTTTCATCATTATTTCCGAACGCTGTTGTTGTGTCAAACTTGCAAAAGCAGTAGGTCTGAGCGCTTTATCTAGATCGACGTCTTTAACACCTATTAGTGAGCAATATTCATAAAAATATAGTGTGGGAACCTGAATAATGCTCCATCGTCCCGCACCGCTTTCGGTGCTTCCCTTTATTAAAGCAGGACTTGCAGAGCCTGTAGCGATTACTTTTGTTGTCGGCTGTATATCATATATTGTCTTCAACCATTTATCCCAATCGGTGGCATATTGAATCTCGTCAAAGAAGTAGTAGACGTCTTGATTTGCGTAAATATTTTCATGGTAGTTGTCAAGGATTTCATTTAGATTACTTAATTTTAGCATTGGATGGTCCATAGATATAAAGACTATTTGCTTTGGAGAAACCCCGAAATTGAGGAGTGTTTCAATCATTTGATACTGAATAGTTGTTTTGCCTACACGCCGTGTGCCTGTAAGAACGACCATTCTTCGAATATCCGTCTGCTCGATACGTTTCATAGCTTCATAATATGCAAATCTTTTATACTTCTTAGTAAAGCTTGGATGAACCGCACCAGTTTTCCACCATGGATTAAATGCAGCAAGTACCCTTAAGATACCTTCTTTTGTAGTAATAGCCATTTATATCACCTCTTGAAAACATGTTAGCCCAAATATTAAAAATGTCAATGAATATTATAACTACACTTATAATAATTTATGTATATATTTAATATATTGGTGAAGTTGTTTGTATTTTTGATTATATAAGAATGAAGGAGTATGCAGAAGGAATAAAGAACATTATAAATAATACTGCTGCAAGGGGGAGAATTTCGATGTTAAGCGAATACCCGTTGTCTGTGCCACCCGGGGCAGGTTGGTTCCTGGTTATTATTCTGCTGCCGCTGCTTTTTTTGTCACCGGTAATTTGGGCAGATCTTAAGAGAAAACCCAAAGCAGCTAGAGCAGTCATGTCTGTGTTTTTGATTGGTATAGTATTATTAATGGTGTTCTTAATTATAGTATCGCCGGTTATGACAAAGGCTGTCATTGATGACGGAGAACTTACGGTGAGGACACCGCCCTATGCTACAATAAGGTTAGAACGGGAAGAAATTCGCGCAGCATATGTAGCTGATTGGCGTGAGACCACAGAATTGATGCCGGTTGTGCGAACTGGCGGTACAGCTATGGGGACTTACAAAACTGGTCATTTTCGCTTGGAAAATGGGGCGGATGCCGTACTCATGACGGCCACATCCAGGGTATTGGTCTTGGATGTGGGAAGCAGGTTTATTTTAGTAGCGCCTGATAATTTCGATGCTTTTGTACAAGAATTCGGGGAAAGAGTAATGATACCTGACCCAGTTCCTCCAGCTGACATTGCCGCGTCTACAGATGTGAAGCCAATGCGAGGACTGCCGGTTGGAACAAGGCTTGTATTTGTATTTATTGGGCTTGCTTTATTAGGGGTGGGTTATCTTATCCGTTTTAAGAAGATGTTGTGGCTACTATCAGGCTACGATGAGAGTAGAGTTAAAGACAAAGAGGCGATGGCGCGCTTTGGCGGAAACTTTGCTGCATCAATTGGGCTAGCATTAATTCTGATGCAATTCTTAGATATTAAAGTGTTTATATTTTTCATCATTGCTATAATACCGGTCGGGATATTTGCGGTCTATAAAATGAATACGCTTTAGATGTGTTGTTCGTATGTCCTAAAGCAACGAAAGTGCTATTTTACAAACTTATTAAAACAAGACGCTTCGGCGTCTTTTTTTTGCTAAAGTTGAAAGATTGGGTATAATACCGTCACATATAATTTTCCAGCAATAGTGAAAGGTGGAGACGATATGCCCAATAGTGTAATTGGCCCAAGTGTAGAGGTTCTGGTGTTAAATAAAGCGGAAATTGAGCAGCTTCTTACTCGGAGAGAGGTTATTGAAGCAACAGAGCTTGCTTTCAGGTCAGAAGGGGAAGAACAGCTTCTTCAGCCTCAGAAGGAGCCTATGTACATTGACCCTCCCCAGCGGAGGAATTTTATTATTGCGATGCCGGCATGTTTAAAAAATATAAACGTTGCCGGGATTAAATGGGCCTGTTTGTACTGGGATCAGGAGCCCGGCGTTCCGGCAACGTGGGGAGATATCTTAATTCTTAACCACCCGCAAAACGGTCTTCCCTTTGCAATAATGGATGCTACTGCCATTACAAATATGCGGACAGCAGGTGGACATGCGGTCGTTGCCGCAAAATACTTGGCTAAAAAAAATGCCAAAGTGCTGGCGATCATTGGCTGTGGAGCAGAGGCCTATACAGGGCTGCCGGCTTTTAACGATGTTTTTCCTTTGGAATCTATTAAGATTTATGATATTAACCCTATGGCTATGACGGCTTTTAAAGAAACAATGAGCAAACAAGTATTGGCTGCAATTGAACCGTGCACATCAAGCGAAGAAGCCGTCAGTAACGCTGATATCGTTTTGATGGTTACGTCTGCCCAGGAGCCGGTCGTCTTTGAATCTTGGCTTCCCGAAGGGTGTTTTGTAGCCGGGTTATATTCATTTTGTGATCTGGATCCGTTGTTAAGCAAAATGGCTGATAAATGGGTTATCGGTTCCAGAGCATCTGATGGCCACTTAATCGTGGATAATGCGAGCGGCTTAGTTAAAAACTTTGAGCTGTCCTGGAATGATGTCTACGCCGATATGGGGGAAATCGTAACCGGCAGCAAGCCGGGAAGGGAGAATGATAAGGAACGTATTGTTTATACGCATTTAGGAATGGGCGCTCACGATATAGCTGTGGGAAAAATTGCTTACGATAAAGCAAAAAAATCAGATATAGGTTCTACAGTCAAGCTGATTTAAGTATAATTTGGCATATTGGTTTATAGTTTGGGAGGGAGATAATGATTTACAAGAAAAGTCTTGTTATTGCCGCCCTTATTTTCGCTGTTTTTTCCCTTTCTTTAATCAGTACAGGCTGTACTAAAAAGACTGCCACAGATAATAAAGAACAAAATAGGTGGCGGTTCAGTACTGTTTTTCCTTCTCCGCTTGAGGGCGATAAATGCAATAACTCATTTGCTTTTGTTTGTTTTGCCGACAAATTGGCGGAACTAACCGATGGGCAAATTAAGATCGATATAGGTTGGGGAAACTCTATGGGCTTTGCGGGTCCAGACATTTTACGCAGCCTTAAAGCAGGGCGTCTGGAGATCGCTGAGGTTGTTATACCTTTTCATGAAGTGGAGGTGCCCTGGTTTGGTATTTTGTCTATTACAAATTTAAGTAAGGGGCCGGAAACAACTAAGGCCATGTATCAAGCCTTAAGACCTATGATGGAAGAAACCTTTGAGCAGTATGATACTGTACTGTTGGCATTCTTCCCTCAGCTTGGCGAAGGTTCCCAGGTTACACTGTGGACTAACCGTGAAATTCAGAGCCTTAGTGACTTCAAAGGCATGAAAGTACGTGGGTTTTCTACAATACATGCTGAATCAATACTGGAAAAGCTGGGTGCCAGTGTCGTATGGATTCCTACTCCCGAGATATACACATCCATTAAAACAGGAGTTGTGGATTCGGTAACAAATGGGGGAATCGGCGCGGGCTGGGTAAACAACCTTGTTGAAGTCGTGGATTACGCTTATGAGTTCTCTAATCCAATTCCTCCTATCGGGTTTGCTATTGGCGTAAATAGGAATGTTTTTGATGGTTTGTCTCCCGAGCTGCAAGAAGCAGTCTTGGAGGCCGGCAGACAATTTGAAGAATATGCTTGGGGTACTTGTATGGATCCGGCCGCTTATGGCTTGCTGGATCGTGAAGGCTTGCAAAATCGTTTGGATACAGCAGCGGGACTTTCATTTTCGTGGAGAGCTTTGCCCGCAGCAATGATGGATGAATTCTACCTGATGAGTCTGGAATACCTTGACAGGTGGGCTGCAAAAACCGGTCCGGAAGGAGAAAGGGCAAAGACACTTATTCTTGAAGCTTTAGAGATAGAATAGGAGTTGAGAATTTTGTGAGCAGTGAAGCGTCAGTTAAAAGCAGTGAAAAGTCCAAATCTTGTGCCGATAAGTTCGTCAAAAGAATAGCTGCAGGCTTTTTCGATGCTGCAGTTATTTCAGTTGTTGTATTATTAGCGGTTGTTTTAACAAATGTTATTTTGCGAAAGGTATTTAACAAGCCTATCGGTTTTGGTGAAGAGTTGGCGTCAATTTTTATGTACATACTGGTTTTTGGCGCACTTGGCGAGCTTTTTAACCGCGGGGCACACCTCCGCATCGAGTCCTTTAAAAAAACCTCTCATCCGCTGTCACGACGTGCTTTGACTGTTGAGATTGCTGTAAGCTCAATCAGCTTAATATTTATTGCTATATGGATTTGGTATTGTGTAAAAATGTTGATTGAAACCTTTAGCTTTAAGGTGAAATTTTTGACAATGCCGGGCTTACCGGTTTGGCCGGTTTTTCTTATCATTGTGCTGGGATTGGGTATGCTTGGTATCTGCATGTTTGTTTCCATTAGAGACCTTCTGAGGAAGGAATAAAAGATGCCTGATATTTACCTGTTTATATTGATATATCTTGTCGTCCTCATCGTTCTTCTTTTTATTCGCACATGGATAGCTATTAGCCTGGCTTTAACAGGGTTTATTGGGCTGTTTATACTATTAAATAATGGTGAGATGGTTGGGCTGATTACCTATAACGCACTTTATGGCTTTACTTTAACGGCTGTACCGCTTTTCATCTTAATGGGGGAAATCTTATTGCGTGGTGGAGCAGGAGAAGACCTGTACCACGGACTTGGACCGCTTTTTGAACGAATATTGCCAGGTGGCCTTCTGCATGCCAATATAGTGGCCTGTGGGCTGTTTGGCGCGGTATGCGGCTCCGCGTTAGCGGGTACGGCTACTATTTCAACTGTGGCGCTACCCCAGCTAAACAAGCGCGGCTATGAAAAGTCCTTTGCGGTTGGTTCCCTAGTGGGAGCAGGCCCGCTTTCTTCTATTATTCCGCCAAGTATTGTTTTAATTATTTTTGGTTCGCTTACGCAAGTATCTGTCAGTAAACTCTTTATGGCGGGAATTCTTCCCGGAATTCTCTTAATCCTCTTAATGATGCTGGCTGTCTGGATTAAAGTAAAAATTCGCCCTCAGGCTGTTCCTGAGAAGCCAAATCTTGAGTTATCGAGCTGTATAAAAGCTCTTGCCAGAGTTTTGCCGATAATTGTGTTGGCGGTGGTGATTATATATTCTATTCAGGGAGGAATAGCTACCCCAACAGAAGCTGGAGCAATAGGTACAGCTGTCTCAGTTTTATTATGCTTAGTATTATACCGCAAGCTCAGTTGGTCTCACTTTATTGAAGCTTGTCGGTCCACAGTAAAGACCACATCGGTAATATTATTTCTGATTGTTGGAGCACAGATTTTTGCTTTCAGCATATCTCAAAGCGGTTTTACTACATATCTGGCGGAAGCTTTTTTGAGTATCCCCGGCGCACCGGGGATAAAGTTGTTTATTCTCCTAATGCTGTATTTTCTTTTAGGAATGTTTATGGATATTGTTTCAGTAATGCTAATCACTCTGCCCATTTCTTTTCCGCTCTTTATGGCGCTTGGCTGTGACCCGTTATGGGTTGGTGTCGTTATGACATTTATGGGATCAATAGGCGGGATAACTCCCCCCGTCGGCTTAGGCTTGTTTTTGCTGCAAAGTATATCCGGCCTGGATACCGGCACCATATTGCGGGGATCAATCCCTTTTTTAGTTGCCCAGATTGTCGGCCTCGCTATAATTTGTTACCTGCCAGTAATTGTCTTATGGCTGCCTTCATTTATGTGAGAGCCGGGTCTCTGCAGCATAACTCAGATCGATTTAAGGTTATCCTTAAATTGGTCTATTTTTTTTGCTTTAAAAAAAGGAATTTGCGGGGGAAAAAAGAACTATTAATATAAATAACTAATAAGGATAAGAAATTGATGCAAAGGAGGTAGTGAAGTGAGGAAGTTCAAATGCTCGATTTGCGGCTTTATATATGATGAAGCTGTAGGAATGAGAGAAAAAGGCATTGAAGCAGGGACTAAATGGGAAGATATTCCGCAAGACTTTTCCTGTCCTTTATGTGGAGTGCCAAAAACAGCGTTTGAAGAACTTAAAGAGAAAAGTAACACTCCTGCTAATGCAGCTGCGGAAGAAATACAGTTTGAAGGCTTAAAAGACCTTTCCGCAGGTGAACTTAGCGCATTATGCTCTAACCTTGCAAAGGGTTGTGAAAAACAACATCTTGCAGAAGAATCAGCTTTATTTAACCAGCTGGCAGATTATTTTAATAGTAAAGTTAATTTTGAAGGTGAAAAAAGCTTTGGTGATGCTGCTCAACTTTTAGCAGCAGACTTAGAAGAATACTACCCTAAGGCGAACGTAGTAGTATCAGCTGCAAAGGATAGAGGTGCTTTAAGAGCGCTGGTATGGAGCGAAAAAGTAAGCAGAATGATAAAATCACTTCTTGACACATACGAAAAAAAGGGTGATGCAATGCTAGAAGATACAAACATTTTCGTATGTGATATTTGTGGCTTTGTCTATGCAGGAAAAGAGCTGCCGGAAGTCTGCCCTGTATGCAAAGTTCCTAAATTTAAATTTGCACAAATAGCAAGGAGGTGAGAATATGCCGGCGGTAAGGAATATTAAGCTATGTACTAAAGATTGCATGTGCCTTTATGTATGCCCAACAGGAGCAACTAACACTGAAAACGGCAGCATTGATGCAGCCAAATGTATTGCAGGCTGCAGAAAGTGTTTAGATGTTTGCCCGTCAGGAGCAATCTCACTATGTCCTGACGAATATCCTCCGCAACAGCCTAAAACAGATCAGGTTGTTAGTGCTTTAAGGACTTTAAGTGCAAGCAAAACAGAGCAAGAAAGAATTACAGCAATTATTGCCAAGACAAGCAAGAGCTCTGCTGCTCGACAGCTTGCCGAGGCAATTTCTAAATCTAATAGGCTTATATCTGAGGACTTATTAAGAGAATCCAGGTATATGCTGCCACAAAGCAAGGAGGTGAGAAGCTTACTTGAATCCATGCTCCAAAATCCACCGAAGGATTTTCCCGTGGATTTAGTTGAAAATTTATTAAAAAAGATTAATTGGGTAAAAATAACTAGTAGAAGAGAAGGAGAGAATAAAATGGATATTAAAGGAACAAAAACAGAACAAAACTTACAGGCTGCATTTGCCGGTGAATCACAGGCTAGAAATAAGTACACATATTTTGCGGCTGTTGCCAAAAAGGAAGGCTATGAGCAGATTGCGGCTATCTTTGAAGCTACGGCAAACAACGAAAAGGAACACGCAAAGTTATGGTTTAAGGCTCTTGGCGAGCTAGGCGATACAGCAACAAATCTTCGTCATGCAGCTGAAGGTGAAAATTACGAGTGGACAGATATGTATGAAAGATTTGCCAAAGATGCTGAAGAAGAAGGCTTTACCGCTTTGGCTGCGCAGTTTAGAATGGTGGGAGCTATTGAAAAGGCTCACGAGAAAAGATACCGTGATTTGCTCAAAAATATTGAGAACAACAGTGTATTTGAAAAGACTGATGAAAACATGTGGGAATGCCGCAACTGCGGACATCTTGTAGAGGGTACAAAAGGACCCGAGGTTTGCCCTGTCTGTGTGCATCCAAAGAGCTTCTTTGAGTTAAGAGCGGAGAACTACTAAGCTAGAATGTATGCGACAGAGGATGTCTCTGTCGCATATTTTTTGAAGGAGATGTGATATGAAGGAGATATTTAGCAGAAGAAGCATTAGAAAGTACCAGGATAAAGCTGTGGATGAAGCCCAGATAGAAGAATTATTAAGGGCTGCCATGTATGCACCTTCTGCAGGGAATGAAAGGCCTTGGCATTTCGTTATTATTAGGGATCGAGATAAATTAAATGAAATTACTAAGTTTCATCCTTATACACAAATGCTAAAAGAGGCTCCCCTGGCAATAGCAGTATGTGCAGATATTAGCAATGTTAAGTATGATGGCGCTTTCTGGGTTCAAGATATTGCTGCTGCTGTACAAAACATTCTTTTACAGGGAGAGTCTATGGGTCTTGGAACTTGCTGGTGTGGTGTATATCCTAAGAAAGAGCTGGTGGAAGGCGTATCGCAATTATTGAATCTGCCCGGACATATTATTCCGGTAAGTGTTATTGCGGTGGGTTATCCGGCAGAAAAAAAAGAGGTAAGGGAAAGATACAATCCTGACAGAGTACATTACGAAAACTGGTGATTGTAATATTCATGTAAATGACCGCTGAGTTCAGCGGTCATTTACATGAATGTTGCATTACCAATTAATTTTACTTATAAATAATAGCATGCTATAATCTTGTATGAAAGCTGCAAAGGAGTGTTTGCAATGAGCAAAGTTAGACGGATTTTTGTTGAGAAAAAAACGGAATTTGCTGTGGAGGCAGAAAGCCTCTTTAAGGATTTAAAAAACAACCTGGGCATAAAAGGACTTACCGGTGTGAGAGTTTTAAATCGGTATGATGTGGAAGGCATGCAAGACGATGAGTATGAAGCATCAAAGCACGCTATTTTTTCCGAGCCTCCGGTTGACAAGATATATGAAGAAGAATTTAGTGCGGGGGAAGGCTCCCGTATTTTTGCTGTGGAATATCTGCCTGGTCAGTATGACCAGAGAGCCGATTCAGCTTCTCAGTGTATTCAGATTTTAACCCGGGGGGAGAGGCCCCAGTGCCGTGCCGCTAGGCTTATAGTGCTGGAAGGAAGTATTTCTGAGCAGGACTTTAAAACCATAAAGGAGTACTGCATAAACCCTGTGGAGAGCCGTGAAGCTTCCCTTGAAAAGCCGCAGACTCTTGATGACGCAGTTGATATCCCCGATGATGTTAAGGTGATTGAAGGTTTTACGCAGTTGGATACCAAGGGGCTTGCCGAGCTTTTGGAGTCCTTGGGTTTTGCCATGTCTTTGGAAGATTTAGAGTTTTGCCAAGCATACTTTAAAGATACAGAGAATAGGAATCCCACAATTACCGAAATGAGAATGATAGACACCTACTGGTCAGACCATTGCCGGCATACGACCTTTCTGACTCGGATAGATTCGGTGTCCTTTGAAGAGGGAAAATACACTAGGCCAATTAAAAAGGCCTACAACCGATATATTGAAACAAGGGAGCTTGTTTATGGCGGCAGGGAAAAAGATATCTGCCTAATGGATATTGCCACCATTGCTATGAAGGAACTGAAAAAGAAGGGCATGCTCGACGACCTTGATGAGTCAGAAGAAATAAATGCCTGCAGCATAACAGTAAATGCCAAGGTGGACGGAAAAGATGAAGAGTGGCTTGTGATGTTCAAAAATGAGACTCACAACCATCCCACCGAAATAGAGCCCTTTGGCGGCGCGGCCACCTGTCTTGGCGGTGCCATAAGAGACCCGTTGTCCGGGCGTTCCTATGTATACCAGGCTATGCGTGTTACAGGAAGCGGCGATCCCAGGACAAGTGTTGAGGATACTCTTCCCGGCAAATTGCCGCAGAGGAAGATAACTACCGGCGCTGCTGCCGGGAATAGCTCCTACGGTAACCAGATAGGGCTTGCTACCGGGCAGGTAGCCGAAGTCTACGACGAAGGCTTTGTAGCTAAAAGGATGGAGATAGGAGCGGTAATAGGTGCTGCTCCTAAAAAGAATGTTGTTCGGGAAATCCCCAGTCCCGGAGATGTAATAATCCTTGTGGGCGGGAGGACAGGCCGTGACGGCTGCGGCGGCGCTACAGGCTCCTCAAAGGAGCACACCGAGGAATCTCTTTCCGCTTGCGGAGCAGAGGTGCAAAAAGGCAACCCTCCCACGGAAAGAAAGATTCAAAGGCTCTTTAGAAGCTATGAAGTCAGTACCATGATAAAAAGGTGTAATGACTTTGGAGCGGGGGGAGTGTCAGTAGCCATCGGTGAGCTGGCCGACGGCCTGCTTGTGAATCTTGATGCTGTGCCTAAAAAATATGAGGGACTTGACGGCACAGAGCTAGCCATATCTGAATCACAGGAAAGAATGGCGGTAGTGGTAGACGCTGCGGACGAAGAAGCGTTTATTGCTTTTGCTGCTAAGGAGAATCTTGAGGCTACTAAGGTGGCGGTAGTTACCGAGGAGCCAAGACTGCGCATGAAATGGCGCAATCATCTTATTGTAGATATTAGCCGTGATTTCTTAAATACAAACGGAGTGAAGCAAAGCTCCCAGGCCATTGTTTCCGCACCGCAGGAGGATAACCCTTACTTTGAAAGGCTGCCGCAGGAGATAGGAGATGTTGGCCATATTAAAGCAGCATGGCTTAACAATCTGGGCAGACTTAATGTTTGTAGCCAGAAGGGGCTGGTTGAGCGTTTTGACAGCACCATAGGCGCAGGCACAGTTTTGATGCCCTTTGGCGGCCGCCGCCAGTTGACTCCGGCGGAAGGCATGGCTGCCAAACTGCCGGTGCTTGAAGGCGATACTGCCACAGGTACACTAATGACTTATGGTTATAACCCGGAGCTTGCAAAATGGAGTCCCTTTCATGGCGCAGCGTATGCAGTAGTGGACGCTTTAGCCAAAATAGCAGCTATGGGCGGAGATTATAAAAAATCTAGGCTAACTCTCCAGGAATATTTTGAGAAGCTGGGAAAAGACCCGGAAAAATGGGGCAAGCCTTTTAGTGCGCTGCTGGGTGCGTATTTAGTGCAAACAAAGCTGGGAATACCGGCAATAGGCGGCAAAGACAGTATGTCGGGAACTTTTAAGGACATGAATGTGCCTCCCACGCTTGTAGCTTTCGCGGTAAGCGTAGTTGATGTTAACGATGTTGTCTCAAGTGAGTTTAAGTCGTCCAAGAGCAAAGTGGTCCTCCTTGAGCTTGAGAGGGATGAGGAAGGGCTACCTGATTTCGCAATGCTTGACGCCAGCTTTACAAGAGTACATGAGCTGGCAAAGCAGAACGTTATACTTGCCGCTTCTGCTGTTAAAGCAGGAGGAATCGCTGAGGCTGTGAGCAAAATGTGCTTTGGCAATGGGATAGGCTTTACCTTTGATGTCAAAGGTGATGAAAAGCTTTTTGCTCCCATGCCGGGGTCACTTGTGCTTGAGGTGTCTTCCGATGCAGATATCAACAAACTTTTTGACGGCTTGAAGGTCACACTTCTTGGAACTACAGTAAATGAGCCGGCAATTACAGTTAATAATACGGAAATATTATTGGATGATGCACTTGCTGCTTGGGAAGCTCCTCTGGAGAGCATTTTCCCCACCAAAGCGACCGAAATAAAGGGACAGCCTGTTAAGTACAACTACAAAAAGCCTGCAGCTGCCAGAAAGACTGTAGGTATTGCAAAACCCAGAATATTTATCCCTGTTTTCCCCGGTACAAACTGTGAGTATGATACTGCCAGAGCTTTTGAGAAAGCAGGGGGGATTGTGGAAACGTTGGTTTTCAGAAATCTCTCCGCAAAGGCTATTGAGGAATCTATAGCAGCAATGGCGTCTATCATAGATAATTCGCAGATTATCATGCTGCCCGGAGGCTTCAGTGGTGGAGACGAGCCTGATGGTTCCGGCAAATTTATTGCCACAGCTTTTAGAAACCCCCACGTAAAGGAAGCGGTAATGAGGCTGTTAAAGCAAAGGGACGGCCTTATGCTGGGCATCTGCAACGGCTTCCAGGCGCTTATCAAGCTTGGGCTTGTTCCCTACGGCGAGATAAGAGATATGGCAGAGGATAGCCCCACCTTGACCTTTAATACAATTGGACGACATGTTTCCTGCATGGTTTATACCAGGATTGCTTCGAACCTTTCACCCTGGCTTGCTGATGTAAACACAGGGGACATCCATACCGTGGCAGTTTCTCACGGGGAAGGCCGCTTCGTAGCTAATGAACGTGATCTCAAAATAATGGAGCAAAACGGGCAGATCGCTACTCAGTATGTTGATATTGATGGTAGTCCAACCTATGATATTCGCTACAACCCTAATGGTTCGCTAATGGCCATTGAGGGGATAACAAGTCCAGACGGCAGAGTATTTGGGAAAATGGGGCACTCTGAAAGAATAGGCACAAACGTTGCCATAAATGTGCCAGGAGAGAAGGATCAGAAGTTATTTGAAGCGGGCGTGAGTTATTTCAGGTAAACAGAAAAGAGGATAACTTTATGCGGCGTAACAATATAATTCTAATTGGAATGCCTGGTTCGGGAAAAAGCACTTTAGGTTCAAAGCTGGCGGAGCATCTTCAGATGGACTTTATTGATACTGACTTATTGATAGAAAAAAATGTTGGCAGGCCGCTGCAAAGAATAATTGAGGATGATGGCTTGGAGAGGTTTCTAGAAATAGAAAACGATGTCATGTTAAGCATTAATTCCAGCAACACAGTTATTGCAACCGGCGGCAGCGCCGTTCTTTCTCCAGAAGGAATAAATCATCTAAAATCTAGCGGCGTGACTGTCTATGTAGAAATTTCTTATGAAAACATGGTAAGCAGGATTAATAATATTAAAACCCGTGGCATTGTCATGAAGGATGATGAAGGCTTAATAGGCTTGTTTGCAAAAAGAACTCCTCTGTACGAGAAGTACTCCGATTTTAAGGTTAATTGTGATAATGTCACAGCGAAAGAGTGTTTCAAGAATCTTTTAAGTGTTTTGCGTTTCAAGCATTAAATCATATATAAAAGAGGCTGCGCCTGATGGTGCAGCCTCTTTTATAAAGATTACATTAGTTTCCTTGGGTACCGGATACATAATGGTAATACAATCCTCGGTAGTATTTGGTTCGATAGAAAAGTTAATTGATGTATCACTTTGAATATGGTAAAGCTTTAACTCCGTTGCGACGTCATACCGACAGGAACCAAAGCTGTACCAGGTGAAGACATATTCATAATCTACATCGTTTGGCGGGTTCTCTAAGGCTTCAAGGTAGTCATCAGTCAGGTTCACATGAACGGTTTTACCGTCACCGATAAAAGTGAGAGTGCCGTAATCGCTGGATAACATGCCGGTGTGGGGTGCAGGCAGCGGTGTCCCTGGATTGGGAGGCTTGTCAGTGTTTCTTCTGCAGCCTGCTATGGCAGGAAGCAGCGCCAGCATCAAAGCTATAATTAACAGAAGCAGCCGTTTATGGTCGAAATTATAGTGGTTCACACACATACTTCACACTCAATAACTTATTTTCACATTTTTTGGACAGTGTTCTAAAATGAAATCGCGAATAAATGCAAAGTCCTCCGATGCAGCGTAAACCTGATTGCGTACGATAGCTTCGTTTACATATATTACATTACGCTTTTCTTTTATTGTCACCGATTTAACGTTTGAAAATTTGCTGTAATGGCTTTGCTTTGTTGCGCCCATAAGCCCTGCACCGGCAACGGCAAGATTGCCGGCGGCTGCTCCAAGCAGCGCAGTTAAGAAGCCCCACGCTTGAGCTTTTTTAAATTGGCTTTTGAGCTGGATGTGGTTGACACCTTTTTCATCCATTTCAAAAAGGACATAGTACTTGCCGCCGTAAATGAGGCTTACAGCAGGATAAGCCAAGGCCAATAGAGCAGTAAGGATGCCTGCCACAACAGCAAAAACAGAGAGGGCAACGTTAATGGCGTTCATAAAGCCAAGCCCGTCACTAAGGGTGAGAAAAAACATAAATATGCCCAAAAGACCACAGACCAGCATAAACGCTTTCCAGCACGTAATTAGTATGGTGGGATTTTTCCACATGGAAAACTCGTACATCCAGCGCAGAGTGCCGTTGTCATCTTGCATCACATTAGGGGAAGGCTTCAGAACCTGTGGTTTGCTTGTCTTTGTCCCGCACTGTTCACAAAAGGCGGAGTCGGCTCCTAAACTGCTTTCGCATTTTTCACAAAACATAAACTGCCTCCTTCACTTAAGTTGTGTACTTTAATAAATGGGAAATGACGATATTGCGGTCGTATTTATCTATAGATGTTTTCCACTTTAGGGAATTCAGATAAGAGGAGAAAGCCTGGCACATAAGAGGATGATTAAATAAGAATGCTGTGGACGGCACATCACTCTTGATTGCCAGAGCCATTTCTTCTTCTTTTACTGATAGCTGGACATTTTCAAATGGGCTGATTGGCAAAGGACAGAAGCGATAAGATTTGTATTTTTCTAAAAGAATCCTGATGTTGTCTATGTGAGCAGCATATTCGGATGCCTTATAAAACAGCGGCTCGTCGAAAATGACTGAAGGTATATCTAATTTTATCCCTTGGCCAAAGAGATTTTCATCGGCAGGCATTGCCACAATTTCAGCGATTCCTTCTGAATGAAGCGCTTTTTCAAAGGATTGAGCGCGTTCACGCCTGAAGCTAAGAATTTTCTCTTTATCCTGGTCAGCAAGGTCAGTGCGGCCAAGTATGGAGTGGAGAAGCGTTTCCGGCATGGTGCCAAGGGAGAGCGTGGGCAGCAGATGCTTTTCTTCGCCGTCCTTGGAATTCATTTCTCTTACTGCCCGAGAATAATCTTCCGGTTTTTGCAGCGGGAATATTTTGCTTAGAGGAAGGCTGTTTTCAAGCAGCGCCTTAAATTGATTAAAATGATATTGTACTCGATTTTTTTCGCTGCAGAAGAGATATTCAGCGCTGTCTTCAGTACCTGCGACAAAGGCAGCGTTGATACAGTAGCGCTCCGGGACAATGAATTTAGTTTGGTAAAATCGGCTGTCACCGCTATATTTACTATAATATGGTTCGATCTGCCCAGTAATATAAAGGGGCAGCCACTTTGCGATGGCGTCAAACATTTCGCCAAGAGAGCGGTCAACATTGTGAATGATACGAATGCGGTTTCCTCGGTGGAGCACTAAGCCCATTAGCATAGTCCATGTTTTTGTAAATTCCGGGTCGTTGGTCAGCCAGCTCATTGGCTGGTCTGAATAGAGATAGAGCGTGCTAGGCTGTTCTTCCCTGGCAGCTAAAGCAAGAAAGGACTTAACCGCATTTTGCAGCCCTTCTGCGCCGTAAAAAATATGAGTTGGTTTTCGTGGTGCTTCCACTGCAAGCAGCGGCTGAAGCAGGTGGATTGGAAGATTATGTGCGGGCTGAAAAGTATCCAACCGCTCCAAAAAACTGTTCATCAGTATACTATTGTCGGGCTGCTCCTGCAGCCAGTCCAGCAGTTGCTGCTCAAGAGATTCCAGATCTTGAGGCAACGGCTTTCCGGTAAGTGCGGCAAGTTGTTGTTTTGCATTATCTGAAGGATGTGTGGCTATGCGAGCTGCAAACCAGCGGCAAAGCTCCTGCGGCAGCCAACTGCCTATAACAGGCACACGCATCCCAGTTCGAAACCGGCTAATAAGTGAGGCGTCAATGTGCAGTGCTTTGGCAAGGCGAATATTTGAAACGTCAAAAGTGTTCATCAGAGCATCCAGCTTGTCGGAAAAAGCTCGTATGGGCTGCCGCTTGTGTTTGGTGCTGTTTTTTTTGTGTTTTTCTACGCAGCGACGTTTTTTTAACGCTGAGTCTTCATCGTCTAGCCAAGATTCCAGCGTTTTACATAAAGCCTTTGGATCTTGAGTCAGCGGCAGATTACAGCAGGCAGAAAGAGCTTCAGCTTTTTTCTTCTCTTGTGCCAGAAGTACTATCCCTCGGCATAGGCCCAAAACTTGACGGCTGCCGCGTGACGGTATGCGCGATCCTGTTCGAAAGCGGCTGATAAGAGAAGGGTCAATATCTCCCAACCGGGCTACTTCGGCATTAGAAATATCAAGGCTTTTAAACAGATGATTAAGTTTCGCTTTAAAGTCCATATGCCGAACTCCTTCGCTGCTAATTATGGTAACTATTTTATCACAGCAGAAGAGTTTCAACAATGACACTTTTGGGGTTTTATCATTGATTATTGTTTTGTCATTACACTGCTCGAATAAAAAAGCTATTATAATAAAAGTAACAAGATAAAACAAAATTCGAGCCTTACTAAGGGAGGGTGGCCATTTGCCCTTGATAAAGCTATTTTTCTGCTCCAGCTGTGGTGAGCGTCTGGATGATAAAACTAAGATATGCGGTAGCTGCGGCTTTCGCGCTAGAGAAGCAAATCCTTACGGCGAACAGCCGGTTCTTGGTGCGGGCGGCGTGGGCTGGTCGGAAAGAATAGATGATCCGCGCTTTGCCAAGTATCAGAAAAATAATCGCAGCTATATGTTTATATTTGCTGCTGTTATCGCGGTTCTTGTGCCGGGTATACTTCTTGCCACCGGCGAACTTGATTGGGATAGTGAAGGAAAGCTTGTTGTTGGTGTTATCGTCGGGTTGTATTTTCTTTCTGCTTTAATCATGTCTTTGAAAACAATTAGAAAAGGCAAGGAGTGGGAAGGAGTAGTTGAGGATAAGAAATATTCTCAGCGGGAGAGATGTGGCGGTATTTATGTTCGTCAGGCAGACGGCAAGCTTCGTGAGTTGAAGTACAGTAATGACCGTACTCTGTATGACTACTATAAAGTTGGAGACAAGCTGCGCTTTCACTTTAAAAAAAACCTAAGAGCTATTGAGAAGTATGATAAGTCACGTGATGAAATTCTTTTTTGTGTTTCCTGCGCCAGCATGTGCGATGCACGTGCAGACTATTGTGCCGCTTGCGGATGTCCGCTGTTAAAAGGGCAGCAGGCGCAAATAACAAACTAGAGAGGAGGCTGGCTATGTTTTGCAACAATTGTAAGGGTACTCTGGCGCCTGACGATTTATTCTGTGAAAGTTGCGGCACTAAAGTGCCTCAGGAAACGCCGGAGCTTTCTCGAAATCACACAGCACCAATACCTCCGGTTACCCAGTCTGCTAATGTTGAGTCAACGGAAAACCCATTCACCCGTTTTTCGGAAGAGATGAATACCGGCAGCATTCAAGACAGAACTAGAAAAAGCGGCATGGCAATAACCGTCATAGTCGCAGTGCTAGCAATTGCAGCGGTAGTGGCTGCTATTCTGCTGCTGCGGTGACGGACGAACATATATTATTAACTTAACTTTTGGGGGGACTACTTATGACAATTGGAATTATAGGTGCTGTTATTATTTTGCTTATAATTGTATTCGCCGCATCATATAACAGCTTTGTTAAACTGCGCAATCAGTCCGACGAAGCATTTTCCACCATGGATATATTTTTAAAAAAGCGCTACGACATGATTCCAAACCTTGTGGAGATTGTTAAGCAGTACGCATCTCACGAACAAAAAACGCTGGAAAAGGTGACCCAGGCTCGCAGCATGGCAATGAATGCCCGAAGCTTTGAGGAACGGACTCAAAGTGAAAACATCCTTTCCAACACGCTAAAATCCTTATTTGCCGTTTCCGAAAACTATCCCCAGCTTAAAGCTAACGAAAACTTTCTGAATCTTCAAAACCAATTGGTTTCACTTGAAAATGACATTTCTCAATCACGGAAGTACTATAATGGTGTAGTTAAAGTAATGAACAATAAGGTAGAGATGTTTCCATCAAACCTTATCGCCGCTATTTTAGGTTTCAGGCGTTATCCCTTCTTTGCGGCTGACCAAAATGAACGGCAGAATGTCCAGGTACGTTTTTAAATGCGCAGGCATGTTTATTATATCTGCTTTTTAACGTTGCTGCTAATTTCCCTGTTTTTAGCTGTGCCGGCGTATGCGCTGGAAGCGTTTGAGATTACCGCTTATGATATCCAAATGGATGTCCGCAGTGACAACAGCTATAAAATTTCTGAAACCATCGATGTCAGGTTTATCGCGCAGCGTCACGGGATAATAAGGACAATTCCGCTGAAAACCTATGGCGGCGGCTGGGCCTCAGTTCGGGATGTAAAGGTGCTGGAGCACAAATACTCAACTGCAAGGGCTGACGGCAACCTGGAAATCAAAATTGGTGATGCGAATAGATTTGCCGGAACAGCAGAGCGGTATAGCATTAATTATGTTTACGACATTGGCGATGACGGTCTGCGCGATATGGACGAGCTTTATTTCAACCTGATCGGGACTGACTGGGATTGCCCCATTGACAACATAACGTTTGCAATTACAATGCCCTTTGCTTTTGATGAGAGCAAGCTCAACTTTACTTACGGAAAGAAAGGCAGTACCGAGAGCAGCAGGGTGAACTATGCTGTAAACGGCACAACAATAACAGGCCGACTGACCGGTCCGCTTCAGCCTAATGAGGCGCTGACAGTTGCGCTGCCGTTGCCCCAAGGCTACTATACAGATGTAAAGAGCGATTCTTCTTCGCTGCTTGCCCGCTTTGGCTGGCTGCTGCCTTTGCTTTTAATTGTGGCAGGTATAGCTGTATGGATAGCGCTGGGGAAAAAGCGGCAAATCTTTCCCACGGTTGAATTCTACCCTCCTCAGGGGACAACTTCTGCCGATGTAGGCTTTCTGATAGACGGGCGGGTTGATCCCTTCGATGTGACATCCCTGATTGTTTACTGGGCCGACAAAGGGTATCTTTCCATAACGGAGCAGAGAGTAAAAAGAGGGTTTTTCACAAAAAAGACTTTTCTCCTAACAAAGCTTAATGAAATGGGAGATGAAGCAAAGCCGTATGAGCAAAAAATGTTCAATGACCTTTTTACAAACTACGGTAACGGCACGGAGGTAAATACTGAACAGCTTGAGCAACGCTTTTATATTACAACGGATTTAGTGAAAAAGATGGTAAAAAGCAGCTTTGAGGATTCTCCCGATACTTCTATTTTTGCATCGTCCAGCAAAACATGCCGCCGAATATTATGGCTCCTGGCGGTATTGGCGCCGGTGCCTGTCCTGATGATTATCTTTCAGCGGTCAACGGGAAGGCCAGCCGGGATAGAAGTGATCGGCAGCGTACTTCTGTTTACTATTATTATCGTAGTAACCTACGGAATGTTTGCCAATTTGCTTGTTTCCTGGCAGGGGCTGCCCAAAAGGGGACTCCTTGGCACTCTACTTAGAAGCACCCTTCCGGCTATTATTTTTAGCTTCTTTACTATTCTTATTGCCGACACAAGCGGGCTGCTTGCTTTCATGACTTTTTCTCTGGCAGCGGCGTTTATCCTGATATGGCTCTCTTTTCGCTGTGATCGCCGTACACAGCTTGGTGACTGGTATTTAGAGCGGCTGATTGGGCTTAAGGAGTTTTTAAAAGTAACAGAGCTTGACCGTATTAAGCTGTTGGTGGATGAGAATCCCCAGTATTTTTATAATGTATTGCCTTATGCAATGGTGCTGGGGGTAACTGATAAGTGGATTAGAAATTTCGATGGTATTGCTATTGCCCCGCCGGATTGGTACCGTTCAGATACTGCAGGAGGTGCATTTAATGTCGGTATTTTTGCTCGAGACCTGGATCAGGGCTTGCGTATTGTATCGGCCGGCATGATTTCCCGCCCATCTTCACAGGGTGGAAGTTCCGATGGCGGCTCAGCTGGCGGCGGTTCAGGCGGTGGCGGTGGCAGAAGCTGGTAGCTTTAATAAAGGAGGTGCTTTAAAATGGAATGCCTTAAATGCGGCGCTGAGCTCTCGGCAGACGCCAAGTTTTGTCGGAAATGCGGCACAAAGGTAATGCTTAATAACAAGGAGGATGGGCATGACTCCAAGCCGCTTGCGGTAGGTCCGGAATGTAAAGAATGCGGTGACGTGCTTTCGGCTGCAGCAAAATTTTGCCGAAAATGCGGGACCGCTGCAGATTCGGCTAAAAAGGAAGCTGCTGCTCCAGTATTGCCCAAACTTCAAAAAGAGCCGGTTAATTTGCCTCCCAAAAAACCGGTTAAAGCTTTGCCTGCAGTTCCTGCGGTGTCGATACTTAAAAAACGCCCGTGGCTAAAAGCTGTGGCAGCAGTGCTGACTGTTTCATTGGTTGGCACATTAATATGGCAGAGTTTGCCGGAGCGGGGGCGCAGCCCTCAGCACTCTACTCCCGGCTATTTAAATACCGAGGGGATAGAGGGGATAGTAGACATCGACAGGGTAGCTGCTTCCTATGTTCCTCTTGCGGGAATCACCTTTACTCCGCAGGAACTGGCTCTGGCAGGCGAGACTGCCGAAGTTTCTCCTGATTCACCTAAAGCAACAATTTCCGGAGTAACTGTGGATTTTGGAGAATTTAACCTTGCCGGCACTAACTCTCTAGAGATAGCAAGGCTGCCAGATAAGATAGATAAAGGTGCAGGCGTTCATGCCCAAACTTACAATATTACGCTGGGGGATGTCAAAGAATTCCCTGCAATGGTAGAGGTCACAATTCCCTACGACCCTGCAGGGCTCACGGCGGATGAAGCTCATTATGCAATATCGGTGGGCTGGTATGATGAAAGCGACGGTATGTGGAAAATATTACCGTCAGAAGTAAATACAGCTGATAACACAGTTACTTTTAAAACCGATCACTTTACTCCTTTCTCCGCTTTGAAAAACACGCTGACCAAGGGTGACATCGTTTTTTACTACGAGAACAATACTTACTTAGGGCCAAACACTCCGGTGCTTGTTGACACCGGAGCCTTAAAAAAAGTGTTGAATAATTTAAGCCCGGACGCCTTTGATAAGCTGATTCGCGACAAAGCTGTTCCTACTAACGAGTTCATGTCCAGCGGCTTCGGCTTTATAAACACACTGGCCTCCGGCGGAGATTATGTCCTTGCGTTTAATCAATTCGGCGGTAATTTCACGCCTATGGTAGGTACTTTACAACAAGCTGTGGGAGCAAAGTTTACAGCTATCGGAGCTGCGGCAATTGCGTATAAAGTAACGGACCAATGGAGCCGGGGCGTTACTACCGACAGGATTATTCGTGACAATGCCTTTAGCCTTCTGGAGTTGGTTGCAACCGGTGTCATCATGGTTAAAGCTTCTCCTTTTGTAGTAGTTTGTGCTGCAGGAATTTGGACGGCCGGTATAGTGGATTCCATGGTTAGAGAAGATGAGGATGATTTAAGCAAGTACTGGAATCATCTAGAAAGAAGCTATGACCACTTTAACCGTTATCACATAACTTATCAGAGCAGCACAGGGCAGTGCGGCTATAGGATAAATATGCCCGGCAGAAGCTCGGCGCTGCGTTCCGGCGAGCGGATGCTTACAGCTAAAAGCGATTGGGGTGCGGTTGTTAGCAATATCTATGATAAAAACAAAAACTATCCCAGGCTTATTAAGCCTAACGTAGATAAGCTTGTTGCCAGCTATAGTGACGTTTTTTGGAATGCTCCACGGGCCGATATCCTATACTGGATAGACCAGAGCGGTATCCTTCCTGCGGGAACTATGGCCAAGGATTTGCCGTGGCCGACTACTGCTGCCGAAGTGCAAAGGTATAAGGACAGGTGCCGGGCCAGAACGCACGACAGGCTTCAGCCCCTTTATAAAGCTATGGCGGAAAAGGAGCTAAGGGATCTTTGGACAGAGTTTTATACATCTGCTTTTGCATTGGCCGACGAATTTAACGAAACCATTATCTTTGAAGTCAAAGACCCTGCGCTAGAAGAGCCCGGCTTTGCAAAATCCAGATATGCCAAAAACGTTCTGCATCTTAAAGCCAACGGTAATTACTCCTTTGAGGACTTTATCTGCGCCGAGCGTCACAACGATTCGGACAGGATTTTCTCCTGTAACGTTTATCACTACATTACAGCCGGTATGCCAAGTGAGCTGTCCATATACCCTCCGGGAGCAGATATTTATACACTTATGGACGAGTCGGTGCCTTTCACGGCAGAAACACCGCTTACGGTTATCTATTTGGAGGGCAAGCCGCCCATCGGTCAGTCGGTTGCTTTGAAGCGGAGCTATGAGTTTAATTCTCTGCAAAAAAATCGCAACACCTTTATCATTCTGGGGCTTGAAAGCATGGGAGATATTCCTATAGACAAGAATGGCAGCTTTTCGGTGACCACCACTTACAGCTACTCACCCGCTCCCTATGAAGCCGGAGACTTTGCTTATCAGGATCTTTCTGTGAATGGTACCATGACATTCAGTGGCAACATCGATTGGAGCCTTGAGTCTGTGCCTGCCATAAGTCACGAGGTGGGTACGTTCAAGCTGTCAGGCAGGGCTGTTGCGGAGTTTTCCGGTGACGGCAGTGATTACTTTGGTGAATACTATAACACTTATGAATCTGTAGAGGAATTTAGCGGCGAGGGAACTATTCATATTATGCCAAATGAAAAGATCCTCTATATAAAAATGGCCAGCGGTACCGCTGTGGAGAAGGGGACAAAAGTTAAAGACTACACTTATCATAATCACGCAGACTATGTTAAGCCCTTTGAAGAGGACCACACAAGAAACTTTATAAGCTTATGGCCCAAATTTTATTACACGCGTGGTGAGTAAGCTTACAGAGCAAGCAGGCTGAAGAAATAGTTATTTAACAGCAATTAAGGCGTATGCCCGGATTGCTGTTTTTCTTTACCCTGCAAAAATTATGTATCAAAGCAAAAATTAGTTGCGGAATATAATAAAAAGAGTCTGGAATAATAAAAAAAACTAAAGGAGGGTTATGATGCTGAATCCTTTTCAAGAAAAGCCAATGCAGCTTGGAGATACAGTTATGGATTGGGGGACAATCTACCCCAAGCCGTACTCAAAGTACGATGTTGACCCATATACAAAGGTACGTATTATTTTAATGAACGGTATAGAAGTGGAAGCAACAATGTTTTCTCACCAGTTTCACCGTAATTGTAATAACAATGATTTGAGGCGCGAACTGGCAATGATGCGCAGGATTGAGCAGCTGCAGCAAAAACATATTAATTGGCTAAAGCCTATTGACGAAACTGCTCTTGAAAACACAATCGGCTATGAGCATGTAGCCGTAGATTTAACGGCTTGGCTTGCCCAAAACGAACCGGATAACTATGTTAAGCAAACATTGGATTTTGCTCTTTTGGAAGACTTTGACCATCTATACAGATATGCCAATTTGCTTAATCTGGATAAATGCATTCCTTCGCACCAACTGGTTAAAGGTTATGTGGAAATTACCCCGGGCCGGCCTACCATAGCGGAGCACCGACACCCAAATGATGTGGTTAGGGGATATATAGATTTCAATAAAGCTGATATTCGCACCAAGCTAAATATCCTTACCATTGTTGCTGCGGAACAGCAGACCATGAATTTTTATATGAATATCGGCAACACTTACTACAATGACCTTGGGCGCCAGCTTTATCAGGAAATTGGCATGGTTGAAGAAGAGCATGTAAGTCAATATGGCTCATTGCTTGATCCCAATGCTACCTGGCTAGAGAATTTATTGCTCCACGAATACAACGAGTGCTATCTCTACTACTCTTTCTATCAGGATGAGATGGACCAGAATGTAAAATCGATTTGGGAAATGCATCTGCAGCAAGAAATAGCGCATTTACATAGAGCGGCTGACCTTCTCGCAAAATATGAGAATAAGCAATGGGAGCAGGTTATACCGGGAGGGACATTCCCCAAGCTTCTCCAGTTTCATGATACCCGCGACTATGTGCGAAAAATATTGAGCGAGCAGGTTGAATTAACTGCCGATAAGGAAGATTTAAAGTATGTAAATGATTTGTCTGAAAGCCACACATTCTTCTGGTATCAAGATAAAGTGAATCATAACGTCAATGAGGTTCCCAGCCATAAAGTAATTGCGGAACATCAAAAAATAAATACCCAGGACTACCGGTCCGAAGTAAAACCCAATCCGGTAGAGGCTTTACGGGAGAGGACAAAAGATAATGTCACAAATGCAAGAACAAAAAGACAGTCTTTAGCTAAAGTTATCTAGTTAGATACAACATAAACAGGTGGCAAGCAAAATGCTTGCCACCTGTTAATATCCTAAAGGATATCAGCTCTTTAGAATACAAAAAATATTAGGGGGGAAAATTGAAAAAACAACAAATCAGGAGGAATCGTCAAATTGGAAAATTCTATGTTTTGTTATCAGTGCGAGCAAACCATGGGAGGCAAAGGGTGCACAAAAAGCGGAGTTTGTGGGAAAACCCCTGAAATCGCCAATCTTCAGGATTTGCTAATATATCAGCTTAAGGGGATATCTTGTTATGTGAAGCCTTTGCTGGAAAAGGGAGAGCATATAGATAAAGAAATCGTAAAATTTGTGGAAAATGCATTGTTTACAACTTTAACAAATGTAAACTTTGATGTAGATTTTCATGTAGAGATGCTAAAGGAGTCGCAGATAATAAAAGAAGCTGTGAGAAGCAAGGCTCCTCAGGGGGAATATCCTGATGCTGCAACCTATAATCTTAGCAATACAAAAGAGGAGATGCTTAAAGACTCAGTTAAAGCAGGTATAATGTATGAACAAGACCTAGATGCAGATATTCGCTCCCTTAGGTCAATTGTGCTTTATGGCTTAAAGGGTATCAGTGCATACGGCCATCAAGCAAGATATATTGGTCATCATAGCGACCAGGTGGATCAGTTTTACTTCTTAGGGCTGGAGGCCATTGTCAACAACAGTTTGGCATTAGAGGATTTAATAAGGATGGCGATGAAAACAGGGGATATGAGTGTTGAGGTGATGAGTGTACTCGACGAAGCAAATACTACAAGGTATGAAAATCCATCTCCCCAAAAGGTCAATGTAAATATAAAGAAGGGCCCATTTATAATCGTATCAGGGCATGATTTAAGGGATTTAGAGTTGTTGCTGGAGCAGACGGAGGGCAAGGGAATTAATATTTATACACATGGGGAAATGCTGCCGGCCCATGGATACCCGGGATTAAAAAAATATAAGCATTTAGTCGGAAACTATGGCTCAGCCTGGCAGAATCAGCAAAAGGAATTCGACGGCATTCCAGGATGCATTTTAATGACAACTAATTGCCTGATGAAGCCGAGGGATACTTATAAGGACAGGTTGTATGTGACTAATGTTGTAGGATGGGACGGCATTAAGAAGATAGAGTTGAACGAGGATGGCACCAAGGACTTTGGTGAGATTATCAATAAAGCGCTGGAGCTGGGTGGTTTTGAAGCTGATGAGGAGACAAAAGAAATCATGGTAGGTTTTGGCCACCATGAAACCTTGTCCCATGCGGAAACCATAATCAATGCGGTAAAAGGAGGAGAAATAAGACATTTCTTCTTAATAGGCGGATGTGACGGAGCAAGGCCTGGGAGAAATTATTTTACAGAGTTTGCGCAGAAAGTCCCTGATGATTGTGTTATCCTTACTTTAGCTTGCGGAAAGTATAGATTCAATAAGCTTGAGTTTGGGACGGTGGCAGGCCTGCCAAGGTTATTGGATGTAGGTCAATGCAATGACGCTTATTCAGCAGTTAGGATTGCTACTGCTTTAGCGGATGCTTTCGACACAGATGTAAATTCTCTGCCCCTTACTATTGTGCTGTCATGGTACGAACAGAAGGCAGTAGCAGATTTATTAGCATTGCTTTCCCTGGGAGTAAAAGGCATATACTTAGGCCCCAGCCTGCCGGCTTTTATATCACCCAACGTATTGCAATATCTAGTAGACACTTTTAATATTAAGCCGATAAGCACTGCAGATGAGGATTTGAAAAATTCGCTTAAGCAGGCCGGGTAGGTTAGCTATAAGGCATTACTTCAACAAGCTATCTGCTTCTTCAACATTAAAGCCGATAACTATTTGATCATTATTAGTAAATATGGGGCGGAACATGGCCTTGGGATTAGCCGATATTAACTCGGCGGCTTCCTCAGAGGTTAGTGAATCTGCCTCTGTTTTTAGTGCTTTAAATGCTGTGCTTTTGGGATTTATAAGGCCACGGGCGTCAAGCCCGGCCAGCTTAGCCAGCAAGGTTACTTCTTCGGGGTTAAGGGGGTCCTTTAGAATGTCTCTGTATTGATATTCCACATTTTTTTCTGACAGCCACGTTTTTGCTTTACGGCAGGTACTGCACGTGGGAAAGCAGTAAAATGTCAACATAGTAATCTCCTCCTTGTTTTCTTCGCTTAGATATTTATTTTCATCAATGAAGGTATAATTCCTGCACAAATATGACAATTTGTCTGCCAGGGTTGTTTTGTGAATAAAACAATGATAAAATCTGGGCATCAAAGTCAGGAATTATACAGGGGGAGATTTTTATGGAAGATAGCTGTGTAGAGCAAACCATTAATGAGATAAAGGAAAAGTTTGAGCAGGATAATTTTCCTCGCAAATTGGGTGTTTCTATAGTAAATGTTGGTCCCGGGTACGCTAAAGTTCAAATGACTGTTTCTGAGGATATGCAGAATTTCCATGGCATGGCACACGGAGGAGTTATCTTTACTCTGGCAGATACAGCGTTTGGCTTGGCTGCCAACACACGGGGCAAGGCTGTTGGCTTGCAGGTCAGTATAAACTATATCCGTCCCGTGAAATCAGGAACGGTGATTTTTGCTGTGGGCGAAGAGGAAGAACTCACTAAAAGCACAGGTATTTATAATATAACTGTTGAAACAGAAGATGGCAAAAAGGTTGCCTTGTTTAGAGGAGTTGTTTTTAGGGTTTAGGGCGCTATGAGGACTGTACCATAATATTTGTTGGAGAGGGCAAGTCGGAATCGAACCGACTCCGGTCAATTCACTAACCGGCCAACAGGTTTGCAGCCTGCGAAGGCGCCATGCCCTTTGCCCCCATTATTTAAATACAACTAAATGGTCGCTGTTTCCTCCCGTTCTTTTATAGATAGTATCTATAAAAGAACGGGAGTTATTGTTTTAGCCGCAGCTATTTAACTTGCTTGGAAAACGCATGATTTATTCTTAAATAAGGAAAGCTTTAACCGAATAATATTTTCGGGAGGTCTTTATGAAAAGAACCGTCATTAAAGATAAGGAAAACTATCATGAACTGGATAATGTTCTAGCAAAATATAAAGGAAAGGAAGGCGTATTGATTAAAGCGCTGCAAGAGGCTCAGGAGATATACGGTTATCTTTCCCGTGATGTCCTCGTTCATATTGCGTATGAGTTGGAAGTGCCTTTAAGTGAAATATACAGCGTAGTTAGTTTTTATTCTCTGTTTAAAACAGAGCCTTCCGGCAAATGCCACGTTGAGGTTTGCAGCGGGACAGCCTGTTATGTAAAAGGGCTTAAAAATATTTTGGATTACTTTGAGGATGAATTGTCACTGAAGCCGGGAGAGATGACTAAGGACAGAAAGTTCAGCTTGTCAACAGTGAACTGTGTGGGTGCATGCAGCGCCGCACCGGTAATAAAAATCGGCGACGAGTTATTTGGTGATATAACTAACCAGAGCCTGAAGCAGATTTTGGAGAAGCATGGCCATGAATAAAATAATGGAAGATTTGGATGTAACGGTAGCAAAAATAAAGCCTGAAGAAAGGCATATTTTGCTTTGCGGCGGTGTTCCCTGTCTGTCTGTAGGCTGTCAAAAAGTAAAAGAGGCTATTTCCCGGGAATTAAGTGAACACAATCTAGCTGAAAAGGTTCAGGTTTTAGAGGCAGGCTGTATAGGCAACTGCAAACTGGGCCCTACTGTAATTGTGTATCCCGAGGGTATTATTTACCGCAGAATTAGTGAAGAAAATGCTCGTGAGATTATTGAGGAGCATATTATTGGCGGCAAGCTGCTTGAGCATTTGTTGCATAAAGACGAAAAAACCGAGCAAGCACAGCACCGTCGGGAGGATATGCCATTTTACAGCAAGCAAAAACGCCTTGTTCTCAGGAATTGCGGAGTAATATCTACGGATATAGATTCCTATATGAGTAACCAGGGATATGCGGCCTTGGCTAAGGCATTAACAGAGTTAAAGCCAGAAAATGTTATTGAAGAGGTTATTCGCTCAGGGTTAAGAGGAAGAGGCGGGGGAGGCTTCCCCACGGGAAGAAAATGGCAGGCTGCTAAGGATGCTGAAGGCTCAAAAAAATATATAATTTGTAATGGCGATGAAGGAGATCCCGGCGCCTTTATGGACCGCAGCATTATGGAGGGTGACCCGCACAGTGTGTTGGAGGGTCTTATTCTGGCTGGTTACGCGGTAGGCGCAGAGCAGGGTTTTATATATGTGCGAGCTGAATATCCCCTTGCTGTCCGCAGGCTGGAAGCTGCTATTGCAGAAGCCCGCAAGGCATGCTTCCTGGGAAAGAACATTCTTAAGAAGGGCTTTAACTTTGATGTGGAAATACGAGTAGGTGCCGGGGCCTTTGTTTGCGGGGAGGAAACAGCTTTGATTTCTTCTGTTGAAGGCACAAGGGGAGATCCTAACCCGCGGCCTCCTTTCCCTGTCCATAAAGGAGTTTGGGGTTATCCCACCGTCATTAACAACGTGGAAACACTGGCAAATATTCCCCCCATTGTTTTAAACGGCGGGGATTGGTTTAATGCCATTGGCACAGAAAATAGCAAGGGTACAAAAGTTTTCGCTTTGGCAGGCAAGGTGAGGCATGCAGGGCTTATAGAAGTGTCTATGGGAACTACCTTGCGTGAGGTTATTTTTGATATTGCCGGAGGAGTGCCCAATGACAAGGAGTTTAAAGCTGCACAGACAGGCGGGCCGTCGGGAGGATGTTTATCGGCTGAGCATCTGGATTTGCCTCTTGATTATGAGTCGCTTAGAGCGGTAGGCAGTATTATCGGCTCCGGCGGTTTGATAGTTATGGATGAGGATACTTGTATGGTTGATGTGGCTCGCTATTTCAGTGGCTTTAACCGGGAAGAATCCTGTGGAAAATGTACAAGCTGCCGTATTGGCACAAAAAGAATGTTGGAAGTCCTTGAAAAAATTACGTCTGGAAATGGAGATGAAGAGGATTTAGAAAAGCTGGAGAGCCTGGCAAAGTTGATTATAAGTTCATCACTTTGCGGGCTTGGCAGGTCGGCGCCTAACCCTGTTCTTAGTACATTAAAGCATTTTCGTGAAGAGTATATGGCCCATATTAAGGAAAAGCGCTGCCCCGCAGGTGTTTGCCCGGAATTAACACGCCATTTTATTTTGGAGGATAAGTGCAGATCCTGTGGCCTATGCACCAAAGTCTGTGCCGAGGGTGCAATTATTAAAGAGGGGAAGAATTACCGCATAAATCCTGATAAGTGTGTTGATTGTACGCGCTGTGTGCAGGAATGCCCGTTTAAAGCAATTAAGGGCAGAAAAAGAAAGGAGCTTGCTAGAGCGTGATAAATTTGACTATAGATAATCAGCAGGTGCAGGTAGAAGAAGGTGCTTCGGTTTTGGAGGCCGCACGGGAGCTGGGCATAGATATTCCAAGCCTCTGCTATTTAAAGGATTTAAACGCGCCTGCTTCTTGCCGCGTTTGTATAGTGCAGGTGGAGGGGCGGCCTACTATGGACGCATCCTGTGTGCTGCCTGTTGAAGAAGGAATGGTGGTATACACAAATACGCCAGGGGTTTTGGCGGCTCGCAAACAAATAATTGAGCTATTATTGTCTGACCATCCTTTCGAATGCTTAACTTGCGAACGCAACCTTAACTGCGAGCTGCAAAGGCTGGCCAAGCGTTATGGTATTAGAGATTTACATATAGAAGGGGAGCGCAACCATTTTCTGGTGGACGACCTTTCCCCTTCTGTGGTGCGGGAGCCGGATAAATGTATACGCTGCCGCCGTTGTGCTGCTGTGTGTGAAAGCTTCATATCAGCAAATGTCTATCGCATGGTTGACCGTTCGTTCCAGTCTATTGTTGCCCCGGCATATAACGGTTCTTTAATGGAATCTTCATGCATTCTCTGTGGGCAGTGCATTACGGTGTGTCCTACCGGTGCTTTGAGGGAGAAGGATTCTACCGCACGTGTTTGGGAAGCTCTTGCTAACCCTGACCTTCATGTCGTGGTGCAAACCGCGCCGTCAATACGCAGCACGATTTCAGAAGAGTTTGGCTATCCCGTAGGAACTCCTGTGGAAGGTCAGATGGTGGCGGCTTTGCGGCGCCTTGGCTTCGACCGTGTGTTTGATGATTGCTTCGGTGCAGATATTTGTGTGATGGAGGAAGCGACAGAGTTCATTGAACGCTTAAAAAATGGAGGTCCGTTTCCTCAGTTTACTTCTTGCTGCCCAAGCTGGGTATTGTTCTGTGAAAAGTTCTATCCGCAAATGGTTAACAACCTGTCCGAGGTTAAATCACCGCAACAGATTTTCGGTGCTCTAGCTAAAACTTATTACGCTCAGCTAGCCGGCATAGATCCGGCAAAAATCTTCGTAGTGTCCATTATGCCGTGCGTTTCTAAGAAATATGAGCTTCTGCGCCCGGAAATGAAAGCCAGCGGTTTCCAGGATGTTGATGCGGAACTGAGTACCAGAGAGTTTGTGCAGATGCTTCACCAAGCAGGTCTGGACATTAAAAAGCTGCCTGAAGAGGAATTTGATTCTCCCATGGGTTCGGCAAGCGGTGCGGGGATCATTTTCGGCTCAATTGGCGGAGTTTTGGAGGCCGCTTTGCGTACAGCATATGAATGGCTGAGCGGAGAGCAGCTTAAAAGGATAGAGTTTGACGAGGTTCGTTCGCAGGAGTTTAAGGAAGCGGTAATTCATGCCGGTGAGCATGAGCTGAGGGTTGCTGTTGCCAGGGGCACAGGAGCAGCCAAAATGCTGCTGGACCAAGTTCTGGAAGGGAAGAAGGAGTATCACCTGGTAGAGGTAATGGCATGTCCTGGCGGCTGTGTCGGCGGCGGAGGCCAGCCCATATATACAGAAACAAATGATTGGAATGAGCAAATAAATCACCGGGTAAAAAGGGCTCAGGGTATTTATGAGCTTGACAGGAATAAAGAATGCCGAAAATCTCACGAAAACCCCGTAATAGTAAAGCTGTATGAGGAGTACCTCGGCCGTCCCGGCGGACCGCGGGCGCACAAGCTGTTTCACACGCGCCACGTTTCCCGTAAGTTGTATGCCGAAAAGCCACTACTGGTGCAAAAAAAATAACACTGCTTATCACTAAGCAGGCTAAGTAAAATTACGCTCTTGCTTTGAAAGTAAGAGCGTAATTTTACTTATAATAAAGTTATATTGCTGGAAGGTAAAGCTAACTTCATATTATAATATAGTCATAATATGAGTGCGTAGGGGGCGGATTACTTGGAGAAATTTTTAGATGCAATTCAGCATTTGCGGAGGAAGGAAAGGGTTGGGCTGGCTTTAAGCGGAGGAGTTGTGCTGGGAGCCGCTCATATTGGGGTTCTGCAGGTTATTGAAGAACTGGATATAAAAATTGACTATGTGGCGGGGACAAGCATTGGTGCATATATTGGAGCTCTCTTTGCTTTTGGTAAAAGCTCAAAGGAAATAAAAAAGATTGTCAGCGGAGTTAATTGGTTAAAAGCAGCGGAATTGTCACCGTCCAGGTTTGGACTTCTCTCGAATCATAAATTCGCCGAGACGCTTACTGGTGCCATCGGTGATGTGGATTTTAAAGATGCATTGATACCTCTGGCTGTTGTGACAACAGATATTTCCACTGGGGAGAAGGTTGTGCTTAAATCAGGAAATATTGCTGAAGCCGTTATGGCCAGCACCAGTATCCCCGGGATCTTTCAGCCCCTTGAGTTAAATGGAAGCATGCTGGTAGACGGCGGACTGGTTGAAAATCTGCCAGTATTAACGGCAAGAGATATGGGTGCGGATATAGTCATTGGTGTCAATCTTGTCACCGGGTTTAAAAAGCCGAGAAACATAATCGATATATTAGTAAATTCTTTGCATTTGTCCATAGTAAATAACACAAAGCATCATTACGGTGAAAAGGATATTATCCTAAATCTTCAATTGACTGATTTTAATCGAGTGGATACCTACCAGGTTCCGGATTTAATAAGCCAAGGGTATCGGCAAGGAAAATCACGTTTGAAGCAGGTTGTATTGTAAATATAAGCGTGCTACTTTCTTGTACTAGACAATCAACATATAGTGTCGTATAATTGCAATATACACAATATATTGTATAATTGATTCTGTTCAGGAGGAGAGTGCATGGTAAACTTAAGTCAAAACGCTTTAACTGTACTGGAACGGAGATACTTAGCAAAAGGCTTTGACGGACAATTATTGGAAAATCCTCATGATATGTTCAGGAGAGTTGCGCGCCATATAGCGCAGGCTGATTCAATTTTTGGCGCAAGCGCGGAAGAGATTAAAGAAATAGAGGATGATTTTTTTGCATTTATGTCCCAGTTAGATTTTTTGCCTAACTCGCCAACTCTTATGAACGCCGGATTGGAGCTGGGCCAGTTGTCTGCATGCTTTGTTCTTCCCGTTGAGGACTCCATGGAAGGAATATTTAATGCTGTTAAGCATGCCGCGCTTATTCATAAATCCGGGGGAGGGACAGGCTTTAGTTTTTCACGGCTGCGCCCTAATGGAAGTCCGGTAGGAAGCACCGGTGGTATAGCTTCCGGCGTTATAAGCTTTATGAAGGTGTTTGATGTCGCCACAGATATAATAAAGCAAGGAGGACGCCGCCGCGGCGCTAATATGGGCATTTTACGGATTGATCATCCGGAAATTCTCGAGTTTATTAAATGTAAAGAAAATAACAGTGAGCTTAATAATTTTAATATAAGCGTTGGTATAACCGAGGAGTTTATGCATGCAGTTGAAGAGCAAAGAGATTATCAGTTAATCGACCCCCGCACTAAAGAGGCGGTGGCAGCCCTTGATGCAGCCTCGGTTTTTAGGCTGATAGTTGAGAAGGCATGGCTAAACGGTGAGCCTGGTATTATTTTTTTGGATAGAATTAATGAGGACAATCCCGTGGCGCATTTGGGCGAAGTAGAGTCCACCAATCCGTGCGGAGAGCAGCCTCTTTTGCCGTATGAAAGCTGTAATCTGGGCTCGATAAACTTAAATACTCATCTTGTTTTGCATGACGGAGCTTGGTCTTTGGACGAGGACAAGCTGTGTCGCACAGTTCAACTAGCTGTTCACTTTCTCGATAATGTTATTGAGGTAAACAAGTACCCCATTGAAGAAGTTCGAGAAATGACACGTAAAACACGGAAAATTGGGTTGGGTGTAATGGGTTTTGCCGATGTTCTGTTTAAGCTTGGTATCCCATACAACTCAGAAGAAGCTGTTGAAACCGCCGGAAAAATCATGGGCATTGTTGATAGGGTAAGCAAGGAAGAATCCCTTTCCCTGGCCGAAAAACGCGGAGTATTTCCCGCTTATAAGGGAAGCTCTTGGGAAGCTAAAAGTATGCCGCTGCGAAACGCAACAACTACAACTATAGCGCCCACCGGGTCAATTAGCATTATAGCAAATACGACAAGCGGTATTGAGCCCTTGTTTGCTGTATGCTACCATCGTAACGTGATGGACAATGACCGTTTGGTTGAGATTCATCCGTATTTTAAAGAACTGGCCAAAGAGCAGGGTTTTTATAGTGATGAGCTTATGGAACGCATCGCAAAAGAGGGAACAATTCAGTACATAGAAGAAATACCCGCAGATATTAAAAATATCTTTGTTACCAGTCACGATGTCAGTGCTACATGGCATGTAAGGATTCAAAGCGCATTTCAGCAATATACTGACAATGCTGTTTCGAAGACGGTTAACTTTAATAGTGATGCAACCCGTGAGGATATTGAAGCAGCTTATTTATTGGCGTACAAATTGGGCTGCAAAGGTATCACAGTATACCGTGACGGAAGCCGTGAATCTCAGGTTTTAAGTTTTGGCAAAGAGAATGTCCAAGAAAATGAAGAAGATAATAACGGGATTTATCCGCGACCCAGGCCCGGTGTTACCACCGGTTTTACCGAGAAGGTTAAAATTGGCTGCGGTAACTTATATGTAACTGTGAACTATGACAGCAAAGGAATTTGCGAGGTTTTTGCCAACCTAGGCCGTGCCGGAGGCTGCCCAAGCCAAAGTGAGGCCACAAGCAGATTGTGTTCTATTGCTCTTCGCAGTGGTGTTCATGTTGACGCTGTAATTGAGCAGCTAAAAGGGATCCGCTGTCACAGCACACTAATTCAGAAAACGAAACAAAAAGATACGATTAACGTACTTTCATGCCCAGATGCCATAGGTAAGGTCCTGAAAAAGGTGTCTAATCATATTGTTTGTGAGGAAGAGCAGCTGATTATTCAGGATATTGCCATATCGGCAGAAGCCGTTTCGTTTCACGCTTCTGATTCTGTCCGGGAGTCATTCTCGCATCCAAATCCGGGAAAAGAAGCTATTTGCCCAGAATGCAGCGCAAAGGTAGAGTTTGAAGGAGGCTGCATGGTCTGCAGAAGCTGTGGCTTTTCCAAGTGTAATTAAAATTGCCCCCACCCGGGGGCTTTCTTTTTAGTTTAGGTAACTATACTTGCCACAAAGCCTGCCCGTGAGCCGTTTAATATATGGAAAAGGGGAAGGGGGCATGTATATATGAAGCCAGAATGTCCTATAAAATGCGAATATAAGCCGCAGATATTAATGTGATGACATTAGTATCTGCGGCTTATATTTTACGTGGTATATTTAGCAAAAATTACTGCAAAGAAATTTTTGTCCGTACCCCCCAAAAAAAACAAGTTTCGACGTATTAATATATGGGAAATAAAAATTGTTGTACTTTGTATAATTTCCGTAAAATTATGGGGGGAATCAGCTGTGAAGTCTAGGAAAAGAATTGTTAAGTCTACTACACTATTGGTACTGTTTTGTTTTTTCATGAATTT
>DLMZ01000051.1:46248-46680 GCA_002479415.1 Firmicutes bacterium UBA7523
TGGCTTGGCTTTTGGAGCTCAAGTGTATGAGAACCATAATGAGCAGTTGAAGTGGCGTGAAATTCTTAATGAGGGCCAAGATTCTATAATAAAAAATGTATATGATGAAGACATTCCAGACGATGGACAAAAGAAAAACGAGCATGAAAAATTGAATCAACAGAAATTTTCTGTTAAAGCTGCTAATGAAGAGTACATAACAGACCGCTTTATTATCAAGTACAAGGATGAAAGCGGGAAAAAAGCAGTTGTTGAATCGTTGCTAGATACGGTAAAAGATGTAAAAAGCAATCATAAAAAAAAGACAGCAGCTATTTCCACAAATGAATTGATGACGGCAAATGAACTGCTGTCTGTAATAGAGCAAAAAGGCAAAAAAGGAGAAATTGCATATATCCAGCCTGACTATGAGATGATGATAGCGGCTGTCGA
>DLMZ01000034.1 GCA_002479415.1 Firmicutes bacterium UBA7523
ACTTTCCGGGAATGCAGGTTATAGGTAAGCTAAAATCAAGAGCAATTGACCTGCTGGCCAGCTTCGACAGAAAGGTGTTTCAATTCCTTATAGGTAAGCTAAAATCCTGAGATGTCAAACGTTGTTAAGGATTATGGGAAATGTTTCAATTCCTTATAGGTAAGCTAAAATCCAACGCCCACGTTTTATGTTGATTTTTTCTTCTTAGTTTCAATTCCTTATAGGTAAGCTAAAATCACAGTGCCTGAACCGCTGCCTTTTGCCCTCTTCGGTGTTTCAATTCCTTATAGGTAAGCTAAAATCAGGCATGGATGGCCGCCCTAGTCAACTCCATCTCAGTTTCAATTCCTTATAGGTAAGCTAAAATCTCCTCTTCTCCTTCATCTTTTTTGCGGAGAGTTGTGAGTTTCAATTCCTTATAGGTAAGCTAAAATCGTTTTCCCAGATGGCCTCCGCAAACACTGCGATGAAAAGTTTCAATTCCTTATAGGTAAGCTAAAATCGGGGCTAGGGTGGTTTGCAGAGGTTATGGATGATAGGTTTCAATTCCTTATAGGTAAGCTAAAATCGTGTGATCCTGATATCCCATGCTTATCCCTCCTATTTATGTTTCAATTCCTTATAGGTAAGCTAAAATCTACGTCCGATACATCTGCTTCATCCAGCGCGTTCCGGGTTTCAATTCCTTATAGGTAAGCTAAAATCCATTTGTAAAATTTCGTTGTGATGAAGATGATGAAAGTTTCAATTCCTTATAGGTAAGCTAAAATCGTATAATTACAAGGGGTTATGGATTTATGAAAACTAGTTTCAATTCCTTATAGGTAAGCTAAAATCAAAAGACACAGATATGTTCACAGTAGATTATTCTGGGTTTCAATTCCTTATAGGTAAGCTAAAATCATAGCAATTGATGCTGGTCATGGATCGGACTCCCCAAAGTTTCAATTCCTTATAGGTAAGCTAAAATCGGGGAGTCCTTTGACGCTTTTCAAGATGCAGTTGATGGGTTTCAATTCCTTATAGGTAAGCTAAAATCCTATCGAGGCAGAAGGCCTAGGCGGGATACTTGATAAATGTTTCAATTCCTTATAGGTAAGCTAAAATCGGGTATTAATTGGCTGGATGATGCTTGCTGGAACAAGTTTCAATTCCTTATAGGTAAGCTAAAATCGTTATCGCGCACAAAGCCGTTGGTGGTGATGCAGGTGTTTCAATTCCTTATAGGTAAGCTAAAATCTCGGCAGCAGTGCACCGTCTGACCTTGGCACCACAAGTTTCAATTCCTTATAGGTAAGCTAAAATCAAAAAGGTGATATGATGGCGCGATTACCAAGTCCCGGTTTCAATTCCTTATAGGTAAGCTAAAATCCCTACGTGACCCCTGCTGGTATTACCATATTAGCTAAGTTTCAATTCCTTATAGGTAAGCTAAAATCAAGCAAAGGCGGAAATAATTGCTTTCGTAGCAGAAGTGTTTCAATTCCTTATAGGTAAGCTAAAATCGCGGAGTAGTTCGGCTTGAGGTTGGGTTCAGGAAGTCGTTTCAATTCCTTATAGGTAAGCTAAAATCTGAATTCGGCATAGTCATTATACAACATTTTTACTGGTTTCAATTCCTTATAGGTAAGCTAAAATCCTGCTGTGACTGTCAATAGCTCTGGCAGTATTCCCAAGTTTCAATTCCTTATAGGTAAGCTAAAATCGATAAACGAAGATGACGAGGGGGACAACAGCGATGGAGTTTCAATTCCTTATAGGTAAGCTAAAATCGGATGATTCATCTACAATCATCAGCCCCGGACCGGGGTTTCAATTCCTTATAGGTAAGCTAAAATCCCTTACTACAGGCATTTATTCGAAGTCTCAAGGCTGTTTCAATTCCTTATAGGTAAGCTAAAATCATAATAGGCTCTAATTGTAACATCAACGCCCAGTGAAGTTTCAATTCCTTATAGGTAAGCTAAAATCATAGGATTTCGGTGGACGGCGGCATGTGTGAGCACTGGTTTCAATTCCTTATAGGTAAGCTAAAATCGGCAACCCGATATACAGCAAGGAGGACGGCGATGACGTTTCAATTCCTTATAGGTAAGCTAAAATCGCGTATTCCTCCAGCCATGTCATGTTATCCCCTACTGTTTCAATTCCTTATAGGTAAGCTAAAATCTCGTGATTGTGTTGGCGGCAAGCGTTGGCGGGATGGGTTTCAATTCCTTATAGGTAAGCTAAAATCATCGTTGTTTATCCTGCCTTATTTATTCGCTACCTAAGTTTCAATTCCTTATAGGTAAGCTAAAATCCGGGAAGCGAGTATTTTTAGGCGGGCCTGTATTCGCGTTTCAATTCCTTATAGGTAAGCTAAAATCGAGGGTTGTGAATAAATGGCGCGTTCCAGAAACATGTTTCAATTCCTTATAGGTAAGCTAAAATCGAGCACTACGATGACAAAGCAACAATTGACGATGTGTTTCAATTCCTTATAGGTAAGCTAAAATCGAGGTGGGAATAATGAGCATTCCATTGATTGGATGGTGTTTCAATTCCTTATAGGTAAGCTAAAATCGGAGGCGTAGGCGATGAATACAGTCCAGAGGCTGATGTTTCAATTCCTTATAGGTAAGCTAAAATCTCGGGCGTGTCAACGTTAATTGCAGTGATGTTCCTACCGGTTTCAATTCCTTATAGGTAAGCTAAAATCTCCGGCAATCCTCCCGGTGATATGCCTGTTATCGTGAGTTTCAATTCCTTATAGGTAAGCTAAAATCTGGAAGCCATAGACGAGAAGCATTAATAAAATTATAGTTTCAATTCCTTATAGGTAAGCTAAAATCTCGTCCGCCAACAATCTCTAGGTGTTTTCTCTAGGGTTTCAATTCCTTATAGGTAAGCTAAAATCATAAAGCATGTTCGTAAGCTTCAATCATTCCTTGATTGGTTTCAATTCCTTATAGGTAAGCTAAAATCATATATCGGCAGGCCGCCGCACTGGAGCGAGTACCGAGTTTCAATTCCTTATAGGTAAGCTAAAATCTCTTCATGCCGCCAAGCTTGTGCCGTTCGTCGAGAGTTTCAATTCCTTATAGGTAAGCTAAAATCGGAAGACGTCGTAAGCGATTAGATTAGTTGGCATCTGTTTCAATTCCTTATAGGTAAGCTAAAATCCAATATCCATGATCTGCTCCTGATATATTATACATCCGGTTTCAATTCCTTATAGGTAAGCTAAAATCATTAATCTATCGCAACAAACGATTGGGCACTATGAAGGTTTCAATTCCTTATAGGTAAGCTAAAATCCAAGACGGTCTTTTTCCTTTCCCTATATTTTATTCCTTGTTTCAATTCCTTATAGGTAAGCTAAAATCCCATACGTGAATATACAGGGGAACTGCATAGCACCAGTTTCAATTCCTTATAGGTAAGCTAAAATCATTAGTTTTTGCATAGTATGTAGTCCGAAGTTGATGAGTTTCAATTCCTTATAGGTAAGCTAAAATCGGAGCATCAACCGGGCTACTAACCGATGGTTTATATGTTTCAATTCCTTATAGGTAAGCTAAAATCTCATTCGCGTCACCCTAGCGCCAGCTGTGTAGCCATGTTTCAATTCCTTATAGGTAAGCTAAAATCTAAACTGACGACAGAGATACCCTCCATGGCCACACCCGTTTCAATTCCTTATAGGTAAGCTAAAATCATAGCCGTGTGTTTGTAGTTGAAAACGACGAAGAGGGTTTCAATTCCTTATAGGTAAGCTAAAATCTCGTAACTCAAACGATATTCTTGGCGACTCCATGGCGGTTTCAATTCCTTATAGGTAAGCTAAAATCCAAGCCGGTCTAAATCCATGCAAAGGACGGCATCGGTTTCAATTCCTTATAGGTAAGCTAAAATCCTGAACATATTTTGTCTACAGCCAGGGCAGCTCCACTGTTTCAATTCCTTATAGGTAAGCTAAAATCTCGCAATTCCTGCAATAATGGCGCCTGCTATCAGAGTTTCAATTCCTTATAGGTAAGCTAAAATCGCAAAACGTGCATCTGTTCATCGTTTTACCACCTGTGTTTCAATTCCTTATAGGTAAGCTAAAATCCGGCCCATTAGAGTTTCCTATGTTGTTTGAAACAAGTTTCAATTCCTTATAGGTAAGCTAAAATCTTGTTTGGATAAAATCAAGTTCATTCGCTTATTCTGTGTTTCAATTCCTTATAGGTAAGCTAAAATCACAGCTAATTATTCAGAATATTTACTTCCATTTATGTTTCAATTCCTTATAGGTAAGCTAAAATCTACGCTCCGGCAATTCCTGACTGTCTGTTACTGGTTGGTTTCAATTCCTTATAGGTAAGCTAAAATCGTTTGAGGGGAGCAGGAAGTATGAACATGAAAGATCTGTTTCAATTCCTTATAGGTAAGCTAAAATCCCCCAATATACGCGATAAAAAAAGGGGTTATTTTTTAGGCAATCCCATATTTATAAAAAGCAGGATTGCCAGTCATTGCCGTTAAGCCCGTCTTTATTGATGTATATTTCAGCTGAAGCAGTCGTCGGTCTTAAGGGATTTTTACATTATAGCAGGGCGACGAATTAAATGATGTTGGCGTCCCCTCCTTTTTTTAAACCCATGGTTTCTCTTTTTGAGTATTTTGTTGTTCTGAACGTATAAAATATGATGGAATCCTCTTCCTTGTCAATAATTTCTCCCAATTCAATTTTGAGCTTAGTATAATTGCTTTCTAGAATCTCTCCCTCCAGAACTGAGTTTTGAACCCAGTAAAGATATTGACGAGATTTTTTTAGCACCCGAGCCACTCTTTTCTGATTTATATCATACACCAAGATAACAAACATTTGAAGTCTCCCTCATTAATTCTACTATTATTATCACCATGAAGCGATAAACGGCTCGTATTCCTCTTCTCCCATAAGATGTTTCTGTATTTTATACAGCTCCAGACGGATTAGTCTTCTGTAGGAAACATTCCTGCCCAATTTTTTATGCTTTATTGTTGCTTCAAGCTTCTTATCCAGCTCCTCAACAAAAGTTTTCTTGCCTTTTTCTTTTAAAAGTAGTCCTCCCGTCTGTTTTTCGAAATCACTTTTACTAATCATTTTTTTATCAACGATAGAAAAAATGATTCGGTCAATAATGATTGGTTTAAATATCTCCGCGACATCTAAATTTAAGCTAAACCGACGAAAGTTTGTTGCATGCAAAAAACCAATCCTGGGATCTAAGTGAGTTTTATAGATTTCACTCAGAACAATGGTGTATAAGATGGAATTGCCAAAACTGATCAGGACATTCATATTATTTTTGGGTGGCCGCCTCGATCTTTCTTGAAAATGAAAATCCTGATTCCCGGTGATCACATCAAATGCTTTATAATAGCATTCACGGATATGACCTTCTATGGCCATCAATTGGCTTATTTCATGGCAATCATCAATTGGGACGGAAAGCTTTTCAATTGTTTCAATCATCTTTCCCAGATCCCGACCGCGATTGTGATAATATTTCAAGACCTGCCTAAGATTTCGGTAGGCACCCCAGACAAAGGCTTTGGCCAGTTTAATTCTTTTTCCAGGCTCTTGGTAATACTCAGCTTGTTTTAGTATCATGTACCCAGAGTTTAAGTGTTCTCTAGGGTAAAATGTGCCCATATAATAGCCATAATAATTAAAGTAGTGAATAAGAATCTCTTTTTGCGAAACAAATTCTACAAGGCTTTTATTAAAGGTAACTTGCCCGAAGGCAAATATCTCCTTGGTATCTTCAACGGGTATGTATTTTTTACCGTTTTCTGTTTCAAAATACAGGGTGTTATCCTTGCGTTTCAACTCGCCAGAAGAAAAAATATAGAGCGATTTTTTCAAGGTTTTCTCCTCCCTAAGCCCAGCAAAGTTCCGCATAAGCACAATTGCGACAAAAAGCTATTTTTTGGGGTGCCTGGGGTGCTTCCTGATAGATGATTCTCACAATATTTTTCTTAGCTTCTTCCAAGGTTGAGATGAGCTTTTCGTTTAGCTCGACCTTAATTTTTTTCTTTTCTTTTGGAAACATGAGTTCCCCTACGGCCTCTACCCCCGCCTGCCTTAATTCTAGAAGATAAAAAGCCAACTGCATGGTTGCGCTTGTTTCATATTTTGAACTCTTTTTTACTTCTCCCACAACCAACCGCCCCTTATCGTGGCGAAGAATATCCAGTTTAATATGACCAACACTAATTTCTTTTTTGTCTCTCTGATAAGAATGCTCTTGAATAAACCGCCCTAAATCTATATTGGAGTCGTCTTGGTCGGGTTTGATTTGATGCGCCATTAACCAAACTTCCCGTTTACAGATGTAATAGTACCAGACTAGGGTTCCAGTGACATAAATATCCCGCTCAGTAAAATCTTGTTCGTGCAAAACAAACACCTTCCCCAAATAACTCACTATTTATTGACAAAAAGATGTCATTTTTCACTTTTGACTTATTTTCTTCACAAGAAAAACTAACCTTTTCAATTCCTTGAATGCGATTATATCACCAGATTCTTGGCTCCCCTTCCACAACCAACCCTTTATCTGGCGAATAGTAACCTTCCCTTAATATCCAGATATCTGTATCTTGTTTTAGCTCATCAGCAATCTGTCTGGGGTGAAAATCCGGCCATGAAAATATGCTAACCGAAGTCATCGCCATACGACCAGCAACTTTACGCCACGCTTCCCGTCTATCCCAAACATCTTTAATTTGCATAATTCCACAAATGTCTTGATATAATTCTGGATCCTGTTCAATTACAAGAAAGGTATGCTGCTGCTTTTCCTTTCCTCGCAAGAGTTCTCTTACTGAAACATCATCTTGCCATCGTGCAAACCTTTCAAGATGAATGTATCCGGTATCCTTTTTAGAAGATAACTCATCGAAATAATGACTTGTCAAATCATATATGTCTTCCTCATTAATTTCTTCACACTTTTCCAGTAAATTCCTTGTTATTGCAAGATGTACTTCATCATAAATCATATCTGAATATCGCTTTCCCTCGTCAATAATATCGACAATCTCTACTACCCCACGCTCTTTTTTGTTTTTGCCTTCCCTATTGCACCTCCCGGCAATCTGAATAATACTATCTAATGGGGCAAAGTCTCGAATTACCCAGTCCATATCAATGTCTACCCCTGCTTCAATGCACTGGGTAGAAACCACTATACATGATTTTCCTTTTTTAATGTTTTCAATAGACTGTAGGCGGTCCTTGGAAGTAACATCAGCACTTATAAAATATATAGGGATATCCCTAAACTTCTCTTTCCCCTTACTCCAATCCGCAATGTAATCCCTAATTTTTCGCGCGCTTTTTCTAGTATTAAAAGTTAATAATACCCTTTGTTTATGCGTAGACCAAGAATTTAATCTTTCTTCTAACTCTGTGCAAAGCTCGTCTGTTGTAATAGGGGTGTCCAAGCGCAACCGTAAACAGTATCGCCTACAATTAGCAAAATAGCGAGCAGGATTTTCCAATAACGGCTTGACATCATCAACAAAAGGAGGCAACGTTGCTGACATTAACAATAGCTTGCTATTTCCTATCCTTGTTAACTGCCGAAACAACTCAGCTAATGGCTGCCATAATTTGCATGGCAAAGATTGCACTTCATCCATAATAATAAGAGCATCACATAAATTATGAAAACGCATTTGGTATCTAGCATGTGGTTCTAACATGCTAAGTAAAAGCTGATCGTAAGTGGTAATAATAATGTCACTTCGCCAGGTGTCCACCAAAAAACTATTATCCCCTGTCGGCAATTCAGAATCATAAACACGATCTGATATAGAATGACTAGCTAACAACCAACCGCTTTCCGACTCTACTTCACCAATCCGCAATAGCTTTTTATATTCATTTACTGTCTGATCAATAACTGACAAAAAAGGCAGAACAATAACGACTTTTGGATAATAGTTAGGATCAGCGGCTTCACGCAGCTTTAAGGCCCATGTTGCCGCCAGCAGTGTTTTGCCTGTCCCCGTTGGTGCAGTAATACTAAATATTCGGCTATCTCCCTTCCTACTAAGGGCTTCTATAACTTCATCCCGAATTTGATGCCGTAAACGATTAGTTTCTGTTTCCTCTGGTTTGCCTATGCGTTTATCTATCCAGTTTGAATTCCACCGCCTAAACGAATGTTTAAGATATACCATAGGCTCTGATACCGCAAGTAGTGCTTTGTCAGCTTCAAGTAAAATTGAATAGACCAGTTGACATTTAAGCCGAAAGGCGATTGCTTGTTGATGATTATTAATCCTATTATCATGAATTAACTGTTTGCATAAAAACTTTTGCGCTTCACGAATAATTGTAACACTACTCTTTTCTACATCTTTTAGAATGCTTATTCCTTTAATCGTGTTGCCCAGTTCCGAACGAAGCATGGAGAAATCAATCGACATAAGTTGTTTTTGAATAATAGAAGCGTTACTGCCACTAGCAAACCGGTCAATAGCGTGTTTTGAATCATCAACTACACCCAACCGATATTCGGGAAGAGTTGGCAACCTTGAATGGTGTCCACAAATTACAGCGACTACTGCAAAAGCATCTTGTATTTCCCATTGCTGCTCCTTCGCCACAGTTAAAGCTAAGAGCACAGATAATGCAGTGTGTGCCTTATCAATGCTGTTGCCTGTATATTGCTCCGGACTTCTGATATATTCCTGGAAGAAACTGGTGGCCTTGCCTATGTCGTGGTATATAGCGGTATATTCCAAAATATCTTGAATATTTGAAGTAACCGTTTGCGGTGAATGACGTTTTAATATCGCTTGTATAGCGGTTCTAACTTGGTTAATATGCTCCCGCAAAAACAAATGTGGATGAGATTTCAAACCTTTATCCTCATTAGTCACAGAAACATCACTACTCTTTCACCAATGTTGTAGGCTTCCGAGGTTTTAACCATTACAGGGCGTGCTTGTGCTTCAAACAAATAGGGTGCATGTGTAAAAATCCTATCCGGAGTGACTGTTCTCGGCATTCGCAATAGTTGAATACTCAACATCTCGTCATATAGATATTTCAATTCAACAACGGCACTTTCCTGGTTAATAACGCTACTTACAGGATAGACTGCTGGTTCAAGTTTCTGTGCAGGTTCTTGGGCAACATATTCTATCTCAGCCAACATTTCAGACAAACCTAACGATGGCTGAAAATGCCAGCGGCGCTCTTTCAAGCGTAACTCGAGTTCGGAATGAAATGGTTCAGGCAAAATTGTCCAGACATCATAACAAGGATTAATAAGCCATTCTTGTAAGATTAAAGTTGCCTGCTCCGGTTTAGTATTAATGTTTTGCTTCTGGGTTCCCTTTATGATATATGATAACGCTGTAGGGGGATCTTTACGCAATTTGGCTTTATGCCAATGAGTCAACGGGGCTTTTCCGCTGACTGCGATTTGAGCAGGCTCAAGCATAAGTTGTGGCGTGTCCTTCTTCAAGCCCAGTACTGCTCCGATTATGCCTAATAACACCGTCCGTGTCGGTATTGGATAACTTAATGCACTCACCCCCGCTTCAGCGCGTAAAAAATGAGCAGTTCTACCCCATATGCGAAAACAAATTGCATTTGTCATACAGAACCAACATCCTTATTTTTGTGCAATTCTTCAATTTTTATTAATTGCCAATCTTCCGGTATTTGATTTTCCAAAAATATATCGGTAGATAATGCATACCGTATACGTGAAATACGTTTTGATTGTTCTTTAATACGCTCATGCAATTTACTTAGATTTACTTTGAAATCTTCCGGAGAGGACCATGCTTTTTCTTCTTTGCCATTGGCTGCCTCCAACTTAACATAATCGTGCAAGCGACCAAATTGAAATTCTTCATCCTTCTTATATTCAATGCTGATTAACACGTGTGGGATTTGGCCTACCTTTGTCCTGGTGTTGGCATTGGCACGAACGCCGTGCCATAAAGCTTCCAATAGTAACTCGTAATCCTCATCACTCATACGTGAAATCTTCGCCGAATGCTCGTTTGCTACCCCGGAAAAACCTATCAATGCATAACGCAACCCGTAATAAGCTGTAAAGGTACCCTGGCTTTTGGATTCATCGCTACCAAAAGTGGTCGTCCCATGAATATCAACACTTTCTGCCTTATGCAACACTTCTCCCATATTTAACTGTACAGCTCCGGTCAAAGTTTTGGGCTCCGGTTTTGGCTCCCAATTATCGTCCTTTTCTGCTTTAAATGCAAAAGAACTTCCAAATAAACGTGCATCAATAAACACATCCAGGAGTATATCTACAAGTTCTTTACCAGTGGCCTCTTTCTTCCCAATAGATTTTAAGTAGTGAACTACTCGCCCCGTCAAATTCGTAGTACGCCCCTCAATGGTATCAACTAATATATTGGAACCCTTGATTTTCAAGAAATCTCTCACAAACCTCTTTAACCGTACATCAGTGACATAGTATGTCCCATCTGGTAAAACACGGGGACGATTCTCATCCGGATCGCCGTTAGGGTTGCCCATTTTAATGTCATAAAGGAATAATAATTCCCTGCGGCCTGATAAAGTTTTCACCTCATTACTAGTCATTCTTTTTATCCTCCTTTTTATTTTTTGTCGGCAAAACTGTTTCCGTCATTGATTGTCCCAATAAGAGATAATAATTTGTTTGTACTTCAGTAAGAGAGATGTTGTCACCTAATTTAATCCCCAAACGACCTACTTCAGCAACTAGTTGTCGAACCGTAACGTTGCTTTCAATTTCATAGGCAAGGCTTTTTTCTCTGATTTTGTTATAAAGCTCCGGCAAGTCTTTGCCTTTTAATGTAAGCCTCTTTAACCACGTAAGCGCATTAGCACCGACATTAACACCTTTAGCTCCTTGTACTTGCACTACTTTCCCATACAGCACGCCTAGCAAAAAAGCATAAGCTTTATCAAAACTATTAATACCACTCTCTGGACCAAAATACGGCTTAAGCTCCAACATTGAAGGCTCATAATATGAATTCTCCATTCTTAACACCCCCACCAGTTTAAAATAATACAGCCACCAGTTTACATGCTTTATCCAACCCGCTGCTGTTAAATATGGACCATGCTTACCCAATCCTTCATATAACAATCCATACTGCCCGTCAGTCTTCTCAATAGCTTCCAACCAATACCAGCGAGCCGTGATGATAAATTCATTCCAAAACCTTTCTTCTGTAATTAGCGTCTTATGGTATACGCATTCTGCCAAGAGCCGTTTTAATTGGAACAACTGAGGACTGGCATTAATACTCTTAGCTTTCCTTCCGCCAGGTCTATAAAATAGCGGCTTTAATGCTCGCAAAGATAAATCGGGCGAAAAATCAGTCTGTGAGTTATCTAGGAGTACAGCTGGGAACAAAGCATGACTCCACACTCGGGACTTTTCATTAACCTTTGATAATTCACGCAATCGGCTGGGCAAAATGTGCGTTATCATACCGTTAATACTTTCGATGTTTTGCCCGATTACCGCCCATATTATTGAAAAATTCAAAACACTTTGTTCTTCTTTCAATATGTCCAGCAACCAATCTTCACTCAAAAGAACATTATCACCCATAGACTGTAGATAACGTGTAACCTGCTCCAGTAGCTCAACACGTACTTTCGGTAGCGTGCTTGGCAAAAAGATCGGAATAACAAGAGCATTATCACCAGCAATCTTTGCAGTAAAAGGAACTCTATCTTTTTTCGGCCCCCCTTTTTTTAAAACATGGTTTTTATACACATATAATAAATCTGCGCAGGCTCCACACAAACTAAATCCCTTCCAGGCTTGTCCTGCATCTATACCCGGAAATGCTCCTACTCTGTCTGGATTTTTTATATTGATTCCAGCTCCTTTAAGTCCGTTGGGATATACTGTTACCCCAGATAGATTACATAAATAACATGTTTGATTATCCTTCTTTGGGGCACTGGCTGTTACGTATCGTTCCCCAGCAAGTTTTTCTTCGAGCAAATATTCAATGTATCGCGGCTGTTCCCCAGGGAATTTTCCGTCAGGTGTTTTTACTGTAAGAAATACGGTGCTTGAAAGAGGGCCTATTTTATCCACAACACAAGATAATAAATTATCATATTTTTCAATGGCCCAATCAATTTCCTTTCCGTCCAACAGTATAATCTTTTCACATTGTAATAAATTGGAAACATCACCGAAATATTGACTCCAAGGCTTTTGTGCTTTCGCCACTGCCTCAAAATAATCCATTGTAGTTTGTAGGATTTTACTAGACGGGCCCGCCCCTTTGTCTTTTGAATAAGTACGTTTTACAATCGGACCCACTTGGGCACTTTGTGAGCCCGATGGTCTAATGAATGGCAATTTATCTGCTGTACATCCTTTACCGCCTTTGCTCGCAATCATATCTTGCACTGATAACCTGATAACATCATCTGTTTCTTTTTCAAGCACATATACTTTTTCGACCCTACCACTGTCCTCAACTAAATATGAAAACAATTTTTCCGGCTCATTTTCGCGCAAAGCAACGTACCAGGTTTCAATATCCACAGGAATATTATCACTGCAGAGTTCCTGAGCAAGGTAATGTAGTCCCATGGTCCTCATACCTGAAAGCAATTTACTCCCTCCTTTACTTAAGTAATTTGGTTAATATTTAATGACGCATTTTTCATATATTGTTTTGCATCCCATAAAAGTCATTCTTTATTTTAAATCTCTAGCTAGGGGGTAAGAATTTGTTATTTATACTGGTCTGCCTTTAAGAACTTCCCAGGCTCACTACAAGGCATAGCCAAGACATTCAACACTGCAGCGGCTTAAAACAACCAAACCCCTGACTATTCTTACCTCCCAACCCTGCATCAACAGCAAGCTGCAGTAGCGGTTGGGGTCCGGATAGTGCTAGCTTACCTGAATAGCCTTTAATAATTGTGTTTCTGTAATTGACTATGTGCATTCGCTGACTTCCCAAAGGAACAGCTCTGACTTTGCCCGCGGGAGGCTCTTCTCCATAAAAGGACTGAAATTTTTTTCGTAGATTCTTGTCTAGGAGTTCATTGTAATCCGGGTCACCGGGCTGGTAGTAGCAGGTATATTTGGTCCCCTCAGGCCGCAAAAGAGTACTGTAAAGTACTACAGGAGATAAAGTCAAAACTTTGGCCGCCTCTCCCTTAACATGAAGCTTTTCTGCATACACTTTCTCTATTTTTACATCTGAGGAGCCGAGCCGCATGGAACCCCTGGTGAGCAGAATATTGACTAGCGACTGACAGAATTCATCCAACGGAGAAGTAATCCTCAGGCTTATCTCGTTGCAAAAGCTTATTTTTCCGTTATTCTTATCAAGAATATATGAACCACGCAATTGTGAAAAACTAAACATTTTAAAAACGCGCTTTTCAAAAATATATCCCTTATTGTGGAGAAAAGTAGCCAATTCATTATCGATAGAGTTATAAATGGCAGCCTGGACAACATGATTGTAATGAATTGGGAGCTGCAACTGCCCGTTTTGTGCACTAAAGTGGATCTGCAGATGAATTATTCTCACCCCTATCTGTAGTTGTCATGCTTATGCTTTGCCTTGTTCTACATTGCATTATTTTGTCAATTTTCTTTGCTCTAACTTACAGCTTATGACTGTGTTAATCATTACTCCTATCAGAGTCTGTGTATCTAAGCTTACGCTGTTTTTGGTTAGAATCACACAGTTATGCCATATTATTATCCACTTTCTGCTATTTCGTTTTCCATTTCAAAAAAACCTTTTTTATCCCTCTACCCCAAATAATTCCCCAAGCTCTCCCGCAGCTCATTCTTAACGCTCTCCCTGAGCGTCAGCGGTTCCAGGACTTCAACCCCCTTACCCCAGCCTAGCAGCCAGCTTCTAAACTCAGGGGTATCACAGCATTTAAAGTAGCAGTGAATCTTGCCGTTTTCAATGCTTTCCACCTTTTGGGACTGGTGATAGCAGGTTTCTATAAAATAGCGAGAAACGGGAGGATAGACCAGCAGCTTTACAGCTATCTCTTCCTCTCCCCGGTAAACTCTCCAGCTCTTACCTAAGTATTTTTCTATGCAGAAGCTTTTACGGACAAATCTGTCCTTAGTCTTTTTTACTGAGGAAAACCGGTTAAGCTTAAAGCTGCGCATTTCTTTGTTTTTATGGCAAAAAGCAGCAAGGTACAGGTCTCCCCTGCTCCAGTAGAACTGGTATGGGTCCATAAGCCTTTCTGCTTTTTTATTGCTTGAAAAAGAATCGTAAACAACAGATAATGTAATATCTCTGCGTATACAATCCAATATCTTATTTATTTCTGCAAGCCAGGGAACGTAGTTTCGGGTTTTTTCGTTTAGATATGTAAGGTACTTGTCCTGCATGTTGTAAAAAAAGCCTTTTTCCTTTTCGCTGCTAACGGCAGCTTTAACTTTTTCCATGCCGGTTTTAAGGTTTTCGCAAAGAGGCAGCCCTTCCTGTGAATATAGGGAGTTCACTGCTGCTGAGATGGCAAGCACTTCTTCACCGGTAAAGGTGAAAGGCGTCAGAAAATGCTTTCTTTCTGCCGTGTCTGGATCGGTGATACTATTCAGAGAATAACCGAACTTCTTCAAATCTCTTAAATACCTGTATACGGTGCGCTCAGAAACCTGCAATTCCTGAGATAATTCACGGGGAGAAAGACCGCCGTTATTTGCCAGCAGGCCAATAATCCTTATAACATGTTCTGTTTTTCCAGCCATGCTCCACACCCCCGCAAATAAAATTTACCATACGAGAAGGATTTCGGCAATTTAGGGCTGACAGTGACTGACACGAAACATACTTTCGGTCTTTTTCAGCATGTTTCTTCGTTCTTTATTAATGAAGCTTTTCCCTTTGTCGTAACTTGGCTTGTTTTGTCGAACGCAAAAAAAGAACGGATATTCCGTTCTTAAAGCTTTATTTCTGGAGGAAGGTTTTACAATCAAGAGGAACTTGGATATTTATGGAGAAATAGTGGGGATAAAACAAAAAATAAAGGAGGCTAAATTATGGAAAATAAACTGGCGGAATTATTACTCGAACAAAAAGTTGTAAGCGAAGATGTTATAAATGAAGCGCTGGAAATCCAAAAAGAGACGGGACTAAAGCTTGGTGATTGCATTCTTAAGTCCGTTCAAAACTTTATTAATAATCTTGTGCCTAAAACTCTAGGAGTTGTTTCGGGCAGATGCTCATGCATTGATCATGATCCCAACCCCCCTAAATAATACCACATCAAAAGGAGAAATAAATGGCGACAAACCAAGCCACTGCTAATCATTTTAAACATGTACTAAGAAAAGAAAATTTTGGCGGGCTTATTTTAAATAAACAAGATATGTCATATGCCTTAATTAACAGATCTGCCGCAGATATGCTCCTTGCTTGCCAGGATAAGCCTTATATGCATATCTTAAATGATATGCACGACAAGCCTGCTACCAGGCAATTTGCTAAAAACTTTTTGGAAGATGCTCTTAGAAAAGGCTGGATAAACGATTTAGGACTGTCTTCGGAAATATATTTTAAAGATAACGACAAGGATTTATTAGCCGGCTCTAATTATTTAAGCGCTCCCGTAACAATGTGGATTGAAGTGACCAATGCCTGCAACTTATCTTGCAGGCATTGCTTCCTTAGTGCTGAAGCAAATTCAAAAAAAGCAGACCCTAAAGCTGAAGAACTATACAGCTACTTTACCAGTTTAGCAAAATGGGGAGTAATGTCTTGCACGATAACAGGCGGAGAACCGTTGATGCGGGAAGATATTGTTGACATAGTTAAAAAAGCAGATGCAAAATTTCATGCCGTTACCTTAGTCACTAACGGCATGAGATTAACTCCCGGCTTAGCAGACAGCCTGCTGCAGTGCGGAAACCTGACTGTTGTTGTAAGCCTAAACGGTGATAATGCCGCACATGAAGCTGTCTGCGGGTATGGCTCCTTTGAACAAACGATTAAGGGAGTAAGATATCTTCTAGATGCCGGTGTTTCCACTTCCATTAACGTCACCATGACTAAGCCCTTATTCAACCATATTGATGAGCTTCTTTCAACCATAAAGAGCCTGGGGATTGCTGCCTTTTCCGCCAAACCCCTGAGGCCGCTTGGCAGGGCGAAAAAAAATACGGACCTGGCTCCCTCAAAGCAAGAGCTTTATTCCATGATTATGGAAATAAAAGAAAAAGCGAGCCGTTATGGTTTAGATGCCAATGTAGAATCACAAATTCCCGCCTTGCCAAGCACAGGAAGCAATCTTTGCGATAGTAACAACGATTCGTTTTTTGAAACATCGAAAATTAAAACAACTGGCTGTTCGGGAGCAAATACACTGGCAGGCATACGTTGTGACAGCGCTATGCTGCCCTGCGGGTTCCTCTTTCCCAGTTTGGACGAACCGCTGTTGTATTTAAGTCAATACGAAGATAAATTAACTGCAATAAAAAATATTTGGCATACTCATCCTGTTTTTACTCAAACACGTTCATTTGAAGCGGCGGATGAATGCATTGATTGCAGCTATTTTAAAAAATGCCGCGGTGGTTGCCATGCAAACAGTAAAGCCCTAGGAGGCTCACCAGCCGGAATTGATCCTCTATGCTTTTTTAATGACACCACGTATGGGAAAAAGGTAATTAATCCCGGTGTTTTTAATGACAATATATGAAAAAAGGACGGCTGTCACGACAGGCCAAAATAGTTACGCTTACAGGATATGCTGCCAGTCACGTCTAGCATATAGGATTCTTTCCACATCAACAACTTTTAACTTTTCGTCTATCGTAAAAAAAACAATGTAGTTCTTTGCGAACAGCTTGCGATATCCTAACACTGCAAGCCTTTCATCAGTCACGAAGGGACATTTCTGCGGCATAAACGCTAGTCCCGCAATTGCTTCCTCAAAAACTTCCATCATCTTAAGCGACGTCATCGGCGCCGACAGTTGCGTGGATATATATCGAACAATATCGCGCAAGTCGTTTTCTGCAGGTTCCGATACATCAACCCTATATTTTTCCATCTTCTATTTCCTGCCGGATATCGCGCATGACAGCTTCGAGCGGACGCTTCCTGCCCTCATTTACCGCCATCCTTCCCTCTTCAAGCAGATGGTAAAGTTCAAGCTTACCACATAGCTTCTCATAAACCTCAATGCTCATAACAGCCAAATCACCCTGTCCATTTTTTGTAATAAAGACAGGCTCCCTGCTTTCACGACAGAATGTGGAAATTTCATTGTAGTTGTTTCTTAAGTCCGTACTGGATTTAATGATTGGCATAAAACACCCTCCTTGCCTTATCTAAAGATATTATACAATAATATCTTTAGATAAGGCAAGGCTGTAAGATTAGAAATAGAGACAGTTGATGATAATAGCTTAAAAGATGAAATATGCAGTATATATGGCAGTTAAGTAGTTGAATCCCCTTGCGAGCGTAACACTTATAAAGCATCAGGCTTGAGCCTGATGCTTTTAAGTGTCGTTATTTTGATTTTAGGGTAATTTTTAAGCCGGCGTTCCGCAAAGAATTAATTAAGGACGATGTCTCATAAGCTACTGTGTCTGGCGTTTTTTCATATTCCCCTTCCAATAGCTTGGCAATGTCTCCAATGGATTTCTTGCCGTCAATATTTCTGATAATAAACGATGCCGTTTCATTGAGAGAAAAGATATGCTGCATGGCAGGCTCAAATATGTACAAGCATTCTTTATCAGCTCTGGTGTTGAAGTCTTGCGGCAATACTGGGATACCTGACTCTCCGACCAACACGTCTTTTCTAAAAGCAGTTTCATCCATTAGAGATACTTCCCTTCTCGGGCAGCCAGTTTTTGAACAAATAACCCCAATGGGGGCAGCCAAGAATGCAGGTTTTTCATAAACTTTAACTATCTTTTTCATTTTATTCCCTCCTATGTTTTGCATTCCACACACTCAAAATTCTGATTGTGACTAAAGGACCATATATCATTCAGGTGTTCATCATTAACCCTCCCCAGCACTTCATTTTGAAAACAACATGCCCTGACACTTCCGTCGGGCCAGACAGAAATTGAAGTTGCAGATGTGGGACAGCCCACATCTCTGCCGGTGCCTGATTCCGGGTGAAAAAGCTTAATACCTTTTGCAGCGGCTCTTTCGACGAGCCTTGCATATATTTTTTGCCTTCGACCTGCATCTGTCGGAAGCGTTTGCTTTGCCTTGCCGAGCATTCTTGGTTCGCATACCAAAACCTTTGCTACTTTGCAGCGTACAGCCAAGTCAATGACAGACAATATGTTTTCTTCCAAATCTATTTCGTTCACAGCTAAGGAAAAAAGCGAAATCCTATTATTTATTTCCTGATAATCTCTGATGTTTTGCTCGACTAATTTAATATCATAAGCCTTGCCCATTAATAAAGTGGAGTATTGCTCATCTGCCGAATGCACAGAAACCCTTACCCAGTTTAACAAGGCAATAATACTCTTGCTTAGGCGGCTTAACTCCGTTCCGTTCGTTGTCAAATTAACCGCGATATTATTCCGACTCAGAGATAAAATTATTTCACCTATCTGCGGGTGAAGAAGCGGCTCACCGCCTGACAGTGTAACACAAAGAGGACGGCTTTTAATAATCGCCTTTAATATTTCATTGTAATCATATTCCTCACAGCTTAAACCATATGTACTACAAAACCGGCATGACAAGTTGCATTTCCAGGTAACACTCCACTCTACCTCAAGGGGAAAAGAAGCTTTTATTTCTGTTAAACGCATGTGCATCCACTCAGCAAGGAAGAACAACCGCCAGAAGGCTTCAATACGTCGTTCCAGATATCAAGGAGATTAGCTTCGAGGAGATTGCCGAAGATAACTGAGTTGTCAATATTGGCGCCACAGCCGGTAATATCTCCATTGGGAAGAACAGTACATTCTGTTATGCCCAAAACCGAACGGCAACTATTTCCCATAAAAACTCCCAGTGTTTTCTTCTTCGCAAAAGGATGGAAAACAACAAGTTCTCTCGAGGCCGATTCTTCTAACTGCATTGACGCTGCGAGGATTTGCCCCTCTGTCGGTTTTAACGATGGTTGTGGAGTAGACATTGTTTCGATAAACGGTTGGATTTTTATGGCCGAAACGTTAAGGTCATGGCAAAGCTTAATAAGCCCTCCTATATCGCCGGCGTTAACTTTCGTCAAAGTAACTGCAAGAGTAACTGGAATATCTGCGGAAACACTCTTTATAAAGCTGACTGCCTTGTCAAATGCCCCTCTTCCTCTAATCAGGTCGTTTCTTGTTTTATCAAAGCTATCCAAACTGACCTGTAAAGAAAAATTCTTAACCTTTTTAAGGCCGTCCACAATATCTTTATTCTCACAAATGCCGTTAGTTGCCAAAACTATTTTTGCTCCGCATGATTCCAAAACGGACAATAAATCGTTAATATCTGGCAATATTGTTGGTTCCCCACCTGCTACTGAAATAATGAATGGGCTTGCTTCAACTATCTGCCGGGCAATTCTCATTCGCAAAGCTTCACTGTCGTCTCGTAAAGTTTTTTCTTGATAAATCACAAAGCAATGCTTACATCGTAAATTACAGCTGTGCGTAATATCCCACGTAATACGAAACGGAAATGACGGTCCGGAACAATTAGTTGTTGGTACTTCCATATGCTCACCTTCATTCTAAAAAGAAATTGGGATGTTCAATTAATTATGAATATCTTTTACTTTATTAGGACTATGCGGGATAACTTCAAAATATATACTTCTGCATATAATTGTAATTTCCTTCTAGCTTTTCCTTTCCATGTGAATAACTCCTTCTTTTTCTTATATCCGTCATTTCATATAATCTCTTACCACATCCAATTCAAGCCTCAAAAAACAACAGAGAGAGCCAAATTTGGCTCTCTCTGTTGTTACTTTTCTGTGAAGATGAGTATTGCATCACGCAAAAACTTTGCCGTGCCCGGTTGCTCCTGATCGTAATATGCGGCAAACCGTTCATCGTCCACATACATGCGGGCCAACCCGGCATGACCTTCTTTGCTGTAATTTCCTCCCCAGCAAATGGTTATCCACTCTTTATGCAATGCAGCTGTTTTTTGCGCGGTTTCTCCCGCTGGGTCTCCGGAGAGGAAAGCTTCTTTCAACGTCTGATTGATCTCTTCGGCAAGAGCGTTCATCCTGTTAAAATCATCCTCGGACATGTTTTTAAAGTGGTTATTGGATCGCTCAACTGTCTCGTCACCATATTTCTCTCGAACTTCTTTACCGTATTTTCTTTCATTCTCTTCAACCAACTTTTGTTTTAATCCTGCAAATTTTTCTTCATCAGTCATGGTAATCCTCCCTTCCTTTTGCTCAATAGTTTTTTCTACATTTGCTATCAGCTTATCAACTTGTTCCCTTTGCTTTGTTAAGCCTTCATGGTGCTTTCGCAGCGCCTTTATTTCATCAAATCCAGGGATGTCGATGATTTCCTTAATTTGCTCCAGCCGCACACCCAGTACTTTGTAAAAAAGAATCTGCTGCAACCGGTCAACTTCTTTTTCTCCGTAAAGCCGATATCCCGATGCATTTGTCCGAGCAGGCTTCAGAATTCCTATTTCGTCATAGTAACGCAATGTCCGGCTGCTTACGCCTGCCAGCTGGCTTAGTTTTTGCACCGTATACTCCACTCTCTTCACCTCCGCTGGTTAAGACTATACACCTTTACGTAACGTCAATGTCAAATGATTTTTTGGTAGAATGTTTTAACATATTTATCTTGTGCGACATATCTGGACAAAAGTCGTCTACTGATATATAGTATCATCAACAAAAAATTATAAATGAGAAATGAAGAAAGGAAGCTATTAGATGATGAAAAAAACTTTTATTAACAAGACGCAGCTTGAAGAAATTGTGGGCAAATATCCCACTCCTTTTCACTTATATGACGAAAAAGGGATTAGGGAAAATGCAAGAAATCTGATGGCGGCGTTTAGTTGGAACAAAGGCTTTAAAGAGTACTTTGCCGTAAAAGCTACGCCTAACCCCATCCTTTTGAAGATATTACAGGAAGAAGGCTGCGGTGTGGACTGCTCCTCCCAAACTGAGCTAATGATGGCTCAAGCCGTGGGATTTAGCGGAGATGACATCATGTTCTCATCTAATGTTACGCCTAAGGAAGACTTTGTGCTTGCTCGCAAACAAAAAGCAATTGTTAACCTTGACGACATTACGCACATAGATTTTTTGGAAGAAGCTGCAGGCATTCCTGAAACAATCAGCTGCCGGTTTAACCCCGGCGGAGCATTTGTAATTGACAACGAAATTATGGACAACCCCCAGGAAGCAAAATACGGTTTTACACGTGAACAGTTAACAGAAGGCTTTAAAATACTACAGAAGAAGGGTGTAAAGCACTTCGGCATCCACGCTTTCCTGGCAAGCAATACGGTAGCAAATCAGTATTATCCCGTACTGGCACGGCTTCTCTTTGAAACTGCTGTTGAATTACACCGGGAAACAGGAGCACATATTGCCTTTATTAACCTCTCTGGCGGCATCGGTATTCCCTACAGACCGGAGCAGGAGGCGGCGGACATTATGGCTGTGGGACAAGGAGTAAAAGCGGCATACGAGGAAGTTCTGGTTCCTGCCGGCATGGATGATATTAAAATATTTACCGAACTAGGCCGCTATATGCTGGGCCCCTATGGTTGCCTGGTGACTACGGCAACTCATAAAAAAAACATCCACAAGGACTATATCGGCGTGGATGCCTGTGCGGTAAACCTAATGCGACCCGCCATGTACGGCGCATATCATCATATTACTGTGATGGGAAAAGAAAATGCTGCCCATGACCACAAATATGACGTGGTCGGAGGGTTATGCGAGAATAATGATAAGTTCGCCATTGACCGCCTGCTGCCCAAAGTTGAAACCGGAGATTTGCTGGTTATCCATGATACAGGCGCACATGGTTATGCCATGGGCTATAATTATAACGGCAAGCTTCGCTCTGCGGAAGTATTGCTGCGGGAAGACGGCTCAACCGAACTGATTCGCCGTGCGGAAACACCTGCAGATTATTTTGCAACACTGGATATGACGGGATTCTTCCTTTCAGCTACAACTAACATTTCATAATCTTCCGTTGTAAGCTTATCATCCCTAGAATAAGCCCCTATTTTTGCTCCAAATATCTCAATCTTTTTAAACCCTAAGGATTTCAGAAGCCAGTTTATCTCACTTGGCATATAGTATCTTTCATTGCACTCCAGCTCATATTCGTTTCCATCATCATCGGTAAATGTGGTGACATTATAATCCCTCATAGCCATTAAATCAAAGCCATCACTTTTGTAATGAGCACCTTCTTCATTTGTACTCGTTTCAAGAAAATCATCAATAGAATGAAATAGGGGAAACAAACCATTAAGAGTTGTAAAAATGAATTTTGCAGATTCCTTCAATGAATTTGTTACATTTTTTAATATCTCAAAATTCATCTCATCAGTTTCCATTAATGGGAAACCGCCTTCGCAAAGCATAATGGCCACATCAAACTGGTTATTAAAGGGTAAGTTTCTGGCATCATGTTTCAAGAAATCAACCCTGAGGTTGTTCATCTCCGCTTTTTCTCTGGCTATTTTCAACTGAGATTCGGATAAATCAATTCCTGTAACGAAATAACCTCTTTTTGTTAGTTCTATGGAATGTCTGCCGGTTCCGCAGCCAATATCAATGATACTTAACGATTTATCAAAATTAAGCTCTTTCTCAATAAAGTCACATTCACCTATAGTTCCTTGCGTAAAAACCTCTTTATCATATTGATTCCCATAATTCTCAAATAGTTTTTCGTACCACTGTTTCATTTTCTTAACCTCCAATTATTCTATTAGTATGAGGGAACATAAGAGCAGAACAGCCTATTCACTGTATTTATTAAAAAAAGACTGAAACTCTTCAATAGTTGAAAGAGCATTCTCAATCTTTTCATTATCTTTCAAAAGTGGTATTAGATAAAATGGAGTCAATATTGAGAACAATGATATAATTGCCCCAATGACTTTGATTGAAATTGAGGGCTCTTCAACTATTAAACAGAAGAACAGCAAGCCTAAACCCAGGTACAAGATAGTAATTAGCACCATCAAAGCATTAAAAATATAAACTGTAAACCGGTCTCTTACAATCCGGAACTTTACAATACAGTGATTTTCTGAAGTCACTTCAATTTCTCCTTTAAGGTAATATCTAATATAGTGAATGGGCCTTTTGCTAAAGGGATCCTTTTCAAAACGATAATACAAAACGAAATTCCCCGATCTTCTTTTTATCTTGCCAAGAATACCTGTTTTTTCGCTAAAAGCCTTTCTCATTAGTAGTTTAAACCACTGCCTCATATCTTCTGTCAACTTCGCTTTTGAAACATGACAAACAATATGTTTTTCTTCACTTATAAGTTTATATCTGATATTTTCACGCATTATTTACAGCCTTCTTTCAATCTAATTTCAACTACAAAACACCCTTGTCATGGTTTTTCCTAACCGTACGCTTGTTGCACGCCAAGGGACGCTTGATTGTTATTTCATCATAATTCTTTACATTGGCACTATTCCCTTTGTCGAAGATTGACTTATTGTATCTATATTATTACAAAAAGAATTATGATGTCATGCACAGAATAAAACAGGAGTCCTGACCATGCATTATGGTCAGGACTCAACTACTTCTCCAACTGAGCATTTTTCCCAGGTCTTTTTCATCACTTCCCTACTTTCATGGACTATTATAAACTATGAAAGTGACAATGGCAGCTTCTGCACTGATAATATGCTTACTGACACGAAATAATATTGATTACTACAACTTCCGGGGGGTTAAATACCCGGGGTAGCCTTGGATTAAAGGATACTCCGCGAGTGACGATGTGATTAAACTCTGGATGCCTGTATAGTCCCCCGGCATACTTGGGAAACCAGCCTTGATTAGGAGCTAATAAGCCATTTACGAGAAAAGGTATAATTACTTGACCCCCATGAGTATGTCCGGATAATACCAAATCAAATGGCAATTCCCTGTAAAAATCAATCCGTTCAGGCCTATGGCTCAGTAGTATTAAGTATTCGGGCTGGCTATTTAAACTTGAGAAGCTATTTTTTACTTCTTCCTGCCAGTTTAATCCTGGTTGCTCATAGACAACGATATCAGGGTCGTCAACTCCCGCAATTATAAAATCCACACCGTTTATAGATATGCTTTCATAGCTGTTTTCTAAAACCATAGCTCCATGGCTTCGAAAAATTTCCTTTACTTCGTCTGATTTTCGTGTCCATATTTCGTGGTTTCCTGTAACATAATAAACAGGTGCAATATTTCTGATACCTTCTAAAAACAATTCCGCCCCTAAAATAGGCTCTATGTCGTCCGCTATGTCACCAGCTAATGCGATGATATCAGGGTTTCGCTTTTTGATTAGAGACACTATCTTCGACTGGTCCTTGCCATACATATGACTGTGCAGGTCAGAAACCAATACTATTTTGGCTGTTTGACCTTCCACCAACTTATCGGTTTCAACCGTGTACTCTCTAACAACAAGCCCATTATAAAAGCTGCAATACATAAAATAACGAATAAGACAATAATGACACGATTAGCACGCAAAACATCTCATCCCCTCTGAAAAAACAGCTCAACCAAACCGATTCGCTGTGCGGAAACCCCTGCGAAAAGATTGCTTACAAAACTTGTTTACCACAATTAGGGCAAAAATTCGATTCTGGACTAATAGGTAAACCACAGTTTCTACAGAACTTCCCGGGATCTGACGTTGTTTTATTCTGATAAGAGCTATCGGTCATAAGAAAAGCCTTGCATAGTTCGTTGAACCTTACAGCAGATATTCTTTCGATCCTGCCAATACTCTTATCAATTGTAAATGCCCATGCTTTTGTTTGATTTGATATCGCACACAAGATAGACAAGTTACCAAACTCATCTTGCCTGCAAAGTGCAAGACTGTTTGTGATATCGCCAAAAAGCTGAACAAGATATCGCAGTTCCAACGAGAAGGTGTATAAAGTGGTACCATCCACCTCATCTGCATTAAATACCTCAGCATCTACCAGCTCATCCATCGCTTTCCGAATGTCCTCATATGTTGCTGAAGCGAAGATGGTATCACCGGCAACATAAGCTAGGGGAAACAGTAATCTTTTAAAGTCGTCGTTTGCTGTGCTGCCATATGCATTGAAAACGGCTGCGGCTGTAAACCAGCCTTGCTCATATTTATCCTGTAGCACCACATCGCAAGCGGCAAGGGCGATTAAAAGATACAGCGGAGATAGCTCTATAATCTGTTCTGCTGCTATATGGTTTTCTATACCGGATAGTTCGCGCAACATTTCAAGCAATGTCTTCGAGTCTTCACACGCCAGATACCCTTCATCTTTGCCCGCTTCATAAATTATTCCATAGATTGGATTAGCGTTATTCACTTTAGGCAGGGCGAAATTAAAACGCAGAAATCCATCATCTTTACGAGCAAATACTTTGAAAGTTTTTTGGGGGTTCTCAAAGCTCACTTTAACATAGTCCGCAACAGACCTGAAAGAGGGTTTCGGTTCGATTGTCATTGCCCTGCACCCCCATCTCCAATATCGCTTATTCCTTTAGCCCTATCTTTAAAGAAATTGTCGGCTGTGTTCACTGTATCTGTAATCTTTCCTGTCAAGCCGGATTCCTCTGAAATTTTTTGCGCGACACTTCCTGCTGAACTTTCTCCAGCACCTACAAAAGCTTTTAGAGCACTTGCAGAATTGTCTACGTCATATTTTAATTTGCCTGCGTCAAAAGCCTTGCCGACGCCCATAGATACACCTTTATTAATACCAAATTTTGTGATAGTAACGGACAGGTTTTCCTTATTGACATACCCTTCAGTGGCAGCACCGATGATCTCCTTGGCCAGCGATAAGCTTTCAAGCGTTTTCTTTGCCGATGTTAAAGCCGGAGCGGCGCCGGAAGTACTAACAGCCAAGGCAATATCCGAAGCGAAACCGACGGCATTGGTATACCATATTACATCGTCTATCTGTCCTGAATAAGTATCCCGCCGCTTGGCGCTGTCTTGAAGCAACTGTTCATTATCGAAGGTCTGCGCCCGCTTAACAGCCTTTATATCCTCTTCCCAACCTTTAAGCTCGCGCATATTTCGTTTCATTTCATCCTTTGCGATTTCAGCGCGCAGCTTGTCTCCGCTTTGAGAATGCCGCTGTATATCGCTTTCAAGCGACGAAATTACCTTCTTGATGGAGTTCGACGAAATTTCGGGCCAGTTTTCATTCTGCCAACCATGATTCTTTGTGAATATTTTCCCATCCTCCCTGCGTGTGCCTATCGGTGGCATCGGCGGGGAAGCAGGAATAGGTGAAGGTGGTGCCGTCGGCAGAGAGGAGTTAGGGGAATTGGGGATATCCACCGGATACGGTGGATTGGGCAAAGAAATACCCTGCAGATTGATATCTTTAGTAAGCGAGGAAATGAGGCTTATCAGGGCAGAAACGCCAGCCAACAGTCCACTCAAAGCAGCAGCCATTTCTGCATCCTCACCGGGAACCGCCTGAGGAATAAAGATATTGTCCTTCTTGGCATCTTTATCAGAATTTGACTCGCTTCCGTTCGTCGGCAGGGTATCAACACTGCTTGGCGGCATACTGTCATTATTATTTTCTAACGAAGATATAACGGTGTTTCTAGCTACAAGCCTGCCTGCTACATATGTTACACTTGGATCCCTTTTATCGTTAATATAAAAATAGCCTGCCATTTCCTTTCCGTTTTGACTGACTCCAGTGATAAACTTATATTTGTAACCAAGATTATCAAATTCAAATTCCAAATTACCGGTATCAGCATCAACATCTGAGGTAATATTCAGGCCATTTAAAACTAAACCATCATAAAAATGAAAAATCGTCCATTCATCTGCGAGTGTGTTTACCAGCTTTGTTTTTTCATTTTCGGATACATTGTTAATATCGACAGTGTAAAACATCTCCCATGTACCTTCAAGTTTCGCAGACTTATCCTCGAAAGCTCCTGCCATCGGCAAAAAAGTGAATAATAGAATGATAATGCAAAGTACTGTATTGTATAATTGAATTTTTCTAATTTTTTTAGCCTTTAAAATCATAACGACATTCAGCCCGATCTGCATACCAACAGCCAAAGCGGCAATATATAGCACTGCAGGTATATAAGCCCTAAAAAACAGCGCGATAAGCTGATTAATAAGCAGCAAGAACATGTAGGAAAGCGCGAAAAGAAGGTTCTGTCTGTAAAATATATTATTTTCGCGTTTTTCCATTTTTACAAAAATGCTGCAAATAGCTCCGATGAAAACACCGGCTCCAATCCACATCAAGCCAGCGCTTTTCTGAACGATTCCCGAAAAAACTATGAACGATGCCGCCTGCATGATAATCATCGTAAGGGCTGACCAAACAACGAAACGCCTTGGACTTTTCGCTGTGGCAATAATCCCCATAATGCCCGCCAGCATAAGAAAAATGCCTATATATGCAAACAAATGTTATGCCTCCCCAAAAATCCGCTTATACTTCATAACCATTATCTAAGATACCGTTTGAAATATAGTTAAACCAATAAACAAAATAAACGCAGTAACAAACCACAGAAACAATTGAAACAGACATCCCCATTTTTTCATCTTTCTTTGGAGAAAGAAGCCAGCAGAAAAAAGTACAAGGGTAAATATCCAGCCAAATAGAGTTGCTTCTGTTAATAGTAACATTGCGGCCAGCACAATTCCCAGAAGAATAAAAGCGATTAGTCCGAGGGTTTGGCCTTTGCCTTCGGCTTTTTTGGGGGCATCAGCATAAAATGTACCTTGCGGATTGTCATATGCAGGCTGTTGTGCAAATCCCGTTGACGATTGTGCCTGTGTCGCCGACTTATATGAAGCTGCGGTTATTTGACCAAGGACATTGCCATTCTGCTTTCCGCATTTATTGCAAAATTCTGCTCCCTCTGTCAAAGACATACCGCAATTAGAGCAAAAGCTACCTGCTTTATATGTAGCCTGTCCGTTTACCTGTACTTGTGGATCGATCTGGATAGGCGTTGGCACATACCCGCTCGGGTACATTGCCTTGTTTTTGTTGATAACCGTTTTAAAGCCCCACCCATGAAGTTTTGCAGTTTCCTTTACTGCCTTGGGGATCGCTCCTAAGTCAAGGGTATATTCATAGGCTTTTCCGTCGGGGCCGTATTGCACACTCTTCACTTTGCGAAATAGGGTCGTTCCGCTCTGAAAGGATGTTCCGCTACTCCCGCCAAAAGATAACCCATGCCCGACTTCCGTTGTCTTTTCGTACATATAGACTATCTTATCCTGCTCATTTGCAAAAACAGATGCTTCATAGCTGATTTTCTTGCTTCCGGTACTCCATCCCGCATCAAGAAATTCGCTTATAATGGTAATATCAGTAACACTTCCTTGTTGCGGTGTTATCCCCATTGAATTCAATTTGTTGTTAAGCTCAAAAAGAATTTGTTGTTTCATATAAAAGCCCCATTTCCTCCAAAAATATCAAACCCATTCATCAGCGCTCTCATGCCGCGGCTTTTGTGTTAACTCTGTGCTGTCTAAAAAACCTTGGCAAATGGAGATAATCGTAAATAAGACGATACAAAATTGTGTTGCGCAACCCAACGTGGACATTCTGTATTGGGGTATTGTTTTTTTTAAATCAGCTCCTATATTTTAATATAAGATGCATAAGTACTGTAAAAAAATTCATTTATTCATGATCTAAGAGTAACACAATCATTTCTACAATAAAAGCACCAATATTTGTAAATAATCAGCTGCTCACTACTTTAATAACAGCCGTTCTGCTGCGTGGACCATCGAACTCACAAAAGTAGATGGCCTGCCAGGCACCAAGAATCATCCTGCCGTTTACTAAGGGGATAGACTGAGACGCACCTACTGCGGTTGCTTTCAGATGCGCCGCAGAGTTGCCCTCAATATGCCGGTAACTAGGATGGTTCCAGGGATAAAGCTCATCAAGGCGCAAAAGCATATCATGAATCACATCAGGATCCGCCCCCTCATTTATGGTAATACCCGCAGTGGTGTGAGTACAATATACAATAACAAATCCGTCCGCTACTCTCGCTTCCCGGATAATATTTTGAACCTTTGCCGTAATATCAATCATTTGCGAACGGGCTGCAGTCTGTACATGAATTTTTTCTAACATAAAGAATTGCTCCTCTGTCTTTGCTTATCGTTTACCACACAGCATATCAGGGCTAAAGGTTTCAAGCGGCCCCCTGTACGGTTCACCTTTGTCAGCGTTATGCAAACGATTCATATACTTAATTGCCGATACGGGGCAAAAATTATAACAACGCATACACAAAACACAATTACCCCGTGTTGAGAAGGTTTCGCCGTCAAAAATAAGGTTGCCGGCAGGACACACTTTTGCACAAAAGCCACAAAAAGTGCAGAGCTCGGAATTTACCTTAATATCATTTTGCAAGCTTTTGTAAACAATGCGAAAAGGCACACGCTGTACACATCCCAGTAAAAAGGAGAGAAAGCTAAATCCTTTACGGAAAGGCTTTCCGGAGACGATATGTCCTGCAAACCGCTCTATCTGGCCAGAGCATTTGGCTAAAACATCCTCTATTTTCTTTCTGTCACTGGTAAAAGAAAAAAAGGGCAATGCCGATACACAAATATTATTTGGCATCAGAAATTCCTCTCCCCAACGAATATCAAAACCTTTAGGCCGAAGAAACTCCGCCCCAATCCTTGCTCCGTCTCCCGACCAAGAAACTTGAGTGCAAAACACAAAGCACTTTTTATTATTAACTGCCTCTAGACTCATAATGAATTCCTTCATCGGTTGAGGCAAGTCTGACCCGTAGATAGGATAGCCAAACCCTACAATATCTGCTTTTTCAATCATGGCTTGCGCCTCGCGGGACTCAATTGACTCAATGGAAATAGCAGATGCTGCTATTTCTTTTTTTTCTAGTAGATTAACTAGCTCTTCTGATACCCACCAGGTATTACCCGTGCCAGAGAAATAGAATAGAACAATCATCATATCCGCCTCCATCTGCGTTAACCTAGCTATCTCTTTTTATATGGTATTCAGCAGCAAGTTGTTTTTGCTTTAAGCAGAATAAACTTATAAAAGCGCCAGGAGGGCTGGTTCATCAAGGACGGTAATATTCAGCTTTACCGCTTTATCCAGCTTGCTGCCAGCTTTTTCGCCGGCTACAACGTAGTCGGTGTTTTTGCTGACACTGCCGGTTACCTTTCCCCCTGCTTCTTCAATCAGGCGAGCCGCTTCCTCCCGGGAGTAGGTGGGCAGCGTCCCGGTGAGTGCAAAGGTTTTTCCGTCCAGGGGGCCTGTCTGGGATGCTTTCTTTTCCTGGACAAAATTTACGCCGGCACTGCGGAGCTTTTCTATTAGCTCGCTGGTGGATTCTAAAGCAAAAAAGCTAACAACGCTTTCAGCTATTTTGGGCCCTATTTCAGGAATATTCACCAGTTCCTCGGCAGGAGCTTCCTTCAGGTAATCCAGGCTGCCAAAATGACCTGCTAAAAGGCGAGCGGTGCGGTCGCCGACAAAACGGATGCCCAAGCCGTAAATCAATCTCCATAATGGCCTTGTTTTGCTGTTTTCTATGGCTGCCAGAAGGTTTTCCACCGACTTGTCGGCTTTACGCTCCAGAGCAAGCAATGCTTCTTTGTTTTCAGGGAGACGGTAAATATCGGCCACATCGTTGATTAACCCGGCGTTTAGCAGCTGTTCGGCTGCTGCAGGGCCGAAGCCTTCAATATCCATGGCGGCGCGAGAAGCAAAATGGGTTATGCGCTCCATAACTTGGGCCGGACAAACAAAATTAAAGCAACGCAATGCGACTTCGCCGGAAAGCCTGCTTACGGTGGAACCGCAAGCAGGGCATGACTCAGGCATAATAAACAGTTCTTCATTGCCTGTTCGCTTGCTTTTAACTACCTCAACCACTTCAGGGATTATATCACCGGCTTTTTGGATTATTACATGGTCACCTACACGGACATCCTTCTCGCGAAGGATGTCTTCGTTGTGCAGGCTGGCTCTTTTCACCACAGAACCTGCCAATTTTACCGGCGTCAACTCGGCAATGGGGGTCAATGCGCCGGTTCTCCCAACTTGAACATTAATGCCTTCAACGATGGTCACTGCTTGCTCCGCAGGGAATTTATAGGCAATGGCCCAGCGGGGACTTTTTGCTGTAGTTCCCAAGCGGTGCTGCAGCGCTAAATTATTTATTTTTATTACTAAACCATCAATATCATAAGGGAGCTGGTAGCGTTTTTCCCGCCAGCCTTCACAGTAAGCCACCACTTCTTCAATGTCGCTGATAATCTTAATATTGGGGTTTGTTTTTAGACCGAGCTCACGCATAACCATCAGTGCATCATAATGGCTTGAGGGAGAAAGGTCGGGTGAATACCCAAGTCCGTATACAACCATATCCAGGTTGCGTGTTGCGGCTGTTTTGGGATCCAGCTGACGCAATGAACCGGCCGCTGCGTTGCGCGGGTTGGCAAAGAGAGGCAATTCACTGCTCTCCCGCTCCTTGTTTAAAGCAATAAAAGACGAGCGGGGCATAAATACTTCTCCACGGGCTTCAAGGGTCAGCGGCTTTTTTAGCCGCAGCGGAATACTTTTTACTGTTCTCAGAGTGTGGGTAATATCTTCACCTGTTTCGCCGTCGCCACGGGTAGCTCCGCGAACAAATAACCCACCTTCATATTGAAGGGAGACGGCCAGGCCGTCTAACTTTAATTCAACAACAAAATCTATTTCTGCATCGGGAACAAGATTATGAGCACGACGGACAAAACTACGCAGATCATCGGCACTAAAAGCATTGTCCAGGGAAAGCATAGGTAAACGATGGGGTATGGGAGCAAAAGCTTCACTAAGCCGGCCGCCGACCCGTTGTGTGGGAGAATCAGTAGTAACCAGCTCCGGATACTCTTTTTCAATTTCATCCAAACGACGCAGCAACAAGTCAAACTCCGCATCGGAAATTTCGGGGTTGTCCAACACATGGTAATTATAATTATGCTCGTTAATCTCTTGACGTAAGGTTAATACCAGATCCGAAGCTGTTTTTTTGTCCACAAAACACACCTCATTTCAGCTTACGCAGCGGAGCATAGCGGGCAATTACCTTTTTTAAACCCAAATCAGGGAAATGGATAGTGAGAACGGTATCACCGTCGCTCAGCACATCAACTGCACGCACGTCTCCAACACCCCACTTGCCATGCTCCACATGGTCTCCAACAACCATAGTCTCCCCCGCTCCTGCCGGTATAGATACGTTTGCTGCAGATAACGCGTTTTCCTCTGTTTTATTTAAAACAGAATCCGGAATCTCGGCAAGAAAACGTGACGGCAAATTATGCATAGACTGGCCAAATATATTTCTCCGCCTGGCTAAAGTTAAATAAAGACGCTGTTCGGCACGGGTAATTCCCACATAACACAGCCGCCTTTCCTCTTCTATGCCGTCGGCTGTGTCAAAGGATCGCATGTGAGGGAAAATCCCTTCTTCCATGCCCGCCAGAAAAACAACGGGAAACTCTAACCCTTTAGCTGAATGAAGAGTCATTAGAATAACACGGGGAGTCTCATCCTCGGCAAGAGCATCCAGGTCACTGATTAGCGCCAGCTCAGTTAAGAATGAAGTAAGGGTTTTTTCTTCTCCTTCTTTTCCTGCATATTGCTGGGCTACTGTTATAAATTCTCGCAGGTTTTCCGCACGGCTTTGCGCTTGCTCGCTGCCTTCCGCACGGAGCTCCTCCAAGTATCCGCTTTTTGTCAATACCTGTTCACAAAGCTCGTCCAATTCTATGTATTCTTTCATCTTTATTAAATTTTCCAAAAGGTCTGCAAAATCCGTTACTTTTTTACGAATAGCAGTACCTAAGCCGGCATCAGCAGCATTTCTAAGCGCCTCAAAAAAGGTAAAATTCCTTTCTGCGGATAGGTCGCGCAAACGCTGAACGGAAGCTGCGCCTATCCCCCGCCTAGGCACATTAATTATGCGCATCAAGCTGATATCATCGGCGGGATTGTCAATGGCGCGCAGATATGCCAAAAGATCTTTAACCTCTTTGCGCTCCCAAAAACGTACTCCTCCCACCATCTGATAAGGAATATTATCACGAACCATGGCATCCTCAATTGCACGTGACTGGGCATTTGTGCGGTATAGCACGGCAAACTGTTCATATTGACCGGAAAGAGATCTTATTTCTGATGTAATATAGCGCGCTTCCTGGTATTCATCCTCGGCGATATGGACTACCACCGGGTCACCGGCGTCCTGACGCGTCCACAGTTTTTTATACTTGCGCCCCGTATTATGCTTAACCACATGATGAGCAGCCTCCAGGATATTAGCTGTTGAGCGGTAATTCTCCTCCAGCTTAACAACCTCTGCCTCCGGCCAATCCCGCTCAAAATCCAGGATATTGCGAACATCAGCACCACGAAACTGGTAAATAGACTGGTCATCATCACCAACAACACAAAGGTTTCGGTGTGCGCCTGCCAGCAGCCTTACTATCTCATACTGAACCTTATTTGTATCTTGGTACTCATCAACGAGAATATAACGGAATTTATCCTGGTAGCGGGAAAGAATATCCGGATGCTCGCGAAATAAGCGGACAACTAAGAGCAGCAGGTCATCAAAGTCCACGGCGTTATTCAGCTTCAGCCTCTTCTGGTACGCAGTGAATATGCGGGCAATTGTTCTGGTAAAAAAGTTGTCTGCCTGCTCATCATAAGCTTCGGCATCATTCATTTCATTCTTTGCGCGGCTAATTGCGCTTTGTACCGCCCTAGGCTTAAAGCGGGTATCATCCATACCCAAGTCCTTCATGATATTTTTTACCAATGTTAATTGATCTAAACTGTCATAAATCACAAAAGAAGAGCTTAATTCCAGAACGTCGGCATGCTCTCTCAGTATCCGTACAGATGCGGAGTGAAAGGTTGCGACCCACATGCCGCGGGTTTCACCTACTAATAACTCCAGACGTGTTCTCATTTCCTGTGCCGCTTTATTAGTAAAGGTCAGCGCTAGAATTTGCCATGGCGCAATCCTTTTTTCATTCATCAAATAAGCAATCCTGTGTGTAATGACTCTGGTTTTGCCGCTGCCTGCTCCGGCCAAAATTAAAAGTGGTCCGTCGGTGCATTTAACCGCGTCCCGTTGAGCTTCGTTTAAGTTATCATAAATATCTGTCATTTTTCCTCCCCGTGGCACCAATCTCTGTCTGTCATGCCAATATAATTAGTTGTTTTGCCCAAGAAAAAAGCAGCACTCGACTGCTTTTTCCAGTTCATAATAGACTACTTGTGAGACAGCCGTGAAAGTACTAAATTGTAGCCTCCCGCTCCATATTCCAAATAGCGTTTCACACGGCTGATAGTAGCGGTACTGGCACCTGTTTCCTTCTCAATTACCTGGTATGTCTTCCCCTCCCGCAGCATCCTTGCTACCTGAAGCCGCTGGGCAAGCGTTTTTAATTCGCTGACGGTACACACATCTTCAAAAAACTTATAACATTCCTCTTCTGTTTCCAGAAGCAAAATAGCTTCAAACAACTGATCCATTGACTCATCCTTCAGCTTAGAATCGGCCACCAACACTCACCTCCGCCGTTACTCCACTCTAGTATTCGTGAAAATAAAAGCAAATCCTTCCCCATATGTATTCCTTTCCCGTTTTCCATATTATTTAAGCATAAGCCGCAAACTTTCCAGCAGGGAAGAAAAAACAAGCCCTGCATCCCGGCTTATTTTTATACGCCTGCAACGGAGCCTGATTTCATATGCTGTTTTTTTAGTCCTAAAAATTTAACCAAGAAATGAGGAAACCCGTTGAAAGTCTTCGACCAGAAGCTCTGCTTTTACCGTGCCGCGCAATACTGCAGCAGGATGATATGTGGGAAGAATGCGGTAATGAGGAAGATCAACCCAACGACCGCGTACATCAGCCATACGCGCCTTGGAATCTAAGATATTTTGCACAGCCACCAAGCCGGAGCAAATTACTACCTTGGGCTTAATAATTGCCAGCTGCCGTTCTAAGTAGGGAAAGCAAGCCTTTAATTCCGACTTACGAGGATTGCGGTTTTTAGGCGGCCGACACTTACAGGAGCCGGTTATAAAAACATTCTGTCGGTCTATCCCCGCTCTTGCCATCAATTCGGTAAGTAAATCGCCGGCCCTGCCCACAAACGGACGTCCAGTTTCGTCCTCCTTGGCGCCAGGCGCTTCGCCTAAAAAAAATATCTTGGCATCTGGGGGGCCCTCGCCAAAAACAACATTCTGCCGCGTTCCCGCCAGCTCACAGCTTTGGCAAGACAGGCATAACTGCTTAAGTTCATCTAATGTTTTGCAAAGCTCTAAAGATTTTTTCAAAAAAGCAGCCCCTTTGTTATCGGTTTTCTGCTTAATTCGTTTCCTGCCATAAGTTCTCCTTCCTTTCACTTCTCAAGGAATATTTTGCACCGGCTTAGGTCAGGCTAAAGGCAAATAACTCCAGCAGGTGATAACAATTGAACGTTTACCAAATGCCCTTACGCGAACTCCAATCGCTAAGTGAGTTGAAGCAGGTAGAAGCACGCCTAAGAGAATTTTGCCGTGGTGAAGACCGATGGACACCGATTTTTTCCAGTTCAGTTACCGATGGAGGCAAACGGCTTCGTCCTTCATTAGTAATATTGTGCGGTTCGTTTTTGCCGGCGCCAAAAGCGGAGCTTATTGATGTGGCCACATCAGTTGAATTAATACACGCCGCTTCTCTGGTGCATGATGATGTAGTTGACCGTTCTTCTAACAGACGCGGCAATCTTACTATTTCCGCTAGGTGGGGAGAACAACAAGCCGTTTTATACGGAGACTTTCTTTTCGCTCGTTCATTTTCACTGTTAACCGGACATGGGCATTCAGAAATATTAGGAGTACTTACTAAAGCCATCAGCTTGATGTGCGAAGGGGAAATTGAACAGTTTGCCCGCCGTTATGACTGCAATGTTACAGAAGCCGAATATATGTCTTATATACATAAGAAAACTGCTTTTTTCTTATCTGCATGTTGTTTAGCAGGAGCCGAAGTATGTGGCTTGCCCCATGTTCATAAAAAAATGCTTGCGGCATTTGGCATGCAATTAGGATACGCTTTTCAAATCACCGATGACCTTTTGGATTATTGTGGCTTGCCTCACGAAACAGGCAAGCCTATTCTCCATGATTTAAGGGAGGGCTATCTAACCCTGCCCATAATTAAGCTGCTTCAGCAGCCTCAGCACAAAGGTCGCGTAACTGAAATTATCTGCGCTAAGGATTTTAGTGAAGAAAATTTGGCATATATTCAAAACACCCTAAAGACAAGCGGTATTTTAGGGGAAATTCAGCTAAAAGCCCGGACAGCCATTGCCCGGGCTAAACAAAATGTCAACAAGCTGCCGGCTAAACCGCAAAAAGTAATTCTTTCCCGCTTAGCCGACTATATCTGTCAAAGAAGCTTTTAAATTACTCCTTGCCGTCTTAGGCGCAAACAAACCTTATGAAGCCATAAAGCCTCTCTGCCTCCTCGGCGCAGCAAACGCTGTGTTGTTTTTATTCTGTCTGGCTGCATTGCTTTTGCATCGGAGAGATATAAAGCAAGCAGCCCTTTAATCACAGTGCTGTGGAAAACAGGACGGGGCAGATTCTCCACCCTGGCTAAGGATTCCTCCAAAAATCTGACCAAGCCTTCTTCCAAGTCCTTGGGTGAAGAGTAGTACGCAACAAAGTTTAAATCGCCATGCTCCATATCTTCATCTAAGTCGATGAAATAATCCAGCAAAATGTGTATGCCGCATACCCAGGGGAAATAACAGTCCAGGAGCTGCTCCTTTTCCTCGTTAGAAACATTGCCCCCGGCGGCCATGGCAGCCAGCGCAAAAACAGCCAAGGTTGAACCAGATGCAGCTGCAAACTCCCACCAGGATATATCCGGGACGGAGCTTTGACGGCTAAACCAGCTAGTAAGCTTATGCTCTCTTTCGGTGTGATGCAGATGCTTATATACCTGCAGCTCACTGTATAAAGCAATCAGGCGTGAAATGTCATCTCTCACATCACGATAGCCAGGCAAAAAGGTTATTACCCGCTGACTGGCTCTAACCAAACAGTCCAGATACCCGCCGTCTTCTCTATAAGGATAGCTCTTATACCAATCATCTGACGGGAATGACGCATCCACAGCCGATTTCATAGCGCCGTGAAGCGTAATAAAAGCTTGCTCGTCGGCATTGCCTGCACGGTCGCAGAGATTATCCAAGTAATCGCTGATTGTTTGCAAAGCGACAATAAATGTTATCATCCGATGGCCCTGTAAGGGCGCGTAAAGAGAGTAAACACTTCCACCCTGACAATGAAATCTTTTCGTGTCAATACTGGCTTTGGCCTGTCTATGCAATTCCGCATCTGGAATAGAAGCAGTCGCTTTTCGCCAAACATTTAATTCCTTTTCAACCATGGGCAGCACCCTGAATATATAGGGAAAGACAAGCGCTCTATCCCGTGTCCGCTCAATAATAGTTTGCATTACACACCTCCTTTTGGGCTATTATTCCTCAAATTCCTTATACCTACTCTAGTTTAATTTACATCAAAAAAGGAATTTCGGCTTTGACACCGAACAATTGAATGCGGGGAGGTAAATATTTATGACAAATATCGACTTTGTTTTTACAGAAATATTACCCATTATCAAGAATAAGCCCCAAGATATGGCTGAATATACAAAAAAGCAAATGTCTCTTGTCAACGAATTACTCCACGACATGCCGCAATATGCCTGTCCCAGCTTTTGCAGCAGCTGCTGCAGCGGCTCAATCCTTATGTCCTACGTGGAATATATAAATATTCTGCTGAGCATGAACGAAACTGAGCTGGAGCACATCTTTTCTTCACAGCTCGGTGTTATGGAAGATGGCGGCAAGCTCCGCTGCCCCTTTATCCAAGAAGATAAAGATAAGGAGCATTGCGCCATTTATGAGGTGCGACCTTTAATCTGCCGGGTTTTCGGCACCTCCGCCTCTCCCTGCCAAGAAGAAATTAAGTTTCCGCAATTTCCTGATGAGCTTTTTTATCATGCATACAATACGCTGTACTACATGACTGAAGACAGCTTTATAGGGTTGCCCCTTCCCGATGACTTAGTTCTTTACGAAGCACCTTTTGACATCTGGGCCATTGCCGACAGCGGTAAAACTGCAGAGCTTATAGATATCTTTAAACGGCACGGCAGTATGCGTTCAGTTTTATTTAATCTTAATGATAACAGCTTTTTTACAATGAAAGAGGACGGAAAGCGTCAAATTATCAGCTGGAATAAATAACGAGGCAGGGTTTATCCCTTGCCTCGTTGCTTTTTCAGTCTATCTGTATACGTTAGAAATTTTTAAGTGTTCCGCTTCCACTTCCGCCAGTGCTCTGAACACTTCCTGGACTCTTCTCTCCGGAGCGCGGTCTGCTACCTGCAAATAAAACTGGATAGCTCGTTGCTCGCGGGCATGAGCATCCGCAAGGTTTTCCGCATCGTTGTTTCCGGCACAATCACCCTCGGGCAGATCTTCCTCAGGAACACCTGCCATCTCCGCCAACAACTCAGCATGTTCCATTTCTTGCTTTTGCAGCCGCTTAAAAATTGCTTGAGTCACCTGTGTTTGCGCATTTTTTTGCGCACATTTATAAAATGCTGCATTCCCTACTTCCAATTGAATAGCGGCAAGACAGTCCTTCATGCTTTGCTCACACATTTCTACCTTTCCGTTTCTTACCCATTCGGCAGCACCCACCATCCAGCGCCCGTGTGCTCCGCAAAACGGACATCGCTCCGGCGCCGATCCGCCAAGATAAGTTTCTCCGCAAATCTGACAACGAAATGGATTCATCATACTATGCATCCTCCTTTTTGATTACTTTTTAACTGCTGCAAGCTTCTTAGTATGGTTCAATAAACCACCGTCAAGAATAATAGCGATTTGCCGTGAAGAAAGGCTGTGATTTACTTTAATCGTTTTCCCTGAAGTACTATTCAAAACGGTAAGATCTTCTCCAATAAGCAAAGCATTACGAACATCCTCAATTTCCAAGCAATCTCCCTGGCTAATCAGCTCATAATCTTCTTCATTTGTAAAAGTTAGCGGCAAGATACCGAAGTTTATCAGGTTGGCACGGTGAATGCGGGCAAAAGACTTAACAAGAACTGCTTTGACGCCGAGATACATAGGAGCTAAAGCCGCATGCTCCCTGCTTGAGCCTTGACCGTAATTAAAGCCGCCTACCACCATGCCGCTGCCGGCCTTTTGAGCACGAGAAGCGAATGTGTCGTCAACAGCAGCAAAAACATATTCACTAATGGCAGGAATATTAGAGCGAAGCGGCAGCACCTTTGAGCCTGCCGGCATAATATGGTCGGTGGTGATATTGTCACTCACTTTTAGCAAAACCTCAGCCTTAAATGCATCGGTCAAGTCGGTATTTACCGGCAAAGGCTTAATGTTTGGCCCCCTGACAACCTCTACCTGGTCAGGGTCGGCTGCGGGAGCAATAATCATGCTGTCATCTATCAGGAATTTTTCAGGCATTTCTACAGACTGGAATTGACCCAAGCTGCGCGGATCTACAAGCCTGCCCGCCAAAGCAGCGGCAGCAGCCACCTCGGGCCCGGCTAAATACACGCCGGCATCAGCCGTTCCCGACCTGCCCGGGAAGTTTCGGTTAAAAGTTCTAACAGAAACCGCGCCAGAAGGAGGCGCTTGTCCCATGCCGATGCACGGACCGCAGGTGGATTCCAAAATACGAGCACCGGCAGCAATTAAATCGGCCAAAGCCCCGTTTCTAGCCAGCATTTCAAACACCTGCTTTGACCCTGGAGAAATTACTAAGCTGGTATTTTTATGAACATGCTTCCCGCGTAAAATGCGAGCTACCTGCATTAAGTCTGTATATGAAGAGTTTGTGCAGCTGCCGATAGCCACTTGGTCTACGGCAATCTCGCCCACTTCACTTACCTTTTTCACAGCATCGGGACTATGCGGACATGCAACCATAGGCTCCAATTCGTTCAAATTAATAATTATTTCTTCATCGTATTCGGCATCAGCATCAGGCAGTAATTCACTCCACTGCTCCTCCCGACCTTGAGCCGCTAAAAACTGGCGTGTAATATGGTCACTGGGAAATACGGATGTGGTGGCACCAAGCTCAGCGCCCATGTTTGTAATGGTCGCCCTCTCAGGAACAGAAAGGCTCTCTACTCCCGGCCCGGCATATTCAATTACTTTGCCCACACCGCCTTTTACGCTGAGAATACGCAGCACTTCCAGGATTACATCCTTGGCCGACACCCAGGGCTGAAGCTTTCCTTGCAGATTTATCTTAACTACCTTGGGCATTGTCAGATGGAAGGGACCGCCGCCCATTGCCACAGCCACATCCAAACCGCCGGCACCGATTGCCAGCATGCCGATTCCACCGCCGGTAGGAGTGTGGCTGTCAGAGCCAAGCAGCGTTTTACCGGGTACTCCAAAGCGCTCCAAGTGAACTTGGTGGCAAATGCCGTTGCCGGGACGGGAAAAATAAATACCATACTTGGATGCTACAGTTTGCAGAAAGCGGTGATCATCTGCATTTTCAAATCCTGTCTGCAGCGTGTTATGATCAATATAGGACACTGACAGCTCGGTCTTAACCCGCGGTACTCCCATAGCCTCAAATTGCAGATAAGCCATGGTACCGGTGGCGTCCTGTGTCAGTGTCTGGTCAATTTTAATAGCAATCTCGCTGCCGGCAATCATCTCTCCATCAAGCAAATGTGCCGCAATAATCTTCCTAGTTAAATTTTCTCCCATAATTATATTCCCCCTGTCTGTTCTATAAATTTATCAAAAAGCATACTTTCTGTCAACGAAGCACCGGAAGGATTCTTTAGCTCACAAAGAGAAAACATATTAATGCTATTATTATTTTGAATCAAATAAACAGGTGGTGAAGAAAATGCCGGCAAATTTAACACCGCAGTATTATGCAGCTGAAGAAAAATATCGCAAAGCGGCAACTCCAGAGGATAAAACTGAAGCGCTTCAGGAAATGCTGTCAGTAATGCCTAAACATAAAGGAACTGAAAAGCTACAAGCAGATTTAAAAAAACGACTATCTCAGTTACGGGAAGAAAGCCAAAAAAAGAAACAAAAAGGCGGGTATAATCCTTTTCATGTGGAAAAGCAAGGCGCAGGCCAAGTTGTGCTCGCAGGCTGTCCCAACACCGGCAAATCATCACTTGTTTCCATACTGACAAGAGCTAAAGTAAAGGTTGCCGACTTTCCTTTTACTACCACGCTTCCTGCCACCGGAATGATTCCCTATGAAGATATTCACATACAATTAGTTGATACTCCACCGTTTACCGAGGACATAGTTCCTCCCGGACTAACCGGAACATTTCGCAACGCAGATGCGCTGTTGATTATTATCGACCTTAGCACCGGAGAGTGCCTGGCCCAACTGGAAACAACCATGTCACTGCTGGAGGAACGAAGCGTTATTGATCCGACCAGAGAAAACCCGGTTGCTGTTCCTTACATAGTCTTGGGAACAAAAAATGATTTGCCGGAAGCAGCGGGAAACTTAAGTGTTATTGAAGAGCTATACCCAGAAACCGTTATTCTTCCCGTATCTGTGAACGGTCATAACCTTGAGTCATTAAAGGTAAAGATATTCGATATATTAAATGTAATACGTATTTACGGAAAATCTCCTGGCAAAAAAGCTCAAATGGATAATCCTTTTATTCTCAAAAAAGGCTCCACCGTAATTGATTTAGCCTATACCGTCCACCGAGATTTTCCTCAAAAGCTAAAAAGCGCATTAGTATGGGGCTCCGCCCGATTTGACGGCCAAGCAGTGCCACGAGACTATATTCTGCACGATAAAGATATTGTGGAGTTAGTAATATAAATTCATTATTACGAGAATTAAAGAAACGAGGGATATTTTTGAATGCAAATAATGAAATAGCAGCGATTGATATTATGCTGCCGGATAATAAAATAAAAACTGTGGCAGGAAACCGCAGCCTTTTTGAAATCAGTAAAGAGGTAGAAAACCACTATCCTTCTGCCATTGTAGCCGCTCTGGCAAGCGACACGCTGCTTGATTTAACTTATGAGGCTAACGAGCCAATGAAAATTTCTTTTTTAGATATAACAACGAAAGAAGGCGCAAGAATATATCAGCGCAGCCTTACTTTCCTTTTTATTTATGCAGTCCGTGAATTATTTCCGGAAGCGCAGACTAAAGTAGAACATTCGATGAGCAAAGGGCTTTACTGTGAAATTGTTAAAAGCCCCGAGCTGAGTGAATTAGATGTGTCACGCATAGAAAACAAAATGCGGGAATTAGTTAAAAAAGACATAACAATAAGAAAAAGAAAAGCTCCCGTTAAAGAAGCGATTGAAATTTTTAAAAGAGACGGCTTTGACGACAAAGCCCAGCTTTACAAATATTGGAGCAAAGATTATCTTACTCTTTACTCATTGGGTAATTATGAAAACTCTTTACACGGATATATCGTCCCTAAAACTGGACTAATGCAAATGTTTTCACTGCGATTCTATCAACCCGGCTTAATTATCCGCTTCCCAGACGAAAAAAACCCCTTTGCCATCCCTCACTTTATCCCGCAGAAAAAGCTGTTTGATGTTTTTCGCGAAACGGAGCAGTGGTGTAAAATTCTGGATTTTGAAACTGTGGGCGCCATGAATGAACTAGCCAGTAAGAAAGAGGGGTCTAATGTAGTATGGGTTAATGAAGCTTTGCACGAGAAGAAAATTGCACAAATTGCCGACATGATTACATCAAGAAAAGATGAGCTTCGTATCATTCTAATCGCTGGGCCCTCTTCTTCTGGGAAAACAACGTTTGCCCAAAGACTGGGCATTCAGTTACGAGTCAACGGACTGCATTATCTTCCAATATCTTTGGACGATTACTTTGTAGACAGAGAAAACACCCCGGTTGACGAAACCAATACGCCAGACTTTGAGCATATCGAAGCTATTGATCTGGAGCTTTTTAACGATCATTTAACACAATTAATTAATGGGAAAGCTGTGTCCATTCCCACTTTTAACTTCATCACAGGAGTTCGTGAGAATAACGGTGAAAAAATACAGCTGAAAGATAACCAAGTTCTAATTATTGAGGGCATTCATGGCCTCAATGAGCGGCTAACTCAATCAATTCCCCGGCATTGTAAGTTTAAGGTTTATGTATCTGCGCTAACCGCATTGAACATTGATACCCACACACGAATCCACACTACCGATACAAGGCTAATCAGGCGCATTGTCCGTGACAACCAGTTCAGGGGAATTGACGCCCTGTCTACCATCCGACGCTGGCCTTCGGTGCGTCGGGGTGAGGAGCAAAATATCTTTTCGCTTCAGGAGGAAGCAGATATAATGTTTAACTCCGCACTGGTATATGAATTAGCCGTTTTAAAACAGTATGCCGAACCCTTGCTGAAAAAAATCCCAAAAACAGAACCGGAATATATTGATGCAAAACGCTTGCTTACCTTCCTATCATGTTTCGTACCGCTTAACTCCGGTGATGTGCCGTCTAACTCTATCTTGCGGGAATTTATCGGAGAATCCTGCCTTTTTAAATCTTAATCCATAGATAATTCCTTTATTTAGGCCGTTAAAAAAGCTGCAGCTTTTTGAAACGGCCTAAATATCTTTAATTGACACAAGCGTAAATAGTATCTAAAATTATTACTAAGAGGTTAATATTTCTAAGGGAGTGATAGCATGGATATAAGTAAATTTACGGAAAAAGCGCAACTTGCATTAAATGAAGCTCAGGATTTAGCCGTACGGAACGGCCACCAGGCAATTGACGTAGAGCATCTTTTTCATGCTCTGCTTCTGCAGGAAAACGGGCTGACACCCCGCCTTTTTGAAAAAGCTGGCTTTAGCGTATCTCTGCTGCAGCCAAAGCTTACTGACATTCTCAGAAAAATTCCCTCTGTCACAGGGTCTACATCCACATATATTTCCCAGCGCCTGAATCAGTTATTGCTCCGCGGTCAGGATGAAGCAAAAAAGCTAAAGGATGAATACGTAAGCGTTGAGCACTTAGTGCTGGCAATGTTTGAAGAGAAAGACGACACACCGGTAAGCAAGCTCTTCCGCAGTTTAAACATAACGCGTGAAGTGTTCCTGCAAGCTATGACAGAAGTGCGCGGGAATCAAAGAGTAACCAGCGCTAATCCGGAAGAAACTTACGAAGCGTTAGAAAAGTACGGCCGAGACTTAACTGAGTTGGCCAAAAACAATAAACTTGATCCGGTTATAGGGCGCGATACGGAAGTTCGCCGCGTTATTCAGGTTCTTTCACGCCGCACAAAAAACAACCCTGTTCTCATCGGAGAACCGGGAGTGGGGAAAACTGCAATCGCTGAAGGGCTGGCTCGAAGGATTGTAGCCGGAGATGTACCAGAAAGCTTAAAGGACAGAAAGATTGTTTCGCTGGATATGGGAGCGCTGGTTGCCGGAGCAAAGTTCCGCGGCGAGTTTGAAGAGCGCTTAAAAGCAGTACTGCAAGAAGTCACCAAATCTGAAGGACGCATCATCCTCTTCATTGACGAGCTCCATACAGTAGTGGGCGCTGGAAAAGCAGAGGGCTCCATGGATGCGGGCAATATGCTAAAGCCTATGCTGGCCCGGGGAGAACTGCACTGCATTGGTGCTACCACTTTGGACGAATACCGCAAGTATATCGAGAAGGATGCTGCGCTGGAGCGACGTTTTCAGCCTGTTATGGTGGAGGAGCCCAGTGTTGAAAGCACAATTTCTATCCTGCGCGGTCTGCGGGAGCGCTACGAGCTCCATCATGGTGTACGGATACAAGACGCCGCCCTTGTTGCTGCCGCTGTACTCAGCCACCGTTACATTTCGGACCGTTTCCTTCCTGACAAAGCCATCGACCTCATCGATGAATCAGCTGCCAAGCTGCGTACAGAAATGGAAAGCATGCCCGAGGAACTGGAAACACTGGAACGTCGACTAATGCAGCTGGAAATTGAACGGGAAGCGCTGCGAAAAGAAAAGGATCAAGCCTCCCAAGAAAGGCTTCAAGCACTGGAGAAAGAACTTGCTAACATAAAAGCGGACCGTGATTCGGTTCGTGCTCAGTGGGAAACAGAAAAAGGCACAATCGGCGGATTAAGTTCCTTACGGGAAGAGCTGGAGCAAGCAAGGCATGAAATGGAGCAAGCTCAACGGGAATATGATTTAAACAAGGTTGCAGAATACCAATACGGCAAAATCCCCGAGCTGGAACGCAGGATCAAAGATGCAGAAACCGTTTTGACAGGGAATGAAGCCCGGCTCCTTAAGGAAGAAGTTACCCCTGAGGAAATAGCCGAAGTGGTTTCTCGCTGGACAGGTATTCCCCTTAATCGCTTACTGGAAGGGGAAAAAGAAAAACTCCTTCGTCTAGATGAGATTATCCATGAAAGGGTAATCGGACAGGAAGAAGCGGTGCAAGCAGTTACCGACGCAGTTATCCGTGCCCGCTCCGGCCTCAAAGACCCCAAACGTCCCATCGGTTCCTTTATATTCCTCGGCCCCACCGGTGTAGGGAAAACAGAATTGGCCCGCTCTTTAGCCGAGTCACTTTTTGATAGCGAAGAAAATATGGTAAGAATAGATATGAGTGAATATATGGAGAAGCATACTGTTGCCCGTTTAATCGGCGCCCCTCCCGGCTATGTGGGTTACGACGAAGGCGGTCAGCTGACTGAGGCTGTAAGACGCAAGCCCTACTGCGTACTGCTTTTTGATGAAATTGAAAAAGCCCACCATGATGTCTTTAACGTACTCCTGCAAATCCTGGACGATGGACGGCTTACCGACAGCCACGGGCGCACCGTCGATTTTAAAAATACAATTATTATCATGACCAGCAATATAGGCAGCGCCCATCTGCTGGAGAATATCCAATCATCCGGAGAAATAGCCGAAAGCGTTAAAGAGCGTGTATTTAATGAACTACGCGCCCATTTTCGCCCAGAATTCCTAAACCGTGTGGATGAGATAGTCCTCTTTAAACCTCTTACTCTGGCAGAAACCACACGTATTATTGATTTACAGCTAGACCTACTGCGCAAACGTTTATCAGAGCGTTATATCACTTTAGAGCTAACAGAAGAAGCCAAAAAATTTATAGCCGAAGCCGGGTACGACCCTGTCTACGGCGCAAGACCCCTTAAACGCTACCTGCAGCGTGAAGTCGAAACAGCATTAGCCAGAAAACTAATTTCCGGGGAAATAACAGAACATAGCAACGTATCTATAGATTTGCAGGATGACAAGCTTATCTTTAAAACATAACGAAGCATTTCGCCTTTTCAACCCCAGTCCAGGCCGTTCAAAAAGGATGAAGTGCAAGAAATAAATACACCCAGCACCGCAGACGTATTTAATATACGTTGAGGATGCTGGGTGTATGCAGTGACGAAGCAATTCGCCTTTTTCAACGGCATTCAGAAAAATAATCAAACCACGCTCCAAAATCCATCCCCGAAACAACCTTGCTCTTAAAGCCTTCATGTATTTTCCGGCAGCCGTCTTCGAGATAATGGGATTTTATGCCGTGCCTTATGGAAAAGTACGCCTCCAAATATGCGGCAAAATTATCGCAAGCTTTGACTAATTCTCCATTCAGCGGTGAAAAAGAATCTTCATTATATTTTTCACTTATTTCACCGCTTCCTACTATCATTATTTCCCCATTGATTAATACCTTATTTTTAAACTCGTTCTCGGTAAAGTAACGGATTTGCTTATGCCAGGCAACAGGCAGAAGAGGAAACAGCTTTTCCTCCACCTGCCTTTTTTCTATTTCTTTAATCAAAGCATCCAATCCCTCAACCGATCTTTTCACCGGAGAGACGATGTCACGGGTGAGAACCTCGGGCAAGTCATGAAATAAGCCTGTGAGGTAATTATTAACAATTCTATTGTCGCAAGCGTCTAGCTCCACGGAGCAAAGATAGGACAGCATGGCTACAATCAACATATGCCCCATTACCGAAGTTTCTGGAATCCGCTGTGTCTGTGCCCAGCGCTGCTGGAAACGCAATTGGCCGACCAAGTCCATAAAATTGCTGGTCTTTTTTCCCAGCTGCAGCTTCTGCACTCCGGCTAAATCATAATGCTCTTCAATCTCATCGGCAATTTTGGCGCTGGTCTCCTCTAGGCCATAAAGACCCTTGTTAAAATTATAAATAAACTTAAATTCCCAATTAGTAGCCAAATAATGAGCTGCTTTAAGAATCTTTTTTTCATAGTAGCAGTATTCAGGATTAAATAGATATGATTCAAACTTGTTTAGGAAATCTCCTTTTGTAGTATCTATGCTTTCTCGTAATCGATCTAATACCCACGAGTTAAGCATCTCTCCCTTTTCGGTCATTAGCTTGTGAAAAATAGGAGGTTTAATATCTGTGAGTACTATTCTGTGCAGAAACTCAAAAAAGCCGCCCTCAATCAATTTTCTCCAATCAATAACAGCCTTTCTGTCACTCTCCTCAAACTTAGCTAAAACAAAAGCGTAAATCATTTTATGAGCCTGCTTATCCAGTTCGGTAAAGCCTTTGGGCGGCCGGATATGGTCATTCCAGCGCTGTATACTAGCTGCCTCGTACAAAAGCTCAATAAGTTCTTTTTTAACCATTTCTCTCACACCTTCAATGCTATTTACATACAATAGTAAGTTATTCTATCGAAACTGCTCCTATCCTTTTCTTTGAACAACAAAAAAAATACACCCAGCGGTGACGAAGCAATGCACCTTCTCCATTCCCTGTCCAGACCGCCAAAAATGGAGGCAGTGCGAGAAACAAATAATCCCAGCACCGCAGACGTATTTTATATACGTTGAGGATGCTGGGATTATGCAGTGACGAAGCAATGCGCCTTTTCCCCTCCCTGTCCAGGCCGCCAATAAAGGAGGCAGTGCG
>DLMZ01000014.1 GCA_002479415.1 Firmicutes bacterium UBA7523
GTTGAAAGAATGATCGGTAAAAACGTGGTTACAGACTTTTCCCCGGAAGCCGTATCCCCCAAGATTGACCCAACTGCATACGTACACCCAATGGGCGTTTGCATTGGCAACGTAACACTTGGTAGCCGCACCTTTGTTGCTCCTCTGGGCGCAGTTCGTGCCGACGAAGGACAGCCTATCTACATCGGCGCTGATTCCAACGTTCAAGATGGTTGCGTTGTGCACGGCTTGGAAACCGAATCCCATGGCAAGCCTGTTGAAGCTCACCGCGTAACTGGTCCCGACGGCAAGCAATATTCCGTATACATCGGCGACAGAGTCTCTATGGCTCACCAATCCCAGGTACACGGTCCTGCCAAAATCGGCAACGACACTTTCCTGGCTATGGGTTGCCTTATCTTTAAAGGCGAAGTCGGCAATAACTGTGTTGTTGAGCCCGGCGCTAAAGTACTCGGCGGTGCTAAAGTTCCCGATGGCCGCTATGTACCTGCTAACTCAATTATCGCTACTCAGGAAGCTGCAGATGCTCTTCCCGTTATCACTGATGACTACCCCTTAAAGAACCTCAACAAAGGCGTAGTTCATGTTAACACAAGCTTGGCAACAGGCTATAACAGAGAGCAGCCCCTGTAGGAAACAACATTTAATAATTAGGAAGACGGTGAAGCTTAAAAGCTTCACCGTCTTTTTTTGTTCTATTGTTCCCTGTATATAAAAAAATGACGCCAACTAATCCTTCAGCACCAAGATTAGCTAAGCGTCTCAGACTATTCGACCTATTAAAGCTTTGCCAAATAAGCAAATAAGAACCAAACAGTCGCCACCAGAGATACTATTAATAAAATCAATTGGGACTTAGAAAACCATTTACTCAAGTACAATCTCTCCTCCCTAACGTGTAGTCGTAATGATATATATATCTATATAAGTCGAAACTTAAAACTTTATTCCCCTCGATATTCCAATAATACCAAAATTCCTTTATCCCTGCAAGCTATTCTTGTCCCAGGTCTTTCTCTGCCAAATTTCTTTAACCATATTATTTTTTATACATATATTATATAGCAACAGGAGCTTAAGGAGGTGATATTATTGGATATTGATAATAATACACGAGCAATTCACCCCGTTGTCGCCGGGCAAATCCCCAGACCACCAAAAAAGTGCAGCGGACACCTGTATACCGTAAGAGTTAACGATACACTCCTAAGTATTTCCCGTAAGTTCCATGTATCAACAGAGCATATTCTTGCAGCCAACCCACAGATTATTAATCCAAATATTATTTTTGTTAATCAGGTTATCTGCATCCCCGCCGCTGCAGTGGTGCCAAAGCCGACGCCGACGCCCGATCATGTCTGTAATCTGCGTGTTCTTTCACTAAGATTCCTTACAGAAGCAAGACAGCCACTACAAGTAGTCGGCGGTTCGGTTCAGCTTAATGCACGTGTTATTGTGAGAGCAACGTTCAATCAAACTGTTTTCCGTGCCTTCTTTTTCTTGGAGCCGACCGGCACCGAGACCTGTGAACTAGCTCGTCTGATCGGCGTTGACTGTCCCAGTACTAGCACTGCAGAAATTCTTTGGCAGGTGCCACAAGGCACTTTGGGTCGTGTTTTTGTTGTCGCATGCATTAATAGTTGCTGTGCAAAATCTGGTGAAACGCTCGTTGTCCGAAATAACAATCAGTGAACTCGTTTCAGCTTGCTAAGTCCAAAGGGTCTTCTTAGACTTAAGAAAACCCTTTGGTTTTTTTGATTCCCTGTCTCCTATTAAATAAGAACAAAGCTACTTTATCAGTTTCAGGATTGCTTTAAACTCCGTGCCCTCCGCAGTGCGGGTCAATTCAAACAACGCTGTCTCTGTGCTGGTGAGCTGAGCACCTCCCGCTTTCATCTTTTCAAGACCAATGAACTTATTGTCTGCTGTTCGGGAAGAAACAGCATCCACAATCACATGAACATCATACTTGTGGCTAAGCAAACCCATAACTGTCTGATAGACACAAATATGAGTTTCTATCCCCGCAACTAAAACATGACTTCGTTTTAAGGCTGCTAATGTTCTAACAAAATCAACATTCAGACAGGAATTGAAAGTACTTTTTCTGATAGGATTCTGCCCTTCTAGTTGACGGGCAACTTCTGGGATAGTCGGGCCAAGGCCCTCCGGATACTGCTCCACCCACACAATCGGCATGTTCAGCACCTTAGCACCCTGAATCATAATTTGCACATTTTTAAACAAATCCTCTTTATTGTGCATCAAATGTGCCAGCTTTCCCTGTATATCAATAATTATTAATGCCGCATTATCTCTGTTAAGCAATTTTGCCACTCCTCACAAGTGTTAAACATATAAAAAAGCTCGTTTTAAACATAATTCATCTTATGACTAATAATTCCTGCTTGAAAACTGCTTTCTTGTTTTTTTGCACAGATAACCGCATTTTTTAATCAATACATGAAGGTATATTAAACAAGAAGGTGAGCAAATTATATATGCAAAGGAGGTGAAGTAAAATGATGACAACATTTCACTGGATTCACATAATTGTGGGCGCATGGCTGGCGTTCGCCAACTTTATGCCGTTTTTGTCTTCCGGTTTGTTGTTACTTAACAACGCGGTAATCGGCATTATTGTTGCTCTTTATAACGCGTATTTTCTATTCGCCAAAAACAACACTGACGTAAAAAGTAAATAGTAACTTGCAGGGCACCGATTAAGGTGCCCGCCTGTTTTAAATCAAAAGCATAGGAGGAAAAAAATGAGTGAGTTCAAAAATGACCTGCGGGAAGATCATGTTGCTTCATCAGCAATTAAATACGGCGCTTGGCTTCTTGGGTTAATTATCGTACTCTACTTTATCTCAAGAAATGTTTTTCCTTTTATTCGTTCACTTTTCTAAGAAAACAGAATTGTTTAATACTCAGGAATATTTGTCTGCCCAATATGAGCTTTTTGATTCATATCGGGCTTTTTCTTTGCAAATACAGAAACAAGTTGACTACAACAATATTACATAATCTGCATTTTCAATAAACAAGGAATCCTGTCGCATCTCGTCGAATAGCTTAGTAGTTCATCATTCAGACAGCTGACAGGAGGGGTAACAAATGCCCAGAGTTTCTAAAGGGACCGGCATTCTATTTCTTTTACTTATTATCGGCAGCATATTAGGTACGCTATTAGGAGAATTATTAAGCGGATTCTTACCCTTTCTCACCTATGGGCACTCTATAGGCTTAAGTCCTACCACCATAAACCTTGTATCAGTTACAATTACATTTGGATTGATGCTTAAGCTTAATATTGCTAGTATTATTGGCTTTTTCTTTGCTCTTTTTATTTATACGCGCCTTTAAAAATAATTGATATTGCACGATATTCGGCCTGCGGGAAACACCGCAGGCCTCTTTATTTTTAGCCCTGTCTTACAGTGCTTGATAAAACAAGGTCACTGAGCGGAACAATAATGAGATATTATCATAGCAAGAGATTCATCTAAAGAATACTTCGGGCTAAATCCTAGATTTTGCAATTTTGTAATATCTGGAATGCGCCTTGATGTCTCTTCAAAATTCGGCCCGAAAGCACTTAAAAATGAAATAAGCTTAATATCTGAGGAAGAGCGTGTTAAATCTTTTATCTTTCTTGCCAGTTCAAGTATTGATATTTCGTTCTTACCACCTATATTATAAATTTCTCCCAGACCCCCTTTTTCCATAACAACCTTAAGTCCATCTAACATATCTTCGATATAACAAAATGTCCTTGTTTGTAATCCATCCCCGTAAACCGGAAGAGGCTCACCTTTCAAAGCTTTAGAAATCAGTGAAGGAACAACCATGCCATAGCTTCCAGTCTGATAAGGCCCAATAACGTTAAAAAACCTCGCGATTTTTATTTTTGTGCCCCATTCACGAAAATATGCCAAAGCTAAGTGTTCCTCCATCAGCTTCCCAACAGAATAAAGCCAGCTAGCTTTTGTGCTGGCACCGAGAAGTGAATCATCGCCTTCCGATATTGGAAAACGCATGATCTTGCCATATACGGCAGAGGAAGAAGCGATAAGTGCCTCTTTATTGTGCTTATCTGCTGCCAGCAAGACACTTTCAGTCCCGAGATAGCTTGATCTCAAAGTTTCGCAGCCTTTGTCCATAGCCAATCGAACACCTACCACACATGCTAAATGAATAATATAGTCACAATCCGCTGCTAATGAAGAAACAAGATTCCTTTTTGTTACATCGCCGATAACTATTTTTGCTTTGGTACCTGTCAGTCTATCCTCACGTCCCGTTGACATATTGTCCAGGATTGTAACCTGATTGCCTTCACGCAGCAAGCGTTTAGTTAAATGCGTGCCGATAAACCCGGCTCCCCCTGTAATTAAATAGTGCAATGGCTTACTCCTCCTTTCTCTATATTTTATGATTGCTGCTAAGATTAGATTCCCAGGCAGTCAATAAAGGGCATACAAACTCATATTATATAAAAATTATGAATAATGAGGTGGATGTTATTGCAAAATATTTCGGATCAACAAAAAATTTGCGTCATCGGGTTAGGGTACGTCGGGTTGCCGTTGTTTGTTTTAGCCGCACAAAATAACTATTCCGTACTAGGAATTGACTTGGACAAAGACAAAATTGACAACCTAAAATATGGTAAGTCATACAATCAGGAGATATCTGACTATGACATACAAACTTTCTTGACAAAAGATTTTGTAACAATCAGCACAGATTACAGCGGTCTGTCTTCCTGTGATGTCATTGTTGTTTGCGTACCGACTCCTCTCTCTGCGAAAGGTAAGCCTGACTATTCACTTCTTTCAAGAGCTGTGGATGAGATTGCTCTCCGTCTACGCCAAGGACAGCTAGTTATTATTGAAAGTACTGTTGCGCCGGGTACGACCAAAAATTTAGTTCTCTCGCGACTTCAAGCCGGCGGGCTCTCAGTCGGCACCGATTTTTTCCTTTCATATTCACCCGAAAGAATTGACCCCGGAAATAAAAGTTATAAATTAAACAATATTCCAAAGCTTGCAGCTGGAGCAACTCACATATGCCGTCTTCTTGCCCAAAATTTTTATTCGTCTCTTGGCCTAACTGTGATTCCGGTCCCTTCATTGGCGGTTGCTGAAATGGCAAAGTTGCTCGAAAACACGTACAGAGACGTAAATATTGCACTCGTTAACGAGATGGCGCAAATTTGCCATGCAAACAACATAAATATCTGGGATGTTATCAACGCAGCAGCAACAAAACCTTTTGGTTTCCACGCTTTTTATCCCGGAGTGGGAGTTGGCGGCCACTGTGTTCCGATAGACAGCGTTTATTTCACACACTGGGCATGGGAAAAAGGCACTTCGGCCAAGTTATGCGAGCTTGCTCGCAAAATTAATACTGAAATGCCTTCATATATTACGAACATTATTATAAATACACTAGCCGCTTCCAACAAAATACTAAGAGGAAGCAAAATTCTGATCTTGGGAGTAAGCTATAAAAAAGATACAAATGATGTGCGCGAATCTTCTGCATTGAAGCTAATTACACAGCTTCAAATGGAAGGAGCTCAGGTAAGCTTCCACGACCCTATGGTCGAAAGCATAGAGATTAACTCAACGATACTGCATAGAGTAACTCCCGACTCAAACTTTATTTCTCAGCAAGACTGTGTCGTACTGGCCTTGGCGCACAGCGCATACAACCTGTCAGGGATATATTCCGCAAGCACATCTATAATAGACCTCACTAATGCCATGGCAGACTACCCGGAAAATAGGTTAACAAGACTGTAGAAAAAGCTTGCAGCTTCCTATAGAAAATCCTTAACAATGTTCACAAATTGCCTGGCTCTTATAGTGGTTGAATGCCGCTTCCTCACCATTTCATACCCCCGTCGGGCAATTTCTTTTCTTTCATTTTCATGTTCAAGGTAATACATAGCCTTAGCAAGGAAGTTTTTTGGATTAATTTCCACAAAGGTTAGTTTGTCTATAAATCCTAAGTCCCTCAATTCTTTTGAGCCTGAAGCCATTAGCAACGTGTTGCAGGCCGGCACCTCAAAATATTTAGCAATTGGGTATCTAAAAACAGAATCATCTGTGAAAAATATTTTAGCTTGATTAATTGTCTTCGCAAAAGATGGGCCAACTAGCTGATATCCTCTCTCTCCAGGCAAAAAATCTTTATACCCCGGATGTTGGTAGTGGACAAAACCTTTTACTCCAGCCATTTCCTCCGCAATTTTTGTCCTTAACGGATAGACGTTCTTACTAAGAGCTCCCATCAATAAAAAATCGATCTCTTTTTTCAAGCCATAATCCTTAAACTCTTCGGTATATACATGATTAGGCAACCACTTCAATTTGCAGGCAAATTCAGGGAAAAAGCCTAGAAACGCATCACGATAAAAAGAGAATACGAAATTTATTTTATTTTTCCATACAAATGAGCGAAATTCATTTTGCGTAGTATGAACATCCCAATACAATACTCCTTTCGGGATATCAATCTCGTTCAAGCCATGCATAGGCAGATTCTTTGTAAAGTCGTCAAAAAAAATAAAATCGGGAGTGATATTGTTCATTCTTATGATATCTTTTATGTGATCCTCTTCTTCGACAAGGCACAAATTAACATCAGGCAGCTTCAGCAATTCCCTTTTAAAGAACTCCCCATACCTGATAATATGATTACTCCGGTTTAACGTTGAATAAATTATATTAATCATCATTTTTTCTCCTTTAATATATATCTACATGTTTAATAGATTAATAATCCCTATTGTTCTGCTTAGAAAACCGCCGTCATCTTGTATTTGCCCGGAAATCAAGCTCTCCATGCCTTGGCCTACATCAAAGGCTACTTTCCCTTTAGCCTTAGAAATGTAAGCTGCAAGAATAATTGCATTTAATCCTGCCGCAAGTAAAGCTACATCGAAATCCAGCTTATCTATTTCCTTTTTTGCACGCAGAATTTCTTCAAATTCATAAATTTTAACTACGCCGGCAATGGTAAATCCCAGCTTATTCACAAGATTTTTCTTTAATGCTGAGGCTACTTCATCAGCGTATCCACAAACCAGCAAAATTCTTCTGCCACTTAGCATTTTTTCAAACTTTCTCTTCTGAGAAAACATAATAACTCTCCTGATATATGCTTCAAAGGTATATTTGGGCCATAATTTGTAATAATCAAAAACTTGTTCTGTAAGCAAACCAGAATTACTATCTTGAATTGTTAAGTTATAACCAACAACATCTATTTCTCTTAATGCTTTTGCCAGTTCATCGCGAGCCTGCAAATTTGGGAACCTAATTCCCCGATGATTCTGCCCTCTCTTTACTCCTTTATTGGCAACACTTGCTTCGGCGTGCATCATAATTCTCCTGTAGCTTAGTATAGTTTCCTGAGCCAACACAAAGCTCTCACTGGCTCCCAAGGAAACCACAGAGCACGGCAAGTTTTGTTCTAAAGCCTTTAATAGCATATCCATTAAATCGCTGCTGTTTAAAACCGTTGGCTTCACGCGGCTCATCCTCTCAATGGTTTTCCATATATATATATATGACGAAGCCCAAATAAAAAAACCTCCCCTACTTTCTCATAAAGAGTCAGCTAAGGAAGGATTATAACATACAACAGCTCTATACGTGACGGCAACTCAACAAGATATCCTCTCCCGGGAAATATCAAGGCATCGCATCCTAAGGAAATGCTGAGATTTTAGCGATTTCTTCTGTTTATGTTGATACATTTTTAAATCCGCCAGGTGACACGCATCCCTCAAAGTATTATTACATGTTGCTTCTGCTATCCCGAGAGAAAACGACAACGGCGGAATATTTTTAGAATTATTATACGAACTAAGAACCTCAAGGAGAGATCTGCTACGTGCTTCTGCTATTTTTTGCTGCGTAAACGGCAATAGTATCACAAACTCATCCCCACCTATCCTAGCGATAAAATCATTTTCTCTGAATGTTTTCTTAAACATGGAAGCTGCTTCTATTAATGCCAAATCGCCATATTTATGGCCTAGCAAATCATTTATGATCTTTTGCCCGTCAATATCCGCAACAATTACACTAACAGGAAAACACTTTTCATCTTCAAGCTGAGTAATTAATTCTTCAAAATGATACCTGTTATAAAGGCCCGTAAGTTTATCAACAGTGAGAAGCTTCTTATATCTGTTTATTTCCTCAAACACATCGGCCTCTTTTACCATTAAGCGATCTAAAAGACCTGCAAGCTGATATATTATCGTTCTTAACATTTTTTCTTGATTATAAGTAAAATCAGATAAAGCGGGAACTATTAACAGCTCTCCAATTTTTCTACCCGTCCGGTTTTTTATAGGAAAACGGGAGCCTTCCTTGCTGGCACAATCATGACAATCACTTGAAGCGACAAAGCTCAACCCCTCCGAGGAGTTCAAATAAACGGAAGTCCTTCGACATCCCATCATCTCATTAAGAGTTGTAATAACATTTGTAATTATTGTCTCTGGTTCCTCAGAAGAAAAGCTGGAATAGTACAATTGTTCAAACAAGTTATCGGTCATTGTTTTCACCACCTTATAATTACTTATCGTCACTGTTCTATATAACTTTATAATATTTTTAATAATTATTTTTGCCGAAAATCCCTTTTCTGTGTGCCCAAAATTAATTTTGCTTCTCCCTCAAGCTCGTTTTAAATAAAGTAACGGTAATTACCGTATGAGCTGCAACAGCTAAGCCACCGGTCATCAACGGTGTCCAGCTAATGCTTCGCCACATTCCCAGCTGCTCCAGGAATATTTGCGTTGCAACAGCTCCCGCTGCAAATATTAATATATAACCTACAATGTAATACCATTGCCTGCCTTTAGGGAAATAAGCTGCGAATATAATTGTAGGAGAAATCCAAGCTGCTGGAGTAAATAGTGTTGTTACTCCCAAAATAACCGGATCACCTACCAACTGCCAGTAGCCTATATATATCTGAAACAACCAGACAATAATAACGGCCTGCAAAAATCCAGTTACTACAGCAAAGAGCAAGTATTGCTTAATAATTCTACTAGGCACCAGTATAAAAAGAACAATATAAAGTAACATAGTTAGCGCAAGCCACAAAACCCACTTATTCGCGAATAATAACATCATCAGAAAAATCCCTCCTGCCATGTTATTATTCCATTATTCCCGTAGTTTAAACCAGCATCCCTCCGTTTGGGCTAATTACTTGTCCTGTAATATAATTTGATTTATCAGATGACAAGAACAAGATGACGTTTGCAACATCATCGTCAGTTCCTAATCTCTGTAGCGGCACACTTAATTTCAATGCTTCTATTTCATCCTCTGAAAATTCGCCCATCATGCCTGTCATAATTACACCTGGGGCCACACAATTCACTTGAATATTTGATGGGCCCAATTCTTTAGCAAGTGATTTGGTGAAACCAATAATCCCTGCTTTAACCGTTGAATAATGCACTTCACAAGAAGCCCCTGTAATCCCCCATATCGATGAAAGATTTATTATTTTTCCCTGCTTATTCCGAATCATATGCCTCACCGCATTTTGGGTGCAATTAAAAATTCCATTCAGATTTACTCTTATCATTTCATTCCACTCATCTGTACCTATATCTGTAAATAGCCTAATTTGGCTAATCCCTGCATTATTAATCAAAACATCAATGCTTCCATACCTTTCAACACAAAACTCAATTAACTTTTTCGCTTCATTGTAGTTTCCCACATCAGCTTTAAATATTTCAGCTTCCCCATTAAAATCTAGTATATTTTTTTTCACCTTTTCTGCTTCCGCCTCAGAGCTATTGTAGTTGACAACTACTTTAAACCCTTCATTCGCTAAAACTTCCGCAGTTTTTCGACCGATTCCCTTTGAAGCACCTGTTATTACTGCAACCTTATTATTAATCATTATCTTCTCCTCCAAAAAATCGAGCCTCTTATCGTATTGTAATTTATTTAGCATCCATTTATCAAGCACTGTGATCATCCTCAAGAAAAAACCAAGCTTATAGCTTGGTTTTAACATATATATTTCTTAAATCTAATCTTGCGTCCTCTTTCTCCTCAACTCATCTCTTACAAGGCCTGTGGGATCCTCCAAGAGTCCTGTTAGTTCATTTTTCTCAGGCAAGATTTCCTTCACAAAGCCAGCTGTACCGTCCAGTATTTCTGTTAGCTCATTAGGCTCAGGTAAAATTTCCTTCACAAATCCCGCTGTACCGCCCAATATTTCTGTTAGTTCATTAGGCTCAGGCAAAATTTCCTTCACAAATCCAGCTGTACCGCCCAATATCTCTGTTAGCTCATTAGGCTCAGGCAAAATTTCCTTCACAAATCCAGCTGTACCGCACAATATCTCTGTTAGCTCATTAGACTCAGGCAAGATTTCCTTCACAAGGCCCGCTGTACCGCCCAATACTTCTTTTAGCTCATTAGTCTCCAAAATACCCGCGGCAAAGTCTGCCAGGCTATCCAGTCTTTTTGTTGCTTCATCAATCTCAGTTATATCTGTTAAAATAGTTGCTTTATTTTCTGGCACAATACTATTTTTAGTGATTATCATAACGTCGTCGAGAGTTTTCAGTTCAAATTCAACATCCATATCTAGACGGTTTATATAATCTAAGGCAGCATCATAAAAATTCTGTTTTGTTACCGGATAATCCTGAGGCGCTGACAAACTAATAAGAACACTATTTTTTTTCTCTTTGGAAAGATAGTTTAAGCTAATAGCTGCATCAAGCAATACATCTATTGCCCTGTTAACATACATCCCCTTTAACATAACTCCATTAGAGTTTAGCTCTATCATAATTTTCTCGGCATCTTCGTTTAGATCTTCCACTTCTATAATATATCCTTTGCTGTCTAAAGACAGAAGCAGGCTAGGATTAATATCGAGCTTAACATAAGCCACGGCACGAACTGGTGCAAACTGAAAGACAACAGCGAAAATAACTAGTGCTATAGCAATACAAGCTGCAGCCATAGGTAATATGGCTTTTCTCCTCGGGTAAGCAGGCAAGTCAACCTCAGTCCCGGGAGAATATTTTTTCCCTCTTGAAGGAACCTTAATGTACTCACCATCCTCAGTAATAAGAATTATATAACGGTCAGTGCATTTTAATACTAATCCCTTATTTCTCATAGTTTTGGCTCTCCCTCACTTGAATATGCTCAACAAGAACCTCAATTTCCTCACATGTTAGGATTATAATCAGTGATAAAAAATACCTGCGCCAGTTTTCTAAGGTTTTCCTATTTACACCTGTGAGCAGTTGGATTTCTTTTAATGGCAATTTTTTTTCTTGGTAAATTCTCCTGGTTAGCTCTTTATTTTGGCTAACAATAAACGCAGCTTTCTTTAGAATATCCCTAGTGTCGCTATGACACGGAGAATTTTCTACTAGAGCCTCAAAAGAAAGAGAGAATTCCTTTAACAGCTCTTCAAAGCAAAGAATTTCATAAGCACGAACAAGGTTTTCTTGTTCAATGTTATATTGCTGTTGAGCTGCATCAATCTGTGCTTCTTCTATTTTATCATTATTTATAAGGTTCAGGTTAAATTCAGTACGGTGTTTTTCCTCTATACGAAAATAATCAATCAAGCTGTTTTTCACCAAAACCCAAGCATAGCTATAAAAATTTTTGCCTTTAGTAATATTATAGCTGTCAATAGCTTTATTAAATGCTATTAGTGAGATGCTTAGTTCATCATCGTTTTGCCAGTCAAGCTGCCTTTTACAGATAAAAGAAGCGAACTTTCTCACTTCTTCTTTTTTTAATGCAATAAAATCTTCTCGAAGCTGCTTGTTGCCGTGTTGTATAGCTCTGATTATAGATACGGTACCCTGCAAGTTTAAACCTCCCTCTAATTATACACTACCAATTACAAAATGAATATTAACCTGAAAGCACCCTAACAACTTATTAATAGAAGAATGATTAAAGGAGTGCATACGAGATAGTTAATTTCTACTATTGGTGTCAATTTCCTCTAGCGAAATTTGTCGTTTATCATCTAACTTTCGACATAGACTTTTCCGTATTTCCAGTACTCTGTTTCCAAGCCTTGAAAATACAAAAAGCCATGGAATATTTTCCACAGCCAAATTAATTATACGATGTCCTGCCTACTCGTTTACAACTAAAAGCTTTTATTGTTGACTTATTTTTTCTTGTTGATCTATATAATGTTAATTCATGTCTGCCTCATCAAAACGTAATATAGAGGCATAGGCTTTAACCACTGTTTTATTTTGCCATATTTGACTAACTTATCATAAGAATCAACTTCAGCTTTTATCAAATCAATGAATACAGCACTAAGCCTGTCATTGGTAACACACTGGTTAACAGCCTCAACGTGGAAAAATACGGCGCCTTGCTGGCCGTTCGCTAACTCTCGGTAAATCCTTTCGTCTGTAAAAACTTCAGACACGGCAGGGCTAGAAACAATAACTTCAGCCGGCCGTTGGGAAAGGGATATTCCAAAATAAGCACATTCTTTTTCCAGGATGGCAACCTGTTTTTCCAACATATTTAAGCCCTGACCCAGTAATATACGGAGGTCACCATCGCGAGCGGTCGCCTGGTAAATCTTCGTTTGCCATAGTGATGCATAACGAAAAGACAAATGTTCCCACAAACGTGCCACTCCAGCTAAGTCAATATCCTCTTTGGACTCTACAGACCCACGCTTATACAACGGAGGGGTAGCTACCCAACCTCTTAGCTTATTATGCTTTATAATTATTTCTTTCTCATCAATCAATTCATCAATCATTTTGATATATACTGAGCGTACGCTGTCGTTAAAAACAGCATCTCTCATTGCCCGTACATTATTTTCCAGGGACTCATTTAGATATTGTAGAAGAGAACTTGCTATAAACTCGTCTCTAAACATTTCTTGGTTTCCTGACCAGTTGGAAGGAAGCATCCCCTGATCAGGCCCGGGAACCGCGTACTTTCTTAGCATTAATTCAAGCCTTTCTTTATGTTTCTTAAGCAGCTTTAAAACTCTTCCAGTGGCTATCTTTAGATCAGGATTTTGTGCAAGGTTATTATATATGCCGAACTGCTCTAAGGCATCATATTTCCCTTTCAATACTTCCCACATAGAAAAAGCTTCTTGTACACTAACCTTCTCTTTCTCTTCCTTTTTTACTGAAAATACCAATAGTTTCATCCTTTCAAAGATATAAGCTTTGATTATTTTCACATATTATGTTATTTTAAAATTACCCAAAGTAGCCCATATCTATTCTCGTGCATATTTCAAGTAAAGATAACCCGAGCCATCCGCAAGCCCTTGCAATAACATTCCACATATTAGACTAAAAGAAGAATCAGAAATGTCACATCTGATTCTTCTCCTAACAGCTTATTTTAAGACTACAGGGCTTCTTTGCTAATCAAAGATTCTTTTACCTATTAAACTTAGAAACACTTACTGCGCATCTCAATAAATCACCTTGCAGTACAGGTTGACCAGATAATCCCGTTGCTGTATTAATTGGCCTTATAGATATTTGAGCACCGGCAAAAAGTACCGGCCTGATCAAATCCACAGCTCCTGCCCAGATATTTGGTTCATCAACAACTCTGGATAATATATCTGCAAAACCTCCTATTCCGCTAATATCAACAAAACCTTCGTAAGCGTTAAAGTTTCCAAAGACTGAGGGGTTTGGCAAACCACTAACCAGAAAAGCAACCTCTTGTCGACCATTACCCAATTGGCGAATTAGCGCTACGCCCGCTGCTGCAGCCGGTGCAGTTCCAGTCGGGCTAAGAACAACACAGCATGGGAAAAAGACCGGAATTGGCAGGCAGATCACCATACCAGGGCGAATTCGGTCAGGGTCCACAGGAATATTAGCAATAATCAGTCCCTCATCAACGCCAAGACGCCGAGCCAGATTTGCAATTGTATCACCTGGTCTCACGGTATATTGGAAAAAACCCAGAGGGCACTTTTTTGACGTGTTGCTATTGGGGACCTTGCCGGAAAAACCTTTCGGTTTCATAAAAAAATATTGTGACACCGGTATACTCCTCTCTTCTTTTTGCTATCAGTTTATTATTGATTCCTGTATAAAGTTCATATATGCTGCCGCGTAAATACTGCTCAAGCGATCGAGTAGGAGGTCACCCATTA
>DLMZ01000005.1:0-191 GCA_002479415.1 Firmicutes bacterium UBA7523
ACCCAACCTGCCATCATGACAAGTATAAATCCAACAACGTTTACCGGGGTTATAAATTCAACTTTCGGCTTATCAGTCATTTTCCCACACCCTTTCAGTTTTGTACAAACACGACATTAACAAACATACTTTTTTATAGGCTTCCTTTTGCGGCAAGCACCTCCTCGCTCATCTTTATGACCGGCGCCGCT
>DLMZ01000005.1:294-8585 GCA_002479415.1 Firmicutes bacterium UBA7523
CAGTCTTTATGACCGGCGCCGCAATATTATGACGACGTCGGGATTCTAATGTGTGTGGAGTTTTTATTACGTGCTAAGTAAACTGGTGAAGCAAATCACAAACAAAAAGAAAAGCACTAGCTATTTGAATATAAGCAATACTAAAATGGCATTAAAGTGAAGAGAATTGATCCCATGATTATACCAAATCCTATGTAGCGGTTCTTTTTTGTGAAAAAGAAGATTAATCCTAAAGCAATAAAAGCGTATGCAAGGTAATAAGAAAAATCTATAGGAGAAGCAGTTTCGAGCAACTCATTTTGTCTAATGCTAAAAACCGTTATTGCCAGCTTCACTGCAAAGAGGAGCATAATACTGCTGATGCTACCAAAAAAGATGTTTGCCATGTCATTCTTTTTTTCTATTAGAAGCGTGGTCTCTTTTTCTGTGTTGTCTATATTTCTTTCTTTAACCAATATTTAGCCCTCCTGTGCTTTTTACATATTCGCCATTAATGGCCAGTTCCCTTTTTGCTTTGAGAGAAAAAAATTAATTTTTATGCATATGAACGCAAATCTCTTTATAGGCGGAGCAATTACAGCAATTTTATTCGCTGGTGTGAAATAGCTATAAACATCAAGGAGATTAAGGTGTAGTTGCAATAACTGGAAAATGCAAAATAAAAAGCAAGCTCTTGGTAGATAACCAATAGCTTGCCCTGTTAGCTCCGAAAAAAACATGTGTTTTCCTCTGAGAGGCGTTAACGCTTTTCTTGTTCGCTAGCGTGCCAGTGCTTCTTTAGAGATTCATAGTTTCTTTCAAGCAGGAAGCAGATTTCTTCCAGCCTGTTTTTTTGATCTGACACCCGGTTACGCCAAAGCTCCGCGGTTAAATCAGGATCTTTGGCAGTTGTGCGAGCTAGGTACATTTCCGATGTTTCTTCCGGCAAAATTTGACGAGTTGTCTTTTTTAGCAAATAAAGCACATCCCTAGCAAACTGGTTAAACATAGCCCTGTCTTCCATCATACTCTTAATAAGCTCAACGATACGTTGCTCCATATGCGTTTCTTCAGGATAGAGCTCCTTGCGGTGTATGCGCCAGCCAGACTTAGTTCCGCCAAGGCGTTGTCCCTGAATTTTGCCGTCTCGTAACCAACGACGAACTGTTTCAGGGTTTACATTTTTCATGTCTGCTACTTCGGATACGGTATAGTATTCCTTCATTTCGCAGCCCCCTTTAGTACGAGAACATATCATCCTACATTGTTGCTACATGTAGCATGATATGAGAGAAACAATGTAATTTGATACTACATCTTTCTACATATTACGCCCTTTTTCCTTCTTTAGATGAAAATAAATAAAGTTAAATGATTAAGCCGCCTATTGCGGCGGCTTAATCAGCGGTTATATAGATTGTGTGATGATTGTCGTAAATTACCATTCCCGGCTTTGCTCCTTTTGGCTTACGGACATGCTTAACAAGGGTGTAGTCAACGGGGACATTGGATGATGCTGCCGCTTTGCTGTGAAGAACTGCTAGCTTTGCTGCTTCCCGAAGTGTTGTTTCGGGAGGATTTGAAGATTTTACGATGACATGAGCCCCTGGAATATCCTTTGTATGCAGCCAAGTATCATAAGATGATGCTGTCTTTAAAGTTAGCCGGTCATTTTGCTTGTTGTTGCGACCTACAAATATATCGATTCCGTCGGCAGATATAAAGTGCAGAGGTTGGGAGGCCAAAATTTCTGCGCTTTTTTTTGATTTCTTTTGCCTAATTAAGTCTGCTTGTATCATTTCTTCTTTAATCTCCAGCAAAACCGCATAATCGGCATTTACAATAGTAAATTGCAGAGACTCCAGATAATTAATTTCGATTAAAGTTTCTTCCAAACGTTGCTGCAAAAAAACTTTTCCGTCCTTTAGCTTGCGGTATTTTTTAAAATAACGGCGAACATTGTCTTGCGGTGAACGGGACGAATCTAGGGGGATGCGCATTGTTTCCTGATCAGGGGAGTAGTAGTTAATTACTTCTACCTCTTTCATTCCTGTGTAAGTTTGGTGAAGAGCAGCAGTAAGCATTTCACCGTAAAGGCGAAACTTGTCAGCGTCTTTCATGGTATCTAATTCTTCTTGCTGAAGCCGTCTTTTCTTTTTCGCTTTTGCTAGCGTGCTTTCAACTATTTGTTTAAGCTGGCGCCGCAATTCATTCTCTGCCTGCTTATGTAATATGGCGGTATAGAATAAATCCAGTGCTTCATTTATTGTAGGAAACTCTGTAATTTGTTCACGGTTGAAGGCTTTTAGTTTAATAGGGGAAACCACTAGAGGGTTACTGTAGGCGTCAAATGCGACACAAGGTTCAAAGCTGCAACTTTCTATAATCTTCCTTATATTGTTAAGCTGCATAGTAAGACTGCGTGCGATTTCCACCGGATGGATATTTTCTTCGCCTGCAGCGCGGTAAATAATTTCCCTTGCAGTATCAGGTCCCAGTCCCATGACTGTATTCACCAGCATTTGTTCAGGTGTGGATGCTTCCATTTTTGCTAAAGTACTAGCAAGTAATTCTTCTGTTATTTCCGACAGGGAAAGTTTTTCCTGTGAAGGCGGGTATTCATACTGTTCACCCGGCATTATAAGGCGCCGTCGGCTCATTGTTTCCGTTATTGTTTTTGCACTGCCTAGAACTCGCAAATTCTGGCAATCATCAGGTGCAGATAATATAACGTTTGAATGTTTACCCATGATTTCACATATTAAAAGCTTCTTAGTTCCTTCACCGAAGTCATCGAGTGAGCGAAAATGAATAATAAGTATTCTTTCCAGGCTTGTTTGTTCCACAGAAAGAAGGCGGGCGCCTGATAGGTGCTTTCGCAATAGCATGCAAAAAGCCGGTGGTGAAGGAGGATTGTCTGCCCGGAAATGCGTAAGATGTACGCGGGGATGGCGTGACTGCGCCGAACAGATTAGTGTCCGCGTAGTATCTCTACATCTCAGGTGCAGGACTATTTCCATGGGTTGGGGTTGATAGACTCTTTCGACCTTAGAGCCCGCGAGTATTCTATTAAGTTCATGACATACTGCCGCCATGGTAATACCGTCATAAGCCATTTTTTTCACTCCTTGTCACGGTTTAGAGTATATCAGTTGATCCTGGTGCAAATCAACTGCCTGAGGGCTTCTTTTTTTAAGCATTCTTTTTTTTGCAGTGTTGCCATATACATGCTTTAGAATATTATTAGTATTTGCGGGGTGAAACGATGGGACAACTACCGTGGTCACAAATGTCAGAGAAAGAGGTGCTTCAGCATTTTGGTGTTAGTAAGGAGAAAGGGATGTCCCCTGATAAGATTGAACAGGGCTTGATTAAATACGGATATAACATTTTAAAAGAAAAAAAGAAAACCTCGCCGGTAGTGATTTTTCTTAACCAGTTTCGTGACTTTATGGTTATGGTTCTTCTCGGCGCAACGTTATTGTCCGGCCTTTTGGGGGAGTATACCGACGCATTTGTAATCATGGGTATTGTTTTAGTCAATGCTGTTTTAGGTTTTGTACAGGAATTTAGGGCTGAACGTTCCTTGGAGGCGTTGCGAGAGTTAACGGCTCCGTCGGCTCGGGTTATTCGTGATGGTGTACGCCATGAAGTCCCGGCTGAAGAACTGGTGCCCGGTGATATTGTTTTATTAGAAGCAGGTGACCGGATTCCTGCAGATATACGTTTATATGAGGTAAAACAGCTTACTGTTAATGAAGCATCGTTAACTGGAGAATCTGAGTCGGTAGTTAAACAAGCTGAAAGATTGGCTGAAATTGGCCGCTCACCGGCTGAGAAGCTAAACATGGTATTTATGGGAACTATGGCTGTGGGAGGGCGGGGAAGCGGAGTAGTAGTAGGTACAGGTATGCATTCTGAAATGGGGCGGGTAGCTCATTTAATTCAAGAAGCGGCAAATGAAGATACCCCGTTACAAAGAAGGCTTGAACAAATGGGGCGCTTGCTTGTAATTATCTGCCTGTTTGTATGCAGCTTAGTTGTGGCAATGGGAGTGGCTAGAGGTTATCCGGCCTACAAGATGTTTATGGCGGGGGTATCTCTGGCTGTTGCCGCAATTCCTGAAGGGCTTCCTGCAGTGGTGACAATTGCACTGGCTGTGGGCGTGCAGCGAATGATTAAAAAAAATGCTATTGTAAGACGTTTGCCCGCTGTTGAGACGCTGGGATGCGCTACAGTTATTTGTTCCGATAAAACCGGCACTTTAACTCAAAACAAGATGAACGTAAGAGAAATTTGGGCAGGGGGGAAGATGTACCAGGTTGAAGGCGATGGATACAGTCCCCACGGAAGCTTTTCTTATGCTCAGGGGCAGATAGTTAAGCCGGACAGGGAGCCCGAGTTGCAACTTGCTCTAACTATATCAGTTCTTTGTAATAATGCGGAGCTTCGTAAAGGAAAGTTGAATATAACTCCTATGTGGCGCAATAGCAGCGGTGCAGACTGGTGCGTAGACGGGGACCCTACCGAGGGAGCTTTGTTGGTGGCCGGTGCCCGAGCCGGTCTGTGGAGAGCAGATTTGGAAAAGAAGGTTAAGCGCACGGAGGAAGTCCCATTTGATGGTAAGCGTAAGAGAATGTCAGTTGTCTACGAAGGTGGCTCCACTTCTACTTTATATGTAAAGGGAGCTCCGGAGGTTATCATTTCCCGCTGCAATAGAATTTTCTATGAAGGGAAAATAGTAAGTTTTTCCCGAAAGCTTCGGGAAGAGGTTCTTAATCAAACAGAAAAAATGGCTTCTATGGCATATCGAAATTTGGCAGTAGCATATCGGCATATTGAATCAGGCTTTTTAGAAAAAGAAGAAGACAATTTAATTTTTGCCGGAATTTTAGGGATGATGGACCCGCCGAGGCCGGAGGTGCTGCCTGCTATTCAAAAGTGTCATTCTGCTGGAATTAAAACTGTGATGATTACCGGTGACCATAAAACGACTGCTATTGCTGTAGCACGAATGCTGCGTTTGCTGCCGTACGGAGGCGGCGTGATTACCGGAAGTGAACTTGATGAATTAAGTAATCCCCGATTAGCCCAGTTGGCTGAAGATACTTATGTTTATGCAAGAGTAACTCCTGAGCATAAGCTTCGTATTGTAAGAGCGCTTAAGGGGAACGGTCATGTTGTGGCTATGACGGGTGATGGCGTAAACGATGCTCCCGCCGTGAAGGAGTCGGATATTGGAATTGCAATGGGGAAGTCAGGGACCGATGTAACCCGGGAGGCAGCATCTCTTGTGTTGGCAGATGATAACTTTACCACAATAGTTAATGCTGTTGAAGAGGGAAGAAGCATTTATGATAATATCCGCAAGTTTATTCGCTTCCTTTTGGCATGCAACACAGGGGAGATCTTAACTATGTTCATGGCAATGCTAATTGGGCTTCCCCTTCCCTTAAGAGCTATCCAGATTCTATGGATTAATCTGGTAACTGATGGACTTCCGGCCATTGCACTAGGTGTGGACCCTCCGGAAAAGGGAGTTATGCGGCGCCAGCCCCGTTCTGCAACGGAAGGTATTTTTGCCGGGGGTTTGTGGCAAAGAATAACTGGAAGAGGCAGCTTAATCGGTATTACAACATTAATAGTATTTGCCTGGGCATTAGAGCAAGGGATGGAGCTGGAAGCAGCTAGAACTATGGCTTTTTCCACCTTGATTGTTACACAGCTTCTCTATGTGTTTGATTGCCGTAGTGAGAGGGCAAATTTTTGGGAGATAGGAGTGTTTACTAACCCTTATCTGATTGGAGCCGTAATGATTTCTTTCGGGATGCTTTTAGTTGTGTTGTATAATCCCTTTTTATCGGCTGTATTTGGCACAGTTCCTTTGCAAAAGCACCAGTGGATACCCATTATTGTTTTATCGTTGCTACCTGGGTTGACAAATGCTGTTTGGTCGATGGCAAAAACAGCATTAATCCCGCGCTTTGTTATTGTTAAAAAATAATAATGCAAACTTGCTAAATGGAAAAAATATGTATACAATAGACTCAAATGCCGAGTAAATAACAGACAGAGAGAGTGGTAGTTGCATGATAAGAAGCATGACAGGATATGGACAGGCAGAAAACGGGCCGGAGAGACTAGTTCGCCTTAAAGTGGAAGCCCGTTCAGTTAATCACAGATATTTGGATTTGGCGATTAGGATGCCCCGGGAAATTCAGGCGCTTGAAGATAAGGTTAGGAAAGCCATTCAGTCTGTTATTAATCGCGGTAGAGTTGATGTTTTTATCACCTGGCGTGAAGGTACTGATGAAAACGTCAGTGTAGTATTGAATCGGAAGCTGGTGCAGGCATATTATGATGCTTTGGTAGAGGTATCTCAAATATGCTCCTTGAATCAAAATCCAGATTTGCATTTAATATCCCGTTTTCCTGATGTGCTTAGTGTTGAAAAGCAACAACTTGATTTGGACGAAGCTTGGCGTGAACTTGAGCAGCCTTTGCAGCAAGCTTTAGACAGTATGGTTCAACAGCGGGCGGAAGAAGGCCTGCGATTAAAGGAAGACTTTCTGATGCGTCTCGAAAAATTGGAGTGTTTTGCAGATAAAGTCGTGGAGCATTCTCCCATAGTAGTAATAGAATACAGAAAAAAACTGGAGGAAAGACTGCGGAGTTATCTTGAGGCGGAAATAGATCAGTCCCGGCTACTTACAGAAGCAGCAATTTTTGCCGACCGCAGTAGTATTGATGAAGAATTAACCAGGTTGAAAAGCCATCTTGCCGCATTTAGGCAGTGCCTGGAAGAGCCGGCTCCTGTGGGCAGAAAGCTTGACTTTTTAAGTCAGGAGCTGTTCAGGGAAATTAATACTATGGGCTCTAAAGCAAATAATTATGAGATTACCCGGCTTGTTATAGAAATGAAAGCTGAGCTTGAAAAAATTCGTGAGCAAGTGCAGAATATAGAATAACCGAGATTACAACAGGATTTGTTCAGTAAAGCCAAATATCACTTGCATTATTTCTGGGTTTTCCGTTATACTATTAGCAGAGTTTGTCAAATACAAGTCTTAGTTAGCAGAAGGAGGCGTCATCTGTTGCAAATAAAGCTTATTAATATTGGCTTCGGCAACATTGTATCAGCAAATAGGATTATTGCTATTGTTAGCCCGGAGTCGGCACCTATAAAACGTGTTATTACTGAAGCCCGTGACAGGGGCATGTTGATTGATGCTACTTACGGCAGACGTACACGTGCCGTTATTATAGCGGACAGCGGACATGTTGTGCTGTCGGCTGTTCAGCCTGAAACAGTAAAACACAGGCTGCACACAAAAGAGACAACTGCTGCTGATGATGATGAATAGAGCCGGAGGGTATTATGGCTAAACAGGGTTTGCTCATCGTAATATCGGGGCCGTCAGGTGCAGGTAAGGGCACGGTGTGCAGAGCTCTTTTGGAACAGAATCCTGGATTGGTTCTGTCCGTGTCAAAGACGACTCGTCAACCCCGTGCCGGAGAAAAGGACGGGGTTAATTATTTTTTCGTTAATCAAAAAGAGTTTGCAGAGTCTATAAAAAAACAAGACTTTCTTGAATATGCACGAGTATACGGTGAATTTTACGGCACCCCGCGCTGCGCTGTGGAAAAAATGCTTATGGCGGGCCGCGATGTAGTATTGGAAATAGATCCGCAAGGAGCTTTGCAGGTTAAGGAGTCGTTCCCTGCCGGGGTATTAATTTTTTTACTTCCGCCATCAGGGGCGGAACTACGCTCGCGGATAATTAACCGCGGAACTGAATCGGCAGAAAACTTAGGCCATCGTTTATCTGCTGCCGCAGATGAAGTTTTACTGGCACATCGTTATGACTATGTTGTAGTTAATGATCGTGTAGAAGATGCTCGTGATCGAATTAATGCGATTATTCAGGCGGAGTCCAGCAGTGTTGGAAGAAATACTGACCTTATTCAGGCCATCACCGAGGAGGTTAAGGAATGATTTATCCTTCTATTGACAAGCTTATTGATAAAGTGGACAGCAAATACACATTGGTTATCGCTACTGCTAAACGTGCAAGAATGTTAAAAGAAGATGCGCCGAGACTTATAGAGACAAAAAAAATAAAAGATGTTTCTATTGCTTTAGAGGAGATAGCCGAAGGGAAAATTTCATACGAGCGGATATAAGCAATTTCATTTAAGAGGTGAGGTTATTGCTGACTGGAAAGCGCATTGTCCTCGGCGTAACAGGTGGGATTGCCGCTTATAAGGCAGTGGAGCTTTGTCGATTATTCATTAAGTCCGGAGCTATGGTG
>DLMZ01000005.1:8689-12882 GCA_002479415.1 Firmicutes bacterium UBA7523
TAAGTCCGGAGCTATGGTGCGTGTCATTATGACGGACGCAGCAAAAAAGTTTGTTGGACCGTTAACTTTTCAGACAGTCAGCGGCCATGCAGTTTACGATGATCTGTTTTCAGCCGTCACGAGGCATAGTGTGGAGCATGTCGGCTTGGCTAAAGAGTCCGACCTTTTTGTCATTGCGCCTGCTACTGCCAATTGCATTGGGAAAATAGCCGCAGGAATAGCCGATGATTTATTAACTACTTCTGTGATGGCTGCCTGCGGTCCTGTTTTGCTTGCGCCGGCAATGAACGAAAAAATGTATAAAAACCCCATTACTCAGGGGAATGTTAATAAGCTTAAATCACTAGGGTACCATTTTGTTGAGCCTGCTGAAGGGGAACTGGCTTGTGGCGATACGGGACGCGGCCGGATGGCAGATGTACAGCACATATACTCGAAAGCTGCAGATATTTTGTCTGCGGGCGAACGCTGGCAAGGAAGACGATTTTTGATTACAGCAGGGCCTACCCGGGAAGCAATAGATCCGGTTCGCTACTTGACAAACTATTCCAGCGGTAAAATGGGATACGCTCTGGCTCGTGTCGCCGCGGCGCAAGGAGCCGATGTTACCTTAATTTCAGGTCCTGTTAATCTTGACTATCCCCCCGGGGTCAATGTTGTTTCCGTAACAACGGCAAAGCAGATGCATGAGGCTGTTCTGGCAGTATACCCTAAAGCAGATGTTGTAATAAAAGCGGCAGCGGTAGCAGATTACAGACCTGCATCAGTTTCCGGACAAAAGATAAAGAAGAATGATGATGATTTGACAATCTCTCTGGTGAGAAACCCGGATATCTTGGCAGAACTGGGCAGGCTAAAAGAAAAACAAATATTGATTGGTTTTGCGGCAGAAACAACATCTGTATTTGAAAATGCAAAAGATAAATTGCTGAGAAAAAATCTTGACATGATTGTGGCCAATGACTTGACTGAGCCGGGTGCAGGCTTTGCGGCCGATACAAACATTGTCAGCTTTATCTATAAAGACGGGAATTATAAGCGTCTGCAATTAATGACAAAAAAGGATGTCGCCCTGTGTATTCTTGATGAGGTATGGCTGTTGGCAAGTGAAAGAAATTGAAAAAATCACATAATATACCAAAATAATAAAGGATTTTGTTAATCTCTGTAGAATAATAACATGCAAGAAAATTTAGAGAGGAGAAATGTGCGTGTGTGTTAATTTATCGCACATGGAAGCGGAGAGATTGCGGCTTCATGACTTTGCCTCTAGAATGGGTTTGGATCACGATCAAACGCTACAACAAAGCAAGTTGCTAGACAGAATGATTGTGTCGTATATGAAAAACACACAAAACCAAGAAAAAGGCCTGCGGTTACAGCCGTAAGCCTTTTTCAGCTTTCATTCCCAGGCCGTTTAAATAGGCGCATTGCTTTGTTACTGCACAGCTCCACCATCCTCGACGTATATTAAATACGCCTGCGGTGGTGGGACTGTTTGTTTCGCGCACTGCATCCTTTTTAAACGGGCTGGATGATTATAAGATGCGTTGTATTAATCCCGGCGTCAAAAAAACCTCAATTAGCGCTGCTGCCGCCAACGAAATAATGATAAACGGCAATGCTTCGCCTGCTTCTTTTAGGATTAGCGTTACACTCTGCAAGCGTTTTTCTCCGGGGAACGGAAAAACAATATGATATCCCAGCTTCATGCCAAAAGTGGCGCTGAGCAGGAAGGCGGGAATTTCAAATATTCCGTGAGGCAGAACGCCGAGGAGAAAAAAGGAAATCGGCGGAATGCCTTCCCGCACCAATCCGGCGGCAACCGTTCCCATTAATGCACCGTTGACAACAACTGAAAACAGGGTGGGAATGCCTGCTATTATTCCGAAAACAATTATCTGCAGGGAAGACATTAGGTTATGTAGAAAAAGAACAAACGAGCCGCGCAGCGGCGTGCTTCCAAAAACCAGCTCTGTCATTTCTTGTAGAAACGGGGATATTGCTTCTTCCATTGCTGCAAAAAGCTCCGGGTCACGAACTAAAGCGTAATAAGATAAAACTGCCGATGATAGAAAAAACATTGTAGACAGCAGCAACCAGGAACGGTTTTCTAGTATAATTTTGGTTAAGCGATTCTTCATAGTTTAGCCTCCTGCTTCATTATACAGAATGGGCAGGATTAATTGCAAGGAGGAAAGCAAGTGAGGCTTTTTGCTCAAATAATAGTTAATATTCACCATGATAGCCTTGACCGCTCATTTACATACGGTATTCCGGAGAGCATGGAATTAAGTGTGGGTAGCCGGGTGATAGTTCCTTTTGGGCAGCAAAGGCTTGAGGGATACTGTATTGAGATATCCTCGGGAGGATTTTCCGGTGATATAAAAGATATTGAAGAAGTGCTGGATGATGATCCGCTTTTAACAGAGGAATTGGTAGAGTTGGCATCTTGGGGCGCAGAGCGGTATCTTTGCCGTAAAGTAGATTTTTTGCAGGCTATGATTCCTTCGGGAGTGCGCTGGACAAATAATAAGTGGGTAAGTTATACCGGTACAGGCGAACCTGATAGCTTGCATCTTGAGTATTTAAATAAAGCCGGTCCGATAAAGCTTAGTCGTTGGCTTAAGGAATTCCCTTCTCTTGGACAGGGTTCTATGTTGCGTCAAATGCGTCAGAAAGGTATAATTACCATAAGAAGCCAGGAGCATCGCGGCGTTAGAGAGAAAAAAGTACGTACGTATTCTTTGGCGGAACAGCCGCTTGGTGTGGAAGTGAAAGGCAGTAAGCAATTAATAGTTCTTAATGTTCTGCGGGAAAAGGGAACAGTGTCGGCGCCTGCCTTTAAAGAAATGGGGATTAGCGATGCGGTGCTGCGGACACTGGTAAAAAACGGCTTAGTGAATATGGGAGAGACAAGGGTTATGCGTAGTCCGCTTTCTGAAAAAGCGGAGGCATATGACATTCCCAATTTAACGTCTGCCCAAGTTGACACATTATGTGTCATTGAACGAGAGACAAATGAAGAACAGTCCCGACCAATCCTTATTCACGGGGTGACAGGAAGCGGAAAAACCGAGGTTTATCTGCAGGCTATTTCCTTGATGATAAAAAGGGGAAAGGGAAGTATAGTTCTTGTCCCTGAAATTGCGCTGACTCCGCAAATGATTGAACGTTTTACAGGCCGTTTCGGAGATAGAGTTGCTGTTCTTCACAGCAGGCTGTCTGCCGGTGAAAGGTACGATGAGTGGCGCCGAATCGTTTCCGGGGAGGCTCTTGTGGTAGTAGGAGCGCGTTCCGCTGTATTTGCTCCTTTTAAAGAGTTAGGGTTAATAATTTTAGATGAGGAACATGAGCATACTTATAAGCAAGAGGAAGCTCCAAGATATCATGCTCGTGATGTAGCTCTTTGGAGGGCACAGAGACAACATGCCACAGTTGTCCTAGGCAGCGCTACCCCTTCGCTTGAATCATACAGGAATGCGCTGCGTGAGGAATACGTACTTTGCAGTATGCCTGAGCGAATTGAAAAACGCCCAATGCCTCCTGTTGATGTAGTTGATATGAGGCAGGAGTTAAAGGAAGGACACCGCAGTATTTTTAGCAGAGCATTATTGTCCGCGCTGGAAAAAACGTTTAAAGAAGAACATCAGGCTATCCTTTTTCTCAATCGCAGAGGATTTGCCACCTTTGTCCTTTGTCGCGAATGTGGTCATGTTATGCGTTGTCCGTCTTGTCAGGTTTCACTAAAGTTTCACCTTACGGGGGAGCAGTTGCGATGCCATTATTGTGATTATAGCGAAAGCTATCCTGTTAATTGCCCTACTTGCAGCGGCCGCTATATTCGCCATTTTGGAACCGGCACGCAAAAAGTTGAGGAGGAGTTGCTGCGATTTTTTCCGGACATTCGTGTTGCAAGGCTTGATGCCGACACTACTGCACGTAAGGGGTCTCACCAAAAGATACTGAATTCGTTTAAAAACGGACATTTTAATGTGCTCATCGGCACACAAATGGTGGCCAAAGGGCTCGATTTTCCCAATGTTACATTGGTTGGGGTAATTACCGCAGATACTGCTTTAAATCTTCCTGATTTCCGTGCAGGTGAAAGAACATTTCAGCTTTTAACACAGGTTTCGGGAAGAGCAGGCAGAGGTGCGGCCGGTGGAAGTGTGGTGGTGCAAACGTATGCG
>DLMZ01000005.1:12994-17722 GCA_002479415.1 Firmicutes bacterium UBA7523
ACAAACGTATGCACCGGAGCATTACGCAGTAGTAGCGGCTAAAACGCATGATTATGAAAAATTTTATTTTCAGGAAATACAAACAAGAGAAGAACTGGGGTATCCCCCTTTTTCATATTTAATTAGATTACTGCTGGCCGGCAGCGAAGAAGGGAAAGTAATTGACGCCGCCGGAGAATTGTCAGCCCTGCTTGAAGAACATTCTGAAGTGCTTGGTCCTTCACCTTGCCCAATTGCTAAATTAAGAGGGAACTTTCGCTGGCATCTTTTAGTTAGGTCAGACACGACGGAAGCACTTCTGACTGCAGTTAAAAATGCAATGGCAATATTTCGCAAAAGCCCGCTTTCAAGTTCTATAAGGGTTTCAGTTGATGTAGATCCGCAAAGCTTACTATAGAAAGGACATAATATATGGCAATTAGAGTTATTAGGAAAACCGGGGATCCGGTTTTGCGTCGAGTTTCCCGGGAAGTAAAAAACATTACACCGCAGCTTATTAACCTTTTGGAAGATATGGTGGAAACAATGTATGACTCTGAAGGCGTTGGCTTGGCGGCTCCACAAATCGGTGTCAATAAACGTTTAATTGTAATTGATGCTCAAGATGAAGTAGGTTTGCTTAAACTTATTAACCCTGAGATTGTGGGAAGGGAAGGCAAGGAGATTAGTATAGAAGGATGCCTAAGCTTTCCCGGCATAGCGGGAGAAGTGGAAAGAGAAAAAACTGTAAAGGTTCGGGCTCTGACGCCGGAAGGGAAAAGTGTGGAAATATGTGCTTCCGGATTGCTGGCACGGGCATTGCAGCATGAAATTGACCATTTAGACGGCATTCTTTTTGTCGACAATGTAATACGCTTTATTGAGTCGGAAGAGAAAGAGTGATGGAATGAAGGAAACAAAAATTGTGTTTATGGGAACTCCTGAATTTGCCGTAGCTGCACTTCAAGAACTTGCTAAGAAGTTTACGGTGGCAGCAGTAGTGACGCAGCCAGACCGCCCTTGCGGCAGAGGGAAAAAAACAATGCCGCCGGCGGTGAAAAAAGCGGCTGAAGAACTTGGTCTTCAGGTTATACAGCCGAGAAAAATAAAGACTTCGGAATTTTTGGAGCTACTAAGGGAGCTGTCTCCGGACTTTATCGTCACTGCGGCTTATGGAAGAATTTTGCCCCAGCTTGTCTTAGATGTGCCAAAGATTGCCGCTCTTAATATCCACGCGTCATTGCTGCCACGTTATCGCGGCGCAGCCCCCATTCATCGCGCAGTGATGAATGGTGACACAGAGAGTGGAATTACAATTATGCATATGGATGCCGGCATGGATACCGGAGATATTATTTTTAAAGAAGCTGTCCCCATAGATTTTTTTGACACCACCGGCAACCTTCATGATAAGTTGTCCGCACTGGGCGCAAAAATGATAGTTAAAACAATAGCAGAAGTTTTAAGCGGTACGGCTCCTCGTTTGCGCCAAGACGAAAACTTATCTACCTCAGCTCCCCCTTTGTGCCGCGAAGAAGAGTTAATAAACTGGAACGCATCAGCCGTAGATATCCATAATTTGGTTAGGGGCATGAATCCCTGGCCGGGTGCGTACACGCTCTTAAATGGGGAGAGACTAAAGGTATGGTCTGGTAAGCCTGAAGAAGGATGCTCAAAATGCAGCGGCATGGTGTTGTCGGCGGAAGGCGATATAGTTGTTTCTACAGGGAACGGCTGCTATCGAATAACATCTGTCCAGCCACCGGGCAAAAAAGCAATGGCGTCAAGTGATTTTTTGCGGGGAAATGATTTGCCGGCAGGAACAATTCTTGGCTAGCAAAGAAAGCGTGTGATATAAAATGATTAAAAAAAGGTTATACTTAGGGCTTTTGAGCGTTACCTTGATGATGTTTGCCGGTGTTCTTTATTATCTTTGGCTAACTTTTTTTCAGCGTGATGCCGGTGTTCTTCGCTACCTCCTGGTAGCTGTGGTGCTAGTGGTGCTGGCGGCCTTGTTCTTTGTGGGGCTGGGATTCTTTGGTATAGTTTTATCCATTGTTTCCTCCAGAAATATTACTTTTCTGAACAAGCCGATTAACTTTACAGTATCCCTTCTTTATCCGGTTGTACTTTGGCTTGGCAAAGTATTTAAAATAGCGCAGGACAAAATTCAATGCTCTTTCGTGGAAGTAAATAATCAACTGGTGAAGGCAAAAAAGGGGAAGCTGACGCCTGACCGTCTTCTTGTACTGCTTCCTCACTGCCTTCAGGAAAGAGAGTGCCCCAATAGGATTACCACCAACCCAGACAATTGCAGCCGTTGCGGCAAGTGCTCTGTGGGTGCGTTGCTTGCCCTGGGGGAACACTACGGTGTTCATATGCGTATTGCCACAGGAGGCACCTTAGCCAGGGAAGCAGTTAAAACGTTGAAGCCCCGTGCCATTGTGGCTGTTGCCTGTGAGCGGGATTTGACCAGTGGTATTCTGGACTGCATTCCGCTGCCGGTATTGGGAGTAACGAATGAAAGGCCTAATGGTCCCTGCTTCAATACCCAGGTTAAACCGAAAGAGGTTGAAAAGGCTATCTTATTTTTCATTAAAGGAGGAGATTCCCATTTGGTATGTACCTGATGCAACTTATATTTTCATTATCCCTGCGTTTTTGTTTGCGCTGTGGGCTCAAAGCCGGGTTCAGTATGCTTTCGCAAAATATTCTAAAGTTTATTCCGGCTCCGGTGTAACGGGGGCGCAAGCAGCAAGGCGGCTGCTTGATGATGCGGGCTTGCAGAATATCACGGTGGAAATGGGGCAGGGGAACTTGTCTGATCATTATGATCCTCGTACCGGCGTAATCCGTCTTTCTCCCGATGTTTATAACAGCAGCTCATTAGCTGCTTTGGGGGTTGCCGCCCACGAAACTGGCCATGCCATTCAGCACGGCGACGGTTACTTTCCCCTTAGCTTTCGCAACAATATCTTTCCGGCGGCTAATATCGGTTCCCGGATGGCATTCCCCTTGTTTTTTATCGGGTACATTTTCTCCGGACCAGGCGGTGTGGGAGGGTTAGGCGTTTTAATGGGCATTGGCATCCTTTTCTTTGCCTTCACATTGCTTTTTCAGCTTGTTACTCTCCCGGTTGAACTTGACGCTTCAAAGAGAGCCATTGCACTTTTGGAGAACGGCGGGTATATAACTCGGGAAGAAGTTGGTCCTGCCAAGCAGGTATTAAATGCTGCCGCGCTGACTTACATGGCCGCCGCGGCCATGGCTCTTTCCCAATTAATACGTCTTTTGGTCTTAAAGGATAGACGGAGCTAAATGAAAAAAACATTAAATGCCCGGGAAGCCAGCTTGCTTGCGCTTAACCGGATTGAGGATGAAGGAGCTTATATCAATCTTGCTCTGTCTGATATACTGGGCACACAGCAAATGGACCCGCGGGACAAAAGGCTTGCTGCAGAAATTACCTATGGAGTCGTTACCTATAAAATGACTCTGGATTGGCTTATTAGCCAAGCTGCAAACCGTCCGGCGAACAAACTGGACAAAATTGTGCTTGCTGTTTTGCGGATTGGCTTCTATCAGTTATTTTACTTAGATAGAGTGCCCGAGTCCGCAGCATGCAACACCACTGTTGAGTTAATAAAAAATAGTAAAAAAAGAGGCTTGGCCCCCTTTGTTAACGGCGTAATGCGTGGTGCTCTGCGAAATAAAGAAACATTTCCTTGGCCCAGCAGAGAGGATGATGAAGCTGCGTACCTTTCCTTAAAGTATGCTCATCCCCAGTGGCTTGTTTCCCGTTGGTTATCCCGTTTTGGCAGCAAGCAAACAGAGGACCTTCTTCTAGCCAATAATAATGCGGCTCCTGTTTCTATTCGCACAAATACGCTGCGGATTAGCTGCCCGGAGTTAATTGCTACATTAAAAGAGCAAGGCGTTAAAGCTGTCCCCGGTCAAGTAACGCCGGAAGCTCTCATCATTGAAGGAGGGGGCAGTCTTACTGAGCTTGCAGCCTACCGCTCCGGTTATTTTCAAATACAGGGTGAAAGCGCCATGCTTACCTCCCGCGTGCTAGACCCGGCTCCCGGAGATAGAGTGCTGGATGGCTGCAGCGCCCCCGGAGGCAAGACTACTCACTTGGCGCAGCTTATGAATAATCAGGGTGAGATTATCGCTTTGGATATTCATGCTCATAGACTGGCTCTAGTAGAGTCAAACTGCCGCAGACTTGGCGTAGATATTGTACGTACTCAATGCATGGATGTTAGGGAAGCAGCGGGAGAGCTAGGCTTTTTTGACCGTATTCTTCTTGATGTGCCTTGTTCCGGCTTTGGGGTAATTCGGCGCAAGCCTGATTTAAAGTGGAGCAGGAAAGAGGAAGATATTAAAAAGCTGGCCAAGGTTCAGAAAGAGATATTGAATGCGGCTGCAGAAATTCTGAAGCCTGGAGGAGTTATAGTTTACAGCACATGCACCAATGAGCCGGAGGAGACGGATGAAGTGATAAAAGCATTCTTGTCATTCCATTCCGACTTTGCGGTTTCCGCTCCCCATTCTTATTTGCCTGAGTCTTGGCTAAACTCCATCGGTAAATACGGCATTCATTTATATCCGCACATACACCTTATGGATGGGTTCTTTATCTCCCGGCTGCAGAGAGGCAGTAATTAAAATCAGCAACTATAAATATTGCGAATTTGAGCCGCAGGTATTAATGTGACGACATTAGTATCTGCGGCTTATATTTTA